>CAZCJR010000084.1:0-20835 GCA_964499225.1 uncultured Cellvibrionaceae bacterium | reverse complement strand
CCGGGAACTTGATAATCTTTTAAGTAAATCGTTTTGGGTTGTTGTTCTTTAGCAGGCAGCGATTGTTCAACAGCAGTCATGGCGAGATCCTTAAAAAATTATTCAACCCACTTGATCGGTTTATCCTGTGGTTCATGGTCGTGCTCATGATCATCACCGCAAAATGTGTGCGGCTCTGGAGGGATATAACCGGTGTGTTGTTCAGGTGGCAAATTGTTGTGTTCGTATGCAATGACCGCTTGCATGCATAACTGACGCTGTTCGGCTGAGAGGCGATTGCCATCAGGCCATTTGCCCAATTCAACCGCGCGTTTTAAATTTTGATAAATTTCCGGCGTGAGACTAGAAAGCAGTTGTTGTAAATCCATAAATAAATCACTCAAAACAGTGACGTTAGATTATTAACGTCGATAAGAATTTTTTGTCACAAAAGCATAAACACAGCCGGCCACCAAACCGCCCACATGCGCGGCGTTGGCGACCGAGCCTGCAATAAAATAATCCACTGCTCCCGTCATACACAAAACCAGCCAGAAGAGCATAAAACCAATCAATGCATTGGGTACGGCTACCAGTGGGTGAGGAGCCAGACGTTGGCGCACTGCGATAAAACCTACCAGCGCATAAACAACGCCCGACATACCACCAAAATTCGCACTGCCGCTCCATAAATACTGCGCGACATTTGCGGCTATAGCGGTTATCACAAAAAATAACAGGAACTGCCAGCGGCCCACTAAATACTCCAGGCGCCGCCCTAAATCCCACATCCATAAACTATTAAATAGCACATGAAATATGCCAAAGTGCAAAAAGGCAGGGGTAATCAACCGCCAGATTTCGCCGCGCGCCAAAGAATCACCCAGTGGCATATAGGTAATGCCAGTAAAATCCTGAAAAGTAAAATAGTGAAGCCAAGCCTTTCCCGCGACAGTGTCAACTAATAAGGCGCCCACTGCGCTAAGAATAATGAGGCAAATTACAACGGGAACTTGTGCGGCTTGCTCGATAAATGTCGGCGCCCCGGATTCCGTAGGCGGTGCAACTGTGCTTGCTGAATGCAAATCTACTTGCCCTTGTGCGTACTGATCAAGAAATTCTTGTAGCGCAGGAACCACAGCGGCATCGAGCACGGCCAAACATTGTTGGCCGTTTTCTTCGGCGATGCGATGTTGCAATCCGCGCTCGCGAAAATGGTTACTGAGCGCACTCAGATCCTGTTCGAGTGGAAAATATTTTACGGCAATCCAGTTCAATGATGAGTTCCAGCTGAGAGATGAGTGGTAACAAATACGTGCGCGAATGATCCAGGATCAACCCAATACTTAGGGATCAAGCTTAGGCTTATGGATCAACATAAACCCATACAAATTTGTCGGGCTGCAATTGTGCCTCACCATCCATCCGATATGCCACCAATCGCCCGTATTTAACGGCGCTGTAATCAAGGCAAGCAAGATTGGGAGCAAGTGGCCGGGGCTGACCTTTAAGCCAGTAGTGGCCGATAAACAGCGGCGGCTCGGATTTGTCGTAATACACCATTTGTGATCGGTGCTCTGGAGCAATTTCTGCTTGCGCAATATGTTCAGGTATAGGGTCTGGCTGGAACAACAACTGCCCGTAGGTACGCGCCGTGTGACCCCAAAACTTGGTGCGAAAGGCGCGACGTACATAACCGTCCGACGACACCATGGTCTGGCCATCAGGTAAGGGCAAATCAACACCACCGGTTAGTCGTTGCTTGGTTCTGGCTTCCAAACTGCCTTTTTGCGCGGAGCGATTAATAAACAACCAATCGATATGGCCATCGCCGTAGGTTGCCCGATGCAGGTCGATCAGTTGTTGATCCCAGCAGGCGTGTACCGCGCGAAATACTTGCTGGGTCTGCGCATGTTGGATTTCCAAAAACAATGGCAACTCCACAAACCACCGCAAAAATGCTTGCCATTCTTGTGGGTGATGCGCGAATTGCTCCAGCGTTTCATTAATTTGGCGGGCATTAGCGGGCGTATGGGGGCGCAAGTATTCACCAGCAGTAGCTGAGGGTGTGGAATAGGTAATCGCATTAAATTCATGATTGCCGAGAATCATCAGTGCGCTGCCCTGCTCCACCATATCGCGCACCAAATGCAAGGCTTCACGGATGCGCGGGCCGCGATCAATGATATCGCCGAGAAAAATGACCTGCCGCTGCTGCGGGTGGCGATAGACACCGCTACTCTTTTGATAGCCGAGCATCTGTAACAAGCGCTCCAAAGATTGCGCACAACCATGCACATCGCCAATCAGATCATAACCATTTGCCTCGCCTACTACAGGCAAGTAATGAGAAGAGTGTGGCGGTGTATCAGTCATATTATTCCTTCAGTAAATGACCACCCCAACCAAGCTTGGAGCGGCAGCGTTCATAGAAGTTGTAATCGAGAGGATGAAGTAACTCGAGCCTATGCGGTTTTTTGCGGATGCAAATTTCGTCCCCCGTTTGCACATCCACATGGGAATGACCGTCGCAGGTAACCATGGGTTCCGCGCGATTGTGCTCGCCAACGATAATACTGATTGCGCTATCGCCCGCGACAACAATCGGGCGACTGCTCAGCGTATGCGGATTCATCGGCACCACCACTATCGCATCGAGTGCAGGATGCAGAATTGGGCCGCCGCCGCTGAGTGAATAGGCTGTAGAACCAGTGGGCGTGGACACTATCACCCCATCAGAGCGCTGACTGGTCACGAATACGCCATCGACAGAAATTTCAAACTGCAGCATATGGATAAACTGACCGGGGTGCAGCACCACGTCATTCAAAGCGTCAGCAGTGGCGATGATTTGCCCCTGACGCTTGACCTCCATATCCAATAAAAAGCGCTGCTCGGATTTAAATGCCCCCGATAACACCTCTTCAACCTTTTCTTCGATATCCTCCGGGGTTATATCGGTCAGGAAGCCCAACCGCCCACGATTGACCCCCAGCAGGGGTACGCCGTATTTAGCGAGCGCGCGGGCACCACGCAGCAAACTGCCATCGCCCCCGACCACAATCACCAAATCGCAGACCTGCCCGAGCGTCTCCATATCCATAATTTGCTGCGCCGCCGATACCATGCTGGTATCGGTAATTAATGCGGCAGTCTCCGCCTCAAGTACAAACGCCTTGTTACGTTGTTGCAAAAAACGAATTAATCGTTTGATGGAATAAACCGCACGCTCGTTATTGAGATGGCCGATCAGACCAATAGTTGAAAAATGAGTCATAGAATTCACTGCGTGAGCGGTTATAGAAATGAATAAATAGTAATCAGGTTTTGTAAGCTATTATAGCCTGCTGATCAGCCAAGACTTACTTTTATGCCAAATACCACAATTCCCTTGTTCAACTTACGCGTGCATCAACTGCAACATCAGGCCGTTCGCGATCTGGCGTGGTGCTGTTTCAGTCCACCTATGATGCAGGAATTGCCGGGTTCAGATGCAGCTATTTTGCCACTCAGCAATGATCAACTTTGGCTCTGGTTAATTGCATTGGATCAACAACCAGATGAGCTGCTCGCGGAAATTACCAAAGTCAAAAGCACACGCCTAGGTATTTATTACGAAACACTCTGGCGCTTTTATTTTTCGCAGCAAACCGAATGGGAGCTACTGCACCATAATTTACAAGTTGAGCGCAAGGGAAACACCCTCGGCGCCTTTGATTTTTTGTGTAGGCGTGGCAGCGAATACTGGCATATAGAAACCGCAGTAAAATTTTATTTATGCAACACCAATAATGCGCAAGATGCGCGCGACTGGCACCATTGGATTGGCCCCGCCAGCCACGACCGGTTAGATTTAAAACTCAACCACCTGCGCCAACATCAATTGCCATTACACAACACAGCAGAAGCGATAACACAGCTACAAAATTTGTACCCGGAAGCGGCAGAGTGGAAAAGCGGTTTATGTTTACAGGGTTATTTATTTTCACCAGCCCCGGCAGAATACCGACCCGCTTTTAGCGGTGAAAATCATGGCAATGGACACTGGTGGCATCTGCACGATTTTTTACAACACCTAAGCGAACACATCGACACTCAGTGGATTATTCTAGAACGCCAGCGCTGGCTGTCACCCGCACACAGCAATGACTCTGACGAACTGATTCGGGGAGCGGATCTAGCGCAGCAGTTACAGCAGCAAATTGGTGAAACGAAAAGGCCGCTATTAGTAGCGGCCTTGAAAAAAATGGATTCGATAAATAATTGCTGGCAAGAAGATTGGCGTGGATTTGTCGTACCGGACAATTGGCCGCAAGCTCAGCCCACTCGTTGACGATTAACCCTGCCCAAGCACTGCCACACCGTCGCGCAACACATAATTATGAGTATCTTTTAAAAACTGCTGCGCCCCGGCTTGAGTAAATAATTGCGGGCAATTTTCCAAAGCAAGCGTTTTATAACCATGCTGCGCCAATAAATGCGCGGCGGCGCGGCTGCGGCGACCAGTGTCGCAATAAAAAATATAGAGTTTGTCTTTAGCAAGCAAGCGCGATTTAATCGCCAGAATATTTAACGGCACATTAACCGCCTGTTGCAAATGCACTTCGCTATACTCTTCTTCGCTGCGCACATCCACCGCCACAATACCCTTGGCGATATTCTCCTCCAACTCATGCAATGCCAGAGTCGCTACGCTCGGCTCTTTCAGCAGACGATAGAAATCCTGTTTATCCAAGCGCATTAACACACCGTCGGTACGCATCATCACGGTGGCATTGCGCACGGTTTCATTCACCAATGCGTCTTCGCCAAAACAACGACCGACACTGATCGTCGCTAAATGCTGGCGTTTATTATCGCTGTGGCGAGTTACATCAGCTTCGCCCTCTTTGATGAAATAACATTGATCGCCCATTTCACCCTGACGAATAATCACATCGCCTGCGTACACTACCTGTGGTGTCAGACGCGAAAAAATTTGCTCTACATTTAAGGGGGGAACTTTAAAAAATAGATTGGATTTTAAAACAATCATCATCCAGTCAACGTCTTCATCGAGATCGCGCTCACGCGAAATAATCAGCTGTAGATAATCAGCAACCTGGCTCCAGGTCAGCATTTTATCCAGACGCTCACTGTCGATTCGCAACACGCTGCAATCTGTTTCGGCAATAGCGGTATGTTGGCGCGGCTGTTGATGGGCGATTGGGAATAGTGAAGAGCGACCTTTGATCCGCGTGCGGCTGCCATCCTCAACTGCCAAAGAGACATCGCCATGCAGCAAATAGACATGTTGAGCATCGTAGCTACCAGCGGTGAATAGGGTTTGACCCGCGCAGACCATCTCCACTCCTGCATCATCCAACAATGCCAACAAATGGCTCTCGCTCATGTCCTTTAATGGCACAAGCGCGCGCGTTAAATTCAGATCGAATTCAATTGGCGGCACCTTGGTCGTAGTTGGCGATGAGGCAGTTTTCTGAGCTTGCATAACAACATCCTTCACGATGAGAGCGACCACTTAGGGCAACTCATTTACAACAAGGCTATCTATTCACGAGCAAACAGTTCACAGGCGATCTGTTCACATGCAATCTGTTCAAAGGCTATCCACCAACGGACAAGCAAAACCCCGTCGCCCCTGCAGCCCGCCAGAATGTATTGCGACAATTCGCGAACCGCGCGGCCAATAGCCCTGTTGAGCAAGGAAACTAATTCCCCAACACATTTTTACGGTATAAACCGGATCGAGTGGTATACCGCTATTTCGTTCGAAATCTTGCCAAAACTGCGACAGGTATTCAGGGTGTTTCTTGCCGTAACCACCCGCATGAAACCCGGTAATCAAACGCCAATTGGCAGTCACTTCAGAAGCGCGAAGTTGGCGATATGTCGTCGATATTGCATCACCCAAACCACCCTCACCTTTTAGCACCGAAAAGCCTAGCGCAAGTTTTACGCTGTCAATTCCCGTTGCCAAGCCCGCCAAACTAGTACCCGTCCCACAGGCTATGCATACAGCAGTATAGTCACCTTTTAATTGCTGCTCTAGCGCTTGCCCGAGCAGCTGCATACCCTGCGCACCCTGTAGATTGGCTCCGCCTTCCGGAATTAAGTAAAACTCTCCGTGGCGGAGCCGCAATTCGGCAAACAACTCCTGATCACTTTTATCCCGATAATTTGCGCGGCTGATAAAAATGAGCTTCATACCCCAAGCTTCGGCATCACTGAGCGTCGGGCTTAATTGCACTGGCCGCTCACCGCGCACAACACCAATCGTGTTAAACCCGTAACGCTTACCCGCTGCCGCCAAGGCGTGCAAGTGATTGGAGTAAGCGCCACCAAAGCTTAATAAACGAATAAAACCCTGTTCGCGCGCAACTCGCAGGTTGAAAAATAATTTATAAAACTTGTTGCCCGACAATTCCGGATCGATTAAATCATCCCTGCGCACCAGCAATTCGATGCCTGCATCAGCAAATGTCTTGTGTTCGACTCGTTGAACAGGAACCTTGCTGGCAACACTTAACAAATCAACTTCTGACAAATCAACTTTCAATAATTCATGCGTCGAATTAGCCAACACCACACCCAACCTTTAACGCCGCTATTCCTAACGTTGCTTTTTTTCAACGTCGATCGGCCACCAATGAAAAGGCCACCGCCTGATGCTGCGCACAACGGTCGCTCTCGCCCGGGTGGAATTCTAACGGAGTTTCAATCATGGTGATGCTTCTACCGCATACATGACCGCGCGGATCAACCGCGTTACAACAAGGTGATTTGTGATGCTCCAGCCAAGCGATATAAACCGCCTCGTTAACGCCTGCTTTGTCGGCGGCATAAGCTTGTGGGTCTTCGAGATAGCTACCAATGTCATCCAGCGCGATTGCGATTTCACCCAGGCCGGGCAAGAACACAACGAGGTTAACGCCAGCTTTGGTCAAACGCCCTAGTAACTGATCACCACTGTTTTTAAGCAGCTGCTGATTTTCGCGTTTGAGATTTACAATCTCGTCTTTTAATGCGCTTTCATTTTGATGACGATAAAACAGCTCGACCTCGCGCATATCCAGCATCTCGCGCAGCTCAGCGGTAGCGGCCTGAATTTTTGCATCCAACTCCAGCGTAAAATTATCTTGCAGCACCTGCACCTGGCTGGACTCGTCCTGCTGCGCGGCTTTAAGTTTGTGTGCGAAATACTCGCGCATTCCCTCAATTTTGTTGGCCTGCACATCCAGAGTGTCTTTGAGATGGCGATTGCGCTCCGCCAGCTCTTTGTTTTGCTGCTCGAATTGCTGGTGTTTTTGTTGGTAGGCCAGCAGCCGCTGTTGATGTTCATGCTGCATAGCGTGAAGCTTAGCCTGGTGCTGATTCATCATGGTGGCAATGTGCAGACGCTGCTCTTTGATAAGCATCGCCATTTTGTCACGCAGTTCCTGGGCGTAATGATCGTGAAGCTTTTGCTCTAATGCGATCTGCTCACGCTCTGCTTCCTGGGCAGATCGCACCGCTTGTACCGGTGCGACAGGCTTAGACTCTTTCACTAGTGCAGGCTTAACAATAAGCCCGAGGCGATTAGCTTTTACCGCCTTACGCATCGCCACAAAACTATTGTTGCCGCGCTGCATCAGCGGATCCCACAGGTTTTTTTGATGCCAGGCAATTGAACACTGGCTGTAACAGGCCAAGCGAATAGCACCTGCACCCATATCCGGCCCGGAGCCTGCCGATTCGATTAATTGGCGCAGCGGAACATTCCAGCGCCGGTCTACCATGCCGTTCGCGTCAAAACCTAATAAGAAAAAGACCACACCGGTCACGCAGAGAGAATGATCCACCTGCACATAGGCGGCTCTAGCTGAAGTATTGGCAAAATCAGGGACAGGGATAAAACCATCAAGAATGGCTTCAAATTCGGGGTAGAGTAACTCGCGAGAGATTTGTTCTTCCCGAAACAGGAAGACCGCTTCGAGTTGCTCTGCAGGAGAATTGGGCATAGGCGGTTATCTCAAACCAAGCGGGTTATTGCGGAGGAAGGTTCGTGTAGTATAAGAAACCAACCAGGGTGAAAACGTGAACAATCACCCGCAACAGCGACTTTTAGCCAGATTTGCGGCCTACTCGACGTAAATTAGCGTTAAGAGCGATGTCATCAAAAACCACAGGTTATAGGGACATCTGAGAATTGGCAAAACGGTTATGACGGCATATGAAGGTAAGAGACGAGGCAGAGAGAAGGGTGGGAAGGGGAGTTACCGCGAGCCTTGCAGCAAAACGCTGCAGCAGCCCGGGTTAGATATCTGAGTAATCCTCAGTCATGTCATCGTCAGAGTCGTCGTACTGAACATCCAACAGGTCTTCAATATAGTCTTGCATAGTGTGTTACTCCTTTAAGGGAATGATTTTAAGATGAGGCGAACTACCCAATCAGAGACAACCGAACAATTTGGTCGTTCAGGGACTTTACTCCTCGAAGCCAAAATTACCAATTGCAGATGACAATTTTATGTATAGCCAATTCTTATTAGCTAACAGAAGCGAGGGGGGACACCACTTGAGCGGAAAAAGTGACGGGACTAGTCAGGCAGGGATCTGATTCAGGTAATAAAAAGCCCGCAACAAGTGCGGGCTTCTTGAATAGTGGCGGACCGGACGGGACTCGAACCCGCGACCTCCGGCGTGACAGGCCGGCATTCTAACCGACTGAACTACCGGTCCGCAGCGTCACAAAAAACCACAGCTACCTTGTGAGTAAGAGTGGTGGGCGGTACAAGACTCGAACTTGTGACCCATGCCTTGTAAGGGCATTGCTCTACCAACTGAGCTAACCGCCCCTCGTTGAGAGGTGCGCATTCTATCGAATTTGGCTTGGCTGTCAAACGTTTTTTACCTAAACATTTAAACTTTTTCAGATTCGCTTAAAAGCTCATCAATCGCGGATAAAAATGCAGCAAAAAGCATTCTGAAGTGTGCAAACTGAAGAACCTATAATGAATTCGAGTCGATATATTGAAAAGCAAAGAGTAGATTACCAATACCCACCTCATAACCTTTACCTCTCTTATGACTACAGATCCGTTCATCACCGGCTTATCCCACAGCGAATCCAGCCCCTGGATGGGCATAGTGGTGATACTGCTGCTTGTATTACAAACATTACTAATTGTCGGTTTGCAGCGTAGCCGCCTGAGCAATAAACGTGCGCGCAAAGCGCTGAAGGAATCGCAAAAAGAACTGGAAGAAAAAATTCTTGCGCGAACTGAAAGTCTGCATACCACCAACAATTTATTAATTGATGAAGTCGCGCGGCACGAACAGACGGGCCGACAATTGCGCGAAACCAAACTGTATCTGCAAAGCATGATCAACTCTATGCCGTCAATTATTATTGGCGTAACAGCAACCGGTGAAGTTACCCATTGGAACGCGGCGGCCGAAAACACTTTTGAAATTTTTTCCAATGAAGCACTCGGACGAAAAATAATCGATTTGTTACCACTCTTCCCCGTCACACTGACTGCGATAAAAAATTCTATCCGCAGCGGAGAACCTCACACAATACAACACACCCAAAGTGACGAAGAAGAAAAACGGCGTTACTTTGAAATTACTATTTACCCGTTGATTTCCAGCACTCAACAAGGTGCCGTTATTCGTGTAGACGACGTCACGTTAAAAGTCACTATCGAAAACCTGATGATCCAAAATGAAAAAATGTATTCACTCGGTGAGGTAGCCGCGGGTATCGCACATGAGATCAATAATCCGCTGAGCGTTATTCTGCAAAACGTACAGAATATTGCGCGCCGCACAGACACTAACTTTCCTATCAATCAAACCCGCGCCACTGAATTGGGAGTCGATTTCCCGCAGATAAATACCTATTTACATGCACGCGAAATTCCACAGATGCTCGACTCTATCCGCGAGGCAGGCGAGCGCTCCGCTACTATCGTGCGCAATATGCTCGAGTTTTCCCATAATTCACAGCGCAAAACCAGCCTGGTTGATATTAAACATCTTATCGAACAAACCATCGCACTTAACCGCAGCAGTTACCCCAAACCGCAAAGTGATCAAGCCCTGCAGATCATCACGGAGTTTGCCGATCCACTCCCGCCGCTGCACGCGTCTGCTCCTGAATTGCAGCAGGTATTGCTGAATCTGCTACGAAACGCAAAACAAGCACTGGCAAGCAATGCGATAGAACAACCCTGCATTTGGATTAGAACCTATGCACAAAACCATCATCTTGTGATCGAGGTTCAGGACAACGGCCCCGGCATGATTGATACTGTTCGTCAGCACATCTTTGAACCCTTTTTTACCACCAAGGAATTGGGTTCAGGAACCGGATTGGGGTTATCTGTTTCTTACTTCATTATCACCGAGCGCCACCAGGGAACGATTGATGTAAAAACTGCGCCCGGCAAAGGCAGCAATTTTATTATCCAGCTACCTTTGCAGTCGTAAAAATCATTCATTCATCGCTTACCAGGAAATAATAATGATCAACACAAAATATGGTTGCCTTGCTATCGTTAGCACCGCCCTCCTAAGCAGCTGCGCTTATCAACCCATCATTACCCAGGATGCAAACAGTCTTGAAAAAGCAGCTACACATGTGGTCAGTGAAGCCGTCTATTTTTCTACACTGTTTTCTACCTGCTCTGCCTTAGGTGGTGACACTGAACTGGATGCAATTGATATCCAACAAAACTGGATCAACGCAAATTCTTCACTGGTTTCCGCAGCCGATAGCTATTACAGCCAGCAGCTAGCAAATCGCACTTTTACTTACGACGGAAAAACCCTTGCACCAGAGGCGATTCGGCTTGCACTTAATGCACGCACTCGCGCAATAAGTGAATTGGCACTAACGCAACGCAGCCCGATGAACAAGCAAAAGACTTGTCAGTTTCGTTTGGCGCAAATTAGCGGCGAAAAACTCCCACTGGCCAATGACCCGCTAATAGCACCTTATGCAACCGAACTGCTTGGGCATTTGCCGCTCGACATCAATATCGCTGATGCACCACTACTCGCTGGCGGGCTTATTGGTACAGCGCAGGGCGCAACCTACTTCACCGTCTCCAAAACCCATGAAACTACATGTCCTGATGCTTATACGCTAAGCATTGCCAACCAATGGCCAAATGAAGCCTACGCTAATTTTTGCGGCGAAAAGGCCGTTGAAGTCATCACCTGTGAATGGGGCAAATGTGAGGCGAAGAAGTTATAATAGGCCATACCAAGCCGCAGCAACCTGCGGCTTGTCTCTTATTTTATGAGCCCCAGTATGACGCCCACAGATTTCTCCACCGCCAGCTACCAACAGCAACTCGCCGACAAACTCACTAAAATCCAGCAAGACTTCGCCGAATTCTCGCTACCGGAAATCAGTATTTTCAGCTCACCTGAAAAACATTACCGCATGCGCGCCGAGTTTCGCGTATGGCATCAACAAGAACGCACTGAATATGTGATGTTCACGCAGGACGAATTCAAACGCCCCTACCCCATTCACGATTTTCCTGTGGGTTCAGCATTGATGAATCAATTAATGCCACGCGTGTTGCAGGAAATTAATAGCGATGATTTGTTGCGCCGCAAACTCTACCAAGTAGATTTTTTAACCACCCAGAGTGGCGAAGCGTTAGTTACCTTGATTTATCACAAACCACTGGATGAAGCCTGGATTGCAAAAGCAAGATTATTAAAACAGGAATTGGGCATCGATATTATTGGCCGCAGCCGCAAGCAGCGCCTCTTGGTTGAGCGCGACCACGTTATTGAGAGGTTAACGGTTGCTGGACGCGAATATACTTATCAGCAAGTGGAAGCCAGCTTCACCCAGCCCAATGCAAAAATTTGCGAAGCTATGCTGAGTTGGGCCGTAGAAAATAGCAGAGGGTTAAGCGGGGATTTATTGGAGCTGTATTGTGGCAATGGCAATTTCACCCTGCCACTCTCGCAAAATTTCAGCAAAGTATTAGCGACAGAAGTATCCAAAACCTCAGTGGAATCGGCGCAATTTAATATTGCAGCAAATCAGATCGATAATATTCAGATTGCCCGTATGTCGAGCGAGGAATTTTCGCAGGCGATGGATGGGGTGCGCGAGTTCAATCGCCTGCGCCATGTGAATTTGGCGGATTATAATTTTTCTACCATTTTTGTCGATCCACCACGCGCCGGGCTTGACCCACATACCACCAGCATTACCCAGCGCTTTGATAATATTCTGTATATTTCCTGCAATCCGGAAACACTGCGCGAAAATTTAAAAACGATTACCCAGACGCACACCATCAAGGCCTTTGCGATTTTTGATCAGTTCCCCTACACGCACCATGTTGAATGTGGTGTGGTGCTGCAAAAAAAGTAATCGGGAACATTAAGCAGTAATTTCGCGCGTCATATAAATCGCAGGGCCAGAATAGGATGCGAGGTTGTGTTGCTGAATTTCATCCAACTGTGTGTACTCATTAAAACCTAATTTCTGCCAAAAGGATTTGGAGTTTTGCACCGATACCAACGCCGCCGCGCGCAATTCGCACTGACGCGCCGCGATCAACGCATGATTTACCAACATAGGCCCCAAACCACAACCTGCTGCCGATTTACTAATGGCGAGGTCGTGCAAATACAACGCAGTTGATTCGGGCTTGTGCGCAAATTCACTGCCCCAAGGTGATACCTCACCCAGCGCCGATTGGTAACCAACCAGATAACCACAGACCTCACCCGCACGCTCAACCACCCAGGATGTATCCGGTGTTTGCGCAAAGCGGGCGCGAATTACGTCATCAGTTTCCAAAATCTCATCGATGTACGCTTCTGCCTGAATTCGAATAACAGCTTCAAGGTCGCGCGACTGCATGGCGCGACAAATAAATTCAGCCATGATTTAAAACTCTCGCCCCTGAATGCGCTTGGCGGCATCCATCACAAAATCATTGAACGTGGCCTCGTAACGCAAGCGCTCCAGATCAAATTTTTTCTGCTCGGCATTTGAAAGATGTTGCCAAGCCTCCAGATACGGAATGTGGCTGGTTTTTTCGCGCAACTGATAAAAAGCGGAAAATTCGGTTTTAATGTCCGCCTGCACATCGAGCGAATCCAACAGACCTGAAATACGAATACTTGCCTCGGTCAGAGTCAATTCGTCTTTATGCACTGCCTGCGCCAGTATCTGAATGCTCTTATTGATCCATTGGCGTTGTTCGATTTGTGCTTTTTGGTTTTCCGCTTCTTGAGCCTGCAGCTTCAGCGCATGATCTTTTTTCTGAAGGTAGACTTTGTAAACCAGACGGCCAGCGATTAGCGCTAGCACCAAAACAATTAACACGCCCAACATAATCACTATTGATAAAATATTCATTGTTACTACGCTCTGAAAAAGTGCCAATTTCGTGGCCGTTAGGTAAATATTGTCGCGACACGCCGTAAACCCCTCCCTGGGGTCTCGTCATCCACATCCATGTGGCTGAACGGTCTCGCCAACATTCACCTAACGCCCACCTGCATCATCGGATTGATCGACATCTAATAACAGCTCTTCAGACGCAAGCTCTACCCCTGCATCTTCCAGTAAATGTGTCCCTATAGATTTTTTTGTTTTCGCGCCCAGGCGGCGAATATCATCTACGCGCTTCACCAGGTTGCCGCGTCCGGTTTGTAAACGATCACGCGCTTTGCTGTAGGCTTCCTGGGTTTTGTTGAGCGAATTACCAATTGCATCCAGTGACTCTAACAGCAATACAAACTGGTCGTGCAATGCGCCTGCCTCTTTGGCGATACGCTCGGCATTTTTGTTTTGTTTTTCGTAGCGCCAGATATTCTCAACTGTGCGCAAAGTTGCCAGGAGTGTTGTTGGGCTCACCAAAATAATATGGCGATCATAGGCTTCGCGGTATAAACCAGGCTCATGCTGCAAGGCAAACATAAACGCCGCTTCAATCGGAATAAAAATAAACACAAAGTCGAGCGCTTTAATACCGTCGAGCTTTTCATAGTCTTTAATACTTAAGCTTTTAATATGGCTGCGCAGCGAATTTACGTGGGCGTTGAGATATTGTTTGCGCTCCACATCATCCTCAGCGCTGCAGAATTTTTCATAATCGACCAACGAGCATTTTGCATCGATCACAATATCCTTGTTTTCCGGCAAATGGATAATCACGTCTGGCATCAACCGTGAGCCATCGTTGCCAGTGAAATTAACCTGGGTGTCGTACTCGCGGCCTTTTTGCAAACCGGATTCTTCCAGCAGTCGCTCAAGCACGACTTCGCCCCAGTTGCCTTGGGTTTTACTATTCCCTTTTAATGCTTGCGCAAGATTAACGGCGTCTTCACCGATTTTTTGCGCCTGCTTCTGTAACTCGATCACTTGCCCGGACAGGCGATTGCGATCAGCATTTTCTTTTTCGTACACATCTTCCACTTTTTTGCGGAATTCCGTGAGCTGCAGCTTCAGCGGATCAAGCGTGTTATCGAGCAGGATTTTGCTGTTCAAACTGAATTGTTGTTGTTTGTTCTCAAAAATTTTGTTGGCGATATTTTCGAATTCTTTGGCCAACTCCACTTTGGCATTTTGCAACAGCGCTAATTGCTCAGCGAAGTTTTTGCGCTCTTGCTCCAAGCGCGTCTTTAGTTCTGTCGTATCTTTTGCGAGCAGAACAAGTTGTTCATCTTTACGTAAGGATTGCTGTTGCAGCTCATCAAAGTGACGGGTTTTCTCACGCAGACCTGCCGCCTCTTGCTGCGAAAGCCCCAGTTGCCGCTGCACTTCAAACGAGTGTTGTTGGGCAGATTGCAACTGGTTTTTGAGTTCAACCAACTGCAGTTTGAGTTGATTATTATCCTGCTGCAACGCAGCCTCCCGCAGTGCATGACCATGTTGCAATTGTTGTTGCGCAGCATCGAGTTCATGGGTTTTGGCAAGCACTGATTGGTCGAGACGACGGCCAATAATCCAATACACAATAAGGGCGCCGATAACCAAACCCGCGAGGGCGGCAGTAAGAGTTAATACCGATGGATTCACAAGAAAGCTCCAGAATGTAAAACGCAGCTAGGCATTATCGGCCGTCACCGTTAAAATCGCCGCCATTTTAGCAACATATCGCCGCATTCAGGCCATTGATTTAACTCATTATCGATTAACTCCCCTATGACCAATTCCACCCAATCCTTTCAAGCTCCGCGTATTCTGGTATTCGATTCAGGGGTCGGCGGCTTGAGCGTCGCCCGCGAGATCCAGCAGCGTTTACCGCAGAATCCGCTGGTTTACGCTTCGGACAACGCCTTTTTCCCCTACGGCACCAAAGGTGAAGCCGAATTGGTTGCGCGCGTGGACCTAGTGATCGGCGAGCTTCTACTACGTTACCCTTCCGACATCCTGGTTATCGCCTGCAATACCGCCAGCACCCTTGCCCTGCCCCATTTGCGTAGCAAATTGAGCGTGCCGATAGTCGGTGTGGTGCCTGCGATTAAACCAGCTGCATTGATGAGCAAAACTGGTGTAATTGGCTTACTTGCCACCCCAGCCACAGTGGCCCGCCCCTATACCCACGAATTGATCCGCGAATACGCCACGAATTGCCAAGTGATTTCGTTAGGGAGCAGCGAGTTGGTGCAAATCGCCGAACAAAAATTGCGCGGCGAAGTAATCGATACGAATACGATTAGCAGAATTGCACAGGAATTGATGCGCGCGGATCAGGCAGAAAAAATGGATGTGTTAGTTTTAGCCTGCACCCACTTTCCGCTGTTAAAAGATGAATTAGCGCAACACCTGCCCGCGCAAATAAAATTGATTGATTCGGGCGCAGCCATCGCGCGGCGGGTAGAGTTTTTACTCGCCGATTCTGCAGAACCACCCGCAGATTATGCGCCTGAACATTTGGCGGTATTTACACAAGCGACGCAAGAGGCAAAACAGTTAGCACCCGCACTGGCTGGTTTCGGAATTTATCGACAGGATTATCTCCACGTTGAGCCGTAATTTTTTCGCGCTCACGCAAAAACAAAAACGCCGGGCAATTGCCCGGCGTTTTTCATTACTCAATCAGACAGTTGTTGAATCAAACCATTACTGAATTAAACCGCTACTGAGTTAAACCACTACTGGATTAAACCAAAGTAACGTGGCAGCGCTTCGCTCACCCAAGGCATGTAAGTAACCATCAGCAACACTACAAACATCGCAAAGTACATGGGCAACAATGGGCGAACCATTTGTGCAATCGTTGTTTTGGCAATGCCGCAGCCCACAAAGAGCACACTCCCCACCGGCGGTGTACACAAACCTATACAGAGGTTGAGCACCATCATAATGCCGAAGTGCAATGGTGACATGCCCAACTCTGTCACTACCGGTAAAAATATAGGAGTAAAAATCAATACTGCAGGCGTCATATCCATAAAGATACCCACTACCAACAAGATCAAATTAATAATTAATAAAATCAATATTGGATTGTCACTTAAGGTGATAAGTGCGGTACTAATAGCCTGTGGAATATTTTCGTAAGAGAGAATCCAGGACATGGCTGAAGAAGTACCAATCAGCAGCATCACAATCGCCGTTGTCTCTACCGACTTAATCAAAATGCCCGGCAATTCTTTTACTTTCACTTCGCGATAAAACACCACTGAAAGCAATAGCGAATAGAGCACCGCAATCACACTGGCCTCTGTTGCAGTTACGTAGCCGCCGATAATACCGCCGATCACCAGTACGATAAGAAACAGACTGGGAATCGCATCAAGAGTTTTTTTCACCGCTTCACGCAAGCTCATGCGTTTACCAACAGGATAACCCTTGGCTTTGGCGTAAATTCCGCAGGCCACCATTAAACCGAGCATTAATAAAATACCCGGCAAATAACCGGCAATAAATAACGCCGCAATAGAAACACCGCCGCTCGCCAGCGAATAAACAATCAAAATATTACTGGGTGGAATTAACAACCCGGTAGTAGATGAGGTGACGGTTATCGCCGCACTGAAGTTTTTATCGTAGCCCTCTTTTTTCAGGGGGGGTACAAAAAAACCGCCAATAGCAGAGGTAGCAGCAACAGCGGAGCCAGAAATAGCACCAAACAGCGTACAGCTAATAATATTTACGAATGCCAAGCCGCCCGGCAGCATGCCAAAAAATACTTTGGCAAATTCAATAAGCCGATGCGCAATACCGCCGCGCCCCATCAATATGCCGGAGAGAATAAAAAAGGGAATTGCGAGCAAAGCAAAACTGTTAATACCACTGGCCATACGTTGCGCGATGGTGACGAGCGCTGGCTGAGCATCGATTGTAAACAGCATTGTTAACAGTGTTGCTACACCAATACTGATAGAGATTGGGACATTGAGAGCCAGTAACACCATAAAGGTGATGAGTAATACAAGAATTGATATTTCCATGATTCGTCGCCTTTATCGGTATTAGTTGAGGCTGTCGCCGTGAGCAGGTTGATTTAACCGTTCGCGCACGCGAAGGATATTATCGATGGCATAAATGCAAATCAGCACGCCCGCTAATGGAATCACGATATACACGTAACCCATTTTGACTTGCAGCGCGGCGGATGTTTGCCCCAACAGCAATTGCAACTGCACCAACTTTATGCCGCCATACACTAACACCGAGGCAGAAAAACCAAAGCTCACCAGCTGTGCCACAACATCCGCACGCAGGCGTTTTTCAAACGATAATTTATTAGTGAACAAATCAAGACCCAGGTGCGCATGAGTGCGAAACGCATAAGCTGCACCGAGTAACCCAATCCACACCAACAAAAAGCGCGCGATTTCTTCTGTAAACGAACTTGGCTTGCCAACAATAAAACGCGAGAGCACCTGCCATGTCACATCGATAACAATGGCTGCCATCAGAATCATCAGGAAGACAGCTAAAAAACGATCAAGCTTTTCTAATAATTTACGCACAATTAACGCCCTCTCCGACTATTGCATCGCTTTGATGTGTTGTAGCAAGTCATAAATTGGCTCGCCGCGATATGACTCGTGCATTGCCTCAACTTGCGCTTGAAATTCAGCCTTGTCGGGATAGACAACTTCCACACCGGCGGCTTTCACAGCATCCAGTGCTTCGCGCGTTGCTTCTGCCCACAATGTGCGCTGATATTTCACTGACTCATCCACAGCCTGCTGCAGCCATGCCTGTTGTTGTGCGTTCAAATTATTCCAAATATAACTACTGATCAAAATAACGTCAGGCACAGCGGTGTGCTCATCGATGGTGTACAGCTTGCACACTTCAAAATGTTTAGAGAGAAAAAAGCTGGGCGGATTATTTTCTGCTGCATCAACCACACCTTGTTGCAGCGCGGTATAAAGCTCGCCCCAGGAGATAGGTGTGGCAGAGCCGCCCAAGGCTTGCACCATAAGCACCGAGGTCTGACTTTCTTGCACGCGCACTTTTAAACCGGCCAGATCACCGGGGCGACGGATAGGGCGATTGGTGCCACATTGGCTGTAAAAGCTACGGCTGCCCGCGTCGTAATAACCCACACCGCGCAAGCGTTTATCTTCGCCTTTGGCGAGCATGGCTTTGCCTTTTTCACTTTCCAAAAAGCGCCAGAGGTGATCTTCATCGCGGAATACGTAGGGAATACTGAAGATGCGCATCTCTTGCACAAAGCCTTCCATCGGGCTGGCCGACACCTTGGTCATTGCCAAGCTGCCAATTTGCAACAGTTCGATGTACTCGCGCTCTTGACCCAGCTGGCCACTGGGATAGATGTCGATGCGCATGGTGCCGCCTGACAGTTCGTCCAGACGTTTTGCCATCAGCACCATGGCCTGATGAACAGAGGTGGTTTGATCCAGATTGTGGGCCAGCTTGAGCACCTCAACATCCTGATCATTTCTGCAGGCGGCCAAACCCAGTAATAGACTGAAAATTAAGAGCTTTCGCCACTGAATTAACGGATTGATGGAGTGAATTCCCGTGAAAGGCATAGATAGTTATCTCGCGTAGCTGTTTTTATTGGTCAAAGCAAAGCCCTATCACTGCAAAGAGCGACACCACTTATTATTGACCCTATTTTATGCCGGATTTTTTTTATTACTTCGCCAATTTTTTGGCGTTATCTTTATGAGGGAGCATCTTGCCTGTGTGCAGACCGTTTGAATACAAGATGGCGCAAGAAAATAACACATTAATCCGCATAATAAAATCACTTAAAACTCGAAAAGCCAATGCGGCCACCGCCCCACACGGCGAGCGAATCCGGTGCCATAATGCATACCACTTTTGACTGACAACGATTACAAGGCAACTGCAGACGACATCATGGTTGATACTTATTTCGATATAGCACCCTACCTTTCCGCCATCGATAGCGGCGAATTGATCATCACCGCCAACAACCGCTTGCGCAACCATATGCTGCGCGCGTACGGCCAGCGTCAAACAGCAGTAAACAGTGTGTGGCCGAGTCCGCGTATTTATTCGTTGAGCCAATGGATCGCCTTGAACTGGGATGTATTACAGCGCCGGGCTTACACACCGGCCGCGCAGAGAATTATCAACAACCTGCAGAGACAAACGTTATGGGAAAAAATTATCGGCGAATCCTCACTCGCCGCAGCGCTCTTGCAACCAGAACCGCTAGCGCAAGCTGCCGATAGCGCGCTGCGCAACCTCGAACTCTGGCAACTCGATGAAGAGCAAGTACGCGCCGCCGAACCATTATTAAATGCCAACAGCAACACTTATTGCTGGCTCACGTGGCTGGGCGAATTTCGCGCGCGATTGGCGCAGTTAGGTTTTATTACTCAGGAAATGGCAAATCAGATTCTGATTGATGCGTTTAAAAATGGCGAGCTGGCGCAAGAGGCGATTATTCACCTGACCGGATTTGATGACATCCCGCCGCAGCATCAGGATTTGATTAACAGCGCCTGCCACGAATTACACAACATCAAACTCGACAATCAACAGACTCACTTAATCCGCACCGAAACTCACAACAGCGAAGCGGAAATTCGCGCAGCCGCACTCTGGAGCAAAATCCAGCTGGAACAGAATCCGGCGGCGATGATTGGCATTATCGTGCCGAATCTCGGCCAATGCCGCGATCAAGTCGAGCGCATTTTTATCGAGGTGTTTGAACCCCTCGCTGCCCTGCCCGACCAACCGCGCTACACGCTGCCCTTTAACTTTTCTGCCGGTACACCGCTGGGCGCCACGCCGATTATTGTCGCCACATTGGATTTATTGGAACTGCAAAAATCGTCGTGGGATTTGGAAGCAATTTGCACTCTATTGCTCTCGCCTTTTTTTGGCGATGCCGATAAAGAATTAGTCTTGCGCACGCACTTAATCCAAGCCCTGCGCAAACAGGGAAAATTTACTATCAGCCTGAGTGACTTGCGCTATCACTGCCAAAAACTCACTAGCAAGTTAGGCACTCTTGAACAAGGGAATGAAAGCGATAGCAACCTGATTACACGTTTGGTGCAATTGGAAAATTATCGCCGCCAGAGTTTTGGTAATCACACCGCAGAATATTGGTGTGATTTTTTTCAACAGCACTTGCAATTACTCGGTTGGCCAGGCACACGGCGTTTGGATAGTCAGGAATACCAACAACTCACCCTGTGGAACCAGGTATTGGAAAACTTTTTGCAATTGGACGGCACCGGTATTCAATTCAATTACCCGAATGCGGTCCAACAATTGCGCAGCATCGCCGGTAAAACACCGTTTCAGGCGCAGACACCCAATTCGCCGATACAAATACTCGGCGCACTTGAAGGCGCCGGTTTGCAATTCAGCCACTGCTGGGTGATGGGTTTACACCATCGCCAATGGCCGCC
>CAZCJR010000083.1:0-21148 GCA_964499225.1 uncultured Cellvibrionaceae bacterium | reverse complement strand
GCAAATGCGGTGCCGTAGATACGCTGCAACATTTTATTATTGGAGTCGCCGCGCCAGTAGGCGCCGGAAGTGCGCATTAATTTAAAGTTCAAGCAGAAACGCATGTTGGGCACATGCGGGCCACGACACATGTCCACGTACTCTTCGTGGTGATAAAGACCCGGTGTTGCGTCTTTAGGCACGTCGCGATCCAGAATCTCCAGCTTGTAAGTCTCGCCGCGCGCGGTGAACACGTCATAGGCTTCTTGCCAGCTGACGTTCTTTTTCACTACATCGTATTCAGTCTTTGCCAATTCCAGCATGCGCGCTTCCAGACGGGCGATATCCTCGTCGGTCAGCTTCTGCTCAAGGTCGATGTCGTAATAAAAACCGCTGTCGATGGTTGGGCCGATAGCCATTTTCACATCGGGGAACAGTTGTTTAATCGCATGACCGAGCAAGTGCGCACAGGAGTGACGAATAATTTCCAAACCGTCTTCGTCTTTCGGGGTGAAAATCACCAGATCCGCATCTTCTGTGATCAGATCATGGGCATCGACACGTTGGCCCGTGGTATCACCACTTAGAGAGACGCGACCGCCGAGTGTGGCTTTAGCCAAACCAGCGCCGATAGAAGCAGCAACTTCATAAACAGAAACGGGATTATCGAAAGGACGTTTGGAACCGTCGGGGAGAGTAATTACAGGCATGCTAGATCCTTGTCAGTGGTGGCCCCTACGAAAGGTCACGTGATTTTAAGAGATTAAAAAAGTATGAAAAACCAGATCCCGCACCTACGATTGTGCGGGTCGGCGAGTATAGGGGAGCTTAACGAGCCGAGGCAACCTCGGTTTGATGACAGAAGGGAACTGATGCTTTTGTTCGGTTAAATTTGCAACGTTAATGTGATTGCCCCGAAATTTTTCCTCGCTGTTTGGCTTTCGTTTGGCTCCGTGTCTGACTGATAGGAAAAACACACGCTCGTGCGCTGCCACGCATAGGTAAAACCGGCCATGAGAGAATATTGATGGTGCTCAAGATTTTGGGATGCCCTTGCACCAAACGTATTGCCGTCCACGAGGATTTGATTATGTACATAATGCGCCGAGCCACCCAGATAGACATACCAACCCTCAGAGACTGCAACCGGAGTGCTCACTCGGCTCGCTAAAAAACTCATGGTTGAGTAACTGCGAGCGAGTCCGCTTCCTGCGCGCAAAAAAAGCCCTGCACCTGCAAGTGATTCCAGATTACCGACACCGACATCGCCCAACAATACCGCATCAAATGGACTTGAATCATCCGTCGAAAACCGCCATACCGCCGTGCGCTGCAGCTGCCAGACAAACTGATCTTCCAGTTGGTAATCCCAGCCCTGCGGCTCATCAGAATCCACAACTTTATGTACTAACTTTTGCACCTCTTCCGCGCGGGAGGAAGGGCCGACAATACCGACCAAAGTCGCCACCTGATCGGCGAAATCGTTCTTAACCACAACATAAGTAGAGCGCCAAAACAGCAAGCCCGCATAGGGCGCGTCGGCAGGATCAGGAATTGCCTTAGTAATGTCCTCAGGGGTCACCATCGCCTGCCCGATCGAATGGAGCTTATAGGCATAGGTGGGATCGCCATCAAGCATCCACGCCAGGGGTAAGGTCAGTAGTGGCGGCTTGGTAATATCCTCGTCGGACTCATTGCGCTGACCCCACGAAAAATAGATACCATTTGTGTAGCCGCCGCCGTCTTTGCCCGCGACTATATCGTTATCCCAACTCGCTGATACCCAATCGAGTTCTGCGAAAGCATTGGGACTACAGAAAAACACAGAACCCAGGATCAGATATCCGGCCAAGGTGGAGCGACGTTCAAACATCGCAGGGACATTAAATTTCATTGATTTCTTCATTCAGTGACGACCATTTCAGTCTCAAATACCACACGCGCCACAGCGTATCCGCATAGATGCTACGACGAGAGGCAAGTGATACTAACCGGTTTCATTGCGTCACTTCTGTGGGATATGGAACAGAAAAGTCCCCTACCTCAATTTCTCACCGCTAATTGCCAACCTCCACCCAAGGCTTTATACAAATCCACTGCGGCGTTTAACCGCGCCTGCCGCTGTTGAACTAACGAATCTTGCGCTAGAAATAAATTACGCTGTGCTACCAGCAGCGATAACAAATCATCGCTGCCCTCACGATATCGCACTTCGGTTAACCGCACACTGCGCTCTGCCTGAACCAAAATCGCTTCCAAACTCGTTTCCTGCCGTTGCGAAATATCAGCGCTCGCCAATGCGGTGTCTACTTCTTGCAATGCCACTAAAATGGCCCGGTGATATTGCAGCAAAAGCTCAGCGCGACGGGCCTCACTGAGCCGCTTTTGATTGACCAAACGTCCACCGTTAAAAAGCGTCTGCGCCAGTGATACCGTCCAGCCCGATACCTGTGTCGCGGGATTTAAATTAAATAATTCACTGGTACTTTTACCAATATTTGCGCCCAGGCTAATGCTCGGTAAAAGCGCAGCGCGCGCCTGCACTATATCCGCATTTGCGGCAATTAATGTCGCTTCACTTGCAGCCAAGTCCGGGCGCCGCGTTACCAAATCTGCCGGCGTACCCGGTGCGATTTCCGGGACATTCACATCCATCAGATTCGCATCTGCCAAGGTAAATTCTTGCGGTGTTTTGCCCAACAAAATCGCCAATGCCGAACGAGTTTGGCGCGATTGCAACTCTAACGGTAGTAGCGATGCGCGTTGTGTTAATAAATTAGTTTGTTGCTGCGCGACTTCGGCAGCGGTACTCACACCGTTGCGATAACGTGCATCAACCACTTTTTGCACACGCTCGGCAATAGCGATATTTTTTTGCGCCGTCGCTATTCGCTCTTGCAATGACAGCCACTGAAACCAACCGCTAGCAATTGCAGCCTTAATGCTCAGTAACGCCGCATCCTGATCGAAACGGGTTGCATCAAAGCCAGCCTGCGCAGATTTACGACCCGCGGCGATTCCACCCCATAAATCCAGCTCGTAGCTCACACCCACACTTGCACTGGTCGATTCACTGACAGTTACTGATTCACCGGCATTTTTGCTGCGGCGCTCACCACTGGAGGCATTCGCATTGAGAGATGGAAACAAACTCGCATTGGCAATACGCATTTGCAATTCAGCTTGACGCACACGCTCGGCCGCGATTAATACATCAGGGCTTTGTTGATCAGCAGCAAGCATAAGCTCGTTCAATGCCGGCGCATTAAATGCCTGCCACCAATTTGAATCGATTTCGCGCGCGCTTCTTGAATCGTCTACGTGATAGGACTCTGCATAATTAACTTCCGGGCGCTGCTCATCGTCAGTAGTGACGCACGCAGCCAACAGCAACGAAAAAATCAAAACCGAACAAAATTTGTAGTGCAGCAACATAAAATTACTCCGCCGCCAATGCAGCAACAGGGTCAAGGCTAGCGGCTTTGCGCGCGGGCAAAAAGCCAAACAATAATCC
Organism: uncultured Cellvibrionaceae bacterium; assembly: GCA_964499225.1. GTDB lineage: Bacteria > Pseudomonadota > Gammaproteobacteria > Pseudomonadales > Cellvibrionaceae > Cellvibrio. The sequence goes on along the minus strand of CAZCJR010000083.1, from coordinate 17,655 downwards.
GGTTAAAAACGCACAGCTAAAAGCCATGATGATGGGTGCGAATGAATAGGCGATAGGCATTCCAAAATATCCCACCAACATCGCCGTGCCCAAACCCAGCACCACTCCGATGACACCACCCAAAGCAGATACCACCAGCGCTTCAATTAAAAATTGTTGCATAATATTGCGCTTGCGCGCGCCAGTAGCCATGCGGATACCAATTTCACGCGTCCGCTCGGTAACGCTCACCAACATGATATTCATCACGCCGATGCCGCCCACCAACAGTGAAATAGCAGCGATAGAGCCGAGTAAAAATGTCATGGTATTTTGCGTTTCAGACACCATATCAATCAGCGACGACATGCTACGGATTTGGAAATCTTCGGCGCCGTGGCGTTCCATCATGAGTGCATGCACGCGGGTTTGCACTTCCTCAATATTTTTTTCTTCATCAACCGAGACGGTAACCGCGCGTAAAAAACGTTGCCCGATTACACGCAAGCTGCCTGTTTTAAATGGCACAAAAACCTTATCGTCCTGGTCTTGCCCGCCCGGATCTGCGCCACGCTCGCTCATCACACCAATGACTTGAAATAACACATTGTTGATAATGATAAATTCACCCAGGGGATTTTTTTCAGCAAACAATTTTGTAGCGACAGATTTACCCAACACTACAACTGTTGCGTAATTTTTCTCATCTTCTTCGGTAAAAAATGTTCCCTGTGCGACATCCCATTTGCGCGCTAACGGGAATTTCGCAGCAGTTGCATTAACCTCGGTGGCGTGATCAATATTGCCGTAGCGCAACGTATATTGACCATTTAATTCAGGTAGTGCGGCAGCAACGTGCGGCAATGCTGCAATCGCCTCGGCATCTTCCGGCACCAAAGTGACTGAATCCCAGCGGAAGCGTTGCATTGGCCCGCCGGGCCGTACCTGCAATAAATTACTGCCCATTGCACTGATACTATCAACCACCGACTTTTTTGCGCCGTCACCGATTGCCATCAAGGTAATTACCGATGCAACGCCAATGACGATACCAAGCAAGGTTAAAATGGTGCGGAACACGTTGCTGTGCAGCGAGCGAAATGCCGTTTTCATCGCCTCTAACAATTCCGTGCGCAAACTAGATTCACCACGCAAATATTGCTCTTGCTTTGAAGGTTCGGATAATTGTTGCGGACCGGGATCAGCAATCACTTCACCATCGCGCAACTCAATTAAACGCTGGGCGTGATGCGCAACAGCAGCATCATGGGTGATTAAAATAATCGTGTGTCCTTGCGCCGATAACTCTTTCAACAGGCGCATAACTTCTTTGCCGCTGTGACTATCCAACGCACCGGTTGGCTCGTCAGCAAGAATTATCTGCCCGCCGTTCATTAATGCGCGGGCGATGGAAACCCGCTGTTGTTGCCCGCCGGATAATTGATTGGGGCGATGATGCAGACGCTCTTGCAAACCGAGTGAACTTAACAATTCCGTTGAGCGTGCGCGCCGCGCTTGCGGCGATAATCCCGAATAAGTCGCGGGCATTTCCACATTTTCACAAGCAGTCGAGCCACCCAATAAATTGTAACTTTGAAATACAAAACCAAAGGCTTCACGACGTAGCTGCGCCAGACCATCCGCATCCAATTCAGCGACATTCTTTCCGGCAAAAATATACTCGCCACTGGTGGCACGATCCAGACAGCCAAGAATATTCATCAGTGTGGATTTACCCGAACCCGACTGCCCCATAATGGCAACAAATTCTCCAGGATAAATTTCTATATCGATGCCATGCAAAACCTGTGTGGCAATTTCGCCATTGCGAAAGGTTTTGGTAACGTCAGATAATTTAATCAGCGGTTGAATAACGCTAGCAGTAGCCATTAACGTCTACCCATACCTGGACCGCCGAAGCCGCCAGCAGGCGCTACTTTTGCCTGATTAGGTTTAGTGCTACCACTGACAATGTTTTCACCTTCTTTCAAACCTTCAATAATTTGTGCTTGCACGCGATTGGTAACACCGATCAGCACTTTGCGCTCTTCAATATCGCCATTGTCTTGCATCACTTTTATCACTGCCGGGCGTGGACGCAGGGCAGAACTATCACCGCTCTCTTTCATTTCATCGCGGCGTTTTTTCCACTCTGCTCTTTGTTCTGCCGTTGGCTGCGGTGCATTAGTTCGCTCCCCTTGTGGGCGCTCGCCCAGTGGCCTTTCGCCACGCGGTGGGGCAAAACTCACTGCGGACATGGGCACCAGCAATACATCTTTCGCTTGCGATTCGATAAAAAATACCTGTGTACTCATCTGCGTCATCAGCACACGGCTTTCATTGGGCACATCAAACAGAGCATTGTATAAAATGACGTTATTGAGAATTTCCGGGGTAGGTTGAATGCGATTTATCTTGCTGTACCAGCGGCGCCCCTGACTGCCGAGCGTGGTGAAATATACCGGCATTTGCAGACGTAATTTACCAATATCGGCCTCTGATACTTGCGTTTGCACTGTCATAGTCGACAAATCGGCGATGCGCATAATCGTCGGTGCCATTTGATTGGTGTTGAGTGTTTGCCCTTGACGCGACGTGATAGAAACCACAGTGCCGTCGATAGGTGCATAAATACGTGCATAGTCCAGGTTGGCAGCTTCAACACGCAAGGTCGATTCAATCTGTTGAATTTGCGCCTGCAGGGATTTAAGTTGCGCTTGTGCCGACTTCAAATTTGCCTCGGCGGTCTCAACTGCCTCTGTAGTCGTTGCATCTTCAAGCATCAGGTTTTTTTGGCGGCGATAATTAATTTCCATTAATGTGAGTTGCGCTTCACGCTCCAATAATTGCGCTTGCTGATTGCGCAATTGCGCGCGGGTTGCATCCACTTTTGCGGCGAACACAGTCGCGTCAATGTCAGCCAATAAATCGCCTGCTTTAACTTCCGAGCCAACTTCGACGTGTAATTTTTTTAACTGACCAGAAACCTGCGCACCCACGTCAACATAATCCTGTGGTTGCAAGGTACCGGTTGCCGTGACAAGATTTTCAATATCGCCGCGCGTGACCGGCTCTGTTGTATAAACTACTTTGGTATCGCCGTCGGCAAAAAGACTGTGCCACACCAAAACAATGATGACTACTAGAACTATCAGCAGTGTGATTATCTCGAGTCGGGAGCGAAAAAAACCTTGCTTAAAAACAGACAGAGCCATAATGGAGAACCGTCAAACCATTCATAAAAAACGCCAGACAAACTGGCGCAACATAGGGACGAGTATAACGCAAGCATTACGGGGATTTAGAGAAAAGCCGATGGAATTAACAGTTATTGCACAATCCAAAGTGCATTAATAAACGTCGCGGCAGTAGCGTTGCGTATCGGCAAGGATTTCAAGCTGGTCAGCACCGAGAATTTGGGCAAGCACATCATCAACAGCCTGCGCCATTCCCTGCAAACTGCCACAAACAAAAATAGCCGCGCCCTCCGCTACCCAGCGCTGAATTTCCGGTGCATGGGGTAAGAGTAAATCCTGCACATAACGGGGTGCATTTGGAGCAGCATCACGTGAAAATATTTTATCAACTCGCGTAAGTAAACCGATGTGTTGCCAATGCTGTAAATCCGCATGAAAAAAGTCATCGGCGAAGGCACTGCGCTCGCCAAAAAAGAGCCAGTGTTTTGCATTCCAGCGCGCAGGGTTGGCGATGTGTGATCGCAAACCGGCGATACCAGTGCCGTTGCCAATTAAAATTAACGGGCGCGTTGCTTCCGGTGAATGGAAGTGTGCGTTGGTCCGTATGCGCAAGCGAATAGGACTATTGATTTCGGCATACGCCGTTAACCACCCTGAGCCAATACCGAATTGATGCTCACTGATTTGCACTTGTCTGACGAGCAAATCCAACGATCCCTCTGCAGGCACAGACGCAATGGAATATTCGCGGTGGGGTAATTCCGGCAATGCGGCGATCAAGGCTTGAGCTTCGAGACTTTTAATTTCGTGGAGTTTTTCGTCGTTAATAGCAAGATCGCGTGTTGTTAATAATTCGCTTAATTCGCTGCCAGTTTCAGCGCGATCAATGCGCTGCAAAAAAAGCTGGATAGATTCAGGTGAATTACAGGGGCCAATTTCGGCAATATCACCGGCCTGCCAGCAATCAGCAGGAATTTCGCCAAGTGCTGGCTTTAATTGCAAATGAAATGCAGGGGCACTCGGGCTAGCGGGGTTGATGCATTCGCGCGCACTGAGCGTCCAATCTTCATAAGTGGGTTTACTCCAATCGCTGAAGTGGGTATTGCCGGAAAGTTGTCCGAGATAATACTGCCAGTGGCGCAATGCGCTTTCGTCGAGTTGATCAACTTCGATAATATCCGTTAAAAAATGTGCACCACACTGATGGAGTTTGTTATGCAGTTGATGTGCAAAGCCGCAAAAGTGTTGATAGGTTGAATCACCCAACCCGAGTATGGCGATTTGCAAATGCTGTAGGGATATTTTTTCCAATTGCGCAAGGGTGCGCGCAATAAACCGATTGCCGTTGTCCGGTGCTTCACCTTCACCGTAAGTGCTTACAATAAGTAATGCAGTGGATATTTGTGTTAGATGTGCAGGAATAATTTTGTTTAGCGGCAAAATGAGAACTGATTTTCCCGCTTGCTCAAGTTGCTCGGCTGTTTGTTGGGCGATATTGAAAGCACTACCGGTTTGGCTAGCGTAGGCAATTAATATGGAATCTTCAGATTTGGTAGCGGTAGAGCGAGAAATATTTTGCTTGCGCTGATAGTTTCGCCAGCAGAGCCAGCAAACAATAAGATAGGAAAAAATTAATAGGCTCGCGGCAAGATAGCGCACAAAAAACTCTTCTTTGTATTATTCATTGCACTTGGAGTAAAGACAGATACCCAACTACTATCTGAGACACGCCGTAAATACGTCCCTGTAGGCTCATCTTCGACATCCATGTCTCAGACGGTCTCAGATAGTAGCTGGCTATCCGTCTATACCGTGATTCACTTATTTAGGCTCAATACTACTCAGGCAACACTTCAAACGTTGCAGCGTAACTTCCCGAGCGAACAGTTGCAGGTTTTTTGGCTTTTTCATCGCGATAATTCGCGCTTAACCAATACACGCCTGCTTGTGGCCATGTAACAGAAATATTACCTTTTTTATCGGATTCCACTTCGATAGCGGCTTGATCATTACGGTAGCGCATGCCGCCGGGAATGAGAGTGACCTTTACGCCTGCCGCGGGTTTTCCGTCGATCAAGAATTGAAAGGTTGCGGCCTCACCGGAAAATAAATCATTCGGGTGAGTAACCGGAACCAATTCCAAACCTTGTTTGGTGGCTTTTAATACAGAATCGGTAGGTGACCCGGAAGTGACAAAAGTCTCCATACGGCGAGAGAATTGTGAGACCTCTAAATTTTTCGCTTTTTTAGGCACCATTTTATCGAAATCGGCAGGGTTCGCTTTTTCGCCACGACCGGGCCACATTTTGCGCTCACCGGTTTCAGTTTCCCAACGCGCCATTAAACCGTTTGATGCTACTGCAATTTTATAGGTGCCTTTTTGCGGCAATTGCACATCAAACACGCTGCGGAATTTTCCGGTAACGGCATTTTGCACTTGCAGTGTTGTGCCGTCCGGTGCGGTAACAACTACACCTTCAGTGCGCATAGGCGCGTGGTCAGCATGGAAAATATCGTTTGATACGGCTGCGTCAACACTCACCCAGGCATCATCACTTGAAAGAACTGTAGCGCTCGGTAATAACCAAGCGCGATGCGCTTGGGCAGTTAATGGCAAGCAGACTACGAGTGCAGTGCAGAGTGTGGTTTTTAAAAATGTATTCATCTGGTTTCTCCTTAGGATTACACCTTGTGATAAAAAATAAATCGGCAACGATTGATAACAATTGCGATGAAAATCAGGGATTAACAACCAAAGTCACTTCACCCAATTCTTTACTGCCTTTGGCATTCTGCGTTGCAGCTGTTTTGACTGGCCATGAAAATGGCACTTTTACCAATTCACGACCGCCGACTTCACGCACAGCTTCAACCATCAACACATAATTACCTTTTTTTAATTTACCCAAAGGTGCTTTGCCTTCTGAGAAGGTCACTGTGTGCTTGCCAGGTGCGCGGGTTGCACCACTTACACCATCGACCGGCATATCGTTATCGCGGCCTATACGACGCCACCACTGGCGCATATCTTTAAGCCACTCTTCGCCTTTGTCACTTTTTTGACCGCGTTCTGCAAGCTGATACCAAACGGCAAGATTAGTACTCTCACCTTTTTCGTTTTCAATCCAGAGTGCGACGTAAGGCTTGTGGTACTCGGCAACATCCAGCGCAGGAACTTCGACTGAAACGGTCAGCTCGCTTGCGACAGCAGAGGTGACAGACATTAATGACATTGCTGCAAACAATGAGGAAAACAACAAACACGAACGCATAATTAACCTCTACAAAAAATACATTGTTTAAGAAAAACGGTTGCCGTAAAACATAGCGTGCATAAAGCACTTTATGGACAAACAAAACCTGCCTGATTGAGAGAACTTAATGCATAAATAACAGTATTAGTACCCACGGCAACACCAAACCTAAAGCGACCATTGGCCATGTCGCGGGGCGACCACTGGCATAACGTTTTAACAAGAGCAAACCGGTGATACAAAAAATGATGCAAAACACCGCGAATACATCGATAAACCAACTCCAGGCAACACCGGTATTGCGCCCTTTGTGTAAATCGTTGAAATAGGAAATCCAACCGCGCTCAGTCACTTCATACACTAATTCACCACTGGCTAAATCGATACTTAACCAGGCATCGCCACCTGGGCGCGGTAGCGACAAATAAATTTCATCCTCGCTCCATTCAGCCAGTTGATTGCCGATTGAAATATCCTGCGTTTGCGTTAGCCAATCTATTAATACGTCCGGCAGCACTGCTTTTTCTCCATCGGGAAGCGTAATCGCGCTAATGACATTCGCTGGGACTTCTGCCTCAAGCGTGACAATTTCCGGCTTGGCTTTAATTTGCGCGGCGTGATTAAGGGTGATACCGGTAACGGAAAACAACAGCATACCGACGAGGCAAATCGCCGAGCTGATCCAATGCCATTCACGCAAACTGCCTAAATAAATTTTCATCGATTATTTTTTTGCCCTGAAAAAAACGGCGCAGCACTTCCGAATAGAAAATGCTGCGCATATACGCATCAATTAGAATTTAACGTTGACACCAACCCAGAAGTTACGCGCCTTGTCTTTGTTGTTGTAATCATCCAGATAGGTTGCGAGGTAACCATTCTCGCCACTGGAATCAACCACGCAGTTGGCGGTTGTGGTCGTGCATTCAGAAAATGCGATATCGTAAGTTGTGAAATCCTGATCAAACAGATTGTTGATACGCGCGTTGAAGGTCACGCTTTCGCTGGCTTTGAACGATGCACCCAAGTGGAAAACTTCGTAACTTTTGTAAAATAATTCGCGCTGATTGACGGTGTCCCACGAGCGATAACGATCAGAGTTTGCTTCAGCGGTCAGAAAAACATTCAGCTTGTCAGTGGCGCTCCAATCGAGTGTTGCATTAGCCATGTGCTTGGCTGAGTTGCCCAGCGGGCGGCCTTTATCCGCACCACTTTTTTGCTCGCTGTCGATGTAAGTGTAATTAGCACGCAACGCCAAGCCGGAAGCAATTTGCCAGCGCCCCGCCAATTCGAGACCTTGAATTACGACCTCATCAATGTTGACGGTCTTGTTTGCGTTGGCATAACCGAGATCGGCATATTCACCGGTGCTGGTGCAAGCGATGCCGCTAACACCGCCGCACGGCTGGGAATCCAATTTATCGTCAAATACATTATGGAAAACAGTCGCGTTGAAGTTGTGGCCGGCCGCATGTTGCCAATAAGCCGCCAATTCAGTGCTGGTACTGGTTTCTGGCTCCAGATCGGGGTTACCGAAGAAAGGGCTGGTGCCTTGGCCACCAAACCCTACGATGCCGTCATATAGATCGGTAGTTTTTGGCGTTTTAAAGCCGGTGCTAACGCCACCCTTAAACGTCCAGGCATCGCTGAAGGTGTAAACACCGTAGAGACGCGGACTCAGGTGATCACCAAAGACTTCGTGGTCGTCGTAACGCAGGCCCGCAGTAATTCCAAGTGGCGCTATGACGTACCAGGTATCTTCCGCAAACAGCGAGTACATGTTGTGCTCCTGCACTGCACCCGGCGTGCCCTCTTCCATACCAAAGACGCCATCTTTCAATTCACCTTGAATGACCTGGGCGCCGATAACAGTCACATGCTGTTGGCCTGCAAACTCATAAGGCATATCCAGTTTCGCATCGAGCGTATATTGGTTACTGGCCAATTCGCGCTCGGCGCGCGGTAAGAAAGTCGCCTCTGCCAATGCTTTACGGTCAGCCTCGCTCATGCCGGTGTAGGCACCGGTGCCATCAATCATAGCCAACAACTGTTGACGCTCGGCAACGGTGAAGGGGATGGTGCGACCGAGGTTATTGGTATCGACGTAGGCCAAAGACACGAAGCTGTTGCCGATGTCCCACTCGCCTTCATGGCTCAACGACCAAGTATCACGCGTGAATTCCTGGGTGGCGCTATAACCTACGCGCGGATTGGCGCGACGCGACCAAGTACCACCATTATTGCGGCACGCATTCTGGTTGTTACCCGTCGCACCCGAGCAGAATGTGCCCGCCGACCAGATACTGGCGATGCTATCGACGGTTCCTACCGGATATTCATATTCACCACTGTCATTTAGACGCGGCGTGTTGTCGTATTCTTGCGCTGAGGTTTCGATATCAAACGCCAGGCTTTGATTGTCGGTCGGCGTCCAGAATAAACGCGCGCCCAACACTTCATTGGTGTTATCGACTGTTTTACCGCCAGCACCAAAGCCCAAGGCGCGAACACGCGTTTCACCGTTAGGATAATTAACCGGTGCGTAAACCGGGTTTGAAGCCTCGCGGTCGTAAACACTGCCGCGTAGAGCCAAACCTAGCTTGTTCGGAATTAATGGGCCCATCACACTAAAATCGGTGGTGATGTCATCGCCAAAGCTGTCATCGGTTTGCAAGGTACGGCTATGGCTGACTGATCCCTGCCACTTATCGGTCACTTTTTTAGTGATGATGTTGATGACTCCGCCCATAGCATCGGCACCATAAAGGGTAGATGCCGGGCCACGAATGACTTCGATACGCTCGATCGCATCCAACGGCGGCATATGCCCAAACTGATTACCACCAAAGTTGTTGGGGTAGATATCGCCGTGGTTATTCTGACGCTTGCCATCGACCAAAATCAGGGTGTAATCCGCACCCATGCCGCGCAAGCTAATGGTGCCCTGCCCGGTCTTATCGCGGGTTTCACCGATATCCACACCTTCCAGATCACGCACAGCATCGAGCAAAGTGGTGTAAGGACGCTTACTCAACTCCTCCGCAGTGACCACCGATATACTGGCTGGTGCGTCGGTAATTTTCTGTTCAAAACCCGCTGCAGAGACCACCACTTTTTGCATTACCACTGGCGCTGGCTTGGCCTCTTCAGTTGTCGTTGGTGTCTGCGCATGGGCAGTCGTAGCAGCCAAAAAGCCTGCTACCACCCATGCCGATGACGCCATACGAGGAAGTGAAAGTGAAGGGGTTTTACCGGTAGTTTCGTGGATGCTCATGATCAACCCTAATGATAAATTGACGCGGAAAGTAGTATTTCGCGTATATTATCGATAAGCATTCTCAATAGCAATGATAAATATTCGTATTTGCAGTTGTAATTGTATCCAGACTAGATCTGCGCCCATTGCCTGAGCAGATTGTGATAGTGGCCAGTCAACCCCACCACCTCAGCACAATCACCCAGCTTCTGGCGCAGCGACTGGATATTGCAGTCCAACTCGTGCAACAAGTTACGCTGGGCATCATCACGCACCATGCTCTGCGTCCAGAAAAAGCTGCACACGCGCTCGCCTTGGGTAACCGTTGCAACCTGATGCAAGCTGGTGGAGGGATATAAAATCAGATCACCGGCAGGCAATTTCACTTCGTGACTGCCATAGGTGTCCTGCACGATTAACTCTCCGCCCTCGTACTCTTCCGGCTCGGATAAAAATAACGTGGATGACACATCGGTACGCAAACTTAAGTTACTGCCCGGCACCAAACGAATCGCGCCATCGACGTGAAAACCGTAATGTTCACCACCCGCGTAGGCGTTGAATAAAGGTGGCACAATTCGCAATGGCAAAGCAGCTGACATAAACAGCGGATTGGCATAAAGCGCTTTTAAGATAACCTCACCCAATTCGCGGGCGACTGCTCCATCCACTGGCAATTGGCGGTTTTTTTTCACTTGCGCCCCCTGTATACCGACAGTTGCGCGGCCATCAACCCAGTCCGCCTGATGTAAGCGCGCGCGGAATTCCGCAACTTGTTGCTTGGTTAATACTTCGGGAATATGGATCAACATGATGTCCCCGTAGGGGCGCAATTTATTGCGCCCGATAAACAATGCCTGATAAATAAAGGGCGCAATAAATTGCGCCCCTACACTCGCGACTATAACGATCAATTAAAACGCGAAGTTAACACCTAAACGCGCAGAGCGTTCCACGCCTGGGAAATAACGTGAACCGGCGTTGTTCAAACTGGCAACATATTCTTCATCAGCCAAATTAAACAGATTCAACTGCACCGTTATATTTTTACTAACCGGATAAGAAGCCACTGCATCAAGCACCCAGTAATCCTGAATCTCAGGTACCGAACGGCGCGAGAGTGCCGCCTCATCAGTCAGACTGGTGCTTGCCACCGAATCCATATAACGCGCACCGCCGCCGATCACCAAACCATTACCGAAGGTGTAACTGTTCCAAAGTGTGAAAGTCGTTTCCGGTGACCACTGGATAACACCGCCAGTAGTGCCCGCTGCTACAGTCGCTTCGTTGCCGCGAGTGATTTCAGGATCCATAAACGCCAAGCCCGCACTAATTTGCCAATTCTGGGTAAGGATACCGGCCACACCGAACTCGACACCTTGTACACGGCGTTCACCTAAAGCGGTGGTAGTGCCATCGGAATTGGAAGCGAATTCATTGTCGTTAGTGCTGCGGAAAACGGCAGCCGTTAGCGCAAGCTTGTCATCAAACACATTCCACTTGGTACCGATTTCCTGGTTAGTGCCTTTTTGCGGATCGACGTTGGGGTTATTCGCATTAGTCGCGCTAGTAGATAGTGAGAAGTTAGCGCTGCCAGGTGGCAACTGTGAGGTTGCGTAGGAAACATAAATCGAGCCGTTTTCTGCCGGTTTGTAAACCGCGCCCAATTTCCAACTGAATAATTCGTCATCCAGTTTTATCGCACTACCGACCATAGTTCCCACCGGAATAGTTTGCGGAGTCGCATTACCCTGGCGAGTCAAAGTGTCAGTTTTTGTGTGGAAACGTTCTGCTCGCACACCCGCGCTCAATTCCCACTGTTCATTCAAAGTGATTGTATCAAGAGCGTAAAGCGCATAAGTGGTGGTTTCGCCATCGGTTTTTGCTCCGGTACGCACCACAGGCTGAAACACATCGCCAGTGCTTGGGTTGTATAAATTGGCAGGAGCCTGCTGTACAGTAGACGCGGAATTCGGTGACAGAAATGGAATCCCCATCGTGTAGTTTATCTGGCTTTCGTAAACAAACTCGATACCAGAACTCAAATCATGCTGAATGCCGCCGGTTTCAAACGCAGCGCTCAAGTTGGTTTGGTTAGTGAGGATTTGGTTAGTTTGATCGCGCCCTTGACGCGAACGGGCAATAGTCCAGGTATCTGTGTCGGCAGGTGTCACGAACGAAATCGCATTTATCCCGGTCAATACCTGCTCCTGATTAGTACGACCATAGCGAGAGGTGTTGCGCAGAGTGACGCCGTCGGCCAAATCGTGCTCGATACGCACGGTTGCCATATTGGCATTGACATTATTGTGATCGCTCTTGGCGCCATAGAAATTAGCGGTATCTACGGCTTGCGGCTTTTGATCCGCCAGGGTTCCACCGGTTGGATAATTCGTACTTGGGCGCGAGTCAAAAATGGCATTGTAGTAGCCGTCAATACCAATAGTCGGGATACCGCCGTCGGGAATACCCGATTGCTGCATCGACAAGTAATTGAAGTAGGTTCGAGTGTCTGTTTGCAGGCCAAATGCCAAAGAGGCAGCAACACCTTCGAGGTTGTTTTCGACATTATCGCGGCCAGCGACATCGGCATCTTGTTTAAGCAGATTGACACGAATCGCCGAGCTATCGCCAAGCGCGCGATTAACATCGACAGCCGCACGTTTGTAGTCACCTGAGCCAGCGCTGATGTTGCCAGTCACGGTGTCTTCCAAATTAGCCACTTTACTGCTCATATTGATGTAGCCCGAAGCGGCGCCACGACCGTTATCCACGCCAGCAGGGCCTTTGGCAATTTCGACTTGTTCCGTGTTGAAGGTATCGCGGCTGATGCTGCCCAAATCGCGGATTCCATCCACAAAAATACTGCCTTGGGTATCAAAACCGCGCATAAAGATGGAATCCCCAGTCGCCGTGTTGCCGTTCTCCCCCATCAACATAGTGATACCGGGCGTGTTGCGCAGGGTTTCACTCAAGGTAGTAGCGGCTTGTTGTTGGAAGAGCTCTTTCTTTACCACCACAATGGTCTGCGGGGTATCAACCAGGGGTTGGGTGAACTTGGGCGAACTGACTTTTTCTGCTTTAAACGCATTGTCAATTGCATCCGCTTCTACGGTTACGGTGTTGAGTTGCCCGGCAGTTTTTGGCTCATCAGCCGCCATGCCACTGGCTGCAGCGAGCATCAATGCCGACGACAGTGCAGTCGCGCTCCATTGCAGACCTGCCGCGCGTTTTTTGGAGACAATAAGTGAAGGAGAGGATTTATCCATGGTCATAACAGCCCTTGTAATAGTAGAGGAACGGGATACTAAAAATCCCGCGCATACTATCGAGAGCAATTATCATTTGCAATGATAATAATTCTCATTTCTAAATGAGAAGTTGAGTTATTACGGGGTTTTTACGACCTTATATTGGTAGCACGTCATTTAACTTATTGATCATATAACTAAAAGCTATTAGTCTTCAGTCGTTAAATTGCCAATCGCGCCACTTTAGGAGTTGCCAACCTATGAGTAAATTTCAGATTTATGCATGGTTATTGATGAGCGTGATTGCCCTGCAAACTCGCGCCGAAACGCTTGCCGTAGGGGAGGATAATTCGATTCGGCTTCATCTGGGTGCAGAAAATTCCTGGCCACCCTATTCCGATGCGCAAGGTCAGGGAATATCGACCAATCTCATCAAAGCTGCTTTCGCCAAAACCGGCCTTACTCCCACATTTAAGGTGTTGCCATATGCACGGGTTTTACACGATCTGGAGTTTGGCAAAATCGATGGCGGCTACAACGTCACACTGCAATCCACCACCAAAGACAAGTATATTTTTGGACAGGTGCCACTATTACATGTGGAGGCCTACTGGTTTTTTGTTCCAGGAATGCATTCCACTATAAAATCCATTGGCGACATTCCCGATAAATTTCGTGTTGGAGTAATTCGCGATTATGAATACGGGGATATTTACGAAAACCATCGCCACCGCTTTACAGAAGTTCAAGTATCGCAACAATCACAAATTATCCGCATGCTGAAACAAGGACGGATAGATGCAGCGGTAATGTTTGATCGCGAGGCTGAATTTGCCTTGAAAGAAATGAAATGGGATGCCGCCATTTTTGATAAACGTTTTTTAAACCACAGCGGCGATGTGTATGTCGCTTTCTCGCACAAAAGCCCGCGGGCAAGATGGCTCGCGGAGCAGTTGGATAAGGGACTTAATGAATTAAAACAAACGGGGGAATACGATCAACTAGCGGGAATAAGCGCAACAACGCAGCAGGCTAAAAACGAATAATTCGTGCAAAAAAATACCGCCCCCAACTGCATTGAGAGGCGGTATCTTGTGTGCAAACCAATCGACCAAATTACATATACGCGTTAGAGCGATCCGTATGGTCGGTCACATCGCGAATACCTTTCAATTCGGGCAATTTATCCATCAACTGCACTTCAATGCCTTGTTTCAAGGTAATCGCCACTGACCCGCAACCTTGGCAACCGCCGCCAAATTTCAACACAGCGATCATATCCTCTGTGATTTCCACCAGACTGACGTTGCCGCCATGGGAAGCGAGGCTGGGATTCACGTCGTTGTAGAGCACGTAATTGATTTTGTCTTCCAACGGGCTGTCGTCGGTTACGCGCGGCATTTTGGAATTGGGGGCGCGAATAGTTAGCTGGCCGCCCATGCGATCAGCAGAGTAGTCCACTTTGGCATCTTCCAAAAACGGCAGGCTGCGCTCTTCAAAATGCGCATTAAAACCATTGAGGGGAACAATCACATCACCTTCTTTTTCTTCGCCGGGGCGACAGTAGGCAATGCAGGTTTCCGCATTGGATGTGCCAGGATTGGCGACGAACATACGAATGCCAATGCCATCGTTGTCTTTCTGCTTGTCCAGCAGCTCTTTTAAATACTTTTGGGCGGATTCGGTGATATCGACGTTGACCATAATAACCTTTCTGTAAATACCTAATACCTGATTAAATTACTCGGGTATTCTACTGCAAAGCCAGCAACCAAGGCACTAGTAAAGCTTTAAAAGACAAAGGTATTTTACTATCGCGATCATAGTGAACCCGCCGGCAGCTGTTGATTGCCCATACAACTCTATCAGCCGACACCAAGACCCGCCAAAAAGCGGAGGACGTAGGGTTAGCCGACCTTATGTTAAAAGTGGTGACATTAATTTCACCAACCACACAAAAGATCACCCTTTCTGGCTTACCATCCGTGAACACCGCCGAACCGCTTGTCTGTTGTTAACAATACTTTAAGAAAAAAATGTGATATTTGTCACATTTATGATTTAACATTCTCTTAAGCAAGCTATGCTTCAATCATTACCTGACGAAGATAAGTTACTACCAGCACTAACCGGAGGCTCTAGATGAGCGAATCCCAAGACTACTTACTCAATGCCAAGAACCTGAGAATCACCACCTACCTCAGTCTCGCCGTCGCCAATATGCTGTTTGGCGCTCTCTACCCCGAATCTATCGTAATGGCCGGCTGTGGTTTTGCGTTTTTTGCCGCATTAACCCTTATCAACCTGCGCCCCGAAGTATCGGAAAAAGACGAGTCAGACAAAAAACTGGTTCGTATCGACAAATAGCCGCTAGCGGTTATTGCTCTACCTCGCTCAGCGACCAATCCCGGCTACACTCATATGCGGATTGGTCCAATTGCCCGACCCCGTCGCACACCCGATAAATCCTGCTCAGCTGCGCCCCTGCTAGCGTGTTTTCTGCTAGAATCCGCGCCAATTTTCTATATCAATTTTTTTTGATATTGCCCTGATTTTTTTTGATATTGCCTTGTCTAGCGCGAGGTAATTGTTTAATCGCCAAAGGTTTTCCATGACAATTCCAGCTGCACTCCAGACCCGCATAAAGTCCCTCAACGACGCCATTAAACAGCGCATCCTGATTCTGGATGGCGGTATGGGCACCATGATCCAAAGCTACAAGCTGCAGGAGGCGGATTATCGCGGCGCGCGCTTTGCTGATTACCACATGGATATCGCGGGCAACAACGATTTGCTCAGCATCACCAAACCGAACGTGATCCGCGAGATTCAGCGCGCCTACCTTGAAGCCGGTGCGGATATTCTGGAAACCAACACCTTCAACTCCACGCGCATTTCCATGGCCGATTACGACATGGAAGACCTGAGCCACGAACTCAACTTTGCCTCTGCGCGTTTGGCGAGAGAACTCTGCGATGAAATGACCGCGCAGAATCCGGCCAAACCGCGCTTTGTTGCCGGTGTGCTTGGCCCGACCAGTCGCACCTGTTCTATTTCGCCGGATGTAAATGATCCAGGCGCGCGTAACGTGACTTTTGATCAGCTCGTCGAAAACTATCTGGAATCGATGGATGGTTTGGTCAAAGGTGGCGCCGATATTATTTTGATCGAAACTATTTTCGATACGCTCAACGCCAAGGCCGCCGTGTTCGCGGTAAAACAATATTTTGATAACGTCGGTTTTGAATTGCCAATTATGATTTCCGGCACCATTACCGATGCCTCTGGCCGCACCCTTTCCGGCCAAACTACTGAAGCGTTCTACAACTCACTCGCACACGCCCGTCCACTCAGTATAGGTTTGAACTGTGCATTGGGTGCAAAAGAATTGCGTCAGTATGTGCAAGAACTTTCACGTGTCGCCAACTGTTTTGTGAGCGCACACCCCAATGCCGGTTTGCCAAATGAATTTGGCGAATACGACCAAACCGCGCAAGAGATGGTCGATATTGTTGAAGAATTTGCTGCAAGCGGATTTTTAAATATTATCGGCGGCTGCTGCGGCACCACGCCCGCACACATCAAAGCACTTGCCGATGTGATGAGCAAATATGCGCCGCGCAAAATTCCCGAAATTGAACCTGCTTGCCGCCTCTCCGGTTTAGAGCCGTTTAACATCACCAAGGATTCGTTATTTGTAAACGTCGGCGAACGCTGTAACGTTACCGGTTCTGCGCGCTTTAAAAAATTAATTGTGGAAGAAGATTATTCCACTGCGCTCGAAGTTGCACTGGAGCAAGTTGAAAACGGTGCACAGATTATCGACATCAACATGGACGAAGGCATGCTCGATGCCGAAAAAGCCATGGTGCGCTTTTTAAATCTGATCGCCGGTGAGCCGGATATTTCGCGCGTACCGATTATGGTGGATTCATCCAAATGGGATGTGATCGAAGCCGGTTTGAAATGCATTCAAGGCAAACCGATTGTTAACTCCATCAGCCTGAAAGAAGGCGAAGAAGAATTCCTTGCTAAAGCCAAACTCTGCATGCGTTACGGCGCAGCAGTGGTAGTAATGGCGTTTGACGAAACCGGCCAAGCCGACACCCAAGCGCGCAAAAAAGAAATTTGTGAACGCTCCTATCGCACGCTGGTCGATAAACTCGATTTTCCGCCGGAAGATATTATTTTCGACCCGAATATTTTCGCCGTCGCAACCGGTATTGAAGAACACAACAATTACGCTGTCGATTTTATTGAAGCCACCCGCTGGATTCGCGCGAACCTACCGCACGCTGGCATCAGCGGCGGTGTATCCAACGTGTCTTTCTCGTTCCGCGGTAATAACCCCGTTCGTGAAGCAATCCACTCCGTATTTTTATACCATGCGATTAAAGCCGGTATGAATATGGGTATCGTTAACGCCAGCCAATTAGCGGTGTACGACGATTTACCCCAAGAATTAAAAGACAAAGTTGAAGACGTAATTCTCAACCGCCACAGCAACGGCACTGAAGCGCTGCTCGATATCGCCGAAAAATATCGTGGCGACGGTTCGACGGGTGAAGTAAAAGAAGATGCTGAATGGCGCTCACTGCCCATCGCTAAACGTATTGAACACTCCTTGGTAAAAGGGATTTCGACTCACATCGAAGCCGATACCGAAGAAGCACGTCAGCACTACCCGCGCCCACTCGATGTGATCGAAGGCCCACTCA
>CAZCJR010000082.1:10815-21423 GCA_964499225.1 uncultured Cellvibrionaceae bacterium | reverse complement strand
AAAATTGCCTGCCCCTGGTACAAACCGACGCGCAACGTCACCGAATTAAAGCCGGATTTTTATGTACACGCCACTGATCGTTGGTTGGTGTTTCCGCACGAATTATGCGGATTAACACCGCAGGAAATTTTGCAGGGGAAAGGAAGCGAAGTTGCAGATACTATTGCGCGGGCGAGTGATAGTAGTAAGTTTACTGAATAGATATTCAGAGGATACATTGTCTAACCAGTGCTTCAGAGTTGAAGCACTGGGCTGAAACAAAATTCTAATTGTTTAACACCTCGCGAAACCCTCTAAAAATTTTCTCCGGGTCTGTTTTTCGGCACACTTTGATTGATGGATAGTTTTTATCCTTGATTAATGTCCCCGCCGTTTCTGCATCCAGATGCGAACGGGTCTTTCCGTCCCACCGCGAATCCGGCATGCTGTTGTCGGTGGTTTGCTGCCAGGGAGTGGATGTGGTTTTGTAATCCACTCGCAGCGATTGCATATCTCCTTCGCAAAGTTCCGGTTCAACGGCGATCATCACCGCCAGGGTATCCCAAAAATAATATTCATTGCTGGCGATAAACCAATCGTTTTTATCCAGCACCGCATCCCAAAATTTCGCTGAATCAGTTTTCACCGCCTGTTTAAAATCGGCTGCTACGTTGGTCGTCACACGCACGGAATTGGTGATATCCAAGCCAACCAATACAATCGGTAAACCCGCGGAAAATACTTTGTCGGCTGCCAGCGGATCGATAAAGATATTCCATTCTGCGCTAGTGTTCGGGTGCCCCTTGGTAAACAGTGGCACAATAATATTGCCTGGTGCATCCACGGTGCCACCCATAATCACAAGTTGATCTATTTTGTTTTTGTCATCTGGGTAGCGCTCCAACCACTGCGCAATGTTAGTCAGCGGGCCGGTGGCGATAAGTGTTACAGGTTCTTTTGCTTTGATAAGGGCCAAGTGAATGATATCCGCTGCGTGTTTGTCACTTGCTGTACGTGTGCTTTTTTTGATGGGTACACCGGAGAGCGTATCGGAATCTTTTCGCCATGCCTCCGGAAAAACGAAATAGCCATCGAGTGGATAGGCATCACCGCAGGCGACGTGAATATCGTTTTTGATGTTGCCAGGTAGATCCAGCAGTGAATTGGTATTAGCGAGGCCGGGTTTGCAGCGCGATTCGCCGCTCGCTGAAATAGTAACTGCAATCACATTTGCTTTGGGGTGATGCAATAAATACAGCAGCGCTGCCCAGTCATCTATCGCCATATCATTATCGAAAATAACGGGTTTGGCTTGAGCAAAAATACTTGCGCTGAGTAACACACTAAACAATAAAAATTTATTCATCATGATGTTCACGGGAGTTAGCCGCTGCACTCGTTATTAACAAGTGCAGCGGAAAAATTATTTTGCGGATGAAGCTGAAGGAATAGACGTTTGGTATTTGTCCCAACCGCGCAATAATTCCTGCACCACGCGATTACCTAAACCATATGCCGCTTCAATTGCAGGCAATCCATCGTCAGGGTAGGGCGCAGTCGTACTCCAGGCTGCTGTTTTTCCGGGTGGTGGAAAACTGTAGTTGCTGACAGTGCGCAACACCAATACGCGGTTGGTATCCACCAATTTTGCTTTCGCTAAGCGGTGCAATGCGGTGAGGCTGCCGTTGTCTTCCATATTGGTTGTCATAAAATTACTTTTTTTACCCGCATGCAAATGCATCCAATCATTCGCCCAGGTATTTAATAATTCACCGTGCCAGTAAGTGCTGGAACCGATGGTGTCGCCAATCGTGACAAAGGGCTCGCGCAGCGCTTGTGGAAAACCTTTGTATTGCGCGCGAAAAGATTTCATCGCCGGAGTATCGGCCACAGGAAAATCTTTGGTTAGTTGATAAGCCCAATCAACAAGGGTGGGATTCAGGTCGTACACAATGGTATCGACCGTCCAACCTGTTGCTTCCTGATTCGGTTCTTTGGCGCCGAGTGGAATCAAGCCGTATTTCCACTCTTTGGGAATTTCGCGACCATCAATTTCGTAAAGCAAATCACCATCGACAACATGTTTTGCCCAGACACCGGTGCCGAGTGAAACATCGAGTGGGTCGCCACCGCCAATGCCTGCAATTACCCAGTAGGCTTTGGATAAATCAAAACGCGGGTCCATGCCCAGCGCCATAATCGATGCGGTTGCATTAGTGACGCCTCCTCCGGTGCAGATTGCGAGCACGCCTGCATCATTCATGTGCAGATCGTAAGCGCCGAGCGGAAAAGCGAAATTTTTATCGAGCTTTTGCCGTTCAATCCAGAGTTGATATTCACCGGCTTTATCGCCGGTGACTTCACCGTATTCAAACATGCTCACCACAACCACTTTCACCGGAATAGCAGCGCTGGCGCTGAGTGCCAGTAGCAGACTGGCGAAAATTACCAAAGCACTGCGGACTAAATTCAACATACCTACCTCAATTAATTGCATTCAATGTTAATAACTGCTTCTTTTAATTGATTGATCTTAAAGAGCAGCTGCGTTGTGCATGCAAATTATTGACCACATGGACAGTAAACTACGCAAAGTTATGTTTAGTGAATGCCTGCCTATTTATAACCCCCTTGCAGATAGCGGTGAAATGCCAGATTTACCCAAATGGCTTCAGGTGAAACTGACCAGACGGGATTCAGTTGCTGGATTGCTCTTACCAAGGCAGGCGCTTGATTAGGTAACGCAACCAAGAGCGCAGTTTCTCTGCCGTTGCTCACCGCAATTTGTGTTGCGCTGGCAAAACCTTCAGCGGCGCTTTTGCTGCGATAAAACGGTTGCCACCAAGCGCTGCGAATTAAACCGGTTTGATTGGCGGAATCTTTTTTTGCGTAGCGATCAATCGCAACGACAAACTTTGTTTTATCGGCCGCCGTCGGGAATTCAAAATGCAGATCGTATTCGCGCGCCTCGACCAACCGGCGTTTATCGCCCAAATCAATTAGCGATTGGCTGAGCGTGCCCCAATCGTCGCGATATAAAAATGCCGAGGTCTTGCGTGAGAAACCCACGCGCGCCTGCAGACCTTCACTCGCCAAAAGCGCAAGCAGTTGTTGCGCATGGTCGATATCGCTGTGGCCATAGATGATGTGGCGATCTGCAACAAAGAGCGGCCAAGGGGTAATGATCAGGTTGTAGCCGGTTGTAATGCCCTGACCAATTAATTGACGTAACTCCAACGCAAATGCTGAGGGTTTGGTCGCACCTCCTATTTTCCAGTTAGTTTCAATGCGTTGATAAACCGAGCTCTCGTTCAGTTGCCCGAGATAGGCGGGATCTGGCCGGTTGTAGTTGGCGATAAATTCAGCAAGCATTTTTGGATTGGCCGTTGAGCCATTTACTGGTGCGCCGAGGAGCTGCAAGGTCGCTGCAGCTTGTAATTCCGGCAGCGATAAATTTTCTTCGTTAGGCAATGTGCTAATAGCGAGCGCCTTTTCGCGGCTGAAAGTCGCCGCTAATTCGCTGTAGCCGAGTTGTGCTATTGCATCCTGATAGCTTGCTGCATAAGTTGTGCTAGCGAGTGGCGTACAACCAAGAGTCAGTGCGATAGTCATCAGTTTGGTTTTAATGGATTGGTTAAACATAGTGGAATCCTGCGGCGCTTGAGCTGGAATAAAAAAAGCCCGCAAAGCGGGCAAAAAACTACAACGGAGGAGAACTACAAGAACACAACTACAAAAAACAACAAGAACAGGAGCGGCAACACAAAAAATCGGGTAGATAAAAGGAGCGTTACAAAAATTTCACTAAATGGAGTGAAAACTTAGCTGCTTCGCGTGCCGCAATCGGGCCGAGGCGCAGATAGTCATCATTAGGCGCTTCTTGCGCAACATTACTACCAGAGCGAACAATCAGATAGGGAACGCCTAGTGCTTCACAGACATGACCAAGCGGCGCAGATTCCATTTCCATAATGTCAGTTTTAAAGTTGTTGCGCAGCGAATCAATCCGCACTTGTGGCACACCAAATAAATCTGACGATGAAACTATGCCGTAGCGCACGGAATTTTTATAGGTGCTACCGTTCGCAGTAACACTTTGCGGCTCATAAGCGTCCATCGCTTTTTGTGCAATTAACAGCAGCGAGGAAGTAGGTTTGAATTCATTTTTCACTTCTTTGCCATCGTCCGGGCTATTCATGGGGCGATACACCATATCGTTTTTGGTCAGGCTGCCGTAATCGTGCTCATAGGTATGGGTGGCAACAATTACGTCGCCGGTACGTAATTGCTGGTTAATGCGTGCACCTGTACCTGTCATCAACACCAGGCGAGGTTTAAATTCTTTGATAAACAGTGTGGTGGTCATTGCAGTATAGGTTTTACCAATACCGGTAATGGCAACCACTACGGGCTTGCCATGCAACTTACCCTGCCAGTAGGGAATGCCCCAGAGAGACTTTTTCTCGGGATTTTCCAATGCGTCCGTCAACACCGGAATTTCTTGCGGCACTGCACCGAGAATAACAATGGTATCGGTAGCTTCATAATATGTAGGTTTGGTATCGGCCAGGCTAATATTTGAGAATGCAAATAAAAATGCGGTACATACTAATAATCTTGAGAAAATACTCATCATCTGTCTCTTGGATAAAATTATTGAACCGATTCATTCTGAATATAAGCGCCCAATTTGCTCAGGTAGACCATCTTTTCTTCGTCCGGTAACCAAGCCACACGAAAAGCATTGCCGACCAGGGTCGTAATTTCCTCGGATGTAAAATTACCCTCGCGCTGCAGCTCCACTAGATTTTCATTGAGATACGCACGGAAATAGGCTGGGTCGTCAGAATTGATCGTAGCCAGCATACCTTTGTCGAGCATGCTGCGAATTTCTTTTGAGGTTAAGGACTGGACTACAAAACGGTTGGATACCGGGCACACGGTCAAACCCAAGCCTTTTGCTTTAATTGCTGCGCAGAGTTCGTCGCTCTCCAGTGAGTTAACACCGTGATCGATACGGTCTACCACAATCTCATCCAAACACTGGCCAATATGGAGCAGAGTATTTTGTTGGTTAACATCACAGTGCATGGTAAGTTTTAATCCCATCTCCCGCGCTTTTTTAAACACACTGGCAAATTTAATCGGCGGATTATTCTTCTCATCGGAATCCAAGCCCACACCGACTAACCATGCGCGATAGGGTTCGGCCATTAATAGATGTTCCATAGCGGATTCGGCGCTCATATCGCGCAAGAAACACATAATCAATTGACTCTTGATGCCGAGTTTGGCTTCAGCATCTTCCTGTGCGGCGCGAATGCCGTGCATGATTACACCGAACTCTACACCGCGACTGGTATGTGCTTGTGGATCAAAAAATAATTCGGCATAGAGTGTATTTTGGCTATAGGCCTTGCTCAGGTAATTCCAGGTCAGCTGATAAAAATCCGCCTCATCGCGCAGCACTTTCATCGCGCCGTAATAAATTGCCAGGAATGATGGCAGATCATAAAAATCATAAGCGGCAATTAATTCTTCCGGCGTCTCATAACCCAATTCGATATTGTTTTTGCGGGCCAGGGCAAAACTCAACTCCGGCTCAAGCGTTCCTTCCAAATGCACATGTAATTCCGCTTTCGGCATGTTTTCGATAAAGGCTTGCATACGCAACTCCGCAGCAAAAAGGGTTTATTCAATAGACACTGTTAGCCTTACAGCAAGTTCCGTACAGCAAGTTCCGTTCCTGATTTGTCGTATTGAGTAAATTAGCTGACCATATGGGCAGGAAATTAAAATTCCTGGCCAAATCATGCGTTAAAGCTGCACTAAATTGTTTCGCGCTGAGACTGTTCTGCGCAAATAGCGGTCATTTCGAGGGGCGTGAGTGGCGGGGGACGTAAGCGGCGCTGCATTGCGTTCGGTACCAGCGTGAAGCAGAGCGAGTTGCTGGCGCCGGCGCAGTCTGATTACAAATTAACCATTGATAAAAAAGGACTTTTTTTACTTTTCTGGCTTGACTCAAAATGGCCAAACGGGTTTAATACGCGCCTCTTGCAGTGCAGCGCTCAGCGCTCCAACAAGAAGCAAGAAGCGACACGCCCAGATAGCTCAGTCGGTAGAGCAGTGGATTGAAAATCCTCGTGTCCCTGGTTCGATTCCGGGTCTGGGCACCATATTAAAACCCGAAGTTCGCAAGAACTTCGGGTTTTTTATTGCGCGTGATTTTGTTTTTCTATTAATGCCTGCCGGAATCGGGAAGGGTTTTTCCATGGATAATGATTACCGTCCGAATTTACATCGAGTCAATGCGCTTGATACCGCGCGCGGCGTTGCAGTGCTGGGTATATTACTGGTCAATATTTTCTCTTTTGCATTACCAGAGATGGTGCGCGCTACTCCGCTGCTGTTGGTTGACGCCAGCGCGATAGATTTGCTGCTGTGGTATGTGATTCATATTTTTGCCGATACCAAATTCATTACGATGCTGACGCTAGTGTTTGGTGCAGGCTTGTGGTTTTTTGGCGAGCACAAAAATGTTGTTGATCCGGCCGGTGTCGATGCGCTGCAAATGCGCCGTAGCATATGGTTGTTAGTGTTTGGTGTATTGCATTCGTATTTAATCTGGGATGGCGATGTGTTGTTTACCTACGCTGTCTGCGCTCTGATCGCATGGCAATGGCGTCACTGGAGTGATGCTCAATTACTGAAGATAAGTGCCGCAGCTTTTCTGCTGCAAGGTTTGCTGGTGTTTTTAGTGATGGCTGTGTTGCCTGCAGAGTTGGCCGGCGAATTAATGACTTATCCAACTGCAGAGGATATTGCAGAGGAGATTGCGTATTACCAGCAGGGGTGGTGGGCGTTTACGCCTGAGCGCATTCAGCGCGCACTCGATATGCAGTTTTCGATCTTTTTTACTGGTTGGTCATCCTTGGCGTTGATGTTGGTGGGGGTTGTGCTTGCGCGGCGAGGATTTTTAACCCTGCAGGCGAGTGCGGGGGCATATCGCACTCTTATCGCGTTAACGTTAGTGCCTGGGCTGATGCTCATTGCCTTAAGTCTGGTTATGAGCATCCATAATGGTTTTGCC
Source organism: uncultured Cellvibrionaceae bacterium (assembly GCA_964499225.1). Taxonomy (GTDB): domain Bacteria; phylum Pseudomonadota; class Gammaproteobacteria; order Pseudomonadales; family Cellvibrionaceae; genus Cellvibrio. The sequence goes on along the minus strand of CAZCJR010000082.1, from coordinate 14,354 downwards.
GCAGATTTTATTTATACCAGTGGTTACCAGTTGCATTACTGGGGTAGTAGTCTGATGGGAATCGCTTACCTGATGTTGATTATGTATTGGTGCCGCATGGGCGGTTGGCAATTTCTGCAGCAGATATTAGCGGCCGTCGGGCGAATGGCATTGAGTATTTATATTATGCAGTCGCTCATCTGTACCTGGTTATTTTATGGGCACGGTTTGGGCTGGTACGGGCAGTTGTCGATGTCGCAATTAATGTTGATCGTGTTGTGTATTTGGCTGTTTCAGTGCGTTTTCGCGGGTTGGTGGCTGCACCGCTATCACTATGGCCCATTGGAATGGTTGTGGCGGAGTTTGGTATATCAGCGCCGGCAGCTTTTTAAGCGGTAGATGCTGCAGTTTTGCCGGTGATATAGTGGGTGAGGTTTATTTTTTGCGGTTGAATTTGCAGTGCGACCGCGTATTTATTTTAGGGTACTAGCATGACTAACAACGACATTCTTCGCCGCTTGCGTTTTGTATTTGATTTTGGTGATTCGCAAATGATGGCGCTGTTCGCCTCGGCGGGTTTCAGTGCGTCGCGCGAGCAGGTAAGTGATTGGTTAAAGTCGGATGACAAGCCAGACTTCAAAGAACTGCGCGATCAACATTTGGCGTATTTTTTGAACGGCTTGATTAATAAAAAGCGCGGTAAACGTGAAGGTGAGCAGCCGGAAGCGGAGAAGGTACTTAATAACAATATTATTTTTCGCAAATTGAAAATCGCCCTGGATTTTAAAGATGAACAAATTCTGGAGGTGATGGAGCTGGCTGGTTTTCCGTTGAGCAAACACGAACTGAGTGCATTTTTCCGCAAACCCGGGCACAACAATTATCGCGAGTGCCAAACGCAAGTGCTGCGCAATTTCTTGCGCGGACTGCAGCTTAAAATTCGTGGCAGTGCAGTCGATGCAACTGAACCCGCGCCCCAATAACAGTTTTAACTAAAGCCAGACTTCGCTCTAAAGTTGTAGTTCGATCTCAAGTTACAGTTCTTTCTAAAGCTGTAGCCTGTTCTAAGACTGTAGTTAGTTCTAAAGCTATCGCCCCTTCATAACAATTGCTTCCGATCCCGGTGAGATTGCTGGATTACACTTTAATTGCTTCTACTTATTCGGTGTGACCCATCCAACTTGCTGCGAGCCACTGTTATGCGCACCTATATCCGTCATCCCACCTCAATTCCTATTCAAGTCTGTGCGGGCGGCGATGAGGAGTCGCGCGTGCGTGTACGTAATCTAAGTGCGGGCGGCTTGTGTTTTATCACTGACAAACCGGTAAAGGTCGGGACCTTTGTCGAGTTTGATATTCCAGTCACCAAACCGGATTATCACGGGCGCGGCATTATCGTGTGGCGTCGCGAGCAGTCATTGACCGAGTATGAAGTGGGTATACGCTTCACCAGCGACGATGAGTTTTTTCGCACGCGGATGGTGGAGCAGGTGTGCCAGATTGAGGATTATCGCCAGCGTCTCGCGTTAAAGGGGCGGCAATTGAGTAGTGAGGAGGCGGCACTGGAGTGGATCGAGCGGTATTCGGCAAGTTTTGATCATCACGCGTAACATTAATCACTATCGCGCAAAAAGTCCCCGCTATTTTTTGTAGCGGGGATTTTTTATTAGCCGGCGTTTTGTTGGCGTCGGTTGATAAGATCACTCTCGATATTTTTCATGGTTTTATCGTCGAGCGGATAGGCGAGTACAAACAGGGTTCCCAGCACACCGATTAGCGCGGGGATGGCACTCATAAGAATAATCATCCCTTGAACAGAACCGTCGATTGTTTCTTGGACGCTGGCGTCATAGCCGTAGAGCGTAAGTACAATCAATACCATTGCACCGGCAAAGCCGTGGCCAGTCTTGTTAATGAATGTGCCTGCGGAATAAATCAATCCGGTCGCGCGGCGGCCGTTTTTCCACTCGGAATAATCCACTGTATCGCCCAGCATACTAAAGAACAGTACGGGCATCATGCCCGCGAAAAACTCGCCGATGGTTGCCAGCACCATCATTGCAGTAATTTGCTCGGGGTTTATAAAATAAATCGCACCGTTAAAAATGGCTCCCAATGAGAATGCGGCAATCATTAGGGTACGTTTATTAAAGCGGCTTGATAACCAACCGGTCGCCACTGCTGCAACCAGCGAAGCAATCAGGGTGATTGCAAAATAGTAGCCGATCAAATCGGGACGGTTGAGGTAGTACTTAAAGTAATAGCTCGCTGCGCTTGGGCGCACCACAGTAAACAAACCAAACATAATGCCCACGGCGAGCAAAATCAGCCAAGGCTTATTGGTGAGCAAGTCAGCCATGTCTTTTTGGGTATTGGTCAGTGTTTCTCTGGGCCGGTTGATCAGTTTTGTACGCAGCTGGGTGGTGAAAAAGAAGCAGCCAATCATAAACGCGGCAGCGATTGCTTTGTGAGTGACGTTCAAGCTTTCCATCGCGAGACTGATGATAAAAATACTGATACCAAATACAGGCAATAAAATAACTGGCAAATTGCAGAACAAGTCTTTCATTTCCGCCCAAAAGCTTTTGTTTATTTGCTCTGGTGGCTTGATGCGCTCTTTGGTGGTTTTGTAGGTGATTAGCAAGAAAACAACTAAGAGCGCTGAAAAGATTAGCATGGTGCGTTGATACCCTTGTGCTTCGCTACCGTTACCCAGTGTTTCAACGAAGAAAGGCAGGGTACTCATCACCAATAAGCCGCCGCCAAAGGCGCCGATAAAACGGAAGCTCGATAAGCTTGCGCGTTCTTTTACGCTGTCGGTCATCACACCCATCAATGCGCCGTAGGGAACATTGTTGGCGGTGTAGGCCAAAGTCAGGCAGAGATAAATCACGAAGGCATAAATAACTTTCCCGGTGTAGCTGAAATCAGGCGTGGTAAAAATAAGCGAAAGAAAAAGCGCAAGAAAAGGCGTAGACCAGAGAATCCAGGGGCGAAATTTACCTTGTTTGGTATTGGTGCGGTCGGCAATTGAGCCCATCATAATATCGGTGATGCCGTCTGAGAGACGAACAATCAAAATCAAAATAGTGGCGTGGGCGGCTGCCAGACCAAAAGTGTCTGTGTAAAAAATGGGAATGAAAAAGCCGCTGCGCCAAACGAAGTTGGCAGCTGCATCACCCATCGAGTAACCAATCTTTTCTCGAAGGGAGAGCTTGTGAGTGGACTGTTGCATGGTCTCAAAACCTCGTGTTTGTTGTTATGCTCAGAATGATTTTTATGGATGAGACTGGTCTTATTCTGATGCACTTCCTTGCGATGACAGGGGTTCTGTCGTGTCTGGTTTTTTTAACTGCTTTGGAACAGGGGCCACTATAAAGTGGCCTCTGTGATCGCTCTCACCTGATCAAGCGGTTGATACTGCTTCTTCGGTATTTTTATCCCCCTCTTTAACAAAGAGGGGTTAGGGTAGATTTGTTTTTATTAATTTATTTTCCAGCTTTGTAGGTTTCAGCGGCTTTCAGAATTTCTGCGCGCGCTTCTTCCAAATCACCCCAGCC
>CAZCJR010000082.1:0-10805 GCA_964499225.1 uncultured Cellvibrionaceae bacterium | reverse complement strand
TTACCCACTTGCCTTTTTCCAGATCCTTGTAGTGTTCAAAGAAATGTTCGATTTGCTTCAAGGTGATTTCGGGCAAGTCTTGCAAGGTTTTTACATTGCTGTAGAGCGTGGTGAGTTTGTCGTGCGGGACAGCGACGATTTTGGCATCTTCACCGGCTTCGTCGGTCATCTTCAATACGCCCAGCGGACGGCAGCGAATCACCGAACCCGCTTGTACTGGTTGTGGGAATACCACGAGTACGTCAGCTGCATCGCCATCGCCACACAGGGTGTGCGGGATGTAGCCGTAGTTGCAGGGATAGTACATGGCGGTGCTTACCAAGCGGTCAACAAACAGCGAATTGCTGTCTTTGTCGATCTCATACTTGATACCGGAATTCATGGGGATTTCGATAACTACGTTAAAGTCATCGGGCAGGCTTTTGCCTGCAGGGACAAGTTCAAAACTCATGATGCTTTCCTGACGTCTATTTGGTTAAAGGCTAAGGGTATTGAAAACTAATGGGTTGAAAATGGTGATACAAAGAATTCTTCGAGCTGTTAGGCGGCGGATTCTACCACAACAAAAAGATGACAATAGCGGATGTGACGAGCGTAGCGGCAATCAACGCCAGCCATGCATTGCGGCGGCCATCGCGCAGGCTCGGCTCGATGCGATTGCCCGGTGAGGTGGGGCGGGTCTTCCAGCGCTTGGGCTCGTTACTGGGTAATTTGCGCTCGACCGGTTTGCTCAGCTCGTCAATCGGTTTGCGGATGCGGGTTTTGCTGTCTTCCAGATCCGGTGCAACTATGCGGAAGGTGTAGACATCCAGGCGCAAGCGGTCGCCATTGTTGGCGGTGGCATTGTCGATACGCAGCTCGTTGAGGAAGGTGCCGTTGGCCGAGCCAAGGTCTTTAATTCGCAGGTGATTGCCTTCGATACTGATCTCGGTATGGCGGCGCGATAAATGGGTGCCAGGGGTAACGATATCGCACTGGTTGCCGCGACCTATGACCGTGCCGCGCTCGGGGAGCAGCATAAAGTGCTTGCCTGCGAGCCAACTGCTGTCTGAAACGAGGCGCCATGGAGCGACATGGGTGTCTTTAGCTTTGTCGGGCAGACTGCGAGGGTCGAGCACGATAATGTCGGTGTTGCCAATTTTGATAATATCGCCGGGCAGGATTTCTTTTTGGGTGATGCGCTGGCCGTTGATGAAGCAGCCGCTGGTGCTGTTGTTATCTTTGAGAAAGTACTTGGTATTTTCCTGGATAACCTTGGCGTGGAGTAGGTCTACACCTTCATCGTCGATTATCAGGTGATTGTCTGCCGCACTTCCAATTGAGAAGAGTTTCTCGACAACCCACACTGGGGGGCGTCGATTGTCCTTAAAATGAAGTTTGAGCATGGCAGATTCCGTATTTTTTGTCGTCTAAATCGTTATTTGTGCCACTATCTACCCTGAAACTGCCTATTTTGGCGCCGATCCTGTGATCCGAATGACCATATCACCGAATTCTATTAACTCATACCCCAAAGGGCAATCAAATGGCTGAGATTACTGAGTACTCCCTTCCACAACCAAAAAATAAAGTGGTTATTCACTACTGCAATATGTGTCGCTGGATGCTGCGCTCGGCATGGTTAGCGCAGGAGCTACTGAGCACGTTTGATGGTGAGCTGGATGAGGTAGCGCTACATCCGGGCACTGGTGGTATTTTCCATGTGTGGCTCAATGACAGGATAGTTTGGGATCGAGTGGTTGATGGCGGTTTTCCCGAGGCCAAGGAATTGAAACAGCGAGTGCGCGATCTACTCTGTCCGGATCGTTCGCTCGGTCACAGTGATGGTCATAAGAAGGCGGACTGACTTTTGTAACAAATCGTTTCAACCATGTGAGTTGATGGCCTTTTTACTGTTTTACCCAGGGGTGGCTGGCATAATGGCGCCGCTCTTGTATCGCTAACAACCCCTCGCGGGGCGCTGTTTAGGGAACATTCACCAACTGGATTTTTTCATGCAGACACTTTCACGCTTTTATCTGTCGCTCAACCGACTTTATCGCGCCCTCGTTATCAATCGCCCCTACTATGTGCTGATTAGTCTGGTACTGCTCACCACAATTGCGGCGTTTGGCATGACCAATTTCAAACTCGATGCCTCCGCTGACTCACTGACATTGGAGAACGATACTTCCATCGACTACCTGCGGGAAGTTTCCAAACGCTATCAGAGCGGTGATTTTTTGGTGCTCACCTACGCGCCTAAAACCGATATGTTTTCCGACGAGTCGATCAATACACTTAAACAATTACGCGATGAGCTCGCGAGTGTCGATGGTGTGGCGAGTGTCTACTCCATGATCGATGTGCCGCTGCTCTACAGCCCCATGCGTTCGCTGGCGGAACAAAAAGAATCGACGCGCACTCTGCTGACTCCGGGTGTGGATCGCGCTATGGTCAAGCAAGAGTTTTTAACCAGCCCGATCTATCGCGATATGTTGCTGAGCCCCGATGGCACCACCTCGGCATTATTGCTTAATCTAAAAGTGAACAATCAATATATTCAAATGGCGCGCGATCGCGATGCGTTGAGATTGAAACGGAAACAAGAAGGTTTGAGTGCGGCTGAAGAACAAGAGTTGGTGAGGGTATCCGCCGAGTTTCTGGATTACCGCACCGCGACTGCGGCGCAGGATGCAGCCCGCGTAGAAATTGTGCGCGGCATAGTGGCGAAATATCAGGATCGCGCGCAAATTTTTCTCGGCGGCGTGAGCATGATCACCACCGATATGATCGCCTACATTAAAAGTGATTTGGTGGTATTCGGCGGTGCGTTGATTGCGTTTATAATTTTTATGCTGGCCTTTTTATTCCGCGAGTGGCGGTTTGTGGTGTTACCACTTGCTACCTGCTTAATGTCAGTCACTCTGATGCTGGGGTGGCTGAGTTGGATTGACTGGCGACTCACCGTGATCTCATCCAACTTTGTTGCGCTGCTATTAATCATGGTATTTGCATTTACCATTTATGTCGTGGTGCGCTATCGCGAAATTCACGCTATTGATCCCGATATGGATCAGGCCGATATAGTTCTGCAAACTGTGCGTGATATGGCGATTCCCTGTCTGTATTCCGCGTTGACAACGATCGTTGCGTTTATGTCGTTGGTGATGAGCGGTATTCGCCCGGTGATCGATTTTGGCTGGATGATGACGATTGGTTTGGTTGTCGGTTTTATTTTGGTCTTTGTTGTATTGCCTGCTGGCTTAATGATTCTGCCTAAGGGTGAGGCAAAAGATCGCGGTGATAACTCTGCAGCGCTCACGCTGCGCTTTTCCAAATTTGCAGAGCTCCACGGCGGCAAAATTTTAGTGCTCGCCTTTATTACTCTGCTCGTGAGCGCGTGGGGAATAACCAAGCTTGAAGTTGAAAATCGCTTTGTCGATTATTTTAAAAGTGATAGCGAAATCCATCAGGGCTTAAGTGTGATTGATCGTCAACTCGGCGGTACAGTAACGCTGGATATTATTCTCGATGCCGACAAAAACACTATCGATATCGTCGAGTCAGATGCGGATGAAGAAGATCCTTTCGCGGAAGAACCAGCTGGAGATGTGGCTTCCGATGATGAATTTGCAGAGGAGGATCCCTTTGCCGATTTGGGTGACGAAGATGCCTTTGCCGATGATTCTGATACTGCAGCGGCTGCCCCCAGCTACTGGTTTAGCGTGGCGGGTCTGGATCAGGTTAAACAGCTACACACCTATTTGGAATCACTGCCGGAAGTGGGCAAGGTGCAATCACTCGCGACTGTCTACCAGCTTGCTCACGACATCAATAAAGGCAAGTTGAATGACTTCGAATTGAATGTGCTGCGCAATATGCTCTCGGACGATATCAAGAGTTTTTTAATCACGCCGTATTTGGTCGATGAGGCGCAGCAAACCCGCATCACCTTGCGCGTAATTGAAACCACACCGGATTTGAAACGCGCCGAATTGGTAGAGCGTATTCGCGAGTACGCTGAGAATGAAGGTGGTTTTAAACCTGAGCAAGTCAATTTCACCGGCATGTTGGTGCTCTATAACAATATGTTACAGAGTTTATTTGCCTCGCAAATTTCAACTATCGGCGTCGTGTTTGTATCGATCATGTTAATGATGATTCTGTTGTTCCGATCCTTCAAAATCGCGTTGATTGCAATATTACCGAATATGCTGGCGGCGGGAACTGTGCTCGGTGCAATGGGCTTGGTGGGGATTCCGCTTGATATGATGACCACAACTATCGCTGCAATTGTGGTGGGGGTGGGGGTGGATCAGGCGATCCAATATTTCTATCGCTTCCGTATTGAATTTGCCCATGACCAACATTACGTGGAGGCTATGCATCGCTCGCACGCATCCATCGGTCGTGCGATGTATTACACCTCGGTTACGATTATTGTGGGCTTCTCTATTCTGATGCTCTCACAATTTATTCCATCAATTTATTTTGGTGTGCTGACTGCTTTCGCAATGTTGATGGCAGTGTTGGGTTCGCTGACACTTTTGCCAAAATTGATTCTAATGATGAAACCCTTTGGTCCGGGAAAATAATTATTACCTGTATCAAAAAAGGGGCGCGAATATCGTGCCCCTTTTTTATTGCGTGTTTGATTTTTGGATCAAGTACTACCAATCCATCAATGCTTTCAGTTGCGGTGCTAAATCTTTTGCCATAGCAGCATGCTGTTCTTTAGTGGGGTGTGCGTCTTGCGCATCACCAGGATAATTATTCGATGTTACCTGATGGACACGTGAGTCGTTTACACGTGAGATCGCTTCGCGGATATAATCGATCAATGCCGTTTTTTTGTCGCCATTGAGTATCGCCCCTTCCGTTAGTGCAATGTGCGCTTGCGGATGATTGGTGAGCAATTTATTAATTAATTTTACATAGGCAGTGACATAGGTTTCGCGCTCGGGAATACCTTGGCTGAAATCGTTGGTGCCGATAGCGCTGACAATTAAATCCGGCTGATATTGGGTGTGATCCCATGTCATTGCCTGGTCGTTGTCGCTTACGGCAAACTCATAAAAGTCTGTCAGGTTTGCATCATCAGTTTTGCCATTCCAGCTGCGCACTAAGCCGCGCCCACCCCAACAGACCAGATTCACCTGCGCATTAAGCGCTTTTGCAGTGAGCATGCCGTAGGATTCGCCTGCATTCCACCAGCGGCTATTTTTTTCTTCGTCTTTAACGCGATCAACGGCTTCGCCGCAAGTGACCGAATCGCCGAGCACCAGCATTTTACGTTTGGGTAATAGCGGCGCCGGTAAAAATTTTTCGCCAGTGAGCATGAATTGTTTGAGAGTGACCTGGCCCTGCCAATTTTCTGTGCGATGAATAATTTCAACAGAGTGTTTTGCATCTTCCGCAAAATTAAACAGTTCAACTTGTTGCAGTTGTTCGGTGATTTTTATGGTAGTAGGTACCCCATCATCAATAATGACATCAACCCAGGAGTTGCCAGTCGAGCTTTGCATGTCGGCGGTTAAGGATTTGCCGACGACTTCCGTTTTAATGCTAACCCCGGGAAATCCAAATAGCAGGCTGTCGTCATCATTGATGTGGGTGCGCCCCATGGTGGAAATCTGTTGGCTTGCGGCGGGAATAGTGATCATAACGATTTCTTGTTTTTTGTGTGTGCCGCTGCAACCAGATAATAACGCTGCGGTAAAAAAGAGCGCGCTGGAAAAGGGGAGAAATTTCATGCTGGCTACCTCTGGATAATCATTTGTTGGGTAGGGTGGACAAGGTGTCCACCGCCATGAATATTTATTGCAAAAGTTGGTGAATGTCCGGCGTCATTGCATCCGCCCAGACTTGATAACCTTTGGGGGTGGGGTGTAGAAAATCAGACATTATATCGGGTGAAATACTGCCATCTTTTTGCAGCAGCAGTGGGCCGTAATCTTTAAAGAAAATGGTTTTGTTGTCGCCCAATTTGGAGATGATCTTGTTGAATTTTTTTACTTTGCCGCGATTGTCTGAACTGGGAGCTTGATCAAATGGAAACACAGCATTTAATAAAATTTTGCTGGTCGGCCAGGCGAGTTGCAGTTGCTGAACGACCTTGGTTACACCGGCAGCAGCCTGCTCGGGTGTTTCTTGCATGCCGCCAATATTGTTAACGCCGATAAGTAACACAATCAGTTTGGGTTGGATATTTCCCACTGCACCGTGTTGCAAGCGCCAGAGCACATTACCAGTGTTGTCACCGCCGATTCCAAAGTTGGCGGCTTTAAGCGGTTTAAAGTTTTTCTCCCAAATTGACCAATCCCAACCGGCGGTAATCGAGTCGCCAACAAAAAGCACATCGACTTGATCGTATTGCGCAACTACCACATCTTCTGCATGCATCTTTTCCCAGGAGGAAACGGACATCCAGTCATATTCAATAGTGCGTTTGGTTGGTGTTGTGCCGGAGGGCGGGATGGGTGATAAGGCGTTGCTTAATTGGCATAGCAGTGTAAGGCCGATGCCGATACAGAGATGGGTTAGATTTTTTTTATACAATGTCATTGTGACTATTCCTGCTCAATAGTGGTTGGAAGATGTCTGCCATTGGTATTCATCTTAAAAATGATTATTGGCAGAACTGTATTGCAGGCCGAGTGTTTTTTTGCGTTTTTGTTTTGTGCACGAAAGCGTGCTTATTCTTAATTTTTCAAGCATTAACTTTTCAAGCTTAGCCGTTCGTTTTGTGCGTTCAAGCTTTGCACACCGGCAATATTTAAAATCAGGTCGAGTAATTCGTCCCAAGGTTCGGCATTGCGCATGCCTTTTACGGCTTTATCGATGCCATTGGCTTTGCGTAGCAGCTGTTGTAACTGTGCTGGTTTCAAACGGCGTAGGGCTGCTTGAATTAGTGGCTGCCGCTTGTCCCATACACCGGCTTGTTTGGCTGCCCATTCAAAATGTTTGCCCTGCGCAACCGCTTGCGAGATTTGCACCAGTGCGCGAATTTCGCGCGTCACTGCCCAGAGAATATTAATCGGCTCGGTGCCTTCGGTTTTTAGGCCTTGTAGGGTACGCACAGCAGCGCGGGCATCGCCATGAAGGGCTTTATCGGTGAGGCCGAATACATCGTAGCGCGCGCTATCGGCAACAACTGAGGCCATCATTTCGTAGCTGATGCGGTTGTCGGTAGTGAGCAGTTTTAACTTTTCAATTTCTTGCGCGGCGGCGAGTAAGTTGCCTTCAATGCGCGAGGCGAGGAGGTCGATAGCATCGCCATCGGCGTGTAAACCGGATTGTTGTAGGCGCACACCAATCCAGCGTGGCAATTGTGCGGGGGTGACTGGCCAGATCTGGATGTGCTGGCCAGCATCTTCAATGGCTTTAAACCATTTACTTTTTTGTGTGGCGCCGTCGAGTTTTTCGGTGACGATTAAGAGCAAATTATCGGGCGCGGGCGATTGCGCATATTCTTGCAGCGCTTTACCGCCTTTATCGCCTGGTTTACCCGAAGGCATGCGCACTTCGATAATTTTTTTCTCGGCAAACAGCGAGAGGCTGTTGGCGGCAGCGAGCAATTGGCCCCAATCGAAATGAGTATCTATGTGGTAGAGCTCGCGCTCGCTAAAACCATTTTTGCGTGCAGTAGCACGAATCTGGTCGCAGCACTCCTGAATTAACAGTGGCTCATCACCCGACACCAAATAAATAGAAGCCAATTGCTTGGTGAGCGCGGCTGCTAATTGTTCGGCGCGTAGCTTGGGCATTTTATTGTGCTGCTGGCGTTGGAGTGGTGGCTGCTTTTACGCTGAGGTTTTTGACGCGACGCAGAATGTTATTGGCAAGTTCACGGCGCATTTCACGCAGCACTAACTCTTCTTCCTGCGCAGCACTGTTGGCATTGTTAACGTTGTAATTGTAAGTGCGTGATGTTCGTGCACTGGTATCGAGCGGGGTGATGACACCGCTGGCATTGCTGATGCTGTAGTCGACACGCAGGATAATTTCATAAGCGCTGGTGAGTGCGTCGCTGCCGACACCGGCGGTGCGTTTATCCAATACTTCACGGTTCAAATTGAGTGTTAGTGCACTGGTAGTCGCAGCATCCAATTCGTTGATTTTGTAACTGCGCAGTGATTGGCGCAGGGCATTAACCAGAGGGCTGTGATCGTCCTGAGTAATGATTACTAAATCGAGCGGGGTTGTCATCGCCAGCTTATCTTCACCGGCTGTCGAGCCGCGCAAATGCCAGCCGCAAGCGGAGAGACTGAGCACTAATAAGCTGACGATAATTTTTTTCATAACACTCTCTTTAGTGCCCCACTTTGAAAGGGGGGGGTAGGTGTATTCGCTTTTTAGTTTCCCCCTTTGCAGCGGGGCCCGTAGCCAAGGGGGTTAGGGGGATTCGCTTTTCAAATCCCTCCCAACCTCCCTTTGCTAAAGGGAGGAGCTAACTCCCAATTTAATTAGCAACGATGTTTACTAATTTATTGGGAATCACAATCACCTTGCGCACCGTGATGCCCTCCAGAAAACGCTGCACATTTTCTTGTGCGAGTGCATCGGCTTCAAGTTGCTCTTTCGGTGCATCAATTGCGACATCCAATTTTCCGCGCAGTTTTCCATTCACTTGAATAACCACTTCGACGGTTGAACGGGTCAACGCGCTTTCATCGAGCGTCGGCCACTTCTCATTAAGCGGAATATTTTTGTGGCCAAGTGCTTGCCAGAGTGAATGGCTGATGTGCGGCACAATCGGGGCGAGCAATAAAATCGCTGCTTCAAGCGCCTCGCGTTCAACGGCTAGTCCGAGTGGATTGGCGCGGTCGGCGAGTTTGCTGGTTTCGTTAAGCAATTCCATTGTTGCGGCAATCGCAGTATTAAATGTCTGGCGACGACCGTAATCGTCGCTGACTTTTTGAATTGTTTCGTGCGTTTTGCGACGTAAATCTTTCTGGGCTTGCGGCAAGTCAGCCAGCTTCAATGCGCCGGGTTTACCCGCATTGATATGACCTTCGACGGCTTTCCACAACCGACGCAGGAAACGGTTGGCGCCTTCCACACCGGAATCGCTCCATTCCATACTCTGCTCTGGCGGTGCAGCAAACATCGAGAAGAGGCGGACGGTATCGGCGCCGTATTGGTTGATCAGCTCTTCCGGGTCAACGGTGTTGCCTTTGGATTTACTCATCTTGGTGCCGTCTTTCAACACCATGCCCTGGCAGAGCAGACGCTCGAAAGGTTCATCGCAGCTTACCAGACCTTCGTCGCGCATCAACTTGTGGAAGAAACGCGAGTAGAGCAGGTGGAGGATGGCGTGTTCGATCCCGCCTACGTACTGATCTACCGGTAGCCAGTAATCGGCCGCTGCTTTGTCGAGCATGCCGCCTTCAAAATTCGGGCAGGTGTAGCGCGCGTAGTACCAGCTGGATTCCATAAAGGTATCGAAGGTATCGGTTTCGCGTTCTACGGCTTGGCCATCCAGCTCGGCTTTGCGCCATTCGGGATCGGCTTTGATCGGCGAGTGAACGCCGTTCATTACTACATCTTCCGGTAGCAACACCGGAAGTTTGTGTGCTGGCACCGGAATCTCGCCGCCGTTGGGCAGATTGAACATCGGGATCGGCGCGCCCCAGTAGCGCTGGCGTGATACTCCCCAGTCGCGCAGGCGATAGTTAGTTTTCACCTGGCCTTTGTGCGCCATTTCAAGTGTGGTGGCGATGGCATCGAAGGCGGCGTTAAAGCCCAATCCATCGTACTCGCCAGAATTAATCAGCACACCTTTTTCGGTGAAGGCGACTTTGGTGATATCAATCGACTCCCCGTTCTGCGGAGCAATTACTTGAGAGATTGGCAAGTCATACTTCTTCGCAAATTCGTAATCGCGCTGGTCGTGCGCCGGCACGGCCATCACCGCGCCAGAGCCGTAATCCATCAACACATAATTGGCGATCCACACCGAAACTGGTTCGCCGGTAATGGGGTGCAGGGCTTTAACGCCGGTATCGATACCGCGTTTTTCCATGGTTGCCATATCGGCTTCGGCGACGGATTGCACTTTGCATTCGGCGATAAATTGCGCGAGCGCTGGATTAGTCTCTGCCAGTATTTTTGAAATGGGATGTTCAGCCGCAAGGCTCACGTAAGTCACGCCCATAATGGTATCGGGGCGGGTGGTGTAGATATCAAAACCGGTAAATTCGCCTACCGGCGATGCCAAATCAAAATGCATATCCAGACCGCGGCTTTTGCCGATCCAGTTACGCTGCATGGTTTTGACTTGCTCGGGCCAGTTGGGCAACTTGTCCAGATCGTTCAGCAATTCGTCGGCGTAGGCGGTGATTTTGATAAACCACTGCGGAATTTCTTTGCGCTCAACCAATGCGCCTGAACGCCAACCGCGACCATCGATTACTTGTTCGTTCGCCAATACGGTGTGATCCACTGGATCCCAGTTCACTGTCGCCATGCGCTTGTAAACCAGGCCTTTTTCGTAAAGACGGGTAAAGAACCACTGCTCCCATTTGTAATATTCGGGTTTGCAAGTGGTCAGCTCGCGCGACCAGTCAAAGCCAAAGCCGAGTTGTTTTAACTGGCTGCGCATATGGTCGGTATTGGAGTAAGTCCACTTGGCGGGAGCAGTTTGATGCTTGAGTGCAGCGTTTTCCGCCGGTAGGCCAAAGGCGTCCCAACCCATTGGATGCAATACATTTTTACCCTGCATACGCTGATAGCGCGCAATCACATCGGTGATGGTGTAATTGCGTACATGCCCCATGTGTAGCTTGCCGCTCGGGTAGGGAAAAAATGTATTACATCCAATG
>CAZCJR010000081.1:0-21677 GCA_964499225.1 uncultured Cellvibrionaceae bacterium | reverse complement strand
AAAATCCGGATTTTCGCCATGCGGCTCCGCGTGCAGTTATTAACTGAGACGCAGGTGGTGCAGAATCAGATTCACCCCGCGCAAAATATTCTTTTCCGTTCATAAACACTGGCTAAAAACAAGTCTGGCAGGCGCCCCGAATTTGGGGATAATGGAGCCCTTTCCGATTCAAGCCGCAACATGAGTTCTTCCGTTATGACCAGCCTACCCAGTATTGCCAAACGCATTGCCGATGAATTAAACGTTCAAGAACAACAAGTTAGCGCAGCCGTGGGGCTGCTGGATGAAGGTGCGACCGTGCCCTTTATCTCCCGCTACCGTAAAGAAGTGACCGGCGGGCTGGACGATACGCAAATGCGTAACCTGGAAGAACGCCTGCGCTACCTGCGCGAATTGGAAGAGCGCCGCGCCGCGATCCTCAAATCCATCGCCGAACAGGACAAGCTCACGCCAGAATTGGAGCGCGAGATTCAAATCGCCGATACCAAAAACCGCCTCGAAGACTTGTACCTACCCTACAAACCCAAGCGTCGCACCAAGGGCCAAATCGCCCGCGAAGCTGGCCTTGAGCCGTTGGCTGAGGCGCTACTGGCCGACCCAAGCCTCGCACCCGAAGTAGAGGCCGCAAAATATTTCAACGCCGAGCACAGCATTAATGATGTGAAATCCGCGCTCGACGGTGCCAAGTACATCCTGATGGAAAAATTCAGTGAAGATGCGGAATTGCTCGGTCGCTTGCGTCATTTCTTAACGCAAGAAGCGACTTTTTCTGCACGCGTATCTACCGGAAAAGAAAGCGACACCTCGCAAGAAGTACAAAAATTCCGCGATTATTTTGAACACGACGAAGCACTTAAATCGGTGCCATCGCACCGCGCACTGGCGATGTTTCGCGGCCGCAATGAAGGCGTGCTTACCATCACTATTAAAGTAGGTGATGAGGAAGCGAAGGCCGGTCATCCGTGCGAGACGATGATTGCCGACCACTGGCAAGTGAAAGATAAAGGCCGCGCAGCCGACGGCTGGTTAGCCGAAGTGGTGCGCTGGACTTGGCGAGTAAAATTGTTAACGCATTTGGAAACCGATCTGCTCGGAGAACTGCGCGAAAAAGCCGAAGAAGAAGCGATCAAAGTATTTGCATCCAACCTGAAAGATTTATTGCTTGCTGCGCCAGCAGGACAAAAAGCCACTATCGGCTTAGACCCAGGTATGCGTACTGGCGTAAAAGTCGCCGTAGTCGATGCCACGGGAAAAGTGCTCGATCACTGCGTCATGTATCCAACGCCACCGCTGAATAAACTCGCCGAATCCGAAGCAATTTTGGTTCACTTATGCAAAAAGCATAATGTGGGTTTGATCGCAATCGGCAACGGCACTGCATCGCGAGAGACAGAAAAATTCGCCAAAGATGTACTGAAAAGACACAGCGACATTACTGCCAGCACGGTGATTGTGAGTGAAGCAGGTGCATCGGTTTACTCTGCATCGGAATTTGCGGCAAAAGAATTTCCCGATCTGGATGTAACAATTCGCGGTGCGATTTCGATTGCGCGCCGCTTGCAAGATCCACTCGCAGAACTGGTAAAAATCGATCCAAAATCAATCGGTGTTGGCCAATACCAACACGACGTTTCCCAATCACAACTGGCGCGCTCACTCGATGCGGTTGTTGAGGACTGCGTGAACGCGGTGGGCGTGGAAGTGAATACTGCATCGGCAGCGCTGCTGGCGCGCGTGTCGGGATTGAATACCACCCTTGCGAATAACATCGTTGAATTCCGCAATCAAAATGGCGTATTTACGTCGCGCGCATCACTGAAAAAAGTCCCGCGTTTTGGTGAAAAGACCTTTGAACAAGCTGCCGGATTTTTGCGTGTTGCCGGTGGTGAGAACCCACTCGATGCATCTGCGGTGCATCCTGAATCTTATTCCATCGTAGAAAAAATCGCGCAGAAAAATACGCGTGAGATTAAAGGCTTGATTGGTGACTCATCCTTCCTGCGCGGATTAAAAGCGGCAGACTATACCGATGAGAAATTCGGTGTGCCCACCGTGACCGACATCATCAAAGAATTGGATAAACCCGGCCGCGACCCGCGCCCTGAATTTAAAACCGCGCAATTTCAGGAAGGTGTAGAAGAAATTACCGATTTGGTTCCCGGCATGATCTTGGAAGGCACAGTCACCAACGTGACTAACTTCGGTGCGTTTGTGGATATTGGCGTACATCAAGATGGCTTGGTGCATATCTCCGCGCTCTCGCACAACTTTATTAAAGATCCACGCGAAGCCGTAAAAGCCGGTGACATCGTAAAAGCCAAAGTAATGGAAGTGGATGTGCCGCGCAAACGTATCGCACTGTCATTGCGTTTGGATGATACGCCCGGTGAGAAAGTGGAAGGAAAGAAGGGCGGCGAACGCCCACCGTCACAAAATCAGCAACGCGCAGCGCAGAAAAATAATCCTGCTCCAGCGGCGATGGGCAGTATGGGTGCGCTGTTGCAACAGGCGTTGAAAAAGAAATAGCTGAATCCCTCCCCTGGCCGGGCGCCCCTGGCCGGGCGCCCCACCCTTCCCTTGGCTACGCGCCACGTTCCAAAGGGAGGGAGTGCTAACCCACTTTTTAAAAGGGGGTCGGCGTAGCCGGGGGGATTTTTATCACATCAAATTAGCCTCTTATTTTTTATTTTCACAGAAGACTTTTATGAGCACACTACCCGCCTGCCCCCAATGCAATTCCGAATACACCTACGAAGATGGCGAGACTTTAATTTGCCCCGAGTGCGCACACGAGTGGCCAAAAAATGCTGCCGATACCACGAGTGATGACTCATTAATCGTGCGCGATGCCAATGGAAATTTATTAGCTGATGGCGACTTTGTTACGCTGATTAAAGATTTAAAAGTGAAGGGTTCATCATCAACCTTAAAAGTCGGCACCAAAGTGAAAATTAATCGTCTGGTGGAAGGCGATCACGATATCGACTGCAAAATTGATGGCATAGGCGCGATGATGCTGAAATCGGAATTTGTGAAAAAGGCATAATTATTTAGCGGCAAAACTAAAAAATCAGCCACTGGTAAGGGGACACGATGAAAGCATCCGCTGGAGCAGTGCTGAGGCGACTTTGGCAGCAGCGCGCAGTAAAAATACTGCTGGGCGCATTTTTGGTTTATCTCGCCATTTGCGTACTGATTGTGCTGCCGCTACTTAATTGGGGCGCGGGTGTCATCTACCAGCAACAGACCGGGCGAGAGCTGCATTACGATTTTATCCACTTCAATCCCCTCACACTCTCCATCACCGCGCGCAACATCAACGACAACAACTCCGATGGCAGCTCACTCTGGTCCGCGCAACGCGTCCATATCAACCTGTCACTGCTGCAGAGTATTTTCCACTTTGCACCCACGCTGGATGAAATAGATGTTGACGGATTCAGGATGCATCCGCAGAAGTCAGCGAATGGCAGTTGGAATTTTAATGACATCATGCAACACCGCACAGCGCAGGCCGCCGTTAACCCGCCGCCTGCATCCAATGCAGATGACGATGAATTACCCGGACTGATCATCAACCACACGCGACTGGCGATAGACTCGCTGCAATTTACCGACAGCAGCGCCGCCGAGCCATTTCATACCAGCCTCGATAAAGTGCAGTTTGAACTGCAGAATTTCTCTACCTTGATCGAAGAGGGCCAGCCTTATCAATTTCAAGCCGCCACGGCCGATGGTGGCGAACTAATTTGGACAGGCATCCTGTCGATCAAAGGTGGGAAGAGCCAGGGTAAGTTGGCTGTCAGCAAGGTCGCGCTCAAACCCGTATGGCAATATTTCAAATCACAGTTGAATTTCACCCTGCAGGATGCACAACTCAACGTGAGTGGCGAATATCAAGTGAAGTGGAAAAAAGATGTTGCCTGGTCGCTCGCAGACGGCGAACTGACGCTGACAGATGGCAAATTGCGCAGCGGTAAGCTCGATGCGCGCAATGCGGAGCTAACACTCAACGAATTAAAACTCAGCGGTATTAGCGCCACAAGTGAGGCGCAGAAAGCAGAGATTGATGATGTTGCAGTCAATGGCCTGCACGTATCTAGCTGGAGCGAGGGTGTCGATACCGGCTTAGCGCGCGCCTTTATCATAAAAAGTCTGGCGGGTGATGCCGCGCCGACAACTGACACTAGCAGCAACCCCTGGGTGGTGTTGATCGACAAGTTCGCAATCAACAATGGAGCCGTCGATTGGCGTGTCGCGGATTTGGATCAGCATCTGTTTAAGGTGCGCCAGTTGAGTGTTACTGCCACTAACATCGACACCAGTGGCGACAGCCCTATGGCGATCAAACTCACTACCGATATCGACCAAGGCACCAAACTCGAGGTCAGCGGCGATTTTAATGTGGTCAGCCTCGATGGCAACTTCGCTACCGAACTTACCAACCTGCCCATCGCGCTGGCAAAACCGCTAATCACCCCCTATGTTCGCGCAGATAGTGTGAGCGGTTTGTTGCAAGCCACATCCGATTTACAAGTGCGCGGCGCATTGCTGACACAGGTGAAAACGAAGGGTGCATTGACCGATATGAAAATGCGACCAATCGATGCGACGCAAGAACTACTGACATGGAATAGTTTGAAATGGAGCGATACGCAGTTGGATTTAACCGCTCAAACGGTGGAGATACCGCTGCTGGAACTGAGTGGGTTCGACAGCCGCTTTGTTATCACCAAAGAAGGCAAAACCAATTTACAGACGCTTTTCCCGGAGGCCCCCATAGTCACCGCGACCCCCGACGCTGGGGCGCCCGCAACTGCCGCCTCAAGCGAATCTGCCAATGCCAGCGCCCCCGATGCGCCTTGGCATTTCAATTTACAAAAATTGGTGTTGGATAAAGCTTCATTCCGCTTTAACGATGAAACACTCACCCCCAACTTTACTGCTGCGGTGCAAAACTTTAGTGGCACCATGACAAACTTATCGTCAGACACCAGCAAACCTGCGGTATTTAAATTTCGCGGCGATGTCGACGGCTACGCCCCCGTTAATCTGCAAGGCAAGACCCAGCCGTTTCTGGAACAACCCCTACTGGATGCGCGGCTCGATTTTGAAAACCTCGACCTCGGCGGCCTCAGCGGTTACTCCAGCACCTATGCCGGCTGGCGCATTGAGCGCGGCCTGCTCACCGCCAACCTGCACTATCGCTTGAATCAGGGGCGGATAGAGGGCGATAACCATATCGAAATGGATCAATTGCTTTTGGGCGAAAAAGTAGAAAGTGCGAGTGCTATGGATCTCCCTCTGCGCTTGGCGCTAGCGCTGCTGACCGATGAAAATGGCCTCGCCACTTTAGATATTGGCGTGAGCGGCGACCAAAATGACCCCGGTTTTGACATCGGCAAAGTGATTAAACAAGCGATCCGCAATACCTTTGTAAAAATCATCAAATCGCCCTTCACCCTACTCGCCAAGCTGGTCGGCAGCAAAGAGGATCTCGGCTATCTGCCATTTAACTCCGGCTCATCGCAGCTGCTCACCACTGCCACACGCAAACTCAATTCACTCCAGCAGGCGCTGAAAAAACGCCCCGAACTCCGCATCGAACTACGCGGCACTTATGATCAAAACACCGACCTGCGCGGCTTGCGTCTAGCGCAGGTAAAACAGGTATTGCTGGGACAAGGGTTGGGAAACAACGACATCAAAGCCCAAAACGCGCGCTGGCAAAAAGCGGTGACGGCGGAATATCGCCAGCTGAATTTAACAAGTGATGCTTCGCTAACGCCAGTGCAGATGCATGAGCTGTGGCTGCAAACCATTGTGATAGCGCCGGAAGCGCTCATCCAGTTGGCAGCCCAACGCAGTATCAACGCCAAACAATTTTTAGTGCAGCAGCGGAAAGTTGACGCCAGTCGTGTGTTGATTAATTCAACTATTGATTGCAGCCAACCCCACACCTGCGGCCGACGTATCGTGAAAATAGACCTGTCGGACTTGAATCAAATGGCGGTGGTACCGACAACACGCCCAACTGATTCGTCTGCAGCTTACACACATTGAACCGCCAAAAAAAGTAACAACAAATAGGCCCAATAAGCACGGCATTGAACTGAATATTTGCACTCATTTTTTGTAATTAGTGACACAAGTCAGTAGTATCGCCACCGCAATGTTTTGCGGATTAATCCGCAAGGGAATGGTTTCTAACAGACTGGAAAGTGCGCATAGGAGAAAACACCATGGAGCAAAATGTAAAAATGATCGTAGGGGGCTTGGTATTGTTCGTTCTGGGTGGACTTTCAGTTTACCTGGTCATCAGTCGCCCTAATGCGGCGCCACAGCCAACACCGGTGAAACCAGTACAATCTGCGCCAGTTAGCGACCCGGTATCAACCTCGACTTCCGACACTAGTGCATCTGCCAGCATCGTGGATGCCGAATCCTTTTACGAAGCCGCTGAGGCCCGCCGTGAACAACAGATGGCTGACAAAGCAGAAGCCGATAGGCTAGCCAAACTCAAAGCGATTAAAGAGCGCAGTGTGGAGTGCACGTTTTGGAAGCAACAGCAAAAAACTTCTAGCGCTGCCGCAAAAATAACAGAGAAAATTACTCAATATTGCACACTGCAAACCAGCAGCAGTGAAAGCACGTCAAGCGAGGCAAACACATCAAGCGCAAACTTGCCAGACGCTACCACTTAATCTAAAGCGCATTGAACGCTGGCACAGTTCCCTGTGCCAAACCTAACGATAAACTTAAAACCGATAATGAACATTCGCCGATAAGGCTGTGTAATCCCAAGTCTCCTTATATCCTTCGTCCTCAAATTCCTCGCGCGCGAGCAAACGATATTCGAGCCCAACGGTGATCTTTTCAGTCACAGAGGCATTTACACCCGCCCCCAAGGAAATTCCTGAAAAGGTTTCACTTTCCTTTTCACCCTCGTAGACCTCGCCATCGTATTCATAGGACTCTTCCTCAAAAGTCCAACGCACAGATGAATAACCCAGCAGTCCGTACAGGTCTACCTTGCCAAAGTTAAGACTGGGACGATAGTAAACTGAAACATAGTTTAACGAGAGGTCTACACCCTCTTCACCTACGTTATCCGTAGTCCCTAAACGCAGCTCAGCGGTGGCCAATGGGCTGTGGCTGTATCCGCCGATTAATTCAATCGCATTCCACGACAAATCCGGCCCGCCATCCTCTTCATCAATATCCTCATCAACGTCTTCATTAACGATGTCATCGCCATCGGTTGATTCATCAATTTTCAGATCGATACGGGCAACACCAATACCCGCATAGAATCCTTGATCTTCTGGATTGATAGCATTGGGGCCCACAGAAGCACCTGAAAAGCGATAATCAAAGCTGGCTGTAAACGCATTAAGGCTAATATCTTTATCGCTATCATCCAGTAACACACGATATTCAAGATTGAAATTGGCATTCCTACCCACAGGAAAGCCAATACCCGCACCATAGGAAAAACCAGATAGAGACACATCACTGCCAGCTTCACGTTCAATACTGGCACCGGCGTAACCCAATAACAAATAAGTCTTGGCAGTCTCATTAGCACTTTCAGTGCGATAGTAAAGCCCACCATAAAGAAGCTCTGGCGAACTACCTATACCAAGACGAGACTCAACTCCAACTAAAGGACTGTGTTTGTAGCCGCCTGAAAATTCTACAGCTGTCCAATCCAGATCTACATTTGAAGATGTATCAACCTGACTAAGGCCAACACCCGCATAAAACCCGGCAGGCTCTGTATTAATCGCTAAAGCTGTAACAGGCAACGTCAGCAACCCGGCCGTTATTATTGCTCGCATAATCCATTTTCCTTCATAAAGTAATTGTCATTTTCTAATCCAACCTAACTTACTGGCGCGTGAATCATAGTCAAATTATCAATAAAGTCCAGCCGACCTCTCACCCCAACAATCCCAATACACCTTCATAAGTCAACTTGATTCCCGCCAACAACAAAAATCCATAACTGATCCAATAAAAAATCCGGTCAGACACACGATGATGTAAATATACGCCGAGCCACACACCCAGCGGTGCGAGTGGTAACAATACCAGCGAGGTAAGAAAAGAAGCGCCGCTGATTTGCCCGAGCCACACATAGGGAATGAGTTTTATAAAATTAATGATCGCAAAAAATAAGATGGTAGTGCCTGCTAATACAGATTTTGATAAGTGTTGCGGCAACAAATAAATCGCAATGGGTGGCCCACCCGCGTGGGCGATATAGCTGACATAGCCTGCTATCGTACCCCAAAAACTACCCGCAATTTTATTAGGCTTACGCCGTTCCAACTGCTCTAAAAAATGTTTGCCCCACAAATAGTGGGCAACAAAATAAATCGACAACAGACCAATAATTAAACGTACCCAATCGGCATTGGTCATCTCAAATGTTAAGGCCCCGGCAACTGTACCCAGCAGCGCGCCGGGCAGCAGGATTTTTAAATTGAGCTTGTCCCAAGTGCCGCGAAAGCTCCACAAGCTGAACGCATCCATACTGCACAGAATCGGTAATAAAATCGCAGCGGCAAGACGGGGATCAATCATCAGTGCTAGAAGGGGTACAGCGAGTGTGCCAAATCCGCCGCCAAATCCGCCTTTGGACATGCCGACTAAAATCACTACGGGGATGGCGAGAAAATAAAAGGAGGGATCGCTAATCATAGATACGGCTGCGCAGGAAGATAACCAAAGAGTCGGCAGCATGATGGCATTGAGAAAATTTATCCAGCGCTATCCCTGCGCCTGAACAAAACTTTATTACGTCGATTTTATTTCGGGATTTCTATCCCCGCCCATTTACTCTAAGGTTAATAGTTACTCCAAGGTTACGGGGTAGTAATCAAATTCGCAGTAACCGGAATTGGAATCGCAAATTTCAATAAACATATACACTCTTTGCGGCACTTGATTGATCAGTGAATAGATATCCGTTTCGCGTGCCGAGCCATCGCAGGACATATAAAAATCATTGGTATATTCACACACCCAGTTGCCTGATTGGTCGCAGAGACGACCAGCGCCACACACTTGTGAATGAACGACTAAACTGCCCCCGATACTCGCACGATCATTAATACGCAGCGATACGGTGTAATCTTCAAGGCTGTTTACATCCCAAAATATTTCATAAAGCCCGTCGTAAAGATAAGGGCTAAATGCCAGCGGCGGATGATTGGGGGTAGCCGTATCAGTATCGTAACTGTCGATAATATCGAACGCGCGCAACTCGGGAACGTAATCATCATGAGGATCGTGAACCGCAACAGTATCGCTGCCGCAGCCAGACAAGCCGAAAGAAATTAATAAACTGAAGGCAGCGGGCAGAATTTTTATCATGGCACAACTCCGTAGAAATAGTCGAAGTTGATGCTAGGGTTCTGCCACTGAATCCCGCCTGAATGACCAACCTAATTCAGTAGGCACTAGCTTCTCGCGCTAATGACGCAAATGCAGCTGCGGTTTTAAATTCACCGAACCATCCTCCTCAAGCTGCGCGTGCTGGGTGGATTCCGAATTGGCCACCACAACGATCGGTTGCATAAACAGGGGGCGACGCACAAACCATAGGTGCCAACCAAAACTTTCCAAGCTATGCAAGGCGAGTAATTGGCATTCATTAAGGTAGCGTCCGAGATCGATAGGCACTGCCTTCTGGGCGCCGCGCCGATTATCGACGACCTGTTGCAAGCGCTCCGCGAGCGTAGATTTGAGAGGTGATCTTGATGTTCTAAATTCCGGCATGTTGCAACTCCCTTAACCAGTTAAACAACCCTTGAGCGGCACCACGACAATACGTGACCAACTTCACACAAGTGTCGTGACAAATATCATCCTTGTCAAAAACCGAGTTGGAATATCAATACTGCCTGTCAGCATGCTTTTACATAGTTGAAATGTACATAAAACCCCTCGTAGCCGCTAGAATCACGTCAGATCCGCTTTTGCTTAACTACTCCAGAGAAAATGCTATGAAACTTTACGGCAGCTACACCTCACCTTTTGTTCGTCATGTGCGCATCGTGTTATTGGAAACGGCGCAGCCCTGTGAATTTATCGAAACCGATCAGGCGGGCAGCAGCGCCAAATCGCCCACCCAACGGGTGCCTTTCCTCGAAGATGGAGATGTCTTTTTAACTGACTCTGCCTCCATCACCAAATACCTGCGCGAAAAAGTAGGGCAAGATTATTGTAAAACGGCAAAAGAGTTAGATGATGTGTGTTTGATCAACACACTCATGGATGCAACGGTAAATTTATTTTTTATCAAGCGCAATGGTGTGGATATAACGACCATTCCTTATTTGCAACGACAAGCGGCGCGCATCCAGTCAACACTGGCAGAATTAAATCAACAGACCTGGCCGACAGCCGCACCCTATAACGATGCACAAATCCGACTCGCCTGTTTTATCGGCTGGGCAAAACTTCGTAATCAAGTGGATTTTTACGCTTACGATAATTTGGAAAATTTTTACACGGGTGCACTTAGCTACCCTTTCTTTACAGCAACGCAGCCACCGCAAAACTGATGAGATTTATTGGCCAACAGGTTTTAACTACACAACCGAGACAAGCATTTTTATACTCAGGATAATTAGCAACAAAGCAAAACCTTTTTTTAACGCAGCAACGGGGAGTTTGTGAGCCAATCTTGCCCCATAGGGAGCCGTGAGAAAACTTGTAATTGAAATGAGCAGTACGGCAGGAAGGTAGACGAATCCCAAGGTATGATGACTCATAGAACTCGCTGACCAACCATTAATAATGTACCCAGCTGTACCTGCGATAGAAATCGGCAAGCCAATTGCTGCGGAGGTACCGATAGCCTTTTTAATGTCGACATTTTGCCAAATAAGATAGGGAACCGTTAGAGAACCACCGCCAGTGGAGACAAGTGCTGACACAGCGCCAATGGCAGAACCACCTAGCAACAACCCGCCGTCACCTGCGAGCGATCGAGTTGGCTTGGGCTTTTTATTTAAAAACATCTGCACGGACACGAAGGCCATAAATGCAGAAAAAAACAACGCGAGATAAATAGGGCTGGCATTAGCAGCAAGAAAGGTGGCTAAAAATGTACCCAGTACAATACCAGGGGACATGACCTTTACAAGGTGCCACATGACGGCACCTTCTTTATTGTGCGCGCGCAAACTGGATATAGACGTGACAATAATCGCCGCCATGGAAGTGCCCAAGGCAAAATGAATGACGTTTTCTGCGGGAGTACCTTGATATAAAAATAGCGTAGTGAGCACAGGCACCATAATACCGCCGCCACCGACACCGAGTAGACCAGCCACAAACCCTACAAAACAACCGAGTAATAAAAAGGACAGTATCCACACCATTTCCAGCGGTATTACAAATTCCTGCAGCAAAGCATTAAACCCCATAAACAATTTTCGGATTGCGCAATTGCTGGATGGTGTAAGCCAAAAACGCGACGGCAATAATGCCCGACACCAACCACAATTGCGCAAAATGCGCTGCAGTTACATTACCACCCAACAGTAAATCTTTGATCAATACCTGATGCCCTAATACCGGAACCCAGCGGAACCAATCAGCGTAGGCACTCGGATTAAAAATGGTGTAGAGCAGCGGCACCATAGGAATAAACACCATCAAACCCATATAGGTTTGTGCATCTTTAAAACTGCGCGCGAAAAGGGAAATTAAAAATTGCAACGATGTTGCCAAGAGCGCCAGTGATGCCAGCACGACAAAAACACCAGCTAATTCAAGTGGTGAGACATCCACACGCAAACCCAATTCTTTAAAAGGGACATAGGCAAAAGCGACGACCAACAGTGACACCTCTACGAATACAATCAACAGTGTGAGTGAAAAACTGTTGAACCATTTGCCCAACACCAATGCAGTGGACGATGCCGGGGTAATCAGTAGAGATTCCAGTGAACGCCGCTCGCGTTCACCAGCGGTCATATCCGCACTGAAACCCACGCTACCAATAAATACGGTAAGAATTAACAACATGGGCAGACTGGCCATGACCATAAATCCCATTTTCTGATCACTGGCGACATTTAAATCGCGCAAATGAACGGGGTTCACTATCGCTGGCGATATACCGCGTGATAACACGCGCAAACTACCAATGCGGCCGTTCCAGCTCCATATTTGCTGACGCACAAAATGCACCGCCCCTTGTAATTTTCCGTTAGTTGCATCAAACACCAATGCCAACTCAATCGATTCACCGGTGGCAAATTTTTCGCGTGCATCCTTGGGGATTATCAATGCATATCCCAATTGACCACTTTCTACTTTTTGATAGGCATCGTCACCCACTGAATCGACCTGCACACCGCGTTCCTGCAACCAATCGATCAGCGATGGCAGTAGTTCCGCCCCCACTACAGCCAATTTTATGGGCTCATTATTAGTGGCTTTGGCTTGATTGCTCATATGAATAATGAACAGCGAAGAAGCGACAAACACACCGACAAAATATACCGGCATCAAAAGTGCCATGCGTAGGCTTTTGCTATCACGCAAGGCATCGCGCCATTCTTTGCGAAACACTACGGTAATTTTTTTAAGTAACTCACCCATGATGCAGCTCCTCTTGCGGCTGGACTAAATTGATAAAGGCCTCTTCCAGATTTTGGGATTTTCCCGCATCCAGAACCATTTCGAGATTGCCGTCAGCCAAAATTTTTCCTTGCGATATCACGATAATGCGGTCGCATAAACCACTCACTTCATGCATCAAGTGACTGGAAAAAATTACACAGCGCCCTTGCTGTTTTAACTCCTGTAATAAGCGTCGCACAGCACGCGTAGTGATAACATCCAAACCATTAGTAGGCTCATCTAATAAAACATGTTGCGGCTGATGCACAATCGCGCGCGCCAACGCTGTTTTCATGCGCTCGCCCAGCGAAAAACCTTCTGCGCGACGCTCGGCAATGTTATTCATACCCAACCAATCAATTAATTGGTTAATGGATTTTTCCATTGCCTCGCCCTGCAGTCCCTGCAGCTCGCCGAAATAGCGAATATTTTCGCGCGCCGTTAACCGCTTGTATAAGCCTGTATCGTCCGGCAGCACACCTAACTGTTGGCGCGCAGCGTTGGGGTTTTTACTCACTTGATGTTCGTTAATCCATACGTCGCCGGCACTAGGCTGCAACAAGCCATAAATCAACCGCATAAGCGTTGATTTGCCCGCACCGTTTAAACCTAACAGACCGGTAATCTCACCATCATTCAAGGTAAAACTGACATCATCCAAAGCGGTGATGACACTGGGTACGGCGGACTTCTTAAAACCGGGAAGTTTGAAGCCACCATCTTTTTTTGCGGTAAAGGTTTTGCTGAGATGCTCCACTCGAATCATTATTCTGCACTCCCTGACGATGACATGCCTGTTGAGGACGTGCCTGTTGAGGACACACTTGCCGATGAGATAGCTGGCGCTGAAGAGCTGCCAGCCGCAGAGCTAACCGATTTTTTCTGATTAGCGCCCAACACTAACGGCAGGGGTTTTATTTTTTCCACGCAATCCGCTTTTACATTTTGCATAGATGCACGCTCAATAAACTGTGCGATCAATTGCGGAACACAGCC
The DNA here is from genome assembly GCA_964499225.1 of uncultured Cellvibrionaceae bacterium. GTDB lineage: Bacteria > Pseudomonadota > Gammaproteobacteria > Pseudomonadales > Cellvibrionaceae > Cellvibrio. The sequence continues at coordinate 8,036 of CAZCJR010000081.1, read as the reverse complement.
TTCGGATGAAATAGAATGATTGCCCCCCGCGGCACTCAAACTAGTTGCATTAGGCAAATGTGCCGCAACAGCTTGCGCCCAACGTTCTGGCGTCACCGGATCATGTTTACCCGAAAGCAGAAGCGCAGGCACATCGCTCTTAATCGGCTGCCAATAGTCTTCCGGCAATTCTGCTTTAGGCCATGACGCGCAAATCGGCTGCACTTCTTTTACAAACTGAATGCCGAAAAAAGGTGCGCTTTGTTCGATATCATTCGCTGACATGAGCGGCCAGTCTTCATTGCAAATAACGCTATACCGCATGCCCTCAGTGATATTCATCAGCTGCGCTTGTTCACCGGAAAGCGCCGAGAGTGCAGCAAGCAAACGATAGTCCTCCTTTTCGGCAAAACTGATTGCGCGCGGCAACAACACGGTTAAATCGCGCGAGTAGAGTGACATAAATAGCAACGATGAAAATGTGCGCGGTGTTAAATGAAAAGATTCCGTTTGCTGATTGCGCGGATGCTCATAACGAACTTCCAGTGGCTCTCCTTCGCCTTGCAGATCATTCAAGCGCTGCAATACGGTTTCCGCTTTTTGCACTATATCGCCAAATTCTGCTGCGCAATCCGTTTGTGCAAGACACTCGTTATTCACAGCCACCAACGCCGCCATGGCATCGCGCGCAAAATATTTAGGCAGGGCGATACTCACTGGTGCCACACCATCCAATACTATGCTTCGCGCTTGTTGTGGATAGCGCCGTGCATATTCGAGCGCAACTCGCGAACCGTAAGAGCCACCCCAGAGATTAATTTTCTCGTAACCCAAGGCAATACGCACCACCTCCAAATCCTGCACGGCATGAACGGTGGTGTAGAAAGCGGCATTATGTTGATATTTTTCGGCGCAGCTTTTCATCAACGCAAGATACTTCTCCGTCTGCTCAGACTCTGGCAATTTCAAATCTTCTGGCGTTGCCTGCTCACAGCGCAGGGGATTGGATTTGCCGGTACCGCGTTGATCCACAAAGATTAAGTCGCGGTTTTTGCGCACATCGGAAAAATAGCTGTGGATCTGATTTGCCATATCAATAGAAGATCCACCAGGCCCACCTTGAATTAAAAACAGCGGGTCGGCACTAGCCACTGGGCTAATCGCAGGTAAACGCAAAATCGCCACACTAATGTCATTACTGTTTGCATCTGCGGGATTTTCTTTCAGCATTAATTCCCCGCATTCCGCTCCGTATACTAACGGCGGCTTGCCGGTTTCTACAAAACCCGGGCAGGGTTTGAGAATTAAAGTAGCGGCAGATTTAGGATCTGATTTTTCACTGCAGGCCGGTAAAAACCCCAGTAACAACAAGCACAGAATTCCGTAAGCGGGCCAAGAGACATTCATCCTTTATTCCTTATTTTTTAACAAAGTAATTTATTTATCTACGAGTAATTCACGCACACTAGCAAGCAACACTTGATCGGGAATTTCCAATTGTCGCGCCGCAAATACCAACTGTTCCAACTGCGGGCGCAGATGCTGAAGTCGCTCTTGCTCTGAGTTATTTAGTTTATCTTGCGGTGCAATTTGCATCGGCTTACCACGCTGCCGCATTAGCAGACCTTCACCTTCCAGCAAACTATACGCTTTGGAGATCGTCATAGGATTTACCGCATGCTCCAGCGCCAGCTCACGCACCGAGGGCAACTCATCGCCGCCTTTTAACTGACCACCGGCAATCATACGCCTAACTTGCTCGGCGAGTTGGCGATAAATAGGGATGCCGGATTGGGGGTTAAGAGTAAACATTAAACTTTCCCCCGCGCAAAACTCATTTCTGGCGTCGCCTTTTTTGCATACACACGCAAGAGTAGCGCACCCGCAAAACAACAAAAAATAGCGCCCAACACCAATGGTTCTGCACTTATTTTCCCACTAGACACGAGGCTCCAAGCAAATCCCGCGAGGAAAACCTGCGCCATAATAATGAAAAAAATGGCAACTCCCAGTGAATTACTACTGCCTTGAGTACGGCAATATAAATACCAGATGAAGTGAAACAAAGCCCAGTTTATTGCCAACACTAATAAACAGTAGAGCAGAATCCATTTTATTAGTAGATATTCGGGGAAGACCCAATAGCAAGCAAGACCGATCAACGTACAGATAAAAAACAAATCAATTACTAGTGACAACATAAAATTCTTTTCAGTCGCACTCAATAGCTCCGCCCTGGAGCCGGGAAAATATAACCACACCCGGCTAATGCTCGCAAACAGCCCCGTAAAATAGCCCATTCCCGCGCTGCTTAAAAAAGTCCAGAGGGTAATTGGAATTGCAACCTGCGCCATATCACGCATAACGCCACCATAATCCAGGATGGTTATCAGGAGGCTTATAACCAATACGCAAAAACTCCCCATCAACAACCAAATGGTCACGCGTGATACTGGATTGCCAGTCACGCCATTTAACAAATGCGAATAGAGCGATGCAGGTGTGTAGTTATCTTTGATGCGAGGAGCAAGCATATTTATTGGGAGCTTGGTCCAATGATAAGTCGAGGAGCGCTGCAAGCTGTGCCAATTGCGCAACAAAAAGATATTGTCAATTTTTTGCATAGGCAACCAGCGCAACCACCAATAGGAAAAGCCCAGCCAGTTTACTAATGCCGCTGCAAAAAATAGCCACGGGGAAATATCAAGAGGCCAAATAAAGGCAGAGAACGCCATTACAAAAAACCACACGGCGAGCAGGGAAAAATTCGCAAACCATTTCAAGCACAATAAAAAAATAACCGAGGCAAACGAAAAAAGAGACCAATTTAGAATGAAGCTACCGAAAGTAAATGACATTTCTTTCAGAAAATATTGGCACGCGGTAAACAGTACGGCCATTATCGTCAGTACCACCCAGTGAATCGCTAACGCCCGCTGACGCACACCCGGGATAAGTCGCAGCTGTCGATTGGATGGCAGAGAGAGCAACTGCCCATGCAACACCAACACAGCGTTAAATGACCAAAGCGAAAACACTATCGCCCAAATGCCGACGATAACCAGCCGCCAATCACCTACCTTTAACAAAGATCCAACCACTGTGCTGAATACAGCAATAACTGTTACCACCATACTGAGCATAAAAAGCCAATAGTGATAGCGAGCCGGGATCATCAGCCAGCGAAACAAATGCCAATACTGGCTGAAAACATTTGTCGTCATCATTTCGCAAACTCCAGGAATATATCTTCCACTTTTAAATATTCACCTACGATCGTTGCGTAAAATTCACTTTGGCAAAACCTTGTCGCACAGGCCTGTAAAGCAGCGCGAGCAACACCAGTTCAGGAATCACAATCCATAACGGAGAGAGGTCTTGCCAATCAACAGGGAATATCATTAAAAAGCCGGTGGCGATAGACATAAAAAACCAGCAAAGCACCAGCCCACCACACACGAGATGTGACCAGAGGAGACTCGCTTGCGTGCGCTGATAAACCCACCAGAAAAGATGGAAGACAAGCAACTGCAGTAGGAAAAGTGAGAGCAAAAAATAAATCCAGGCCTCCGTACCATACCAAATTCCCCAAAACAGATTCAACGCGAAGGGTATCGAGATAATTAACAGAGTGAGAGGCGCAACATCTAACCAAAAGCGTTTTAGCAATAGTGAAAAAGTTTCGCTCCGGTTGCCGCCACTATAAAGCCACACGCGGCGCAAATTGACCGCGTAAGTTGATTGCACTACCTGCGCTATTACGACAGAAGTGCCTATGAAAAATAAATGAACGAACGCCTTAAGCCATACTTCACCCATAATGAAATAGCCAGGTATAAAGCTTAGGGGTGTAATAACAATGTTTGGCAGAAGACATTTACTACGGAAAGCCCAACCATCTTGTATACCTGACAGCCGGGACCCTAACCAGCTTTTCGCAGGCCCAGAGTAAAACCATGAAGTGCTGCGTTGATCTAATATCATTTTTTGCTCCGCAGCCATTCCGACAAAAAACAGATTCACTTTATATTTTGTGGGTTTCCACACAAACCACCACTTGGCATACAGAACCCAACTCACCAGTATAAAAACCGTAATGTAGACCGGATCGTAAATCTCTAACCAGCTGACAATGTCATCCAACATGAGATAAATACTAAAAAGAGAAAAGTGTACTACCGGCCAGCGAGTAGAGAGGTAAACGCTAGCTTGAAATATCAAGGATGTTGTCAGCCACACGGCCAAAAACATTAACGGCGAGTAATGATTTAACTGAGCCAAATCCCATAACCAGCAGATTGCCAGTGATAAAAGCACACTAAACAACAAGTAAATAGCTAATAGCGTTCCGCGTGACCCAGCCAGAAAAGATGCAGTTCGGCTAGATGCAAAAGCGACCATTTGTGAAGGTACAGCCAACACAACAATAAACATAAGATGAATACTGGCCACACCTGCAACGATTCCGATCCAGTCCATTTTCAATAATTCTGTTAACGTACAGGCAATCGCAAAGGCAGCGAGCATTACCATCACAATCCAGCGAAGAATTGCGGATGGGAATAGCAACTTGAACACTATCATTCCTTTGTCGGCATAAGTGCTAACTCCACTCATTGATTCAACTCCAAAAAAATATCCTCCAAACCCAGGAATTCCACTTGCACCTGCGCGGAAAATTCCTGCGCAAGTTGCTGCTCCATTTGAGGAAGCCAGCGCTCAAAAGTGAGCTGGGTTTGGTTGCCATTATTTTTTTGTTTAATCAGATGCGGCCAATTGATTTTTTGCGTGATGGCTTGACTGGCGATGAGTGTGACGCGCGCGAAGGATTCTTTGAGTTCGTCCAATCCGCCTTGATAGGCGAGCACGCCGTCGCGCAACATCCACACTTGATTGGCAACACGCTCGACATCGCTAACGATATGGGTAGAGAAAATCACTGCGCGATTTTCGTCGGCCGCAATTTCCACTAGTTGCTGCAAGAATTGACGGCGGGCGATGGGATCAAGACTGGCGACTGGCTCATCCAAAATTAATAATTCCGGCTCATGCGCCATGGCAAGCAGAATCGATAATTTCTGCCGCTGACCGACAGACATTTTGCCTACGCTGGTATCCATCGGAATTAACCATTCTGCGACCAAGCGATCCACTAACAACTGATTCCAGGTTTTGCGAAAGGCTTTGAACAAATCCAGGTGATCGCGACCATTTAATCCCGCCAGTAATTCATCCTGCTGCGGTACAAAACCCAGGCGCTGTTTAATCTCGCCGCCGATATCCGTCGCCTTCACATCCCACAGTGTCGCTTCGCCAGCAGAGGGAAAACCAAAGCCCAGAATAGTTTCTAGAAGAGTTGTTTTACCCGAGCCATTTTTGCCGAGTAATGCGATCACCTGCCCGGGCAATACTTGCGCGCTAATCCCTTTTAATACGGTGACACCACCCAATTGGCGTTGTAGATTGTTTAACGATACCGGGGCTGACATAGAAACTCCTTGGCTAAAAAAATAGTGCGCGAAAAATTATTTGGTTAATTGATAGGGCTTTATTTTGTATCCGCGCTTCTTCAGGTGCGCGAGCAAACCGTCTTTACTGGATAGATGCAAACTGCCGACTAACACTAATTCCACCTCGGGTGTAGCAAACAGCTTTTCTATTTTTGGCAGCCAGGCCTGGTTACGGGCAATCAATAGCTGTTGGTAAACCTCAGGGGTTTCGTTGCGCATATTCGCGGCCATTTCCTCGTCTAACTTTTCTATTTCACCCGCGCGCCAGTAGGCGACTGCTTTCTCCAATACCCCGTCCATATTGTGCAAATCGCGTAGCGTGGTTTTGATTACCAAATTGGCATCCATGTCCGCGAGTGATGCAAGCTGCGCCAGAACTTCATCGGTTGTTTCCAGCTCTTGTGTAGCTTTGCCGCTGATAATCGCTTTTTGATAAAAGTAGGAATCTACACCCTGCCCTACACCGAAGCCTTTGTTTTGCATTTCCGCCATCGATAACGCGAGGCTGACAAACATGGCTTTGAACATGCTCATTTGTCCGAGCGGGAATTTGCGTTCGTCGGCAAAGGCTTGCAGCTCCTGCCAGAGTTTTGGTTGCAGATCCTGGGATAAATTTTTGCCGCCACTGTACATAAACGCCTGTGCCATTTGCTGGCCAAATTCAGGTGAGCTGGCCTTTCTCATATCGGTTTCGAGCACAAGAATTTTTGCGTTTTCGTAAGCTTGTTCAAATTCAGGGGGAAGCGGGTAATCGCTATTGCGCAGCACATGAATGGTGCCGCCAAGATATATTTTTTCATCGCCTTTGGTGATTTCGTAAAGGCTGGTTTCAGCGCTAGTGGAAACACTGATGAATACCAACAAACTGGCGATTATTGTTAAACAGGATTTCATGGCTCACTCCTTGGTTGACTGATGATTATATGAATGGGGCTTTAGGTGTATCACTTTACATCAACGTGTATTACTACACTAATACACAAATTCAAGACTGGCAAGTGGGGAGATAACACTTTTGGAGCTTGGTCATAAATTTCCGGCAAAAAAAAGCCCGGACGAATCCGGGCATTTTTATCGAGCGCTAACTAATGATCAGGGGGCAAGCGCATCCAAACCGATCACACCGAGTGGGCTGCTCAAGCCTGCGCCGTCGCGTGCTACCGCCGTGTACACCATAGCGTTGGCGAAGTTGAGTGTGGCTTTTATTGCCTCGGTTTTGGTGCCGGTGGGTGCGATGATCACATCGTAGCTACCCGCTGCCAGAGATACATAACCGGTATCTGCTTTGAACGGAACATTGGCAAATGCGGGCATAGCATTGGCAATAGATGCACCTGCCGCGACCACGTAAATATCCACATTGCCAGCCAGGGTCGACGCATGCACCAAACGCACTTTCGCTTCAGTGGCCACTTTGCGATTGTTATCGGTCAGCAGCAGCGGCTCGATATTCGCGAGCGCACCAACTGCCAGCAAGCTGTATTCAGCACCATTCGCCAGTGGCACATCGGCATTGATTACTACGGGTGTGGTTACGCCGGTTGGTACCACTTTGAAGTTGTAGGTAGCTGATGGCAGATTCAGATAATTAGTGAACGCCGGGAATGCGAGATTACTAATCGCGGGAGTCACACCATTATTCGCCAGCACATCAACCGCAGGCGCGTTGGCCGAAGCATGGACTACGCGCAGATTTGCACCGGCCGCTGCATCGCTCAATACCGCCACATTGGCACCATCCAATACCGCCAATTGAATAGGCGATGAACCTGTACCTACATTAGGCACCGCGCCAATTAACAAGTCTTTACCGCTGGTGAGCGCGACTGAACCTGAATCGAATACCACCGTGTTGTTGGGCAGGGTTACACGAATGCGATAGGTTCCTGCAGGCACTTCTAGCGGGCCAAGTGTTTCTTTGAATGAGAAGCTGCCCACTGAGGTCGCGTCAGAAATGGCGTCGCCGGGCGCAGTCACGTGCACTTTTACTTCCGGTGCCGCCGCCGCCAAATGCGCAACACGCACGCGCACGTTGTTAGCATTCGCCAGTTTGCCCATATCGGTCAGAATCAAGGGTTCGATATTGGCTACTGAGTTGACAGCGATCACGTCATAACGAATGTTGCGCTCCAGATCCAGATCCACAGGGCCGATCACGGTGAGATTACCGGTGGGGATAACGCCTTCGACTGCAACATTATAGGTATCGGCATCCAACTCAAGATAGCCGGTGGATTTTTGATAATCCAAACCTGAGGCAGCCACAGCACCATCTACCCATAAATTCACTTTCGGTGCGTCGGCAGAGGCGTGGAATACACGCACATGAGTTTTATTGGGAGCCAAACCGTCCAAACCAATCACGCCCAGAGCAGCGGTCAGGCCGGCACCATCGCGGGCGATAGCGGTGTAAACACCACCGGCTTCCAGCGCAACGCCGACTTTAATCGCCTCGGTTTTGGTGCCTACCGGCGCGATCACTACATCGTAATCACCCGCCGCGAGGCTCACATAACCGGTGCTGGCTTTGAATGGAATATCGCTAAA
>CAZCJR010000080.1:0-21951 GCA_964499225.1 uncultured Cellvibrionaceae bacterium | reverse complement strand
AACCAGTGAAATTATTCACGGCGGTGAAACCAACTATATTATGGCGACAACCAGCCTGTTTCTCTCAATTGTTAACTTGTTTACAAGCTTGCTACATTTACTTGGTATATCTAGCGACGAGTAACGTGAATCAAGAGTTCACCCAAGGCTCCCTTCGCGGAGCCTTATTTTTTGGGTCTCATCTTAAATTATGATTTTCTCATTAGCCGTTTACTCTGCCCCTTATTCATCCCAGGCCAGCTACACCGCTTATCAATTTGCCGTAGCAGCCCTTAGTCAAGGGCACAACCTGCATCGGGTATTTTTTTATCAGGATGGAGTACATAATGCCACTAGTCTGGCAACCCCCCCTCAAGATGAATTTAATTTGCAGCAAGCATGGCAACACTTGGCCAAAGACCACAATCTGGATCTCGTTGTGTGCATAGCTGCAGCCCTACGGAGAGGATTACTCGATGAAGGTGAAGCCAAACGCTACGAAAAATCCTCGCATAATATCGCACAGGCGTTCACGATTAGTGGCTTGGGGCAATTAGTCGAGGCAGCCGTCATATCCGATAGATTAATTAGTTTTGGTTAACCAGGATGAATAAAAAGATACTACTGATTAGCCGACAAGCGCCTTATGGCAAGAGCACAGCCAGGGAAGCGATAGACGCGGCGCTAGCGGCGTCTATTTACGATCAGGACATCGGAGTTCTATTTATGGATGATGGGGTTTTTCAATTACTCAAAAACCAGCAAAGCCAATTGATTGATCAAAAAAATATTGGCGCTATATTGCCGGCGCTAGACTTGTATGGCTTAGAGAAGGTTTACGTACACCAAGAATCTCTAGATGCAAGAGCAATAAAATTGGATGAACTTGTCTTTGACGACTTGCAACTGCTAAACAATAAGGACGTAGGAAACTTGCTGGGCGAGCAAGATCAACTCCTGAGCTTTTAATATGAGCACACTTCATACCATTAACAAATCACCCTATGCACACAACACCCTCACTTCATGCCTTAAAGTATGCACAGAGCATGACGGAATTTTACTGCTTGAAGACGGCGTTTTCGGAGCAACTACTTCTGCCCCTGGAGCAGACGAGATACAAATGCTAAGCCAGCGCGGCGTTAAGGTGTTTGCATTGATGAACGACATAAAAGCGCGGGGACTGGAAGGAAAGCTAGCACCGAATATCGAACTAGTTGATTACAACGCTTTTGTACAATTAACGCTTGATCATCGCTGCGTGCAAAGCTGGTATTGATATGCAGCTCAATATAAATGAGCGCAATATTGCGCTGGATAAAGATGGTTACTTAGTCAATCTCAATGACTGGGACAAGGAGACGGCCAACGCACTTGCAAAACAAGAAAATATTTCTCTTACGCCTGCCCACTGGGAAATTATTGCGCTACTGCAAGAATTTTACCGCGAATTTGAAATATCACCGGCAATGCGGGCACTTGTAAAATATGCCGAAAAAAAACTTGGCCATGAAAAAGGCCGCAGTATTTATTTGTTACAACTATTTCCACCAAGCCCCGCAAAGATCGCCAGCAAAATTGCTGGACTGCCGCGCCCAACCAATTGCTTGTAGATAGTTGTAATACCAGAACTAAAAATTATTTTTATCAAAGTAATCTTTTGTTAATTTTAGCACCACAGGGCTCAATAGTAGCAAGGCAACCAAATTTGGAATCGCCATAAGTGCGTTCAGCGTATCTGCCAGCAACCATACAAAATCCAATTGAAAAACTGCACCACCAAATACAGCTAGAACCCAAAATATACGAAAAGGCAAAACTGCTTTTCGCCCTGCCAGATAAATCCAACATTTTTCACCATAGTAACTCCAACCCAATATAGTGGTAAAAGTGAAAATGATTAGTGCTGCCGCCACTAAATAACCACCCACACCTGGCAACGCTGATTCAAAAGCTGCCGTCGATAAACTTGCGCCTTTTGCGCCCGTAGTCCAGGCACCCGAACAAATAATTGCCAAGCCAGTCATACTACAAATTATGATGGTATCGATAAATGTACCAATCATTCCTATCAAACCCGAGCGTACTGGACTATTTGTAGTTCCCGCGGCTTGGGCGATCCCAGCTGTTCCAAGACCAGCCTCATTAGAAAAAATACCGCGGGCAACACCATATTGCATCGCCATCAAAACCGCTGCACCAGCAAAACCACCAGTAGCAGCCGCAGGAGTGAAGGCATGCGTGAAGATTAGGGCAAAGGCATCAGGTACACGATCAATATAAATACCCAATACAACAAGCGACATCACCACATAACCAACGCACATAAATGGCACTAACGACGCCGATACTTTTGCAATTCGTTTAATACCACCCAAAATAACCAGCGCAACAATAATCGTCGTCACCAAACCAGTAACCCAACGCTCCACATGAAAAGATGACTCAATAACCTCTGCCATACTGTTGGATTGGACCATGTTGCCAATGCCAAAGCCGGCCAAACCACCAAATATAGCAAAAACGAAACCCAGCCATCTCCAGGATTTACCCAACCCATTTTTGATTGCGTACATAGGTCCACCGCAATACTCACCACGCTCGTCCTTCTCGCGGTAGTGCACCGCCAGCACTATTTCAGAATACTTGGTGGCCATACCAACAAGTGCAGTGCACCACATCCAAAATAAAGCGCCTGGCCCCCCCAAAAAAATAGCTGTAGCAACCCCGGCAATATTACCAGTACCCACAGTCGCAGAAAGGCATGTCATCAGCGCCTGAAACGGGCTCACCTCGCCCGTAGCCTCATCACCTTTAACCCTGCCACTCCACATGAGGCGAAAGCCCGTAAGGATCCGCAGTAAAGGCATCCCCCTTAGAGCCACCATCAAAAATAAGCCCGTGCCCAGAATAAGGATAAGCATGGGGACACCCCATACCAAACCATTTAACCAGGCTACATACTGATGAATAAGCTCCATAGTGACTCCGGGACAAGGATGGGGAAGGTAGAACGAGCAATAAAAAAGGGGCCTAAGCCCCTTATCGGTTTTTTTAAAACTTAGGCAGCTTCGATCGATTTGATAGTACCTTTTGGAAGCACTGCATGAACAGCCACTTTTTGAAACTTGAGTTCAACACTGTTACCCGTTTCAATAACAACATAGTTGTCGTCAACTTTGAGAATCTTACCCAGCATACCGCTGGTCATTATCACCTCATCACCCTTTGCCAAGGCCGACACCAGATTTTGGTGCTCTTTTTGACGCTTACGTTGAGGGCGAATGATGAGCAGATACATGAACAGGAACATGCCACCAAACATCAATAATGTAATCATAGGATTACTTTGTGGTGCTGGTGCAGTTTGAGCCTGGGCCATTGCGGATGCTATAAAGAAACTCATGAAACTAACCTCGTAGAATAAAAGGCACCAACTTTACCTGTTTTGATAGACACAGGCAATTAGGGCTTTTTACTCGACCAAGATTGTTAGTGAGGACTGGGGAGATTAGGCGTAATCGCGGAATAACTTCCTGAAAACACTGGGAGACAAACTCGTCCAACGCTTAAAAGCATTTGTAAAGCTGGTCCGATCTGAAAAGTCCAATGCTTTGGAAACTGTATCGACACTCATGTGCTCATCGATTAAATACTTAATCGCGTAATGAAAACGCAAAATGTCACGCAACTGCGCAAAGTTTGCACTCTGTTGTTGCAGGCGGCGCTGAAGTGTTCTCTTTGAGAGCTTAAGATCTTCAGCAATGCGATCGATAGAGAGGTCATCGCGACCAACACGTTGCTTCAGGGCATCGATCACTCGCGCCGATACCCCTTCAAATTTTGGGATGTCAGCCATTGCCAAATATTCTTCGTAGGATCTTACTTCAGAACCCTCGAATGAATTTTCGGAATAGTGTTCGCTGTTTCGATAAATTCGCTGTAATTGGATCATCCGGCGTCTCCTTTGCCAATTAAGGGCGTTTATGAATCAATCAGGAGTGTTTCTCTCTTGGCGCTAATAGACCCACTGAATTTCAAGCATCATCTGCGAATAGGTCAAGTCACACTCAGTTAACAAGGATTATAGACGAACTATCTTCGAATCAAAGAGAAATGCGCGTAATTTCCAATCAAAAGGCGAGTTTTTTATCACGAGTAATTATATAAAAGACGGTTTAAATGCCATCGCGCAAAATCTTGAGCACATCTTGATCATGGGTCTTAGTGTTAACCTTATCTAGGATATGCTTTAAACGCCCTTCTTTGTCGATAATAAAACTGGTCCGCAGAATTCCCATGAACTCACGCCCCATAAATTTTTTGAGTCCCCAGGCTCCGTATTTTTCTGCAAGCGCATGATCTTCGTCGGCTAGCAAATCAAAATTCAAATCGTATTTATCAATAAACTTTTGCAGTTTAGCCGGTGCATCCGGGCTAACCCCAAGAACTACGGTATCCAATGCATCAAATTCCGCTTGCGTGTCTCTTATTCCGCAGGCTTGAACCGTGCAGCCGGGAGTTGACGCCTTCGGATAAAAATACAGCACAATATTCTTTTTTCCTTTGTAATTCTTTAAAGCTACATCGAGCCCTGCTTGATTTTTAAGAGTGAATGCCGGTGCGAGATTGCCAATTTTGGGAAAAGTCATTTGTTTAAAAACCTTAGGAGAGTTATTCGTGTAGACACTAAAACAAGTTACGATTGCGGAGGATTAGTAGATCAGCAACTGAATCACCATTAAAAATAAGCGCATAGTACGAGCAGGCGCAACTAATTACCTGATCCAAACGCACCAAAAAGTGCATCCTTTTCTTCGATCGTAACTGTACTACCAACATCGGCTGAGTTAATGACGGGCCCTTTCACACAATTGCGCCCCGCATGTTTTGCCTGATACAACCATGCGTCAACACGTTCGAGGAAACTTTCTGGGCTATCACTGTGATTACCTCGGTATTCATCCACGCCCAAACTAGCAGTTATAGTGATCGAATCCTGCCCTTGCAGGAGAGGTGTATTGGCGATTATCTCGCGTAAACGTTCAGCAACGTTTAATGCCTGTCGTAGATCAGTGTTAGGTAACAAGATTACAAACTCTTCACCACCAAAGCGACAGGCGAAATCCAATTTTCGAATTGTCAACCCTATTAATTCGGCAACATGGGATAGCGCCCTATTTCCGACTTCATGTCCCCAGCGATCATTGAATCCTTTGAAATGATCTATGTCCAAAACGATCAGCGACAGCGGTTGAAACGAACGGCTTGCACGTTCCATTTCCAGCGGCAGCGCATCGGAAAAGAAACGAAAATTGTAAAGCCCGGTTAGCGCATCGGTGCGTACTTGCTCTTTGAGGACATCGACTTCTTGCCGCAAGGAACTCAGTTCCTGCAGAAATTGACAGGAAGCATCACCCAGCGGACAAGAAAGCGAGATTACATTAGAGGACGATGTTGGAGATTCCATAAACGGTGCTTTTAATCAGGTGTATTAAGTAAATTTGTTACCGCAAGTCTAGACGAAAGAATCTGCCGCAACCAGACACTATTTTTAAGCACAATCACTGGATAAGCCGCGAAAAATCGCGGCTTAATGCACAACTTAGTCACGATAAACTTTTACTAGATCCCCGTAGTGATCGATCCGTCTATCACGCAGATAAGGCCACATGCGGCGTACTTGCTCACTACGCAGCATATCAATCGCTACCACCTGAGTCTCTTCGCGATCAACGCTGGCGCTAAACAAAAACTCACCCTGAGGACCTGTAACAAAACTGCTACCCCAAAAATGCAGACCATCTCCACCAGCAGGATCAGGCTCACGTCCGACGCGATTGACACTAATTACAGGCAGGCCATTCGCAATCGCATGGGAGCGTTGAACCGTAATCCATGCATCGCGCTGCCGCACTTTTTCGTCAGCATTCTCGGCAGGGCTCCACCCGATCGCCGTTGGATAGATTAATAACTCTGCCCCCGCCATTGCCATCAAGCGCGCAGCCTCTGGAAACCATTGATCCCAGCAGACAAGAATACCCAATTTACCTACAGTTGTTTGGATGGGATGAAAGCCCAAGTCACCAGGAGTGAAATAAAATTTTTCGTAATACCCGGGATCATCCGGAATATGCATCTTGCGATATTTTCCGGCGATACTACCGTCGCGCTCTATTACCACAGAAGTATTGTGGTGCAAGCCCGCTGCGCGTTTTTCAAATAATGATGCGACAATCACGATATCCAATTCTTGCGCAAGCGCACCCAAAGCTTGCGTGCTCGGCCCCGGGATAGTTTCCGCCAAATCAAAATGCGCAGCAATTTCTTGCTGGCAAAAATACAAACCGCGATGCAACTCTTGCAACACAACCAGCTGCGCCCCTTGCTGTGCAGCGACGCGAATCTGTGCAATCGTTTTTGTAAAATTAGCCGCGAGATCAGCAGTGCAAGTTTGTTGCACCACACCCACTTGCAAGGTTTTTCCAGTAAAATTTTGCATCAGATCTGCTCCCTTACACCTTCAGGAATTTGCATGGTGATGCAATGTAAACTCCCACCCTGCTCTATCAGGGATAAACAGGGAATACCAAAAATTTCATACCCAGGGAACGCTTGCGATACAACTTCCAGTGCATCTTCATCCATCGGCAAGCCATAAATAGGAACCAGTACAGCCTCGTTGATAATTAAAAAATTAGCGTAGGTCGATGGCAGACGAGCATCGCTCTCATCACCCACTACTTCACCGGCCCAGGGTAATGGTAGCAATCGATAGGGCTCGCCATTCGCATTAGTTAAAGATTGCAACTGTGCTTCCATTTTTTTGAGCTCGGCGTAATGTTCGTCCTGATCATCATCACAGGCCGTATAGATAATTGTATTGTTAGGGCACAACCGCGCAAGTGTATCTATATGGCTATCGGTATCGTCGCCCGCGAGATAACCATAGTCTAACCAGTTAATTTTACTTACACCAAACGCCGCTATTAAGCGCGCTTCTATATCCGCTTTGGATAAATCAGGGTTGCGATTTTTATTAAGCAAACATGATGAAGTTGTGAGCAAAGTCCCCTGCCCATCCGTCTCAATCGAACCGCCCTCGAGGACCCAGTCCTGTGATTCAATTGTTGCGTGAGAAAAAGCACCTTGTGCGAACAAGGTCAGCGAAATTTGATTATCAAGATCATGGGGGAACTTATTTCCCCAACCATTAAATTGGAAATCCAACATTTTAAAACCATCAGAAGTTTCAACGGTTATCGGACCATGGTCGCGCGCCCAACTGTCATTACTTTCGCAAGGATAAAGATGAATATATTCAAGCGGTGCGCCCATAGCGTCAAGGCGGGAACGGACTTCTTCTAACTGGGCTTCAGGCACGGCTATAACAACGTCCGCATAATCACAAATGACAGTAGCCAATGCTTCATACAGCTCGACGACATCATCCAGAATCCAATCCCAGGGGGAATTCTTATGCGGCCAAGTCAACATGACGGCATCTTGTGGTTCCCATTCAGCGGGTAATCTTTGGCTTGACATAAAATTTCCTCATTAAAAAGCAAAATGGCCAGTCATCAAGCTGGCCATTATAAACAAAGCTGCCACCGCAATGAATTAGCGGGGCGAAATAGTCTCCTGTGCAGGCAATGAAATAACTGATTCCTCTTCTTCGCGTGTACTTTTTGCCGCCGCTTTTTGCGCTTTCACTGCAGGTTCACCTATTTGTAAAATAGCGGCAACTACACGCGACGACGATTGGCCATCTGCAGTAATCGATACATGTAATGGAACATAAAAACGCCCCACTGCACTGGCATTGATTGTTAGCGGAACCCGGTACTCGCCCCCCTCCTGCAGCTCGAACTCGAACTGACGTGTAGATGAAACAATCTCAAAACCTTCACCTGCGGAAACGTTCACCGTCATCTCACCGTTTTGGATAGGCGATATTAATTGCAGCGAGTACTCATATACTCCTGGACCCGACGCGGTTAGCGGTTGTGTACTCTCAAGCCTAACCGCAGCACCGGGCTTAACCAAAGGTTGATGACGTTGAAGTTCTTTGTCGTTTTTTGCATGCGCATGGATTGCATGCTCAGAGGCTGCTTCGGGGCCCCTTTCGTTAATGATATCGCCCGATGAAGTAGGCTGCGACTCCGGTTTAGGTTCGCAAGCACTAAGGCAGGATAGTAAAAATATTGCCGATATAACTTTTAAAAAAACAGGAAAAATTGTTTTCAAATTCAGTTCTCCAATCTAATTCGGGCGCTGTAAGCGCACATCAAAACAGGCGGTGATATCGTCGGTATTTTCCGGATTTCTTACCCGGTCATCAACCAGCTCCAGCACATAGGTGCCTACCGACAGAAACCGCTCAAGACCCTCTTGATCAACCAACGTGCCTTCGGCAAAATCCAAGAGACTACCACGACGATAGATATAAATATCAGGATCAGAATCACCGGAATCAGCACCAGCTTCCTGAACATTGATTTGATAGTTGCCTGATGACGCTATATCCAACACGAAGAACTGGGTCACCGCCAACTTGTTGTAAGCACCGAATCGATTGGTACTGCACGCACTAACGGGGGTATTGTTTGTGGGTAAAAATTTATAAATTGGCAAACTACCCGTATATCCACCGCTGTTGCTTTCACCATCCCCAAATGCGTTGGTGATTTCTATATTTTGCTCTGCCAATAGCAAATTAAAATTCGTCATTTGCGCAGGAATAAGGTTACGTAACTCCTCAGCAAAACTATAAATTGACAACATTGCTGTATTACCAATGTAACCGGATGAATTCACAATATTAAAAACATCCATAAACTCCCGCGCCGTTTTTCCATTCGCACTGGTGTAAAAATTGTAAAGCACAGATTGCACCGAAGCCTCTGAATACCAACCGCGCACGGTGTGATTCTTACGGCTGACATCGTTGGTAAAACCATCAGCCTGTCGTAAACCGCTAGCGTCGCGATAATCGGGATCATCAAGCATCATCGCCGAAAATGCATTGGCAAAACCTTCTGACATAGCGACGCGCATATCCAACTTATCGCCATACATATGGCTGCCACCAATACTGTCCGAACGAGCAAACTCCTCCTCTAAATAATGCCCCCACTCGTGCAAAATCACATGGCGGTCATATTCATCGGTATCATTATTTTCATCACCCAAAATATAAATCGCGGAACCACCGTAAAAACTGGTGCCGATTTCACCCAAATCCAAATTACCATCAGCCGCCTTGTTATTAATACTCCAGCGCAAATCCAATGCTGAAAAATCTCGGTTGTTGCCCGCCGCCACAACTCTTTCGACCCCGAGTAATACAGAATCTATAATGGCAAAAGGAGCAGCAACACGCGGCTGTGTATAACCAGCGCCAGTCCAGCCGGAAGGTGCATGTAAATTACGCACCGCCGTTTCAGCACTAACTGCCAACAAGCCACCCTCCATCGCATAAAGGCTGTTGCCATTGGTGTTATCGGTAACTTTGAAATTCCACGCCGGCGACTGGGTGCGTAACAACTGAGCCTTTACGCGAACCCTCACCAATTTATTGCTTTCAATATTGAAACTGTAGTTACCAACATTGTCGCTTGTCGTTGTAGCTAAAATCTGATTCATACTATCGAGCACTTCAACAACTAATCCACGCCCTGCAACAATGGTGGCAGCCGAATAATTCAAACCAAACTGGTTATCGTTATGCGGGATAAAATCGTATGTCACCTTACCACTCAGCGTGATGAAACCCGGCAAAGATGAGCTGATTGTCGACGAACCGCGCGTTGATGCCGCAGATGAGGGAACAGTTGAGGGAACAGATGATGCAATTAACGATGAAACGCCAACCGAACTGCCGATAGAAGAAACCGATTTGTTGCTCGTCGGCGCAAGATTAGTCGAGCCGCCGCCACTACCTCCGCCGCAGGCAAACAGCAATGTGCATGCGACCAATAGCAGCGTTCGCCCCCGCCAAAGCATTCCTGGAAGAGCCATTGCTGTTCTAATTTCTAACCCCATATTGTTTACCCTTATTAATACAAAACACGACTCAACAGCTTCGATTAAGCATAGTCACTATAACCGTAGAGCACAAAATTGAGGCTACCGACTAATACGTCTTGTGCCTATAATGGCGATCTATTTATTGGAGGCGTTATGCTCAAAATTTTGTTATTTGCCGTGCTAGTGACGTGCATCATTATTGGTAGCGCTCGCTACAAAAAAATGGATCCAGTGCAAAAACGCAAAGCCCTGTGGCGCGTGGGCACCGGCGTTTTCCTCGGCGTACTGGTTTTACTGGTCATTACCGGAAAAATGCATTGGATAGGCGCAGCGATGGGCGCACTCATCCCTTTTATGCGTAACGCCTACGGCTTAATTAGCCAGGTTCTTCCCTACTGGATACAACGCAAAAACGCCCAACAAAACGACGCCCAAAGCACCGACTCTGCCACACCCAAGCCCCCTCTTGTTCCTATGCCAATACAGGAAGCACTTGAAGTATTGGGATTGTCCGGTGACATCAATAAAGGTGAGATCACCGAAGCGACAATTCAGGACGCCCATCGCCGATTGATCCAAAAACTCCACCCTGATCGCGGCGGCAACGACTATCTCGCCGCAAAGATAAATCAGGCGCGCGATTTGCTGCTGGAAAAAATCAGACACTCCTAATCGTATTTCGAAGCAATAAATGCATGTAGCGGCCTAAGGAGCGATAGGGTTCCTGTTGCGAAAACTCCAGCTCCATCGCCACCAGCGTCTGCGGTTCCCGCTCGCGGTGTTCTTCATTAAAAATATAATCGTGAAATACCCGAATACCGCTATGGCTAAGCAGTTGCAAGTCTGCCACCCAACTTAATACCTGTTGGGGTTCAAGCGGATTAATGGGCGTTAGACTGCCTGCCGAACCACCGTAGTCTTTACCGATAATTTTCTTGAAATTAGTGCGCAGTAAATTTTTGTAAATCAGCGAATGGACGTTATAAAAGGTCAATGACAAATAACCCTCTGGTTTGAGATACCTTAGCAAACAAGGCAGAAGCATTTGCGGCTCTTGCATCCACTCCATCACTGCATGGCAAATCACAAAATCAAATTGTTGCTGGTCAGCGGGCAGATATTGCGGTAAATCCTGTATCGCGCAATGAATAAGCTGCACCCGATCCGCCAACCCCAACTGATCAACTTTTTCCTGCGCCAACTTGAGCATTTCCGCCGAAATATCGCAAATTACAACCCTGTGCCCTGCTTGCGCCAATTGCAGCGAAAACTGCCCTTGCCCACCACCGGCATCGAGAACTGTCCAGCATTCGGAAGATGCAGCAAAGGGAGGAATCGGTAGATGCGCCGCACAATCGCGCTCCAATACCGCAAGGCGAATATCGCCTTTTAATCCACCGTAGATATTTTTTTTAAAGCGTTTGGCCAGATCATCAAAATTGCGATCCTGACCCGTTGATTCTTTTGCCATATAATTCTTTTCACCTAACCAACAACTGCCGCAACGATATGACCTCATCGAACCACTGGTTTGTCTACATGATCCGCACGAGCGATGCGCAAGTGTACACCGGAATTACTACCGATATGGCGCGCCGCTGGCGAGAGCATGAGTCAGGTAAAGCGGGGGCGCGCTATTTTCGCGGACGCAAACCAGTGCAGCTATGTTATCTGGAATCTGATCACAATCGCTCCAGCGCCAGTCAGCGTGAGTACGCGATTAAATCCTTAACCGCCACTGCAAAAAAACAACTTATCGTCAAACAACTGCCGCACACTCAAGTACTTATAGCGCTTCACCAATTAGAGGGGTTAGCGACTTGATTGAAACTCCAACCACTAAACGCCCCACCTGCTCCATCTGCGCCAGACCCGTCCGCAACTGTATCTGCGCTTTGGTTAGCGCCACTGCAAATCAGGTCGAGGTTCTTATCCTGCAGCATCCTGATGAAGCCCCGAACTCAAAAAATACGGCGGGACTTCTAAACCTGAGCTTAAAAAACACTCAACTACGAATAGGAGAAAGTTTTGCTGCTGCGGATCTAAACGGTTGGCTATTTGCCGACCAAAAACAACCGCTGCTGCTCTACCCGGAGATAACTGAATATAAAGCCCTCGGGCTAGCCACACCGCAGCCACCTCTGACGGCAGATCAACTCAAACCCAGCCTGTTACGGCTCGTGGTGATAGATGCAACCTGGCGTAAAAGTCGTAAAATGATCTATCTAAACGCCGCCTTGCAGAGATTGCCCCGTATGACAATAGCGGAAACCCCCGAATCCATTTATAAAATCCGTAAAGCGCATAGTGAAAATCAGCTTTCCACTCTGGAGGCAAGTTGTTACGCTCTACAGCAACTAGAGGGCCGCAAAGTTGACTATGCTCCGCTACTGACTGCAATGAGTCTGTTCGTTGCGCAACAAAGCACTTTTATTCCCAAATAAATGTTCCCCATAAACGTTCACCTATAATTTACCCAACATATCTATTCGCTCCCGACGAGAGAAATCCAAGCCTATGAGTTACCCAACGTTTGAATTACTGCGCAGCCAAACTATCGATGCATTAAAAATCCGGGTTGAAGAATATCGCCACAAGGTCACCGGAGCTCAACATATTCACTTGGCTGCGGACAACAATGAAAACGTTTTTCTCGTCGCACTGCGCACTGTGCCGCACGATTCCACCGGAGTCGCCCATATTCTGGAACATACCGCGCTCTGCGGCAGCGAAAAATATCCCGTGCGCGACCCGTTTTTTATGATGGTGCGCCGCTCGCTCAATACCTTTATGAATGCCTTTACCAGTTCCGATTGGACGGCTTACCCCTTCGCGAGCCAAAATCAAAAAGATTTTAATAATTTGCTCGATGTGTATTTGGACGCGGTATTTTTCTCGCGGCTGGATGAATTGGATTTTGCGCAAGAAGGCCATCGTGTTGAATTTGCTGAAGCCGACAACCCCAATTCTGATTTGGTATTTAAGGGCGTTGTATTTAATGAAATGAAAGGTGCGATGAGTTCAGTCTCGTCGCAGGTGTGGCACACACTCTGTAAATATCTTTACCCTACGTCAACTTATCATTACAACAGCGGCGGCGAACCGGAAGATATTCCCAATCTGACCTATCAACAACTGCAAGATTTTTATCGCACGCACTATCATCCTAGCAATGCAATATTTATGACCTACGGTGATATTCCGGCAGCAGTTCACCAAGAAAAATTTGAAACCAATGCATTAAGTAAGTTCGACAGATTGGATGAAGTTATCAGTGTGGGCGATGAAAAACGCTATCACGCACCGGTTGCTGTAGAAGAAGCCTACCCGCTCGATGAAAATGATGCGGACGATATCGAACATAAAAACCATGTTGTGGTTTCATGGTTATTAGGCAAGACAACTAATCTGGATGAATCACTTGAAGCGCAATTAATTTCCAATATCTTGCTCGACAACAGCGCATCGCCATTACAACAAGCGCTGGAGACCAGTGAACTTGGCCAAGCCCCCTCCCCACTTTGTGGGTTGGACGACTCATCACGCGAAATGGCATTTGTATGCGGCCTTGAAGGCTGCGCATTGGAAGATGCCGCAAAAGTTGAAGCGATGATTTTGAGTATCATGCAAAAAGTCGCTGACAACGGCGTGCCGCAAGAGCAGATTGAAGCATCTCTGCATCAGCTGGAACTCTCGCAACGCGAAGTGGGTGGCGATGGCTACCCTTATGGTTTGCAATTGATATTAACCGGTCTGACGTCTGCCACTCATCGCGGCGATCCTATTGCACTGCTGGATATGGATGCCGCTCTGGAAAATCTGCGCCGCAAAACCCAAAACCCAAAGTTTATTCAGGAAACCGTGCGCAAATGGTTGCTGGATAACCCACACCGTGTGCGTTTGACTATGCGCCCGGATTTAAAAATGAATGGCCGCATTCAAGCCGCTGAAATTGCGCGCCTTGCACAATTAAAAGCCAGCTTGAGTGATGAGGAAAAACAAACCATCATCGCACGTACCCTTGCACTGCAAGAACGCCAAGTTCAACAAGATGACGAAAGTATTTTGCCCAAAGTGGGTTTGGACGACATCCCCCTCAACTTGCATTACACTGCTGGTAGCCATGAAAGCTTTCACAACTTTCCTTTACGTCGCTACAGTGCTGGCACTAATGGTTTGGTGTACCAACAAATCACCTGCAAATTGCCCGCACTCACGGCCGAACAAATAACGCTATTGCCCTATTACAGTATTTGCCTCACTGAATTAGGCGCGGGCGATAAAGATTATTTAGCGACGCAACGCTGGCAAGCAGAAGTCGTCGGCTCAATTCATGCATTTAGTAGCATTCGCGGCGCCGGTGATGATGTGCAAAAAATCGATGCCTATTTAACGCTTTCATCCAAAGCATTGAGTCGCAATAGCGCCGCCATGAATGATTTGATGAAGAGCACTTTATTGAATGTTCGTTTTGATGAGCTGGGGCGCATACGCGAATTAATTGCACAAAATCGCGCGCGCCGCGAGCAAAGTATTACCGGCCATGGCCACAGCTTGGCAATGACCGCCGCATGTGCAGGCATGAGCCCTGCCGCAAAAGTATCGCATCAGTTAGGCGGACTCGAAGGGATCGCCGCCGTTAAGACGTTGGACAACTCTCTTGATGACGAAAAAAATCTTGCCGATTTTGCAGCGCAATTAAATGCAATTCACCAATTGGTTTTACAAGCACCGAAACAATTTTTAATTGTTGGCGAACAAGAACATCTAGATACCTATCGCGATGACCTGCAGGCACGATGGCAGAATGAAGCAGCCAATAGCGACTTCAAATCATTTGACCTTGCACCGGTGAGCGAAACTATTCGTGAAGCCTGGATTGCCAATACCCAAGTAAATTTTTGCGCAAAAGCATATCCAACAGTGCCAAGCGAACACGCCGATGCTGCTGCACTCACCGTCCTTGGTGGTTTTTTACGCAATGGCTATTTGCATCGCGCTATTCGAGAACAGGGTGGTGCTTACGGCGGCGGTGCGAGTCAGGACAGCAATAGCGCTGCATTCCGCTTCTATTCCTATCGCGATCCACGCCTTAGCGAAACATTAAAAGATTTTGATGATTCGCTCGCGTGGCTACAGGAGACGGATCATCAATGGCAATCTGTTGAAGAGGCGATTCTCGGTGTTATCGGCAGTATCGATAAACCCGGCTCACCGGCCGGTGAAGCAAAATCGACTTATCAGGCAGAATTGTTCGGCCGTACCCGCGAAAAGCGTGAGCAGTTCCGCAACCGGGTATTGGCAGTGACGGTCGACGATCTTAAACGCGTCGCCACCACCTATCTCACCCAGGAAAAAGCCAGCATCGCGCTAGTCACTCATGCCGGCCACAAAGAGTTAGCAGAAAAAATGGGGCTAGCGCTCAAGATGTGTTAGCTAACAGCCAGTAAACAAGTGTGCCGGGGCGCATAGTTTTCCCCCGGCCACATAGTTTTCCCCACTAAAGTCATCTAGTATTGGTCGATACCGACTTGCGCGACAATTTCTACAATATGCTGCATTGATGCCTGCCGACACTTATGACCATCAGCCCGCTGGAATATAGCGCCGCCTCCCACCCGGGACTCACGCGCGACAACAACGAAGACTGCTTTCTTAGTCAGCCTGAACATGGGCTTTGGCTGGTAGCTGATGGTATGGGCGGCCATGAGGCAGGCGAAGTCGCCAGCGCGATCGTGCGCGATACTATCGAACGCGAAACCCATGAAAATCCTAACATCTCCCTGCTCGACTCTATCCAACACGCTCACACCAGCATCCTTACCTCTGCAGTAAAAGGTATTGGTGCTCCTGGCATGGGCTCCACGGTTGTTGCACTCAAAAGTAATTCAGAAAAATACCAAGTCGCCTGGGTTGGAGATAGCCGCGCTTATCTGTGGACGCCCACACGCGATGGCGGCCGGCTCGAACAATTGAGTGTGGATCATTCCTACGTGCAAATGTTGGTTGAAACCG
Organism: uncultured Cellvibrionaceae bacterium; assembly: GCA_964499225.1. GTDB lineage: Bacteria > Pseudomonadota > Gammaproteobacteria > Pseudomonadales > Cellvibrionaceae > Cellvibrio. Next base: position 5,928 of record CAZCJR010000080.1, on the reverse strand, counting down.
GCGTAATCCGCCCGGAAGATGCAGAATTTCATCCGGAAAAAAATATCATCACTCAATGTTTGGGGATGCAGGAACTGGCACAGGTCAGAGTTGATTTCGTTGAACACCCATGGCAAAAGGACCAATGGATCCTGTTGTGCAGTGATGGGCTGACGGATGAAGTTAGTGATAAAACCATCGCGCAAATTTTATGTGAATCCCATGATTGTTTGGCAGCGGTGGATCAACTGCTGCATGCCGCTCTTACCAGTGGTGGGCGCGACAACATTACCTTACAAATTATTGAATCCCCCCTGCGTGACAATCATTCACGTAAAGGGCTATGGCAGTGGGTGCCCTATCTAACCGGAAAACCCGGTGCAGACGCTTGGATATTCGGTGCTGCACTGGCGTCACTCTTAGGGCTGCTTATTTATGTACTGCAATTTTAACAATTTACAACACCCGTACGATTTATAACAAGATCGCACACAACCAAAAAATACACTAAAAATTTTACACAGATACTGATTTTTTATGGCAATGCATATTCCCGGTTACCGGGTGATAAGAAAAATTAACCAGGGTGGGATGTCCACAGTTTACCTCGCGATCCAAATCAGCGTGGGGCGTGTTGTTGCATTAAAAGTAATGAACCCGCAACTCAATAACGACCCGGCCTTTAGCGAGCGATTCCAGCGCGAGGCCACCATCGTAGGGCAATTGTCTCACCCGAATATTGTGGCGATTTACGATATAGGTCGCCATGAAGATTTAAATTACATCGCCATGGATTATCTGCCCAACGGTTCAGTGCACGACAAAATGAGCACCGGATTGAGTGGCGAGGAAGTACTGCGCATCACGCGAGAAATTGCCAGCGCACTTGATCACGCGCACGAAAAAGGTTACATCCACCGAGATATCAAACCAGAGAATATTTTATTCCGCGCCGACAACTCTGCGGTGTTGTCAGATTTTGGGGTAGCACGCGGTTTGGCTGTTAACTCGCGTATGACTCACGTAGGCACGGTAGTCGGAACACCGCACTACATGAGCCCTGAGCAGACCAAAGGCAATAGCGTTGACGGGCGTTCTGACCTCTACAGCTTGGGCATCGTATTTTACGAAATGCTCACCGGCACGCTGCCTTATCAAGGTGATGAAGCTGTCACCATCGCGCTAAAGCATATTGGCGCCCCTATACCCAAATTACCGATGCAATATTTGGCATACCAGAAAATTCTGGAGAAATTACTCGCCAAAGATCCCGAACAACGTTTTCAACGTGGCCGCGATTTAATTTCAGCAATAGAAGATCTGGAAAAAAATTATCGTGCTCCGAGTACAACGGTTACTCATCCTGCCGATTTAACCGTCCTTAATCTTGCTAGCGCCTTAATATCGGCAACTTACAACGCCCTGCGTTGGCGCTGGAATAAAGTGCGCGCGCTCCGCTGGAGCCCGGCCAGAGGATTTTATGCACGCCAATCCACCAAGATCACAGAAATATTTTTCAATGCCCAGCAAACACCCGCCCCCACAGTGCGTGCAGAAATTGAAACCCGAATTCACAACGCATTCAGCCCAAAAAACGCATCGCTTATAAAACTGGGCGTCACGACAACGCTTGTGATAGTGGGTTGGTGCAGTTTCAGTATATGGTATGCCAAACCAACTAACGGCATTCAAAACGCCTCTATCGCCGGAAAACTTGCACTGGCGACAGCCGATTTTTTTATTGATTTACCTGTGGTCGTATCATCAAACAATGCGCCGGTTGCTACCGATCAGTCGAGCGCTGCACAGTCAAGCAGTGTTATCGCCTCGGATACAACCATAACTCAAGTAACCGCATCATCATCTACAACATTCTCGACAGCTCCGCTAACCACAACTGATATATCGACAACTGAAGAAGCAACACTTGCGCCGATTGATATGGCCACTGCCCTGCCGGCAAACACTAGCAATGAAACGACTAACAGCGATTCTTCAAGTAGTGCACCGCTAGTCACTTATGCACTCACTGTAAAAACTTCACCTGCACAAGCGCGCGTGCGCATATTAAATATTCCAGACCGCTATCAACCGGGTATCCAATTACCGGCAGGCTCTTATCACGTCGAAGTCAGTCAAACTGGTTACGATATGCAGCGCAGTTGGATTGAAATTATCGATGAGGATCTCGCACCCGAATTTTCGTTAACACAAAGCATTGCACCGGGTGATGAAATCAGCAGTCAGGTGATTACCTCGATAAAAAGCGACGGACCAGAGATGATCGGCATTCCCACCGGCAGCTTTTTTATGGGTAACAAAAATGATTCGCTCAGCATGCCGGTACATAAAGTTATCCTTAGTAAACCTTTTGCAATCAGTAAATTCGAAATTACCTTTGACGATTACGATATGTTTGCGCAGGCAACTAATCGCGCATTGCCAAGCGACAATCGCTGGGGACGTGGTAACCGCCCCGCTATTAATGTGAGCTTTGAAGATGCGCGCGCTTACGCCAAATGGCTGAGTGAAACTACCGGCAAAAAATATCGCCTGCCGACAGAATCCGAGTGGGAATATGTCGCGCGCGCAAACACTAATTCATTGTTTTGGTGGGGCGATGATCTGCTAGACGCAAGCGGCCGGGCCAACTGCCGTCGTGGTTGCAACAGCAAATTCTCTGGCTTATTCGGAGCAAAAACTGCACCAGTTGGTAGCTACCCCGCAAATGCTTTTGGTGTATTTGATACCGCAGGCAACGTAGCGGAATGGGTTGAAGATTGTTTTGCAGATAACTACACACTCCACCCTAAAAACGGTCAGGCAATGGTGACGAAACAATGCGAGGCGCGCGTGGTACGCGGCGGCTCAGCAAAAGATAATGCCGAACGCCTTGCCAGCCACATTCGCGATTACCACCACGCTGAAATTTTTGAAGCGCATTTGGGGTTCCGCGTAGTGATGGAATTGAAATAGCTATGAGCTGCCACCTGTTATGCTAACCACTCTCAGCCAATGGATGATCGGCTTTTCTTTTGTCAGCCTGCTGCTTCTTTGGCTGGTTTATTGGTCAGTCTTTAATGCATTTGAAAAGACCTGGTTATCGAAAGCAGCCTGCACAACTATGTTGGCTGCACTCGCGCTCTTGCAATGGCACCACTGGCAATCGCTTGCGCTGGGCGAATCCCTATTTAGCAACTCTCTATACGTGGCCGTTTTATTTCTCGCTGCGCCATCGTTTTATTTGTTTAGTCGCGAACTCCTGCAATTCAATACGCGCAATCATCCCTTGCTACTATTGCATTTTGCTCCGCTGTTAATCAGCCCTTGGCTAAGCGGGGTTGTTGCTATCCCCATGGCATTCACTATCGGCTGTGGTTATGCGCTTTGGTTGTGCCTGATAATTTTCAAACTCCGCAGCCAGCGGCAACATTTCTCCCTTGAGTTTCTCACCTTCGCCGCATTTGCCGCCGTTGCGCTGCTCATTCTATTAATTGGCCTGTTTGCGATCTGGATTGGCGAGCTCTGGTATGTCATTGCCTATAGCAATCTCATCGGCTTGGCGCTGCTGGCAATGCTGTATTTGCAACTGCGTTTTCCTGATATCGCCCAAAAAACCTGCGATGCAGTCGCCGCCAGTTACGCTGCATCCACACTCAAAAATACCGATTGCGACGCGCTGGTTGGTCAGCTTAAACAACTCATGCTCGATCAAAAGATTTATCGCGATGAAAACCTGAATCTATCAACACTCGCCGATAATCTCGGCTTGAGTGGCCACCAGACGTCCGAACTCATTAATACGCACTTCGGCCAAAGCTTTTCCCGCCTCATCCGTGAATACCGAATTACTGAAGCCAAGCAACAGCTGATTCAGGAACCCAAAGCCTCGGTGTTATCGATTGGACTGGCGGTGGGCTTTAGTAGTCAGTCGAACTTTTATTCCGCATTTCGCGAGCTGACGGGCGAAACACCCGGTCAATTCCGCAAACGCATGGGTATCCTTGAAAGCTAACTCTCGTCTGTAACCCGCAGTAACTCCCATTGACCGCCTATTACTTCAAAATGATCATTCTGGAGTTTCGCAACGCTTTGTTTTTATTAGATAAAAAATCAGTCTAAATATAACTATTCCAAAACGATAAAAGCGGAAGTCTCCACTCCCACATCTCGCCAAAATCCCTGTTGTGCGCTCTTGCCAGAGCGATACTCACATACCACGACAGGAGTTTTTTATGCTTAACCTCGTTACCTACAGTTTTTACCTGGCCATCAGCCTGCTCATCACATTTCGCGTCGGCGCCCTGCTGAACCACTATGGATTGGTATTTCTTACCAATCAGCTGGATGGAAATCATCGCCTCGCGCTCGCGCTCAACAATCTGCTGTTGATCGGCTACTACCTAATCAATATCGGCTACATCCTGTTGGTACTCAATTTTGGCGGTGGGGACTTATTGGATGGTGGACTCGATTCGCAACTCCGTTTTCTGACGCGAAACCTTGGACTGGTCACTCTGATGCTAGGCGCCATGCATATGATCCTGATGTATGTACTCGCCAATTGGCACCCCGTTATTACCTTTAACGAAGAAGAACAAGGCTAACAAATCCCCCACATACCACCTCATTATCAGGAGCAACTTATGAACCTTATTACTTCCCGCCACTTGCATCTGCCGCTCAGCTTATTGCTGCTCGGGTTGTTAATTCCGGCCGCCTTAATTGCATTGGTCCCGAATGCAGAACTATTTTTGACGGGATTACCCCAGTGGGTATCAAGTTGGATTTATTTAGCGCTGTCGTTGCTTGCGGTACGCCTCACCTGCCAACGATTAATTGAATCTGCATTACCGGCAGGCAATTGCGATGATGAAACCCGCGGCTTACAAGCACATTCACGCACCGCCGAATTAATGATCATGGGTATAGCTTTACTCACCCTAAGCTGGGGCAAAGCCCCGGACTATATCGAAGATGCGATGTTATTTATCAGTATGCGCTTGGGCATCACACTCTTGTTATTGGGTGGGGTGGTGCTGATGTTTACTCACATCAAAATGTGCGGATTACAGGAGCAGTAGCAATGAATTCTATTTGGATTAGAAATGTTGCAATGGCCATTATTGTCTTTCTAATAGCATCCGCACTGGGCGAGCTTTCACAGCAAAAAACAGCGCGCGAAATCAGGCTGGAACGATTGGAGGATTTTCAGACTGGCAATGGCCCTAACCCTGATGAACAAAAACCTCGTCACCACTAGGAGAATTCACACTATGAAAAACCTAGCCAAGGCTGCTTTAGCCACTGAATTTTTATTGTGTTTTAGCTGGATTGCGTTGCTATGGATGACCGGATGTTTTTTTGGTTTCTGGGCGCTCGGAAGCTTCTCGATAAAATCCAACGAGGTTGGTTTTGGATTACTCTTTTTTCTTTGGTTGGCGGCTGGTGGAATGGGAATAGCCGGAATGACGCGATTACTCTTTCATTTTTTCAGTGAAAAGACTCGCCCCCCCGCAGCTATTGCTTACGTAGCAATCGTTCTAGGCATGATTGCCAATTTAATGCTTAGCCTTTTAATGCATGTCTCTGTCTGGAATCATTCATCTGAATTAAGCAGTCAGGAAATACTCGCGATAGTTGCCTTCAATGCCCCTATAATTTGCGCGATACATTTTATTTGGCTAAGCATTAAACGTTATGGCTGTTTCGCCAAAAACGCCACAAACATAGTGTCCGAATCCAATTCCGGCACACCTAAAATGCGCTGGGATTGAATGCTGAATTCAGGATGCTGCTGTACAAACCATTCGATTTGCTGTTCGTTTTCGCTGACTTGCCAACTGCATGTTGCATACACTAAGTGCCCACCTGCCCTAACCGCCGGTGCGGCGTTGGTGAGCAGTTGTTGTTGCAGCTGAATTAATTCATTGGTGTCATTGGCATCAA
>CAZCJR010000079.1:21921-21986 GCA_964499225.1 uncultured Cellvibrionaceae bacterium | reverse complement strand
ATAGAAATAGAAATAGAAATAGAAATAGAAATAGAAATAGAAATAGAAATAGAAAAGTTAAAATG
>CAZCJR010000079.1:0-21821 GCA_964499225.1 uncultured Cellvibrionaceae bacterium | reverse complement strand
GGAAATGGGAAATGGGAAATGGGAAATGGGAAATGGGAAATGGGAAATGGGAAATGGGAAATTATAATTGTGTTTGACGATGCCAGCTATTAAGAATTCTCTCCGCCTGGTCCAGCGTTAAATCTTCGCGCCCCGCATGCCCGAGCTCACCGCCTTGTGCTATAGCGCGTTGCAGAAAATCGATAGCACGCACCACATTTTCTTTGTGTGTGATGTGTTGCTGTGCGCTCGGATTACTACCATCCAATACGGGCATAATTTTATTGCGATACAGAGATTCGTTGTAAATCAAAAACGCCAAGTGCGCTTGATTGGAAGCACGTGGTTTTAATTCAACTATCTTTTGCGCTACCGGCAATTCAGCTTGCATACTTGCATGGGCCGAACGTGCTGTCTGTGCAGCCGCCTCTGGCTGGCCTTGCGAGCTAAGCGATTCCGCTTGGTACATTTGCGCAACGTAATTACTGGGCGTGCTATTCCATACCGATACAGCACCAAAAGTGAGTATCCCCATCGGCAGCCCGAAATAAAATAGTTGCCGAACAAAAAGGCGCGCTACGCTGAGCTCTTTTGCACTGCTCCACCAGGACAGGGCTCCTTGGTTTGTAACTGGCTGCTTATCGATGATTGCCGAATCCGCATGACTTATTTGATCAGCTCGATCCGAATAACTTATATGAGAAGACGCAATCAGATTTTCAATTTCCGATCCAGATTCAACACGACTCGCTGACTGCAAACCTAATGCCGCTTGATTTTGTTGATGACGAACACGCCAGATAAAACCATCAAAATAATAATGCATTAATGTCGACGTAAAACCTACGGCCAACAAGCAGGACATCAACCACGCACTCTCATGCCGTGTAGTAATGGCATCACCGTACAAGATACAAAAACTAACGTAGGCGATTGCAGCTACGGCAATGCCCAATGGCGTGCGGCGATTGTGTAACCAGGTAAACCAATTTGCGCGCGCGCGACCCTGCTCAGCAATACGGCGGTCATAGCGCCATACGATTGCTAAATATTGTGTCATGTGAACTATACCCAAGGTCGCGAAGCCCACCTTAAAACCCCAAGCCGGAACCAATTGCAAAATCCACTCGTTCGGTGTGTAGGTAAAGTACATAACGCCAAAGGTGCACAACAACAATCCTATTTTTGCCAAACTAATATAGTAACCACGCTTTACACACCAGAATAAATACACCACATAGGCAAAGGTCGCCACCACAGCGAGCCACCAGGTAATAGTGTTAAGTACTGCAATAAAACCTTGGGGCAAAAATAGCAGCAGAGGAATGTGAGCATTGCGATAAAGATCTTCCAACAATCCGGGAATCCAATCCGCGCTGGCCACCATAATGTGCAAAAACCATAGCGCGCATATAGACCAATCCATATTAGAAGCCAGTGCGACCGGCGCCTTATTGTGGCGATCATAGATGCGCATAAAACCAAAATGCTGCCGCAAAAAATGCCAGGGGTCCCACAGCGCTAAAAAAATATAGAGATATAAAAAATATTCGACCGGATAGCCTTTGGCGTTGATGTACAGTAAGACGGCGGCGGAAAAAATTAAAGGAATTATCGGCGCTAACACAAAATGCCATTTGAACCGCTGAAACAAATCCAGATCGCCATAAATGCGAATGAAGGTGGGCATGTGATGGGCAACGGTCAATACGATATGCGCCGTAATGATCATGGCGGCGCCGCGTTCGGCCCCGTAGTGCTGCATCAACAACAGCGCGAGACCTAAACACAATAGCGGCGCAGCGATAATAAAAAGCAAATCTTGTGCGGGGTCCAACACCCAATTTTGCGCTGGATGTTCAGGTCGCACACGTGCGTTGCGGGCAGTTGATCTTTGGCCGAGCGGGCTTTCCAGCGCTACGCCATATGAACCTGCATGTTCGATAGTTTCTTTGCTCATTACCTAAAGTGACGCATCAATCACAAAACCCCCTACATCACTCAACCGCCAGCATCTCCTGCCAAGATCGCCCGCAGGTGGGGTTAAGTATTCTTTCCTCGTCTAGTTACCACATCAACTTAATAAATATCGCACTACACGCACTGTCCTTAATTACGAGCAATCCCTATCCAGAGGTCATTCAGTGAAGCCACGTCATCGTTCAATCCGTCACCGCATAATTCTCACTAGTCTGTGTTTGATGTTGGCTGGTCATGCCACAAACTTGCTAGCCAACAATAGTTTTCGCGTGGAAGAAGCGACGATCGAATCGATTCACGAGGCAATTAAACGTAAAAAAACCACCTGTAAGAATGTAGTGCTTGCTTACATCGAGCGAGCCAAGGCTTACAACGGCGTGTGCACTGCACTCGTCACTGCAGACGGTGCAGCGATCAATCCGTCCAAGGGTTATGTGCGCGCCGGTGCAGCACTGAATTTTCCAACGAGTACAGTAAAAGCCTCGGATATTTTTCCCGATATGACCGCCTATAAAGGTTTGCCGTTTGAGTACGGACGCATGGAACCCACAGTGTCTGACCCAAGTGTGTCGGCGCAAATGGGGATGCGTGTTGGCATTCCAAACGCCGGTCAGTTAAACGCGCTGGAGACACTGAATATTCGCGGCGAGCGCTCGGTAACCTGCAAAGGTAGTTTCGATGCGCATCCATCAACCGGCCCACTACCGGCTGGTGCACCCGCTGCATGCGAAGCCTTTCGCCAACAACCGGACGCACTGGAGCGCGCAGCTGAACTAGATGCGGCTTATGGCTCCCGCCCCGATTTAAAAGCCATGCCGATGTACTGCGTGGTAACCGCAGTGAAAGACCCTTACGACACCAAAGATATGCGCACCACCGCCAATAACGACGTCAACTTCGCGATGGATGTACCGCCAGTCGACGCCGCGATAGTGGAACGCCTGCGCGCTAAAGGAGCCATCATTTACGCCAAATCGGTCGCGCATGAATTTAACGGCGGGCCCGGTGATCCAGGCGGCCCTCTGAAATCAAAAACTCGCCCTATGGCCGGTGGCTTGGGAATGGGCGCTTGGGGCGGCCAACCTTGCAATCCTTACGACACCGAGCGAGTTGCACGCGGCTCCAGCAGCGGCTCCGGCGTTGCGATTGGAGCGAATCTCGCCACTATCGGGATTTGCGAACAATCGGGCGCATCATGCCAAGGGCCTGCATCACGCAACGGCGTGGTTACATTACTCACTACCAAAGGGTTATTGCCCGATGGCGGCGGCATTGGCTATCAGTGGTTCAATGACCGCGCCGGCATTCACGCGCGCACACTTAAAGATGCCGCACTAGTACTGGATGCAGTGCAAGATAAAGAGCAAGGTTATTTTGATACCAGAGATTCCTATAGCGCAGTACCCAAAGCGCTGGTGCCTGCGGAGGGCTTTGCCGGTTTTACCATTAGCGATGCGCAGTTGAAAAAAAATCCCCAGCCGCTCAAAGGAATTCGTATTGCGATTCTTCGTGAGCACATGGTGAAACCTACACGCAATCACGAAGCAATTAGCGATCAAATTGATCGCGAAATTAAAACCGTGCTGCGCGATAAACTCGGTGCAGACATTGTTGAAACAATAACATCAGGATATCCCGACGATCCTGCAATCGCCAACCTGCGCTACACCTTTAGCGATGCGCTGTCAGAATTATTGCCACGGTTTATGCCAGAAATATTTACCCGCCGCGATGCCAAAGGCGAGTTGATTTTCGCTGTACCAGGTTATGACGTAACCTCGTACGACTATTTATTAAAACTCAGTCGCCGCGAAGCGCCGCTGACCAGTGCAGTGAACATTCTTAATTTTGCCAGCTTCGGCGCACTACCTTGCGTGCCCGCACTTTGCCCCGACACTGTATTTGAATTTGATCACTACTTAAAAGCGCGCGGTGATAAACGCATCACCGACTGGGCCGCCTGGGTTGCCAATGCAAAATTCCGGGAAGATGCATCACTCGCCGGCGCAAAAAACTGGGTGAATTTTAAAAACCATACCCAGGCAGGCAAAGCGGATGCACTCGCGCGCAGTTACATCGCCCGCCTCGCGCTGACTAAAATGATGTATGAAAATAAAATCGACGTGTTTGTGCATCCGGAAAACACCGTGCCCACACCAAAAATTCTCGGCCCGAATGTCGGCATTCATAGTCTTGATGCAATAAGCCCATTTTTTCAAATTCCGCGAATCGCCATCCCCGCTGGCATGACCGACACTATTTACGAACCGGTTTACGCTCTCAACGCGGAAAAAACAGATTACATTTCCATTCTCGCACCGGGAACCACACAAACAAAACTGGCGCACCCACTGCCAATCTCAATCACCTTTTTCTCCGGCCAAGGTGAGGAACCTATGTTAATAAAAGTGGGCACAGCCTATGAAGCCGCAACCCATCACCGCACGCCACCACCAGCGTTTGGGCCCTTGGCCAAGAAATAAAATGTAAGTTATGGGCATAAAAAAACCGGCGTAAATGCCGGTTTTTTGTTAAGGCCTTGAACCAATAACACACATCCACAATTCCATTTTGTTGATGTCAGATTACATTAATCTAGAATTACCCGTGTCTATGCAGAATTAAGTCACGACATGATTGACCTAAACTGCGGGAGAATTTTTGCTGGGAGGATTTTGATTTTCACTGTTGTATCGCCACTCTACAAACACCAAGTTGGGGACCCAACATAGCCACGAGATGATCGGATAGGCTATTGAAAAATCTATACCTGCAGCAAACGAAGCAGGGAGATAAATTCGCAACATGACCGCAGCAAACGTGAGAGAAAAATTGCGCACCATCCACTTCCGATGCTCAGCAATCGCACCCTTTCGGATAGCAAGATATGCACGAAGACCCGTGTAAAGCCAGAGTACCGCAAGCGTCCCGAATCCGAGTTTGGCCACAAGTCCACCATATGCAAAGTGAGACATATAAAGACCAGCTAAACCGCCAACCAGAACACCCACACCTAAATAAGCACGACCAAGCCAACGATGGGCATTAGTGTATTGTTGCCTGAAGTGCGTTGAAAATTGAAATGGACCGATAGCCAAAGCAATAATCGAAGCGAATATGTGGGCATATATGCCGTAGGCGTGCTCTTGAAAATTCGCTGTCATGTCAGGATGGACAAGCGTCCCCAACGGCAAAAAGCAATAAGCGAACACGGCGTAGCCAGCCACCCCGAGCGCGAGAAAATACATCAAACCAGTTGTAAATGATCGCATAACACTTCCTTGGATTGAGCACAACATATTGTGACGTTAAGTTAATTATTTTTATTCGAAAACAACCAAACCTGCTTAGGCGTTTTTATGTTGGGGTTGACCAGGCGCAAATTCTCGTAAAGCTCTTTACGGCTGTAGGAAAAATTAGGGCTCAATAAAAATGATGATCCATCTTTCATTTTTACCGAAATAAGACGTGATTGGGCCTGTGTATCGGTGTTGTGCCCAATTTCAACTATCTCGTGCGGGTTAACTGAAAACGTCCATTCCTTAAAATTTGGATGAAACGATGAAAACTCAGAATTTGTAAGCTTGATGTAAAATTTGGCCGGATGAGTAAGGAACCAAGCTATTATTGAGAGCAGAACAACCTCTCCAATAACAACGATATATTTCACGCATTCCAAAAATTGTTTATAAACCGGCTCAGTTTTAGGAATGAGCTGCAGGAATAACCACATAATAAGCGGCAAAAAAATAATGTTAAAAGCTAACACTTTTGCTTGTTGCTCTCTAGTTCTCTCGTAATAGTAGAATGTTTTTTCGTTTTTCATAAGAGGATTTTGTATCACAGTCGTTTGCTAGGTTATCTAAAGCGCTCTGCTATTTCCGAATAATATGCCATAGAAAGTACAACACCGCCAAGAAACATAGAGGATGAATCTAACGCAACTTTTATGCCCGCATCCGTAAAATAAGCTGACATAGAATAAGACAAAAAAGTCAAAAAATAGCTAATAATTGCCGCCGCACGAGACCAATGCCAAAACATAAATAGCCCTACTGTCGCAGCTAAACCAAGCAAAAAATTGAAGCCAACTATGAAATTGAAAACTATAGCCATCTGCGGAAAAAGTAGCTCAGTATGGCTAAGTGCTGGCGGCAGGCTTAAAACTGGAATTAACAACGAACTAGTTAACGCAGTTATTGCAGAAAGCAATATAAGAAGCCTAAAACCGAACGGTGTAACTTTTCTCATTTTACATCCATATATTAAAAGCGCACGAAGTGCGCGAGCTGAAGCACGCTGGTGGACTTTTTACCATATTTTCCACCACGCCTTCGACTTTGTAGCTGCGTCGCCTGCTCTGTTACTAATTAAAACCGTATATTCCTGACCTTGAATTTCTGGCGTTTCTTCGTCGTGTTTGAAGAACGTTAGCTGTTTAAGAAACTCCAAGGGCAAGTCAAAAATTAAATCAACATCTGCCTTTTCACCACCTTCAGACGCTTGCTTATCAAATATTTCCGATTTAAGCGATTCATAATTATTTGGAAGCCTTCCTGAAGCTTGAAGATCATACATGCCCTTCTGTGCATCATGGATTATTCGCCAAACTTGATCCCCGCTCTCCCAATATTCTGCACGCGAATACATGACGTGTTCCTCGACTACACACAAGACTACTGTGCAATCGCTCGATAACTCTGCAACTATTTCCCGCTGTACAAAAGGAGATTCACATTGGTTAAACCAGATCAAGTACCAACCGTTAGCTAACAGCGCTGAACTAATTGCAGACTCGGGAATATCCTCTTTTTCTGAAGTTTCGGAAAAGCCGAAGTATTCAAGTACTTGTTGAGGCGATTTATCTTTTATTGCGATCCATGAAATTGCAAAACCCATGTTTGTTACTCACTTGTGCCTAACTTGAAGTTAAATTGCACCCTAAAGCGGGGAAGTTCATGCGAGCCTGGCGCAATTTGTTATGAGCTTTCAGTAGTTCCGCTTAGACTATATCTGTAATTCTAAAAAGACACGGAACCATTTTTTCTCCATCATATGTAAAGATGTCCATAACGCAAAAGGCCGTTTAGTTTTAGCTAAACGGCCTTTGTGATCAACTTCTTTTACTTATACAGCATCAATAACGAATGAGTTCGCCGGTTAGTGCTGGTGTTGTTGGTGGGTTGACGCGTGCACGTGTTGCTTGCTCAAACGCGTAGGCTAGTGCCAGCAACCGTGGCTCGCTGAAAGAGCTTCCCATAAAGGACAAGGTAACGGGCAGTTTTTCTGGTGTTACGCCAGCGGGCACCATCACGTCGGGAAAGCCGGTTATGTTGGCGATGCTGGTCGCGCTAAGCGGGCGTGGTTTGGAGTAATCAATATCCAACCGTTGCGCGGGTACCGGGTTGGTTGGATAAATAAATGCGTCCAATTGATGTTTGAACATTAAGCCCTGTAAATGCCCGGTAATTAATGCGGGGCCGTGGGCTTTGGCGGAAAGATAAATAGGGTCGTCGAGATCATAGCCCGCTTGTTCCGTTTTAAATTGCTCCCAACGGCTGGGGTTGGCTTGCTGGCCTTTTTTAGGTTTGAATTTTTCGGCACGCTCAATTAATTCTTCCAAGCTTTTCGGATAACCTTTTTTTAGCGTGGATAAGTAAGTGCCGACCTGCACTTTAAATTCGCCCGGCCGCATGGTTTCATGAATCGATTGGCGCTGCAGAATAAATTCCGGCAATTTTATTTCTACCAAAGTTGCACCGAGTGATTCCAATTTTTTGCGCGTTTCGACAAATACTTGCTTCACTCCCTCATCCAAACCGGCGTAGTCCACCAACACACCCAGTCGCGCGCCTTTCAATGAATCTGCATCCAAAAACTGCAAATAATCGGTGTGGAACTTACCCGCTGCATTAGCCGTTTCTGCATCTGCTGCATCTACACCGGTCATGGCGCCGAGCGCGGCGGCGACATCGTAAATTGAACGCGCCATTGGGCCGCTGGTATCAAATGAAAGGCCGAGCGGGATAACACCGTCGCGCGATAACAAACCGCGCGTTGGTTTTACACAAGCGAGGCCGCCCACAGAACAGGGGTTGCGAATGGAGCCGCCAGTATCGGTGCCCAGCGCGATAGGCGCATACCATGCCGCAACGGCAGAACCTGAACCGCCGCTGGAACCGGATGGGCCGCGCTGCAAGTCATGAGGATTGAGCGTTTGCCCGCCGAGTGAGCTGAAGCCATTAGTTTTTGCGCTGGATGCAAATTCACTCAAGTTAGATTTAGCGAGAATGATGGCGCCCGCTTCGCGCAATTTTTTTACGATGAAGGCGTCATCGGGCGGGACAGAGCCTTCCAAAAACACCGAGCCGCCAGTGGTCGGCATATCGCTGGTGTCGTGGTTATCTTTCAGGATGATCGGGATACCGTGTAAGGGGCCACGCGCGCCAGTGGATTTGCGCTCGGCATCCAAGGCTTTGGCTTCTGCAATCGCTTTGGGATTGATGTAGATGAGTGCATTTAATCCGGGGCCAACATTGTCATAGGCCTTTACGCGAGCCAACGAAAGCTCGACTAACTTTTCGGAAGTAAGCGCGCCCTGCTCCATGGCTTTTTGCAAATCTTCTGTGGTGGCACAGGCCAATTCAAATTCAGCCCCGAATGCACCACTTGCAATCATTAAGGCGCAACTCACCGCAAGGCTTATCACCGCAAGATTTGGCCGATTAAACTTAATTTTTTTCATTATTTAAACCCTTAAATTGTTTGTATTAATAGGTAATTTTTTCACCGGCGAGTGCTGGTGTAAGTTTTGGCGCTTTGCGATGTTTGGTTGCGGCTTCGTAACCACTCGCCAATTTTATAAGGGTGGGTTCAGTGAACTTGCGCCCCAAAAATTGCACACCAAAGGGCATGTCGTCGGAAGGGAAAAAGCCACCGGGGACAATAATGGTCGGTAGCCCTGTGTATGAGCTGATGCTATTGCGGGTATCAAGGGTCATCGGAAGCGATTGCCCTATATTTTCAATAGTGGCCGTTCTGAAGGGTAAAACCAGGCCGTCCAACTGATAGGTGTCCATCAACCTGACTAACGCCGAGCGCAGCATGTCTTGCGATTTATAAGCGGCAATCAGATTGGGATGGCGTTCTAGGGGGATAGGGTCTTTCGCGGCGTCGATAATGGCTGGCTTCACCAGGCTGCCGCCCTTTTGAATCATTTCCGCAACGGTGCGAATGGGCGCATCTTGCGGTAATGCCGCCAGGTATTTGTTGATGGCTACCGCGCGCTCAAACCCAGCGGCTGAGGCATCAAATTGCGCTTGCACCAGATCAAAATCAAGGTTGAGTGGCTCGACAACAATGGCACCGGCGGCGCGCATATCCTGCACCGCTTTATCAAAAAGTACCTGCCCTTCCCGATGCATTTTGCCCTTGCGAACCATTTGGCTAAGCACGCCAATGCGAGCACCGCGCAAGCCTTGGGGGTTGACGTAGGAGACATAGGATTGCTCGGGCATTTTACCCACCGACTCTTCCGTAGCGAGGTCGGCTGCGTCGTATCCTGCAATCACATCCAGCACCGCGGCGCAGTCATAAACACTGCGGCACATAGGCCCACCATTTTCCTGACGGGGTGAACTCCACATCATGCCAGTACGCGACACCAGGCCATGCGACATGGCAAAGCCGACCAAGTTACTGTTGGCACTGGGAATGGTGATTGACCCACCGGTATCCGACCCCAAACCAAAGGTGCCAAACCAGGCCGCCATGGATGCACCGGTACCCGAGCTGGAATAGCCGGTTAATTTTTTAAGGTTGTAGGGGCTTAGGACTTGCCCCTGAAGTGTACTTGCGCCTTGATTAGCAACACCGTACCAATCGGACTGGTTAAGCTTACCCAAGATAATCACCCCGCTCGCTCGCAAGCGGTCAACAATAAAACTGTCGTAGACCGGCTGGGAGGTCGCCATGGGTTTAAACCCGCCAGAGGTGGGCATATCTTTGGTATCAAAGACATCTTTCGCCAGTACGACTGTGCCATGCAGAGGGCTGCGCAGCTTGCCGGATTTGCGTTCGGCATCCAGCGCCCGCGCTTCGCCCAGAGCAAGCTCGCGGTCTTTCAGAGTAATGATCGTATTGAGCTTCGGACCTTTCTGGTCGTAGGCGTCAATCCGCGCAAGGTACAAGGTCAATAACTGCTCGGCGGTTAAGGTGCCGCTTGCCATAGCCGCCTGTAGTTCCGCAATCGTCGCGGTGCCTAGTTCCAGCTCAGCGGCTTGCGCGCAACCCAATGCGAGGCTTAGGCTGAAAAGTGTTGCTCTACAAAGATTCAAATAGATCGTCTTGCGCATGCGAATGCCCCTGCAAAAAGTGGTAATACATTCAATCTCACAAAAGGACGTTAAAGGCTTCGCTGCACCCTACTCAAACGCCGACAACACACCGTCACGCCACCGAGCCAGAAGCTCGGGGCGGGGGCAGGATTCGTAATGAGGGGGAACTGCAGACCAACACAATCTGTGTTGGCACGGGGCATTTGAGCAACGATGAGCGAAACCGTTAACTCAAACTAAAACCTGAGGCTGTTAACGGCAATGTGCGAACACGTTCGCCCGTCGCTGCAAAAATTGCGTTGCCTATGGCGGGCGCCAAGGGTGGAAGTGCGGGCTCGCCCAGCCCGGTGGGGTTATATTGGCTTTCGATAAAGTGCGCTTCTACTGGCGGGGCATCGGGCATGCGCAGTAGCGAGTATTGGTCGAAGTTAGTTTCTTGCACGCGCCCTTTTTCAAGGGTGATTTGCTGCGCAAACATGAGGCTCAATGCATCTATAACCGCGCCCTGCACCTGGGTTTCCGCGCCGCTCAAGTTGATGATCGGCCCTACATCAGCGGCCATCACCACACGGATAATCTTGAGTTTCTTTTTCTCGTCAACGCTCACTTCCGCCACACTCGCAACATGCCCTGCATGACTAAAATGAAACGCCAGCCCCAAGCCATGCCCCGCTTTGAGTTTTTTCCCCCAACCCGCTTTTTCAGTGGCGAGTTTAATCACATCCGCAGCGCGCCCGGTATTCAGTGCGCGAATATTCCCCGGGGTTAACCAGCGGGGTTCGCCCAATAAATCCAGTAAAAATTGTTTGTGATCGCGCCCGGCGGCCACCGAAAGCTCATGCAAAAACGATTGCACGGCAAAAGCGATGGCATTGGAACGCGGCGCTCGCCAGGGGCCTGCGGGTGTCGCGGAGTTCAACGACGATTGGGTCAGATGAAAATTAGATACCAACAACGCGGGGAATTCTTCGAGATCAATATTTCCGCCAGAAACGGGCTTTTCGCCATCGGCGGTAAAGGTGATGAAATGGTCGCGCCATGCACTCAGTTTCCCCTCAGCGTCCACACCACCGGTCAATGAATGGAAACCTGCCACGCGATAAAAATCGTGGCTTAAGTCATCTTCGCGGGTCCAGGTTAACTTCACCGGTGCGTTGTGGCGCTTTGCAAATTCGCGTGCGATTACTGCTGCTTCGCAGGCGTAATCATTCATCAATCTCCGCCCAAAACCGCCGCCAACGCGGGTTTGGTGAACCGTAATACGATCCAGTGGCAGGCTGGTGACTTTGGCTATGAGCGCAAGGCTCGAATCCGCCTGCTGGGTGGGCGACCACAATTCCATCCGGCCATCGTGAAACCAGGCCGTACAGTTTTGCGGCTCCAAAGTCGCGTGGGCGGCATAGGGGTAAGCGTAAAAAGCGGAAACCTGCTTGGTTGCATTCTTTAACGCGGCATCGACATCCCCGGTGAGCCGCAGTGTTTGACTACCGGTTTTTTCCGCCAAGGCTTTTGCGCGCGCCGTGAACTCAGCCGATGAGTCTTTGCTGGCTTTGGTCTCGTCCCATTCAATTTGCAGCTGTTTTTTAGCGGAAAACGCCGCCCAGGTCGATGAGGCGATGATGGCGACGCCCGATACCACTTCAGTCGCTAAGCCTGTGCCCTCGACCACAAAGGCATCAATAACGCCGGGTAGCTGTTTAATGGCGGCGAGATTGGCCTTGGCGACCTTACCGCCAAAGGCGGGACACTTGGTGTAGCTGGCGTAGACCATACCGGGCAATTGGGTATCAACACCAAAGAGCGGCTGGCCGGTGACGATTTGGTGATTGTCTACACCGGTGTAACGTTTCCCAAAGAGTTGGTAATCGCTTCTGGCTTTGAGTTTCAGGGAATTAACATCGGGAATTGGAAGTGCAGCGGCCTTGGTCGCAAGTTCGCCATAGCCAAGGCTGCGGCCATCTTTACTAAACACTTTACTGTTTTGGGTGCGGCAGTCGGCTTCAGGGATATTCCACTCCAGCGCCGCTGCGCTCACTAGCATGCTGCGCGCCATGGCACCGGCTTGTCGCAACTGGTCCCAATTGGAGGGTATGGACGTTGACCCGCCCGCCCCTTGGCGACCATAAACGGCTGGGTTAACGGCGGCTTGTTTGACGATTACCTTTGGCCAATCCGCATCCAGCTCCTCGGCGATAATCAGACCAAACGCGGTTTTAATGCCTTGGCCGATCTCGGGGCATTTAGAAAAAATAATAATCTCGCCGTTACTGCGCACTTGCACAAAACCATTGGGCGCCAAGTCGGTTGCGGTTTGCGCCACAGCATCCTGACTGTCGCCCAAGTAAAAGGCTAACACCAGTCCGCCACCGGCTAGCCCGGCAAGTTTGAGAAACTGCCGGCGCGAGACGGGCGATGGTTCACCCAGCACGCCACTCATTAACGCTTGAATTTCGGCATCGTCGCGCGCGGCATTCGCCAGGAGTTTATTCATGGTTTAGGCCTCGGATGCAATAATGACTGAATCGTTTGTGGTCAGGCTCTGGGGTGGATCGCACGCGGGCGATTCACCAGCAAAAGCGACGATCTTGGGACCCGAACCTGTTCCAGCGGCGGAATGAATCGCAGCCCGTATGCGCAGATAGGTTCCACAACGGCAGATATTGCCACTCATGGCGCTCTCAATATCGGTATCGGAAGGCTTCTTTTTCTGCTTGAGCAAGGCGGCGGCGCTCATGAGTTGACCCGCCTGGCAATAGCCACATTGGGGCACATCATGGTCTATCCACGCCTGTTGCAAGGGGTGCAATTGGCCATCGGGCGCTGCAAGGCCCTCGATCGTCGTTATTTTCTGATCAGCCACGGCGGACAAGGGCAATAGGCATGAACGCACCGGGGCATCGTTTACGTGCACAGTACAGGCACCACACTGGCCAATCCCGCAGCCAAATTTGGTGCCCAGTAACCCCAAACTATCGCGCAGGACCCAGAGCAAAGGCGTTGCGGGGTCGAGATCCTTGAGCTCGTAGGTTTTGCCATTGGCAATCAGTCTCGTCACGGTCTACTCCTCAGTCTATGCGTTCGTGTTGCCATTTATAGCAGACGGATACCCGGTTTCATCCCCCACCTGCAATCCAAGTATTTACCCGAAGCGACCGCTCTGTCTCAGGTGTGTTGGTGGGGCTAACCCTCCCCGGCGCGTCTATCCAATAATCAAAAGCCGGTTCGAATCCCCCAATCAATGAGGTTACTCCATGCAGATCAATCACAGTCTTGCGCTCAGTTTGTCAGCCATTAAGCCCATGCAGATTATTTACGGGATGAGTCTCTGTCTCGCGGTCGCTTCTTCGCTGCTGGTGGTCACGGCACATGCCGAAACCCTGGAGCTTACCCAAGCCAGTGTCGCCGATCTGAATGCGGCGTTTGACAAAGGCACGCTGACATCAGAAAGTCTGGTGAAAATGTATCTCGCCCGAATTGAGGCCTACGACAAGAAAGGCCCGAAAATTAATGCTGTACTCGCAATCAACGCTAAGGCAATTGAAACCGCACGGGCTTTGGATAAAGAGCGCAAAGAGAAGGGGCCACGCTCACCGCTGCACGGTATTCCGTTTGTCGTAAAAGATGTGTTTGATACTAATGACATGCCCACCACGGGTGGTTATTTACCGCTAAAAGGGGTGATTCCAGCGCAGGACTCGACCATCGTCAAGCGGTTGCGCGATGCTGGCGCCATAATTCTGGTCAAGGTCAACCAAAGTGATTGGTATGCGCAGCCTGATGTGATGGCCAGCAGCACCTTGGGCGGATCGACCTTAAACCCATTCGCACTGGATCGCACACCGGGCTGGTCGAGTTCGGGTACCGGTGCTGGATTGGCAGCACATTTTGCCACTCTGGGCCTTGGCAGTGAGACAGGGTTTTCCATCCGCACCCCCACCAGCGATAGCAACCTGTTCGGATTGGCTACCACCTCGGGGTTGATTAGCCGGAAGGGACAAATGTGGAGTTACATTACCGGTGAGCGCGGTGGCCCTATGGCGCATAGCGTCTATGACCTGGCGGTGACGCTGGACATAATCGCGGGTTTTGACAGCGCCGATCTGTGGACCGCAAACAGTCTCGGCAAGATGCCCATGCAACCCTACGTCAGTTTTATTCAAAAAGACGGCCTGAGTGGCGCCCGTGTTGGTGTGCTCAAAGAAGCTTGGGATTTTGCGCCAGTTGACCCGGCAGCCCTGGAGCTTGCGAAAAACGCCATCAAGGTGTTCAGCGAGAAAGGTGCCAAAGTCTTCGAGCCAGTGGCCTTGGGTATAAACCTGGTGAATTATCTGGAAGTGAATAGTTTTCCTAGTCGCTACGAGCGGATTGCGGCGATTGATGCTTATTTAGCGCAACAGGCGCCCAGCTACCCCTTCAAAAACGCTGCCGAGCTACTCTTGAATCACAAAGGCGTACCTACCCGGCCAGCCGATATAGAGGCGGTGAAAAATCCAATCGATCTCAACCGCGACCCCGGCTATCGCGCCACCTTGGAAGGTAAAGCCAAGCTGCGCGAAATGGTGATTGCGCTGATGGATCGCTATCAGCTGGATGCCTTAATTTACCCACACAAACTTTCTGGCCCGCTGAAAATCGGGTCGCGCAACGATCCAGAGCGCAAATACACTCCCAATCAGCTAAGCCCGATTACCGGCCTGCCCGCTTTCGTCGTTCCCATGGGTTTTACGCCGGAAGGCCTTCCCGTCGGCTTGGAAATTCTCGGGCGCCCCTGGAGCGAGCCGACTCTTATCAAGCTCGCCAGTGGGTTTGAGGCTGCCACTAATAATCGTCGTGTACCGGCTAGTACACCCGCATTGGCAGGTGAAACGATTAGTTTTTAAGAGGTTTTACGACAGGACAAAATAGGGGCAAAAATGCAACGAGGCGGCGGTGATAACTAACCAGCCCGCCAAGCTGAGCCCCATTTAATCTAATCGCCGCAATCTATCGCGACATTTACCAAGAGGGCTCGACCCGGTCCTTAATGCGAATTACCTCTCAAACAGGCGTGAAAAACGTGGATTAATAAGTAATCAAATCCGTTGGCAACCCGGGTGTATATTTCGGCAATTTGATTGCCTTGGTGGCCTGCTCGAAGTCATAACCGTAGACGCGGCTAACACCCGCACCGAATAACGAACCTTTACCGCATAACTAAACGTGGAGCCTGTAAACGTGGAGCCTGGTAGCTGAACTTTCAGACTGGTCATAGTGTGATCTCCGGCAGCGACAGGGAAAACTGGACAAATAATGGTCAACTTTAGGGAGACGCGATCAACCTACACGCCCCTACCAAGACCGCCCATTTCACTTGGTTCAGCCTTATCGGTCAGCAGCAGTAGGGGTCAGAGACGCCAGCCCGTCTAAACGGAAGTCATGTGACGCCCTCCGAAGGAATTCCCTATGATCAGACCCCTTAAAACTCTGGCACTTGCCTGCGCATTGATAACCGGCACTAGCAACTTTGCGTTTGCGCTCGATTTACAAACCGCAACCATTGCCGATATCAATGCGGCATTTAAAAAAGGTTCGCTGACATCAGAAAAACTAACGTCCGCTTACCTCGCGCGCATCGCCGCTTATGATCAGCAGGGTCCCACACTGGATTCACTGATTACGCTCAACGAAAAAGCACTGACCGAGGCTCGTGCGATGGATGCGGAACGTGCCGCCGGGAAAATTCGCGGGCCGCTGCACGGTATCCCGGTGATCCTCAAGGACAACATCGACACCTACGATTTGCCTACCACCGGAGGCTCGCAATTGCTGGAAGGCTCTATTGCGCCGGACGATGCCTTCATCACCAAAAAATTGCGCGATGCGGGCGCGATTATTATCGCTAAGGCCAACCTCTCGGAGTGGGCAGGATCGGGTGGCTCAGCCGGTGGAGCGCCACCAGACATCGTAAAGGCAGGTTTTATTCCGGGCGGCTTTAGTTCCGCCGGAGGTCAGACGCGCAACCCACATGGCCTTGAGTACAGCCCCTCAGGCTCGTCTGGCGGAACCGGTGCCAGTATCGCCGCCGGTTTTGGCCAGTTTGGTTTGGGATCGGATACCGGCGGATCCATACGCGGCCCCTCGTCGCATAACGGGATTGCCGGGTTAAAACCCACCCGTGGGTTAATGAGCCGCGATGGGATCATTCCGCTCGGATTATCGTTCGACACCGCAGGCCCCATGGCGCGCACGGTCTACGATGTGGCCGTCGCTCTGGGTGTGATGACGGGCGTAGATAAAGCCGACCCGGCTACGGCGGCGAGCGCTGGAAATTTCCAACAGGATTACACCCCGTTCCTGAAACGTGGCTCTCTTAAAGGTGCGCGTATCGGTGTGAATCGGGATTACCTCGGGCAAGACCCGGAAGTGGATAAGATCTTTGCTGAAAACATCGCCACTTTGCGCAAACTCGGGGCGACGATTATCGACCCGGTGGTCATTCCCGACTATGTACGCGAGAGCCGCGCTTACATTTACAACACTGTGGTGCGCGCTGAATTTAAAGCCGACCTCACCACCTATTTAAAAACCACCTCCAAGGGCTACCCCAAATCCTTTGACGATGTGGTGCGTCTTTCCAATGACCCTGCAACCAAGTATCGCAGCCCCGGCAAAGCGGCAGGTTTAGCCTGGGTCAGTTCGCCCGGTATTTCGCTTGCGCTGGATGACCCCGAATACCTCGCCATTAAAAATGCCCTGCTACCAGCGGTGCGCGCCAGTGTAGATGCAATGCTGAGCAAGCATCGGCTCGACGCGCTGGTGTATCCCACTATGCCCAGAACGGCCCTGTTAATTAATCCCCCGGACGGCATGGGTTGGCCAACCTCGGCCTCCGCCATGGCCAACTTCACCGGCTATCCGGATTTAATTGTGCCCTCCGGCATGACCACAGAAGGTTTACCCGTCACCCTTTCATTTTTTGGGCCGGCCTGGAGCGAAGGCAAATTGCTCGGGTACGGCTTCGATTTCGAACAGGCTACCAAAGCCCTGGTAGCCCCGCCCAGCACACCCAAACTGCCAAGCGACTCACTTGGCGACTAGGCAACCAGCAGACCACTAGCCGGAGCACTCAAGCCCCGGCTTTCCAATACCCCTCGATAACAGCGACGACACTATGCGTATTCGTAAACTTGCCCTTGCCATTACCCTGTGCATTAGCAGCCTGAACCCGCTCACGGCCACTGCTCTGGATCTCACTAAAGCCACTATTGCCGAGCTCAACACGGCCTTTACCGAGGGTTCACTAAGCGCCGAAACGCTCACGGCGGCCTACCTCGCCCGCATTGCCGCATACGACCAAAAAGGCCCCAAAATTAACAGTGTGATTTATATAAACCCCAAGGCGCTTGCGGAAGCCAAGGCACTGGATACCGAGCGCGCGGCGGGCAACATCCGTGGCCCATTGCACGGCATTCCGATCGTATTGAAAGACAACTACGACACCATCGACATGCCCACCACAGCCGGTTCACAGCTGCTCGATGGCTCTATTCCACCGGATGATGCCTTTGTGGTGAAGAAACTGCGTGACGCCGGAGCGATTATTATTGCCAAGGTCAACCTATCGGAATGGGCTGGCGGCGGCGGTTCGGTCTCGGGGGCTACCGACCCCGAGGTAATCAAAAACGGTCGGGTTCCCAATGGTTTTTCCACTCAGGGCGGACAGACACTGAACCCCCATGATTTGACACGCGGCCCCAGCGGTTCATCCGGCGGCACAGGCGCGGCAATTGCAGCTGTTTTTGCCCAATTTGGTTTAGGCACTGACACCGCTGCTTCAGTGCGCGGCCCCGCCTCTGCCAATGGCACCTTCGGGCTAAAGACTACGCACGGTTTAGTCTCCCGCGACGGCGTAGTGCCGCTCGCACTGAGCTTTGATACCGTCGGCCCGCTTGCGCGCAATACTTATGATCTGGCGATGGCGCTCAACGTCTTGGTCGGTATAGATCCCGATGACGACAGCACCCTCAAAAGCGCTGGCCGTGTACCTACCGATTACACGACCTTTTTAAAAACCGGTAGTCTCAAAGGCGCACGCATTGGCATCGCAAGGGATTTTTTCGGGCAGGATAAAGACATAGATGCGGTGCTTGAAAAAGCCATCGCCAAGCTGCGCTCACTGGGCGCGATAATCGTGGATGACGTACGCATTCCACCGCCGGTGCTCGCCGCACGCGGCCCTCTTTACAACACCATTCGCTCGGCGGAATTCAAATCACAAATTGGGGACTATCTGGCGACCACCGATGCCAAGTACCCCAAAACGATTTACGATTTGGCCGCGCTGGCTAACAACCCTAAAACCAAATATCGCTCGCCCGGAAAAGCGTTGGGCTTGAAATACCAGGCCGAAACATCACTGGAATTAGATGACCCGGTGTACATCGCCGCCACCCATCAAGGCATGGACTATATTCACGCCGCAATGGAGGGTTTGTTCACCAATTACAAACTCGCCGCTTTGCTGTACCCAACATCACCTACACCTATAGCGCTGGTTAAGTTACCCGATGAAGTTCCCGCGCGCGGCGAAGGCGGAAATTCACCCCTCAACATCGCTAACATCACCGGCTTCCCGGATCTGGTCGTGCCTGCGGGCATGAGCAAGCTCGGCCTACCCGTCACCTTCTCACTGATGGGGCGCGCCTTTAGCGAAGGGCGATTATTAGCCTTTGCGTATGATTACGAGCAAGCCACCAAAGCCGTTACCCTACCGGTAACGACGCCCGCACTGGCGAGCGATCAGTTGACCAAAGATTAATGTTTTGGGATAAAAAAACCCGGTTCACAAGACCGGGTTTTTGCATTTAAAAATTACTCTATAAGGGCCACTAATCTTCATTCAGGTAACATTAGCAAACGTTCGCTTCGCCAAAAGCGAATAACCGTAATTAAATGTTGTTCGCGTAGATAGACCACACGAAATGGTGAGTGAATTAATTCTCTTAGGTGGGGTTGATTGAATTCAGGAACTATTCCGCCTGCATCTGGGTGGTCAGCTAATAATTGAATTTGTTGAATAATATTGTTGGCAAAGTTCAACCCAACATCAATAACACCCTGAGCGGTGTAGTAATCAATCATATCTTGCAGATCATTAAATGCTGAATCAGAAATCTTGATCTTCATTATTTAATGCCCAAACGTTTTTTAGCCTCGGCAAGCGTCATGGTGTTGCCTTCCTTGATGTCCATTAAACCTTTTGCAATTGCCTTTACAAAAGCGAGTTCTTCTTGATCTTTTTCATACTCATCAAGATCCTGAACTACAGCCACTCCACGACCACGGCTGGTCAGTAAAATCGGCCTGTGCGTTTCTTTGGTTTGGTTGATTATCTTGCCGGGATTGACCTTGAGGTCAGAAAGGGGGATTACATCTTCAGAGAATTTAGTTTGCATGGGATCACCTCAGTTAACAGGTGCCATTATTAGCACCTGTTAACAGCACCAGTCAAGCGCCAGTGAGCCAAATGAAAGCGGCAGGCTGGTAGGGTGAAACTGAGGCGACGGCGTCTGTTTATTCTGGACAGGTAACAAAACCCAAGGTCTCAATTCACGTCGTTTGAAGCAATAGAACGCAATGGTGGCGGAATTTACGGCAAAGCAGACTACGATTTCTATCGCGCCGTTCCTGCAGGAGGCTATACCAAAGGACTACCAAAATCTAAACGCACCGATGTAGGTGACGGAGATATACCGCCAGAAAAACTCGGCGAAGATTTCTTTACTTACGGGCCTTACCCTGCGGCACAAGGCCGCTCAAAAATGGCAACCTCGGTAAACTTTGTGCAGCAAGCCTTGAACTCAGGCAAATATGCAGGCGCTGTCTGGTTGGAAGGCAGCCCGTCTATTGAAAATACCAGCTACTGGCTCAGCTTGATGGTAGACACAACGTTACCCATTACCGCCAACTCCGCCCATCACGGCCGCGGTGAAATAAGCCCCGATGACGCCCACCCCGGCGGCTACCTCGCCACCGGTGGCTACGGCGGCATTTTTGGTTCAATGACTGCAGGTGCGTACTTAACCAACATACCAACCCGTAAGCACACCTGGAAATCCGAAGTACGCCTCAGTCAACTACCCGAAACGATCAATGGACAAATTAAGCGCAACGGAAAATTTGAAACTATTTCAGTAACTATCAAAACAAGGCGAGCTTTTGCCCAGCGCAATTCCCAAAGTGTCGTTACTAAAAGGCGACACATGGTTTGATGACGATGGCGGTCCAAACCCAAGCAATGAAAAAGGTATTATCGCTAACATCAACCAATTGTTAACCTACCCACTCGCCGGATTGGTTGGCGAGGGAACGGCGCCCTATTCCAGCATGTCAGCGTCGCAAGATCGCGCTCTGGAAAAAGCCGTGCTAAATGGTTTACCCGTGGTTAAAACAGCACGGGGTGATGCTACGGGTCTGGTAAGAGTCAATCCGAATAATCTATTTATTGAGGGAAATAATCTCACCACAACCAAAGCGCGCTTCTTACTTGCTGGGGCAATCATGAAATTAGGACCAATGCCCAGAGCAACCGATCCGAACAATCCAACCGTCGAAGAAACCGATGCCATTAAAAAGAAAATCAGCCTCTACCAAGCGATTTTCCAAACTCATTAATTAACAAATTGCTCGCAAAAGCGGTGAGCGAAGTCACTGAATGGCAGCGCACTTATGAAATTCTGAGATCAGTGCCCGGTGTCGGTGATGGCGTTACGTTTACGCTATTAGGAGAACTGCCTGAGCTAGGGCATCTGTCTCCACGTAAGTTTGCTGCGCTCTGTGGTCTCGCGCCATACAATCGCGACAGCGGCATTATGAAGGGCCGACGTAGAATCAAAGGCGGTCGCGCACCCATTCGCACGGTGTTATACATGGCGATGCTGAGTGCAATTCAGTGCAACCCGATCATGAAGAAATTTTACAAGAAGCTTGTCGAGCAGGGTAAGCACAAGAAAGTTGCACTTACTGCCTGCATGCGAAAAATGGTGACGATTTTAAATGCCATGGTGCGCGATAATTGCGAGTGGCAGGCGAACTAAATTTGCGTTGCAGGTATTGATTTTTTACCACAGTCGCTTGTTATGACTAGTTTTTACATTTATACACATTAGCTGAATGTTGGACAACGCCTACACAAGTAACATGACCTGACTCAGGATTTACTCCCGAAATAACTGTTTCCTCCTTCTCTACAGCGCAGCATTCCATTGTATTTCCTCCAGATTTCGCGGCCTCACTTTTCAGCACCTTCAAAGAGTCTTCGGTTGTTTCAGCATGCGCCAGTAAGCCCGCCGAACACTGTGGGACTGAAACAGTTGTTATAAATGTGCAATTTTTTGGTTTAGAATTTACAACATTTACAGGAGTGCTAGCAGAGCACGCATTTAGAAAAAACAATAACAACAGAATGATTAGATGCTTATTCATATGCCTTCATAACGTTGCTATAAACGGCAGAATTTACGTTGCGGTTTTTTGGAAACCTTTTGC
>CAZCJR010000078.1:0-22476 GCA_964499225.1 uncultured Cellvibrionaceae bacterium | reverse complement strand
ATCACTTTAGGTTTGCCGCCTTCCAATACAGATACGCAAGAGTTGGTGGTACCCAAGTCGATGCCGATAATTTTGCCCATGGTGTTGCTCCTAGAAATTGCTATTTGTTACTGAGTGCCATTACGTTAATAACGTGCACCGATTTGTTGGTGTCTTGCCGCTATCGGCAGTTGTTTTCTATATTGGCGCAGGTGAAATTAATTCAAGTCCAGCGCACAAAAAATCCTCACATTCGTATTGGTTTCCGGGGCGCCCTTTTGTTGCCTCTCACGAGAATCAGAGCGCTTTGGATACCACTACCATCGCCGGGCGAACCAGGCGGCCATGCAAGGTATAACCTTTTTGGAAACAGGTGAGTACAGTGTTGGGCTCTACATCGGGGTTGGGTACCGCTGAAACTGCTTGATGTAAATTCGGATCAAAGGGCTCGCCCTCAGGGCTGACGGCAATCACTTGGTGACGAGCCAGCGCATCGACAAAGGATTTGTGGGTTAGCTGAATGCCTTCCACAACCGCAGCAAAGGCTTCATTGCCACTATCGATCGCAGCGAGCGAACGCTCCAGATTATCTACTACTGGCAGCAAATCGTTGACGATCTTTTCCAAACCGAACTTGTGTGCCTTTTCAACATCCTGCTCAGCGCGGCGGCGGGCATTTTGTGCCTCGGCCTGTGAGCGCAAGGATTGTTCTTTGGCGGATTCGTAAGCCGTCGCCAACGCTGTCAACTGCGTCTGCAGAGTTTCAATGCTCGGCTCATTGGAAGATTGCGCCTGCTCAGCCATCTCTTCAGTAGGATTGAGCGGCTCGGCGTTGTTTTGAATATCGCTATAGTCTTGGGTTGACACTGGTTTCTCCAATCGCAGGTTGGGCGGATATCAGGATTGACACTGCTCCGCTTGAATTACTGTGGGGCCTATATGGGGCCCAAGCGGGGGGATTCAAGTTTTGGTCGCCAATGTTTTTCCCCGCCGAGCCACAACAGTGAGCACACGAGGCCGATTGACCAGCAGAAATAAATTATCGACCAAGTTCCAATCGACGTTTCTGTACCAGCCGCATCGGTCAACCATTCGCTTTAATTTGCCCTAAAAGGATGCACAACTGAGACCTATCAATGATGATTTATAAGCCAAAAAGGTGAATCCAAACCCTAATAACCAGTTGGTTCAGAAAGTCGCACTTATGCATTTAAAAACTATTTGACAACGTTGTCTCTTGCGCCTAATGTCCTATTTCGATTGTTCATAACTTAGCCGCTCCCAGGGGGCACAATGTCACTCCGCATCAAAATCTGGATAGTATCCGCTCAAATCCTTATCGGCTTATTGGGAATAATGCTGATTGGCCTGTTCACTGTTCGCTATTCCAGCAATCAGGATAACGCTGCCCGGGTAGAGCAATTGCTCAACAGCACTTATGCCACTGTCATTCAGATGGAGCAGATGGCAGCGCACGGCGAACTGGACGACGAAACCGCCAAAAAAATTGCTACTACCTTGTTGCGCAACAACATTTATCACAAATCAGAATACGTTTACGTCGCCGATGAGAAGCTGAACTTTGTTGCGGCGCCGCTCGACCCACAGATTCACGGTACCAGCTTCCACGAATTTAAAGATGGCAATGGCCGCAGCGTGGGCGAGATTCTCCAGAAAGCCGTTGATAAGGCGCAGGGGCAGACCGCCCGTTACAATTGGACGCAAAAACAAGCCGACGGCTCGATTGAAGACAAACTCTCCATCGCCAAACTTTCGCCGCGCTGGAAATGGGTAGTGGGAACGGGCATTGGCTTTAACGAGGTGAATGCTCGCTTCTGGGAAACCGCCAAATGGCAACTGACCGTGTGTTTGTCGGTGATGTTAATCATAGTCGTGCCGGTGGTGATGTTCGCACGCAAATTGGATCGCGGTTTAGGCGCAGAGCTGAAAGAAGTATTAACGTTGGTACGAGCGGTGGCGGGCGGCGACCTGACCGAACGCAATGTGCGTCAGGCACCGGAAGATAGTATTTATGGATCGGTCGTGCGTATGCGCCATGCGTTGCGCGAGGTGATCGGCAGTATTTCGCAAATGGTCGCGCGCCTGCATTCCATCAGCGATGACATTGTTCACAAAGCTGAAACCAGTACCGCTATGGCGGAAGACCAAAGTATCAATACCATCAAGATCGCCTCCTCTGCCGAAGAATTTAATATGCAGACCAAGGATGCGATGCAGCAGGCTAAAATCGCCACCAATCAGACAGATCATGCCTCCAAGACTGCCACCCAAGGGCAAAAGCTCATCTCCAGCGCGGTCAAAAGCTTCGTGGAGATTGATAACAGTGTGACCCAAACCCAAAGCAGTATTGATGACTTGGCGGGCAGAATTAACAGTATTTCTGCCGTTATCTCGGTGATTAGCGAAGTCGCTAACCAAACCAATTTGTTAGCCCTAAACGCGGCGATCGAGGCAGCGCGGGCAGGCGAACAAGGGCGCGGCTTTGCGGTAGTAGCCGACGAAGTGCGCCAACTCGCCCAGCGCACCACCAAGGCAACCAGCGAAATCAGCGAAACAATTACCGCCGTACAAAACTCCAGCCGTATCGCCAAACAAAATATGGATGACATGGTGACGCAGTTAAAAGAAGGCATCGGCCAAACCCGTCAGGGCGGTGACATTGTGGAGAGCGTGCGCAAAGAGACCGACGAAGTTGCCAAAATGGTCGCGCATATCGGCAATTCGTTAATCGAGCATGTGCAGGCGAGCAGCTTGATTCTGGAGTACGTGAGTCACGTCGAACAGTCATCGCTGGGCACCAAAGATGCTGCGCGCGGTACGCTGGTAGCATCACAGCAAATTCGCGATGCGTCTGATGAACTCAGCCGCCGCCTTGAAGGTTTTCGCTTGTAATGCGTTTTTCCTGACAGGGCGTCACTTGCCACCCGGACAGCACATACTGTATAAATAGCCAGACAACTATTAACCCAAGTGTCTGGCTATTCCACTGCTGCAACCCTCGCGAGGCGCCCATGCTCACTCACCTGAATATTCAAAATTTCACTTTGGTAGACCGGCTCGATCTGGATATCAAACCGGGTATGACAGTGATTACCGGTGAAACAGGCGCGG
Organism: uncultured Cellvibrionaceae bacterium; assembly: GCA_964499225.1. Classification (GTDB taxonomy): domain Bacteria; phylum Pseudomonadota; class Gammaproteobacteria; order Pseudomonadales; family Cellvibrionaceae; genus Cellvibrio. The sequence goes on along the minus strand of CAZCJR010000078.1, from coordinate 19,365 downwards.
GCAAATCCATTGTGTTGGATGCATTGGCACTCACACTGGGCGACCGGGCCGAAGCGGAGCGCGTGCGCACGGGCGCGACCCGCGCCGACATCACCGCCACCTTTGACACCAGCGCCATCCCCAGTGCCCAAGAGTGGCTGCTTAATATGGATTTGCAGCAGCAAGACAGCCCCCAGGAATGCCTGTTGCGCCGCCTGATCAATAATGAGGGCAAATCCAAATCCTATATCAATGGCCAGCCGGTCACCCTGCAGCAGTTACGTATCCTGGGCGAGATGCTGATTGATATTCACAGCCAACATGAGCACCAATCGCTGCTGATAAAGGACACCCATCGCCGCTTAATTGATGAGTTTGCGGGTCAAACCGACCTAGCCAAACAAGTGCGCCTCGCCTTCCGCGAGTGGCAAAGCCGGCTCGAACACTTTATCCACCTGCGCGATAACGCGGCCGATGTAAGTGCGCGCTTCCAGTTACTGAGCTATCAATTTAACGAACTGGAGCAGTTGGGCTTACAGCCAGGAGAACAGGTTAAATTGGAAGCCGAGCAGCGCAGCCTCGCTAACGCCGAAGAAATACTCCATGGCAGCCAACAACTGGCCGCGTTTTGCGGCGATGACGAGCAGGGGCTGAGTGTGAACCTGCATCGCGCCCTGCACATACTGCGCAATTTGCCGGAGAAGTCAGCGGCACTGCAAACCGCAGAAGAATTATTGAATAGCGCACAAATTCAGGTCGAAGAAGCGCAGCACGAAATTGATCGCCATATCGACAGTTTTAATTTGGATCCGGCGCGCCTCGCCGTCGTGGAAGATCGACTGTCAGCGATATACGACATCGCGCGCAAACACCGTATCCAACCGGAAGAGCTACCGGCATTTATTGAAAAGCTCAGCGCTGAATTGGAACAGTTGCAAAGTGGTGATGGCAAACTCGACCAACTTGCGCAGCAGGTTGCGCAGGCCGAAAAAGCCTATCGCCAGCTGGCGGAGCAGTTGTCGGCCAAACGCAGCAAGGCAGGCACCAACCTCGCCAAACAAGTGAATGAACAACTCAAATTATTGGCAATGACCAACGCCAACTTCAGCGTTAGCCTGCTTCCACTCATCGATAAACCCGGCCCAACTGGCTTGGAAGATGTAGAGTTTTTAATCAGCACCAACCCCGGTCAAGCGCCGCGTCCGCTGGCCAAAATCGCCTCGGGTGGCGAGTTGTCTCGTATCAGTCTGGCGATTCAGGTCATCACCGCCAAAACTTCGGCCACACCAACACTGGTATTCGATGAGGTTGATGTGGGGATTGGTGGCGCAACGGGTGATGTGGTCGGTCAATTACTGCGGCAGTTGGGCGAACGCGGGCAAGTCATCTGTGTAACCCACTTGGCGCAGGTGGCAAGTAAAGGCCATCAGCATTTGCAGGTAGTAAAGACTGCCAGCAAAAAAAGTGCAGAATCAACGTTGGTAGAGTTATCAGGCGAAAGCAAAGTAGAGGAGATTGCCCGCATGCTGGGTGGCCTGAAAATTACGGATCAATCACTGGCCCATGCGCGGGAAATGCTGGCGCTATAGCGAATTGCTGAGCGGGCAAGCACGGAAAATAAAAAGGGCGCGATAAATCGCGCCCTCAAGCGGGTAAAACAAATCAACGTTTTCTTTCATAAAGCACTAACGTTTACCGCATCTAGCACTTACATCTTTACATGAAACACTATCACTTAAAAAATCGTTACCTAAAACACCCACTTTTCTCGCACTAACGTTTCTTTCTAACATACAACACTAAACTGTGATCAGTCAGTTCGAAACCATACTCCGCAACGATACGCTTTTGCAAGGATTCGATTTCATCATTATGGAACTCAATGATGGTGCCGGTATCTATATCCACCATGTGATCATGATGTTCACCGCGCGCCACTTCAAATACGGAGTGACCGCCATCGAAATTGTGTCTCACTACCAAACCGGCGGTTTCAAATTGGGTTAACACCCGATATACCGTCGCCAAACCTACATCATCACCCTGTTCTATCAGCGCCTTGTACACATCTTCCGCGCTCATGTGATGCTTTTCAGAGGATTCGAGCATTTGCAAAATTTTTACACGTGGCAGAGTCACTTTAAGACCCGCTTTGCGCAGTTCGTGGTTACCGTCTGCCATTATTTCCCCCAAACCCTTCTCAGTGTTCCTGTGGTTGGGTATTATCCGCGTTCATTTTCGTTAGTGGAAGCCCTTGTATGAAATTAGCCAGCCGTGTTTTCCTGGCCGTGGTCTTAGTCTCCAGCCTCACCGCTTGCTCCAGCTTCCGCTTTCCCGGTGTTTACAAAGTCGGTATCCAACAGGGTCACATCATCACGCAAGAGATGGTGGAGCAATTGAAACTGGGCATGTCCAAACGGCAAGTGCGCTTTGTGCTCGGCAATACCTTATTGCCCGATACCTTCAACGATGACCGATGGGATTACCCCTATAGTGTACGTCGCGGGTCACAGGGTGAGATCACCCAGTATCTTTACCGCGTGTATTTTGAGAATGACAAGCTTGTAAGAACTGAAGGCGATTATCTGCCTGGTAAAGCACCGATGAGTGGGGAGAAGTCAGAAAAGTATCTGGATGATATGAATCGCGATGTGCCGGTTCCTACGGAAGACAGCACGCTACCGAAAGTGCCGGATCCGGAAGATCTCGAATAATCTCGCAGATTGCGACGAAACAACAACGCCCGGTTATGCCGGGCGTTGTTGTTTCAGGGAAAAAAATTTTCTTGGGAATTAATGGCTCAGGCAAACACGGTTGCGCCCCTCAGCCTTGGCGCGGTAGAGCGCCGCGTCAGCCTCCTGCAGCAATTGTTCAGCGCGCTCCACACCCGACCTATAACCGGCAATACCCGCACTCAGCGTGACGTTAAAACTGCCTTTATCGGCGTTGAACGTTATATCGCGCAGCCGTTGGCGAACATCTTCCATCAAGACCAGCGCTTCTTCGCGACTGCAGCGAGGCAGCACTGCAACAAACTCCTCGCCACCATAACGCCCCACCGCATCGGTTTTGCGCAAGCGCTGGCGCAAGAGATGCGCGATCGCCTTAATCACCTTGTCGCCCGCAGGGTGTCCGTAGGTATCGTTGACCTGTTTAAAGTGATCAAGATCCAGCATCACCACACTTAAATTTTCACCGGCACGCACTGCGCGGCTCAACTCCGCATCTACCTGTTCTTTGATGCGCGAATGCTTCAACAGCCCGGTCAGGCTATCGCGATCCAAGGCATCGCTCAGTTGGCGACTGCGCGCTGCGCGCACTGACACAGCGGTGATCAGTTCGCGATCTCCCAGCGGTTTACTTAAAAAGTCATCGCCCGCGCGCCCCATTGCCACGGCCCGCTTTTCCACGTCTTGTTCCGACGAGAGATAGGTAATGGGTACGCGCAACCAATCCTGATTGAGGCGGATGACTTGCGCCAATTCGGTGCCATTGCAGCCGGGCATATTGATGTCGAGCAAAATAAGTTCAGGGTGGAAATCCTGTAGTTTCTCAAAAATTTCGCGCGGATTGTTACTGACCTCGGCGCGGATATCCGCCGAATTAAGTACTAGTTTGTAGTGCTCGGCCAGCGCTAGGTCGTCATCGATAATCAACACCCGATAGGGTGCACTGCGATGGCGATCCAGATAGTATTCAAAACATTCCACCAGACGGATGATGTCCAGAGGTTTAAGAAAGTACCCGACGGCACCAGCGCGCACCGCTGCATGATAGGCGTCAAAATCGGTGCGGGTGGAAACAAAAATCACCGGAATTGGAGCGGGTAGATGCTGCTGCAACCTCGCCACTGCCTCTGGTGTCTCGCGCCCCTCCTCAGTAAACATAATATCGCAGATCATGAAATCGGGCGGGCGACGCAAAACCTCTACTTCGGCGGCGGCGATAGTGGCAAAGTGCTCTACCTGATGGCCAAAGTGACGCAACGTCATGCAAACTTCGGCGGCGACATCCGGGTCGTCCTCCAACACATAGATCAGGGTATTGGTTTTGAGTGGGGCGCTCTGCGACACCAAGGGAATTGTTTTTGCATTATCGCCCTGTATCTGTCCATTGAGGGTAGCGATTGCGACAGCGAAGACTCGCAGCATACCGATATCCAACCGAGCTTCCGCGAGCCATGCCTGTGCTTGTAGCTCCAGCTTTTTAGCCTGTTTACCCAGGTCGGGGAAACCAAAGCTGCCCGCCGAGCCTGCCAATTTATGCAGTTTTTGGCTTAGCTGATCGAGTGCGTCGCGCTGTAATCCGGGCTCGGACAAGTTGCTGGCCAGATCTCGCAAAGACTCGATCTCATTGGGTAAGCGCGCTGCATAATCGTCGCGCAGAGCCTGAAGTTTTAGCGCGATTTCAGCATTTTTATCCATGAGTAATTGATGCCTGAAGGACAGGTGAGACAGTGCTATCGTTTGCGCAAGACTTTTCGGAACTTGCGCTGCCGGGATTTTCCAAAGGTCAGTCTGAATAGTAGGCCTGAACTCACGGTTTAGCCAATCAACTGGAACAATGAAAACGCTCGGTTAAAACAGGATAAAAATTTATTACTGCTTAGCTCTGCCCGGGAAAAAAACCCTGTCTATACTCAGCAAAGCAAGTCTGCCCACAATCTGCTGCCGCCCACCACCTGGAATTTCATGCTGAAACGAATTGCAGTCAAAGACATCCAACTCGGCATGTTCATTTGTGAATTTTGCGGTTCATGGATGGAGCATCCATTCTGGAAAACAAAATTTTTACTGACTGATGAAAAAGACATGCAGGCTATTTTGGCCAGTGGCATCAAAGAACTCTGGATCGATGTAACCCAAGGCGCCGATATAGACGCGGCAGTTCCCGGCAAAACCGAAGAAGAAGTTGCGCGCGAAACTGAAGCCGTATTGTTGGAAGCCGAAAAGACACAGCACAGCGAAAAGGTATCACTTGAGGATGAGATACAAACCGCCGCCAAACTTTGCGCAAAAGCCAAAGAAGCGGTGATTGAAATGTTTAGCGATGCGCGCATGGGCAAGGCCATTAAGATCGAGCAGGCGCGCGCGTTAGTGGAAGATATTTCCGATTCCGTGCTGCGCCAACCCCACGCCTTGATCAGCCTTGCACGGCTGAAAACTGCCGACGAATATACCTATATGCACTCCGTCGCTGTGTGCGCACTGATGATCGCGCTCGCCCGACAATTAAATCTTGACGAAGATAGGGTGCGCGAAGCCGGGTTTGCAGGACTGTTACACGACATCGGCAAAGTCGGCATTCCTATGAAGGTGCTGAATAAACCCGGCAAACTCACCGATGGTGAATTTGCGATTGTGAAATCCCACCCCGAGGTGGGCGCTAAAATTTTAATCGAGAGTTATCAAGTCAGCCCGATGGTGTTGGACGTGTGCTTGCATCATCACGAAAAAGTCGATGGCACTGGCTACCCCCATGGGCTCAAGGGCGACACTATAAGTCTCTACGCAAAAATGGGCGCGGTCTGCGATGTTTATGATGCGATCACATCCAATCGACCCTATAAAAAAGGCTGGGCACCGGCCGACTCGATTCGCAAAATGGCTGAGTGGAGCAAAGGCCATTTTGATGAAGCGGTGTTTCAGGCCTTTGTAAAAACGGTGGGCATTTACCCCACTGGATCGCTGGTGCGATTGGAAAGCGGACGCCTGGCTGTTGTGGTAGAGCAAAATGAAAGTTCGCTGCTCAACCCTACCGTAAAAGTTTTTTTCTCGGCTAAAACAAAAATGCCGATTATTCAAGAGACTTTGGATTTATCCAAACTGGTAGGCAAAGAAAAAATAATCGGGCGCGAATCGCCCGATGACTGGGGGTTTAAAAACCTCGATAAGCTTTGGTCGGGGATTGGTTAAAAAATATTTTTTTGACCACCGTTTATTGTCTCAACCAAATGTCGCGCAGCTCCTGCGCTAAGGTCATAGGGTCAAAAGGTTTGGCAATTACGCCTACCGCACCCAAGTTAAGATAACCCTCCACCTCTTGCGGCTGCACTTTCGCCGTCATAAACACCACTGGCGTGGCCGCCAGTTCGGGAAACGCACGCAAACCTTTGAGGGTTTCCGGGCCATCCATGCCGGGCATCATCACATCCAGCAATACCAGATCAGGTTTGAAGGCCACGGCTTTTTGCAAAGCCTCAGCGCCAGAACTACAGGCCTCCATCGAAAATCCATGAATTGTCTCCAACACCATCATCGCAATAGCTTGGATATCGGGATCATCTTCAACATACAAAATACGGCTTAGTTCCTGAGTCATAAATCAAACCTGTGTGATGGTTAGAGAGCGGAGGAAAGACCCTTAGCGCTATTAACAATTGGGAAGGCGGCATAGAAGGTTGCACCTTCCCCAAAAACGGACTCAAACCCAATGCGGCCCTGCATGCGCTCCACGAAAGCCTTACTGATGGACAGGCCCAAACCTGTACCACCGCGCTGACGGGAATCAGATGAGTCTGCCTGCGAAAACTTCTGAAAGATGCGCGCGCGAAATTCTTCGCTAATACCGGGGCCATGGTCCACTACCGCTATTAAAGCTTGATCACCCTGCTGCGACAGGCGAATTTCCACTTGCCCTTCGCTCGGCGAAAATTTCACCGCGTTAGAAATGAAATTGGTCAGTACTTGCTGCAAGCGTTGAGCATCAACCCGCGCATATAAATCGCACGCTTCTACTTGCAAGGCTAGTGCTATGCCATAGGAATCGGCATAGGCCTTATTACTTTCGAGCGACGCTTCCAATATTGATAACAGCGACTGCTCCTGTATGTCGAATTCCATTTTACCCGCAAGGATTTTTTCCATATCGAGTAGATCGTTGATTAACAAGGTCAGGCGCTTGGCATTTTTATGTGCAATCACAAGCATGCTTTGCACCTTCTCAGGTAGTTGACCCAATACGCCACTCGTGACTAATCCAAGGGAACCGGAGATAGAGGTAAGCGGGGTGCGCAGTTCGTGGCTCACGGCCGACACAAACTCGTTCTTCATCTGCTCGATACGTTTGCGCTCGGTGATATCCTGAATAAATGACCAAATTTTCCGTTCGCCGTCTGGGCCTTCTATTAACACGCCGTTAAGCAACACCGGAATTAAGTGCCCATCGCGATGCCGGTATTCTTTTTCATAGGGCCCATAACGGCCGCTTGCATGCAAACTCTCCAACTGCTGGTGCTCTAGTACTTGATATTGCACGGGGGTTAAATCCCAATAACTTGTCGCTATTAATTCGGCTTCTGTGTAGCCGGTCAGGCGACATAGCTCAGGATTGCACTCCAGGTAACGGCCATCATCAAGCGCATTTAAGGCTATGCCAATAGACGCCTGATTATAAAGTGTGGATAGCTTTTGTTCGTTTAGTTGAACAGCCTTATTTGCTAACTCTGTCTGGGTTACATCCCAAATAAATCCATCGATATATTTTAAATAACCAATTTCGTCATAAATTCCCAGCCCCACTTCCTGCACCCACAACCAGCGTCCGTCCGCATGTCGCAAGCGAAATAGCAACTCAAAGGGTGCTTTTGCAACAAGCGCAGCCTGAACCTGTTCGGCGATCCAGGGCACATCATCGGGATGTGTCAAATCGGTAAAGCTGCGCGGTGAATCGGTTCGAATAAAGTCATTGGCGCTGTACCCAGTTAATTGCTCAACGGCGGCGCTGAGATAGAGCATTGTCCACTGGTAGTCATTTTCACAGCGATAGGCTGCGCCAGGGAAATTGCTTAGCATGCTCTGCAACCGCTCTTCACTGTCGCGCAACTTTTTTTGTGAGGATTGCAGTTCACTGATATCCGCATGGGTGCCAGACATCCACAGGGGGGTTCCGCTATCATCCAGACGCGATACTCGACCGCGATCGTGTACCCATACCCAGTGACCATCTCTATGGCGCATCCGACACTTAAAATCGTAAAAAGCAAGCTCGCCACGCAAATGCTGGGCAATAAGTTCACCGGATTTTTTCAGATCCTCCGGGTGCGCCAGATCCAGCCAGGTATTAATGGAAATCGGCGCTAATTCGTCGAGGGTATAACCCACAATCTCTGCCCAGCGCTCGTTAAAAACGGTTTCTCCGGTTTGTACATTCCATTGCCAGGTACCGATATTAGTACCTTGAATAACCAAGTCCAAATTTTCCCGCTCGCGCTCCAGTGCCATGTTGCTCTCGCGGAACCGGAGCAGTTGCATTACTTGGCCAGCGAGTAGCTGAAGTGAGGAAATTTGGTTTGAGCTTAATTGGCGGGGGACGTAATCGATAACACACAGCGTTCCGAGCGCATGGCCCGATTCAGTAACCAGAGGAGCGCCTGCGTAAAAACGAATATTCGGCTCTCCCACAACAAGGGCGTTATCACTGAAGCGAGGATCAATGGTTGCGTCTTCAACAACCAGTACATCATCCGGGCGCAAAATAGCATGCGCACAAAATGCTACATCACGCGGCGTTTCTGTTGCATCTAAACCGAGGCAACTCTTGAACCACTGGCGATCAACATCGACGAGCGACACAACAGCGATAGGTACCTCGCAGAGGTTCATCGCAAGCTGCGCGATTGCATCAAAACTCTGCTCGCGCGCGGTATCTAGAATCTTTAATTGGTGCAGATGAGCCAGACGTTCATCTTCATGGGTAGGTAATGGCGCTTTCATTGCGGAGTACCCGTTTTGGCTCGCATAGGTTGACCCAACACTTGGGAAATTAAATGCTCAAGCTGGCCATTGACCAGCGGCTTTTGTAACCAAAAAACGCGCTCGCGGGAGATCTGTGCCGGGAGGCGTTTTTTTCCGTCGTCCATTGCGCCAGTGATAATGACGATGGGCATTTTTGTTGCTCCCTTGTTTTGCCATAACTCTTGTTGGCGTATTTGTTCCACTATCGCAATGCCATTCAAATCTGGAAGCTGAAGATCGAGTGTAATTAAATCGTAATCGCGCAATTGCAAATGTTCCAATGCCGACTGACCGGTTATAGCGCAATCGACATCATAGTCTTGCGCCATCAATGCGGTAGCCAACACTTCAGCCGTTTCTGCATCATCTTCAACAATCAGTAAATGCGGTTTATTTTTTTTAGGTTCGACACGTGTCGACGGAATTTTTTGTGTCGCATCTTCGCAGGGCAGATCAAAATAAAAACTGGCACCCCGACCTACCTCTGATTCCACCCCCACACTGCCGCCCATGCGTTCGATAATTTCTTTACAGATGGCAAGCCCCAAACCAGTGCCACCTTTTTGTCGCGTATCAGAGGAATCAGCTTGCGAGAACTTTTGGAACAGACGCGTGCGGAAATCTTCCGGGACCCCCGGCCCCCTATCCGTTACGGTGACACGCACACTGCCAAAGCGAATATCCACTTCAATCGTCACGACATCGTTCAACGGCGAAAATTTCGCTGCATTGGACAAGTAATTGGCGAGCACTTGCAACAGGCGTTGATGATCGACCGAGACCTTTATATCGCTCCCATCCACTAATTGGTAGGTCACTCCATATTGCTGGGCAAATGCGGCGTTGGCTTCAATACTCTGTTGGATTAACGGGCGTAACATCTGCGGTTGAAATTCAAAATGCATTTTACCGGCAACCAACTTTTCCATATCGAGCAGATCATTCACCAAATGAATCAAGCGTTGTGAATTGTTGTGTGCAATTTGAATCATGCGCGCTGACTGCTCGGGTAATGTGCCGGCAAGACCATTCACCAAAATGCCCAATGCTCCGCTGATGGCGGTAAGCGGTGTGCGCAACTCGTGGCTGACAGTGGAAATAAATTCTGTCTTCATTTGGTCGATGCGTTTTATTTCGCTGATGTCGCGCGCAATACCGAGGAAACCGGTAATCTCGCCCTCGGAATCACGCAGCGCTGAGACGGTGAGCAGAACTGGCAGTTGAGTACCGTCTTTACGCACGTAGTGCCATTCATTTTCATCATCGCTACCCTCGCGCGTCTTGGCAATAAATGCATCAAAGCCTGGCTCGACTGCATAGCCTAACTCGCGAGTTAATTGGCGTGCGTGCGCGGCCACTTCTTCAGGCAGATGGATCAGGGCGGGGGTTTGTTTATCAATTATTTCTTCGGCGCTATAACCCAGCATCATTTCCGCACCGTGATTGAAGGTTTTGATAATGCCTGTCTCATCGGTAGAAATAATCGACACACTGGCGGCATCGAGAATCGCTTTGCGCAGCGAATTGGTTTCTTTCAGTTGCAGTTCGGCTTGTTTGAGCGGGGTGATATCAGACACGTAGCCGTGCCAGAGCACACTGCCGTCATCCAATTTTTCCGGTATCGATTCTATATGTGTCCAGATCATGCCGCGCTGCGGATGATTGACGCGCACAGTGGCAACCCAAGGCGTGAGGTGCGCCGCCGAGTAAGAAATACTTTCGCCCACCCAACCGGTATCGTCCGGGTGAATCACACCAAACACGTTGTCCGCCGAAAGCGCCACATCTTCCGGGCCGACATCGTAAATATTTTTAATGCCTGAACTGGCGTAGGGGAAAAATGAACTGCCGTCGGGACGCAATTGAAATTGATAGAGGAAACCCGGCAAGCGCTCGCTGAGTTTTTGAAAGCGCTGCAAGATCACCTTTTTCTCGGCGTCTTGCTGCAAACGCTCCACGACGGAACTGATCCAGCGTGCCAGCAGACGCACAAAATCCTGATCGAGAGAATCGTACTGATGATGGCGAGTTTTGCGCGAGTTGAAGCAGAGGGTGCCGTAAATTTCACCGTTAATCCACAAGGGAACACCTATGTAGGACTCAATCTGGGTGAGTAGGTAAGCCGGGTGTTGGCGATACTCACTGGCGGGAATATCGTCTTCTGCCACCACATCGCGGCGGCTCATGGTCAGGCTACAGTAGGTTTTGGCGAGCGGACTGGCGGGCGGTGCATCGCGTTGCCCCTGTGCTGAAAATTGTATATGGACTTTGTAGTCGTCACCGTTAACCTGACTGATAACACCGCTGCTCAAGCCCAAATAGCGCGCGCCGAGACTAAGCGCGCGGCGCAGTTGCTCATCCGGATCAACGGCAGAGAGTGAGGCGATTTCATTGAGCGAGTGGAGCGCGGCCTGCTGGCGAATACTGATCAGCTCGGTATTTTTGCGCTCGGTGATATCGGTGTAAACGCCCACCATCAACGCAGCCTTGCCTGTAGCATCCCACTCCACCACCTTGCCCCGGGTGAGAATCCATTTGTAGCTGCCATCATGTACTTTGAGTCGATACTCATTTTCGTACATCGGCGTTTGGCCTTTGATATGGCGAATAATGTCACTGTAGCTGGTGCGTTTGTCAGCGGGGTGAACGCGACTCATCCACTCATCAAGATCAAGCGAGTTAGGTGACTCGGAGCCTATGCCGCACAGCTGCCGCCACTCGGGCGAAAAGCGGGCTTTATCTTGCGCTATGTCCCACTCCCAAAAACCTGAATCACTGGAGCGCAAGGCCAGCGCCAAACGCTGGCGCGCCTGTTCACTCACCGCGTGTTCGTCGCGCAGTTGTTCGCCGTGCTGCTGGATCAGGCTACGTAAATACTGACGATTCAACCGGATAAAAATCAGTAGCAACACCTGCGCGCAAATCAGGGCGGTCAGCCATTTGGCGACTACACGCTTACGGATCGATAGATAATCGACGTAGGCAGGGGTGATATCGCTCCACACCAGCATAGCCAGGCCGGATTGCTGGAGCGTAAAACCCGACTGTTGTAGCGGCCACCAGGACGCCACATAAGTACTGCCCTCGCTATGCAACAATTGCCCCTGCTGGTTGATAGGCACCAAACCCCGGCTCCACCAACTGTGGAGTTGGGGATCGGTGGTTTCTTCAAGGCGCCAATCATCTACGGTCGTTGGATTCTGCTGGTTGAGCGCCTGCCGGGTTTGCTCCCAGAGCACTTGCTCGACAGCCGCCTTGCGTAAAAACACCGCTACCTGCATCGGCGCCGGCCGTCCGTCTTCCTTTTGCGGCATGGATGACATACCCACTTCCAGTACCGCAACTACCCCGCCGGTTTCATCGGCGTTGGCGGTTATCGGCAGCACGGCGCGATAACCGCTACCCTGCCGCGCGACATCAACACCCCAGGTAGGTACACCGGATGTGAAAGCATCGGTAATCAGCGGGCGCAGCCCACTGAGGCTATCACCGTAGCGATCAGGCCGATGCATGCGCAAAAAACTCACTGCGCCGGGGGCAAAATACACACTCAATTGGCGTACCCCCAACTCCTCCATACCGCTCCAGTAATCCTGCAGATGGATTTGCAATTCCTGTCGTTTCAGGCGCAGCTGCTCCACACCCTGGGCGTCATCGCTCCCGCTAAATGCCTGATGTGCAGCGCGGATTTGCTCAGTGACCGATTGGTCACGGCCAATCAACTGCGCCAGTAACATCGCCTGATGGGTTAGATCGCGCCCGGAGGCGTCCAGATAATCGTGCTGGGTTTGCGTATTCCACGCCAGACGTTCGTTCCACACCTGCTGATGCACACGCAGGTCGGCAAACATGAACAAAACAAATACCGCAGCCAAACCCAAAGCAGACAACCAGGGCAACCAGCGGAACAGGCGTTTGTAATTCAGCGACATGAAGTCTCTCAGGCATGTTGTTATAGCTACTGTCGTCCACTGGTAAATGGCGCAGTATCACCCAAGTGTAGTGCAAATTTTTACAGGAGCAGGATCAGCCACCGGGCCATACGGCGGCGGCAGCTGATTGATGGCAAGCAGGGAAGCGAGCGAGAGGTTATTCAGTAGCAGTGCTATTAGTTTCGGCAGTAGTAGCGTCGGCATTAATAGCATCCGATTTGGCGCTATCGGTTTTTTCCGCGCGTTTGCGGCGTGCATCTTTAGGATCAGCAGCAAGCGGGCGATAAATTTCCACCCGGTCGCCTGCATGCAGAATATGTTTGTCGGCGCTGTCCAAACCTTTGGTGCCAAGCGACTGGCCAAAAATCCCCATCTTGGCGACGGAAATGTCGAGCTCGGGAAAATGATCGGCAATTTTGGAGCGCCGTACTGCCGCTAATGCAGTGGTACCCGGCTCGACCAAAAGCGCAATAATTTTTTGTTTGTGCGGCAGTGCGTAAGCAACTTCCACACGGATAAGATCAAAATCGGCCATGCTGTTTGTCCATCAAAAAAGGGATCAAGAATAAAAAGAATCAGAAATACAAAATATAAGAAAGCGTTACTGATAAACCTGTTTGGCGCGCGTGCAAAGCGCGTCTACTTGTTTATTGCTCACACCCTCAAACAACTTGCCCACCGCCATGCCCAGCAAACGATTTTGCAATTCAAATTCCAATTCAAAAGTCACTTTGCAGGCCTGCTCGCCCAGCGGTGTAAACCGCCACACACCGCGCAAGTATTTAAACGGACCATCGACCAAATTCATACTCATGCTGTGCGGCGGCTGCAACTGGTTGCGGGTGACAAAACTCTGGCTCACGCCCGCTTTGCTCAGCTCCAACCGCGCCTCCAGCCAGTCATCGCCACGTGCAAGAATTTTCGCTCCGACGCAGCCATCCATAAACTGCGGATAGGCTTCAATATCGTTGATCAAATCAAACATTTGCGACGCGGAATAATTTACCAGCGCCGACCTCTCTACCCGATGAGCCACGATTTACTCCACAAAAACCTTACTCCACAAACACTTTGCGCATGACCGGGAAAATCCCGTTGATCAAGATCACCAATACGGCGATGGGGGAGATGTAGCGCAATATCGGTCGCCACAATTTCAATAGCAGCGATGATTCGAATTTTAATTCATGCAAAAGATGTTCGTCGCGCAGCTTCCAGCCCACAAAGAGTGCGATCAACACCCCGCCGAGCGGCAACATAATATTGGTGGCGATAAAATCCATACTGTCAAAATAGGTTTTACCCCACAGAAAGTCTTTCTCGGCCCAATCGTTAAAGGAAAATACCGAGCCCAAACCCATCAACCAGGCGATGACGCCCAAGAGCACACTCGCGCCTATGCGGCTCAAGCCAAAGCGCTCGTTGAGGTAAGCCACCCCGGGTTCCAGCAGCGAGATAGTGGAGGTCCAGGCGGCAAGCATCACCATCACAAAAAAGATCGAGCCAATCACTAAACCCGCACTCATATTGCCAAACGCGACCGGCAGGGTCACAAACATTAAACCCGGTCCGCTGCCGACGGAGATACCCGGCGTGGCGAAGACCAGCGCAAAAATCGCCACCCCTGCGATCAACGCGACCAGTGTATCCAGAAGCGCAACCAGCATGACTGTCTGCCCCACTGATTGGTTGCTCGGCATATAAGCGCCGTAAGCCATGATCGCACCCATGCCCAGACTCAGGGTGAAAAACGAGTGGCCCATGGCGGTGAGCGCCGACTCCCAGGAAATATCTTCGGGGTTAAAACTGAACATAAAACGCAGCGACGTCACAAATTCGCCTTCTACCATCGCATAGACGAGCAATATCAGTAGCAGGATAAACAGTAGCGGCATCATCCAACGCACCGATGACTCCAGCCCACGTGTCACGCCCAGGGCCAAAATCACCACCGTCATCACCGTAAAAATGGTGTGCCATTGCAGCATCTGGCCGTTATCGGCCAACAAACTATCGAACAGCGCCTGCGATGTATCACCCGTCAAACCAGCAAATTTTCCGCTCAGAGCGGACTGCACATATTCCAGCGTCCATCCTGCGATCACCGTGTAAAACGACAAAATCACCAGACCGGCGAGCGCGCCCATCCAACCAATAATGGTCCAGGCCTTGCTCGCGCCAGCGGTTTCGCACAGCTCGGCCGTCGCCATAATCGGATTGGCGCGCGCCCGGCGGCCCATCAAAATTTCCGCCATCATGATTGGAATACCAATCACTGCGATGCACAGCAGATACATCAATACAAATGCGCCGCCGCCATTCTCGCCGGTGATGTAAGGAAACTTCCAGATATTGCCCAAGCCCACCGCAGAACCGGTCGCGGCCAGAATAAAACTGCCGCGCAGCCCCCAAATTGTATGCTGCTTAAGTGACTTCACGCGCTGCTCCTCTATAGGCCCCTACAAGGACATCATTATTGTTGGTTAAGCACAGATCGCACCAAAAATAGCGCGCATCAATCGCGCACAGAACTGAATTGTACCCAGATTGCCGCAACGGTATAAGCCCAAGCGCGGTCTATATCAAGACACAGCGCGGACTTTGCCGATATAATGCCCGCCCGTTCGATGACATACCCTGAGTAACATTGAGTTCATGGCCAAAAAAGCGCAAAAAAACCAAGGCAGTACCATCGCCCTTAACAAAAAAGCCAAGTTCGATTACGAACTACACGACCGCTTTGAAGCGGGCATTGCACTCCTTGGTTGGGAGATAAAAAGCCTGCGTGCGGGTAAAGGCAATATCACCGATTGCTACGTGGTGTTTAAGAATAACGAAGCCTTCTTGCAGGCGGCGCAGATTCAACCGCTGCTGAGTGCATCAACCCACTTTGTCACTGACCCCTTTCGCAATCGTAAACTGCTGCTCAATCGCCGCGAAATTAATCGGCTGCAAGAAGCAGTAGAGCAGAAAGGTTATACCGTCGTGCCCACGGCGCTCTATTGGAAAGAGCATTTAATCAAATTGGAAATTGCCATCGCCAAGGGTAAACAACTCCACGACAAACGCGAGACCGAAAAAGAACGCGACTGGGCACGCGATAAACAGCGTCTGTTCCAAACTGCTAGCAAGCGTGATTAATTTTTCCGCTACTGTCCTTATAAATAAAAAGTTGTCCAATAAAAAATGCCGGTATTTTTTTGATACCGGCATTTTTTATTGGGCTAGCGCAACGCAGGTGATTAGCCCTTGGCGCGCTCTTCCAGAATTGCTACTGCGGGCAATACTTTACCTTCAACGAATTCAAGGAAAGCACCACCGCCGGTAGAAACGTAAGAGATTTTGTCGGCGAGATTCCACTTGTCGATTGCCGCAAGCGTATCGCCACCACCAGCAACTGAGAAAGCATCGCTCGCCGCAATCGCGCGTGAAATTTCTTCAGTGCCTTTTGCGAAAGCATCAAATTCAAAAACGCCGCAAGGGCCATTCCATAATACGGTTTTAGCGTTCTTGATAATCTCGGCAACGCGTGCAGAAGTTTCAGGACCGTAGTCGATAATTTCTTCGTCTGCAGAAATTTCACTTGGCTTTTTAACCGTGGCCACTGAGTTGTGGTTCCAGGATTTGAAACCTTCTTTGGTGACACGCACATCAGTCGCGAACACCACTTCAGTGGTTTTGCACAGACGCTGTGCTTCCGGGATCAAATCTTTTTCGTACAGCGAATTACCCACTTCGTTACCGGCAGCGGCAACGAAGGTATTGGAAATACCACCGCCAACAACCAGAATGTCAGCGATTTTTGACAGGGCATCCAACACGCTCAATTTGGTTGATACTTTTGAACCACCAACGATTGCAACCAATGGGCGCGCCGGGTTATCCAATACTTTTGCCAATGCTTCCAATTCACCCGACAGCAATGGACCAGCGCAGGCGATAGGTGCGAATTTCGCAACGCCATGAGTTGATGCTTGTGCGCGGTGCGCAGTACCGAAGGCGTCCATCACAAATACATCGCACAACGCCGCCATTTTTTTAGACAGCTCATCAGAATTTTTGCCTTCGCCCACATTGAAACGCACATTTTCCAGCAAAACCAAGTCGCCTTCCATCGCAAAACCGTCGACCCAATCTTTTACCAGCGGAACCGGACGACCCAATTTTTCGCTCAAATATTTGGCAACAGGAGCCAAAGACAAGGCTGGATTAAATTCACCTTCTACAGGTTTATCCAAATGGGACATAACCATCACTTTAGCGCCTGCAGCAAGCGCTTGTTTGATGGTAGGAATAGAAGCATCAATACGTACGGTACTAGTGATGCGGCCATCTTCCAGCGGCACGTTCAGATCCTGACGAATCAATACGCGCTTGCCGGCGAGATCCTGGTCTTTCATTAATTTTACAGTCATGCTTTTCTCCTGATAAAAAACAAAATACTTTTGTAAAAAGCTGTTTAAAAAATTAGGGCATAGCTAGCGCAAGCTTTTCAAGCGCGATAGCCAATAACAACTCCGCTTGGGCAATACATTCTTTAACCGCCACATCCGTTACCAGATCACCTGAATAATCTGCAACATTACGCTGTTTGCGCAATGCATCGAGCACAATCATCGTTTCAAAATCGACATTCAGAGTTTTCACCAAACTTTGGATCATAGTTTGATGATGCCCGGGTTTACTGGTCAAGGTACGAAAACCGCGAGTTTGCAGCGCAGCATTCGCTATTTGCATAATCGCCTTATAGGCTGCATCAAAACGATTTTCATTACTCAAGCCAGACAAATGCGAATCGTGAATATTGCGTTTTGCCGCCTCCAATAAACGCCTGATCGTTAATGGATCAGGCTCTATTGATTCCACACTAATACCAATCAGATTATCCAGCGTCATCCATGTCCCCTATGATTTTAATACTTGGCTTTTCGAGCAGCTCACGCACAAACACCGAGCCCTCTGCCAAAGCCAATTTCCATTCTTCCGGTACATATAACTTGGGATTAATCTCCCTGCGCAGTTGTTGTTGCGCGGGATAAAGTGCTTTCACTATTTCACTAAAACTCGCACTGGTGACAACTAATACATCGATGTCACTGTCAGCTCTGGCTTTACCACTGGCAACAGACCCAAACACCAACGCAAAATCAATCTGCTGCGCGAGCGGCGCTAATGCCTCGGCAAGCACATCGGCGATACCCGATGTTTTGCGCAAAATACTCGCCAGCTCCTCAAAAATCAGGTTGTTGCGATTGGCTTGGTAAGCCACCTGATTGCCTTGCGCCATTTTCAATAGCAACCCGGCATCCGCCAACTTGCTCAACTCTTTATGCAAAGTACCTGCAACTGTGCCGGTCAAACGCGCAATTTCCCGCACATGATAGGCCTGCTCCGGGTGTAGCAGTAACAGCCCCAACACGCGGCGGCGATACTCTTTAAAGAGCAAATCAGCGAGTGGAGAATTCATCGTTAAGTGCCGCCAGCATCTGTAGCAAATTTAGCTGCATTTGTAGCCTTTTTGGCTACACCTGTCAAGCCAACGCAAAACCATCCGCTACAAACAAAACACCCGACTCGCGCCGGGTGTTTTTCTTGCTTTAATCTTCCAACAATTCTTCAACTGTGCTGACGATGTTATCGACAGTAAAGCCGAAGTGTTCGAGCAGTGCCGGGCCGGGTGCTGATTCACCGAAGGTGGTCATGCCCACTACGCGGCCGTCGAAGCCAACATATTTGTACCAGTAATCAACGTGTGCAGTTTCAACTGCGACGCGCGCGCCAACGCTGATCGGCAGAACCGATTCTTTGTAGGCAACATCCTGTTGATCGAACACAGAAGTCGATGGCATAGACACAACACGTACGTTGCGGCCTTTTGCTTTCAATGCTTCTGCGGCTTTCACAGTCACGCCAACTTCTGAGCCGGTTGCGATCAGGATGGCTTCTGGTTCGCCAACTGAATCAACGAGGATGTAACCACCGCGAGAAATATCGGCAATTTGTGCGCCGGTACGCTCAATGTGATCCAGATTTTGACGGCTGAATACTAAAGCAGTTGGGCCGGTTTTGCGTTCGATCGCCGCTTTCCAGGATGCTGCTGCTTCAGCTGCATCGGCCGGGCGCCATGTGTCGAGGTTCGGCGTCATACGCAGGCTGCCGAGCACTTCGATTGGTTGGTGAGTTGGGCCGTCTTCGCCTTGACCGATTGAGTCGTGGGTATAAACGAAAATGTTGCGCAATTTCATCAGCGCCGACATACGCACCGCGTTTGCCGCGTATTGTTGGAACATCAGGAAGGTCGCGCCGTAAGGAATGAAACCGCCGTGCGCAGATATACCGTTCATGATCGCGCTCATACCAAATTCACGCACACCGTAATACAGGTAGTTGCCGCTCGCGTCTTCCGCAGTGATGCCTTTAGAGGTTTTCACCAGCGTCAAGTTGGAACCTGCCAGGTCAGCAGAGCCGCCCAACAGTTCTGGCAATAAAGGAACAAATGCAGCGATAGAATTTTGCGATGCTTTACGGCTGGCAATTTTTTCGCCTTTAGCTTGGCTCTCGGCGATAAACGCTTCGGCTTTTGCAGCGAAGTCTGCTGGCAAATCACCTTTAATTACGCGGCGATCAAATTCAGCGGCCAGTTCTGGATGCGCTGTTTTGTAGGCGATAAATTTATCGTTCCAGGATTGTTCTGCAGCAGCGCCCTTGGCTTTTGCATC
>CAZCJR010000077.1:0-22940 GCA_964499225.1 uncultured Cellvibrionaceae bacterium | reverse complement strand
CGGTGCCCAATTAGCTGCGTAAGCAGCTTTTGAAAGCATCTTTAGCGGTTCGCCGCTAACGGTCTTTAACAAGGTGCCAGTACCGCGTTAACGCCCGTCATATAGAACTGGATCGCAGTGAAGCCTGCCTGGGGTGGATCAGCTAAAACTTATCAGGATCGCGTTTTACGTCCCGCCCGCTGGGCTGTAATTCGCTAAATCAATAGGCGGTTCTAAACATGTAGAGCCGAGGATGGAGTGCTGGCGGACGGGGGTTCAAATCCCCCCGGCTCCACCAAATTCCAAACAAAAAACCCGATCAGGAATGATCGGGTTTTTTGTTTTAATGCAGTTCACTTTCACATAGCCGAACAAATACTTTCAATTGGACGAACAAAAACTTTCATTTGGACGAATGTTTACTTACACTTGGCCGAACCCCTAATGCATTGGCGGACATAGTAAAAACAAATGGATACGCTGCTCTATCACCGTTTTACAGAAGAAAGATTGCGCGAATCGATGCAAGACACTCCTGTGATATTGATACATGGCGCCCGCCAATGTGGGAAAACCACCTTGGCTCAAGCAATTGGTTCAGAGTTGGGATACCACTACATCACGTTCGACGATGCCAACCAATTGCAAGCCGCTAAAACTGATCCAATTGGCTTTGTACAGAGCCTGCCAGAACAGTGCATATTGGATGAAATACAGCGTGTACCCGAACTGTTCACTGCAATAAAAGCGAGTACTGACCAGAATCGTAAACCCGGACGATTTATTCTTACTGGCTCAGCTAATGTACTACTGCTACCGCAATTATCTGATTCGCTCGCTGGCCGCATGGAAATTATTCACTTGCGGCCCTTGGCGCGAATTGAAATTGCAAAGCAAAAACCAACGTTTCTACAGAACTTGTTCAATGCCGATTTCGGCTTATCACCGAATAAAAATAATTACGTTCGCTTGGGCGAATCGCTTGCCGACATGATTACTAAAGGCGGTTACCCTACCGCCATAGCACGTACAACGGAGAAGCGACGCAGTGCTTGGTACCGGGATTACATCGCCACTATTATTCAACGCGACGTGCAAGATATCGCGAGCATTCGCAATCTGGATATTCTGCCAAAGCTCTTGTCTTTAGCCGCAAGCCAAACGGCAAGATTATTTAACTCTGCTGATTTAGCCTCACCCTTTTCATTGAGTCGCCCAACCATTAGGGAATATTTGGCGGTACTGGAACAAATATTCCTAATCGAACAATTGCAACCCTGGCATAACAACCTGCTTAGCCGCTTGATCAAAACGCCCAAAATGCATATGACCGATACCGGTTTAGCCTGTGCGTTACTCGGTGTTAATAGCAACGCACTTTGGCAAGACAAAACCTTGCTCGGGCAATTGCTGGAGACATTCATATATCAAGAGTTACGCAAACACGCCGACTGGCACGATGAGGATATAAAGTTCTTTCACTTTCGCAATAAAGACAAAGTAGAAGTGGACATTATTATTGAACAAGGCCGTAGATTGGCTGGTATAGAAATAAAAGCCTCTGCTACTGTCAATCAAGCTGACTTTAAAGGCTTGAACAAACTCAAAGATGCATGTGGCGGGCAGTTTGCGGCAGGTGTTGTGTTTTATGATGGTGAGAATATATTGCCGTTTGGCGAGAAATTATTTGCTGTGCCTATTTCATATTTGACGCAAGGGAACCGTAATGGATAAAAAAGAAAAACAAGAGCTCAGTGAACTAGATATTTGTGATCTATTCATTACGCCAGCCATTATTAATGCAGGCTGGGATCAGCTGACACAAATTCGTCGCGACGTGACACTAACGCCCGGCCCAGTTATTGTTCGTGGAAACCTGTCGTCACGAAATAAAAAGAAGAAGAAATTCGCAGACTATGTATTGCAGTGGGAAAAAGGCGTTCCTATCGCTGTCATTGAAGCCAAGTGCAACAATCATACTGCCAGCCATGGAATGCAGCAAGCGCTTGGCTATAGCGAAATATTAGAAATACCGAGCACTTTCAGCTCTAACGGTGATGCATTTGCATCACATAATAAAGTACCCGCGCCACATGAGGAAATTGAAACTGAATTTCCGATGCATGAATTTCCCTCTCCGAAAGCAATTTGGCAACGCTATAAAAAATTCCGCAATATCGAAGATAAAGATGAACAGCTAGTACTTGCACCCTACCATGAAGACACCACAGAGAGAGAGCCTCGCTACTATCAAGCTGAGGCCATTAATCGCGTTATTGAGCGAGTGGCGAAAGGTGACAAACGCTTACTACTGGTGATGGCAACAGGAACAGGCAAAACCTATACAACGTTTCAGATTATTTGGCGCCTATGGAAAGCAAAAAAGGTCAAACGCATTCTTTTCTTGGTGGATCGAAACATTTTAGCAGACCAAACGCTGATGAATGATTTCAAACCATTCGGTTCAGTAATGACGAAAATTAAAAACCGTAAAATAGACCCTTCTTATGAGATCTATCTAGGGCTGTACCAAGCACTTACCGGCCCATACGAAGAAGATAAAATATTCAAAAATGTTTCCCGGGATTTCTTTGAATTAATAGTCATAGACGAATGCCATAGAGGTAGCGCCAATGACGATTCTGCTTGGAAGGAAATTCTTGAATATTTTGATAGTGCAATTCAGCTTGGCCTAACAGCCACACCGAAGGAAACTGAATATGCATCAAATATCACTTATTTTGGTGAGCCGATTTATACCTACAGTTTAAAACAAGGTATAGAAGATGGTTTTCTTGCACCCTACAAAGTGGTACGCATTGATATTGATAAAGACGTTCTGGGATGGACGCCACCACCGGGCATGAAAGATGACCTTGGTAACGAAATCGAGCACCGTGAATACAATCAAGTGGATATGGACCGTATCCTGGTTTTGAATAAACGGACCAAGCTTGTTGCCGAGCGAGTAATGAAATTACTTAACGCAACCGATCCTTTTTCCAAAACCATTATTTTTTGCGAGGACATTGACCACGCTGAACGTATGCGTAAAGCGATTGTAAATTCAGCAGGAAAATTGGCGATTGACAACACTAAGTATGTGATGCGCATTACTGGCGACAGTGTCGAGGGAAAAGCTGAGCTGGATAATTTTATAGACCCGGAAAGTAAGTACCCGGTGATTGCAACAACATCTGAATTACTGACCACAGGCGTGGATGCAAAAACTTGCAAGGTAATAGTGCTCGACAAAACCATTAAATCAATGACCACATTCAAACAAATTGTGGGGCGCGGAACGCGTATTGATGAATCGCAAAATAAGTACTACTTCACCATTATGGACTTTAAAAAGGCAACCGAGCTTTTTAAAGATCCGGACTTCGATGGAGAACCCGTTGTAATTTATGAACCGGATGATGATGACAATCCAGTACCACCTGATCCTGAGCCTCGCGAGGGAGAGGAAGACCCCGACGAGATAAACGAACCAGCAGGCGTTTACAAAGTACGGGTTAGTGGTGTGGATGTCAGCATCTTATCTGAGCGTGTGGAGTATCGCGGCGATGATGGGCAGATGGTGACCGAATCTTACCGGGATTACAGCCGAAAAAATATTCGTAAGGAGTTTGCCTCTCTGGATGAATTCCTAACGAAATGGAATGACGCCAAAAAGAAAGATGTGATTATCAAAGAGCTGGAAGAATACGGAATCGAACTACCAAAGCTGGCTCAAGAAATCGGCAATGATTATGGCGATTTTGATTTAATCTGTCATATCGCTTTTGATCAGCCGCCACTCACTCGTTCAGAACGTGCCAATAACGTCAAAAAGCGCAACTATTTCACCAAATACGGCAAGCAAGCCAGAGCGGTGTTAGAGGCCTTATTGGAAAAGTATGCGGACGAAGGTATTACCACTATTGAAAACCCCCAAGTGTTAAAACTCAGACCTTTTGATGCTATGGGGACGCCTGTAGAAATTATTAATAATGTATTTGGCGGTAAAGCCAATTATGAAAAAGCAATACACGATTTAGAGCAAGAGCTCTTTAAGCAGGACCAATCCGCATGAGCAATGTAAGCAGTACGATTAAATCTATTCAAGATATTATGCGCAAAGATGTAGGTGTTGATGGTGATGCACAACGTCTTAGTCAGTTAGTTTGGATGTTTTTCCTAAAAATTTATGATGACCGTGAAGCCGAAATAGAATTATTAGAAGATAACTACAAATCTCCACTCCCGGAAGAATTTCGCTGGCGCAACTGGGCGGCAGATCCAGAAGGACGAACAGGCGAAGAACTGAGTGAATTTGTTACCAGACTTTTTGATACACTAAAAAATGGCTTAAAGCTAACGGGTAAGCAAGGCAAACGTGCTGCAGTTATACGCAACGTATTTGAAGATGCCTATAACTATATGAAATCTGGCACATTGATGCGTCAGGTCATTAACAAAATCTGCGAAATTAATTTTAACAATACGCAAGACCGCCATACCTTCGGCGGCATTTACGAACAGCTTTTAAAAGATTTACAAAGCGCTGGTAATGCCGGTGAGTTTTATACACCCCGAGCAGTGACGCAATTTATCATTAATCAAATTGACCCGAAGCTTGATGAAACCGTGTTAGACCCAGCTTGCGGTACCGGTGGATTTTTGTCTTGCGCGATAGATTACAAGCGAGAAAACTATCTTAAAAATTCTGATGACGATGTAATTTTGGTGAATAGCATTCACGGCGTTGAAAAAAAAGCACTGCCGCATATGTTATGTACCACCAATATGATTCTGCATGGAATAGATACGCCCACACAAATTGAACATAGCAATATGCTCAGTCGTCGCCCTTACAAAGATTATGGCGAAAAAGATCGTGTAGATATTATCGTAACCAACCCACCATTTGGTGGAATGGAAGAAGACGGTGTAGAGAACCAATTCCCCGCTAATTTTCGTACCCGCGAAACTGCCGATTTATTTATGGCGTTAGTGATAAAGTTGCTCAAAAATGGCGGTCGTGCAGCAGTAGTTCTGCCCGATGGCTTTATGTTTGGCGAAGGCATGAAAACGCGCTTAAAAGAACATTTGCTTACCGAATGCAATCTTCACACAGTTGTGCGCTTACCAAATTCAGTATTTGCGCCTTACACTGGCATTAAAACCAACATTTTATTTTTTGAAAAAGGTACTCCAACAAAAGATGTTTGGTATTACGAAGTTCCGTTACCGGCAGGTATAAAAGCCTTTAACAAAACCAAACCCATGAAGCTGGAAGACTTTGCAGCCTGTGCAGACTGGTGGGGTGAAGGTAAAAGGCAATCAGTAAAAGCCAAACGCAAAAACCGGGTGGAGAATGAACAGGCTTGGAAGGTAACGCGGGATGAGATTATCGCCCGCAACTACAACCTGAATATTCCAAATCCACATGTGGGCGAGCAGATCAGCCATGACCCCGATGAGCTGCTGGCAACCTATGCGCAGCAGCAACAGCAGATCCAAGGCCTGCGCGATCAGCTGAAATCCATTCTCAGTGCAGCATTAGAAGGTAAAAACTAATGAGCGCACAGCAAGTTATTACCCAGCATTTGGATATTTGGACTGCCGCGCATAAAACCCGCAGTTCCGCTGGCCGAGGCAGTAGCAATAAGTTGGATTTATACGGCATTAAAAAACTGCGTGAATTGATTTTGGAATTAGCGGTGCGCGGAAAGTTGGTGCCGCAGGATGCGAAAGATGAGCCTGCCATTGAGTTATTAAAAAAAATCAGGGACGAAAAAGCTAACCTAATAAAGAATGCAGCGATTAGAAAGGATAGAGACTTTCCCCTGATCGCCGATGATGAGCATTTTTTTCACCTGCCGGCCGGCTGGGCATGGGCTCGATTAGAGGATGTAGGACGAGACTGGGGACAGAAAACTCCTGAAGGAACTTTTACCTATATTGATGTTTCGGCGATTGATAACACGTTGGGAAAAATTGTCGAACCGACAATTCTATCGGCAGAAGATGCCCCATCAAGAGCAAGAAAAATTGTTGTAAAAGGAACCGTGATTTACTCAACTATTCGTCCTTACTTGCAAAATATTGCAGTTATTGAAAATGATTTTAGTCCTGAAGCGATTGTAAGTACCGCGTTTGCAATATTGCATCCCCTGTTAGAGATGCCTGCAAAATACTTTTCATATTACCTGCGAAGTCCTGCATTCATTAAATATGTTGAATCAGTTCAGACGGGTATTGCTTATCCGGCCATAAATGATAAGCAGTTTTATAGTGGCGTAGTCCCAATCCCCCCACTCGCCGAACAACACCGCATAGTCACCAAAGTCGATGAGCTAATGGCATTCTGCGATCAGCTGGAGCAAACCCAGAGCGACAATATCGCAGCCCATGCGCAGCTGGTAGAAGCCCTGCTCGCTACCTTAACCAACAGCAGCGACCACAACGAACTACAAAACAACTGGCAACGCATAGCCGCGCACTTCAATACCTTATTCACCACCGAACACAGCATCGACCAACTCAAACAAACCATTCTGCAATTAGCCATCATGGGCAAACTCGTCCCCCAAGACCCCAATGACGAACCCGCCAGCGAACTCCTAAAAAAAATCGCCGCCGAAAAAGCGCAGTTAATTAAAGAAGGAAAAATAAAAAAGCAAAAAATACTTCCTCCTATTACAGAAGAAAAATCGTTTGAGCTTCCGGTCGGTTGGGAATTGGTAAGACTACAAGATATAACCAATCTAATCACAGATGGAAAACATGGTGACTGTGATAACGAGCCAGAGTCAGGGTTCTATTTCTTGTCGGCAAAAGATATTCAGGACGGACAATTGATTTATGATCGAGCTAGACAGATAGTACAAAGTGAATTTCAGGAGGTTCATCAGAGAACCAACCTAGAAGCTCTAGATATTTGTATGGTAAATACTGGAGCTACTGTTGGAAAAATTGCTATAGCAACTGATAACGAATTTACAAATAAAACTACATTTCAAAAAAGTGTTGCAGTCATCAAACCAACAAAGCCATATGTCAGCACATTTTATTTAGCTAACTACTTAATTTCAGAGACACCAAATTTACTGAAGAAATCTGGTGGAAGCGCAATTAACAATTTATTGTTAGGAGATTTAAAAGAAAAAGTGCTAAGCCTGCCCCCCATTGAAGAGCAACACCGCATAGTCGCTAAAGTCGATGAGCTTATGGCTCTCTGCGACGCATTAAAAACCAACCTCCAAAACGCCCAAACCACCCAGCTAGCACTGGCGGATGCGTTGGTTGAGCAGGCTGTTAGTTAAGGACGAAGCAATGGCGGATGTGAAAGATAGTTGGTGCAAAGTTGACCATCATCACCACTTCGAACTTTTTGAAGATTTTAATTCATGGATAGATGAAGGTGAAAGCGCGCAAGCTAGTAAAATCCTAGAGGATCTTGGCATTGGTAATTTATCCAGCCCTAGCAAAGCATTTTATGCTGGCGATAAGGCAGCTTATGAACAAGCACTTGCTGCATTTCGGCTCGAAAATCGCAATGACGCGCTGAGTAAAGATTATTTTCTTGCGTCACTTGGAATTGAAGATGGGCCCCATTGGTTTGAACGTAACGAACAACGCCTTGATCAACTAGTTGAAAGGATCTCAGAAGATTCAGTTGTACCTTTTATTGGCGCCGGTGTTTCAGTAGCCGGTGGTTTTCCCACCTGGGCAAACCACTTACGCCAACAAGGGCGCACAGCAGGAATACCGCATCAGCAAATAGAACAATGGCTTGCACATGGTCAATATGAGCAAATAATACAGTACATAGAAGAAACTCATGGTGCAGATGCTTTTGCACAAGAAATTCGCGATGTATTTTCCAAAACTGGAAAAATCGAATCTATTACGTTGAGAATTTCCGAACTGTTTAAAGACACATTAATCACGACGAATTACGACAGACTTCTTGAACATGTTTTTGATACGGGGGCTAAATTTACTGTTCAAGTGATCAATGGTATGTCTGCAATGGAACTGCCCGACGCTGAAAAGGTTACTATTATCAAATTACATGGGGACATTAAAAGCCCCAAAAAATGCATACTTGGAAAGTCACAGTATGATAAAGCCTACGGAGAAACAGCTTTAGATTTCGAAAGGCCAATCCCGAAACTTCTCCGGTATTACTTCAGCAATAGCAGCCTACTTTTTGTGGGGTGCAGTTTACACAACGACCGCACGATTCAAGTTTTTAATGCAGTAAAAAGCACTTCTGGAGACGTAGACTTTCCACAGCACTTTGCAATAGAACAAGCACCCGATTCGATTGCCGAATTAATAAACCGAAATAGTCAGCTATTACGGCTTGGCGTTACTGCTCTCTGGTACCCCAAAGGCGAATATGGAAAAGTAGAAGCTATTTTGCGTTTGTTAAAAAATGAGCTGAACTTTAGACGAGTCAATGTCGGAACTTCGCAATGACCAAAACCTACCAACCACCCCACAGCCTCACTCCAACCATGCTTCGCTTAGTCTCGACCATTAGCGAAGCTGTCGGACGAATGTCGGTTTTAGAGGATGAGAAAAATCTACGGTTACGCCGTGCAAACCGCATCCGCACCATTCAAGGTTCGTTAGCAATTGAAGGCAATACATTAAGCGAAGAACAAATTACCGCGATTCTGGAAGGTAAACGCGTTATAGCGCCACCGAAAGAAATTCTGGAAGTTCGCAACGCGATTAAAGCTTATGAACAATTTGAAACCTGGAACGCGACTAGTGAAAAAGACTTGCTGAAAGCCCATGCTGTTTTGATGACAGGCCTTGTGGATGATGCGGGAAGTTATCGCAAAGGCAATGTAGGTGTAATGAATGGCGATCAGGTGGTGCATGTGGCACCACCAGCAAATCGCGTTAAAAATTTGATGGGGGATTTGTTTGGTTGGCTCGCCAATACGGAAGAGCCGCTTTTAATTGCCAGCTGTGTATTTCACTATGAATTTGAATTTATTCATCCATTCAGTGATGGTAATGGCCGCATGGGGCGGCTTTGGCAGACGTTAATACTTAATCAATGGAACCCACTGTTTGCAAACTTACCGGTGGAAAGTATGGTGCATGAGCACCAAAGTGAGTATTACCAAGCAATTAATCTCAGCACGCAAAAGACTGACTCTGCACCATTTATCGAATTTATGCTGCAGATGATTCTGAACACCATTGAATCATCCAACTCTTTAGACACCCCCCAAGTAGACCCCCAAGTCACCCCCCAAGTCAGCGAATTGCTCAAGGCGCTTAAAGGCGAGATGAGCCGAGACGATTTACAAGCAACTTTGGGCTTACAAGATCGGAAATCATTTAGTGAGCGTTATTTGAAACCCGCGCTTAATGCGGGATTAATTGAAATGACTATTCCGGAAAAACCGAATAGTCGTTTGCAGAAATATCGGCTAACACAGCAATAGAACGGTTTTTCTGCTCTTGGTTTTGGCGAACGTTAACTTGCAGCCCAGTAGTTTATAGAGAGCGAGCACCCTCCGCCTCAGCCTACTACCTTACCTTCCAATTTTGGCACCAAGTCCTTAACGGCCTGCCACTGGACACGAATATTCATTGCCCGTGCAGCTCTGGAAGTTTCAATTAGCATCGACGCTTTAGCAGGATTATTAGCTTTTTGGTTTTCAACCAACCAGCTAATTACTTCATCAACGTGCCACAAAGGTGAGCTGGAACTAACCGCAGCTGCTGGAAAACGACTTTTTACTTTCGCCACTTGTCCGAATGCGTATTTACGCATTGCTTGCCTTGTAATTTTACCAACGCGCGCACTAACCAAATCTGCAATTTCGGAAGTGTTTAGTAAATCCGGCGAGACTTCTATTAGCTTGGCGCCATGAATAGCTTTTTGAACATCAGAAATTGCAGACTGCACAGCTTCCTGCGCACTTTCTGCTTCACGCGAAAAATCTAGCGATATGTACCCAGGCAAACCAACGCCTACTAATGCATCATCGCAACCGGCTTCGTACAAAACATCTAAAAACTCTTCTGGCTGATCGGTATCTGCGGGTAACTGAAAACGCAATACAAATTCATACTCAGTCATTGTCATCACCTCTGCTTACGTAGATACATTTATCAACCCATTGCCTAATTTTCCTAGCGTGACTTTCCGGATTTTTAGGAGTAGACCAAATCGAATTTTGACAATACTCACCGCAACGGCATTGTTTGTCATTATTGGGACATTGTATTTTGCCCCAAGCATGAGCGCTCTTCCCTGTCTCCACATAAACCCACCCTTTAGACTCGGCATACTTAACTGCCTTTTCTATGCTGGGATCTGAGTGTTTCTTGCGCGCCATGTGCCCATTCCTTTAATTAGATTAATACAGACACCACTTGTTGTCAAATGACAACGAGTAGTGTCTGTAGCCATTTTTTGATACTAAAAATCTTTAATCAATTGATTTATAAAGTAAAAAATCTTTATATCCCAAAAAGTCGTTGAGGTATTCCAAACATCACCGACGGATGGCGCCGAGAAGAATACTTTTCCACCCAAGTCCCCCAACAATTCAAAGTACTTTTTACAATTCAAGGGAAAATTTACCTTTCTAGAACCCGCGCCGCCCATACGCGTTTAATAGTTTGGGTAGGAAACTCGCAAATTCAATTGCATAGATATTAGAAAAGCCGCAGAAATTGAAGCCTGTCATGAATGGATTGAACAGAATTGATTTTTTGCAAAAGTTGGCGCCAATTATGCTTAGTCACTTATAGGAATGGCGCTCTTCGCTTTTGTAAATATCACATGAGCTGCCGCTCCACCACCAAACAACGTTGAGCTGAATATAGATTGCTTAGGTTGATTGGTAACAGAGCTAATCGCTCCGGCTCATTGGAAATAGCGACTTTGCCTTGCTAATTCCTAATCGCCAGCTTTTGATTGCAAGTATTTTTATTGCAAATAAATAGAGCGATTAATTACGCGGCCACTGAGAGCCGCAAACAAAGGTACGACGCTGTCGACCTTAAGGATTTACTAAATGGCTTCACAAAATACCGTAAGCAAAGATTTTATTTCCACTGGCATACCAGGCCTCGATTATGTTCTGGGTGGTGGATTAACGAAAGAGCGGTTGTACCTTCTTGAAGGTGACCCGGGATCAGGTAAGACCACCATGGCGCTGCAGTTTTTGATTGAAGGTGCGCGGCGCGGCGAGAAAGTGCTTTATATAACGCTAGCGGAAAATAACGTTGAGCTGCGAGCAGTGGCTGATGCGCACGGCTTCTCATTGGACGGCGTGACAGTTCATGAAGTTATACCCGACGACGGGCTTCTTGACCCTGCTGAACAATACACCGTTCTTCATCCGTCTGAAGTGGAACTCGGTGAAACCAATAATCTTATTCTTGAAATGATTGAAAAGCTTTGCCCTACGCGAGTGGTATTGGACTCGCTCTCCGAGCTGCAACTTTTAGCGGGCAGCCCGTTGCGTTATCGCAGGCATGTATTAGGCCTTAAACAATATTTTGCAAAACGTTCGTGCACAGCACTGCTGCTTGATGACAAATCGTCAGCGCGCCGTGATTTGCAAGTGCGCAGCATCGCTCACGGTGTAGTTTCGCTACAGCATTCCGATTCCGATTACGGTGCTGAACGACGCGTTGTCCGCGTATTAAAATATCGGGGTATTGCCTACCGTCGTGGACCACATGATTACAGCATTATCACTGGCGGAATCATTGTGTATCCCAGAGTTGTCGCCGCTGAGTCGCGCGAATTGGTTCATCGCAAACAAATTAAAAGTGGACTTGAACCATTTGATGAATTGTTGGGAGGCGGCATTGAAGAAGGATCAAGCACGCTCATCTCCGGGCCACCGGGTACCGGCAAATCCAGCTTGGCTGCCCAATTTGTAAAATCGGTGACGCAGCGCGGCACCAAAGCTTCCATTTTCCTATTCGAGGAATCTTTCAATACCTTGCTCAATCGCAGCAATGGAATTGGTATGAATTTACGCGAGCCACTCGATGCGGGATTATTGACTGTGAACCAGATAGATCCTGCTGAAATGTCGCCGGGAGAGTTTGCTCACGCGGTGTGCCGGTCAGTAGATGAGGGCGCAAAGGTCGTCGTCATTGATAGTTTAAATGGCTACCTGAATGCCATGCCCGACGCAAAATTTCTTGCCACACATTTGCATGAAGTTTTAACGTATTTAGGACAGCGGGGCGTGGTGACATTTTTGATCGGCGTTCACCAGGGAATGGTAGGCACAATGACTACCGGAATCGATGTGAGTTACATGGCGGATAACGTCTTGATTCTGCGTTACTTCGAGGCGCGCGGCTCAGTTAAAAAGGCAATATCGGTCTTTAAAAAACGCGGCAGTTCACATGAAACTACGCTACGACAATTCAGCATCAGTGAGAAGGGAATTCAAGTGGGTCCGGTGCTGGATAATTTTCAAGGGATTCTAACCGGTGTTCCCTCTTTGGTAGATTTGCCACCCAGAGACCCCGCACATAATAACAATGTGGGGACAATTGCGTGATGCATGGGATGCACATGCCAATATTGGTGAACTATGACAGTTGAAAACCGTTTATTAATTTACACACCAACAGGAAGAGATGGACGGCTTGTAGCGAGCGTGCTCGAAAGAGCCAATCTTGATTGTTTTATTTGTTCTCGCTTGGAAAACGTGATGAACGAATTAAGAGTGGGAGCTGGTGCATTGATATTGGCCGATGAGGCACTGACTCCGGAATTCTTAAAAACAATTCGGGTATTTCTCGATAAACAAAAGTCATGGTCCGATTTCCCCTTTTTAGTACTACGACAACTCGGCCGAGATACGCCGGAAATGCGCTCCCGCTATTTTATGCTCGGCAATATTACGCTGCTTGAAAGACCAGTCAGAGGTGTGACACTGGTAAGCGCTGCGATATCGGCAATACGCGCGCGTAAACGCCAATACGAAATGCGCGAAATAGATGACCGTAAAGATGAGTTTTTAGCCATGCTCGCGCATGAACTGCGCAATCCGTTAGCGCCAATAAGCGCAGCATCTAACTTGCTGCGCATTCCAACGCTCGACCGTGAAAAAATCCAAAGCACCAGCGAAATCATTTCGCGCCAGGTGCAACATATGACTGGGCTTATTGATGACCTTCTCGATGTGTCACGAGTATCGCGCGGCCTTGTAACACTCGACGCAACAACACAGGACGCACGACAAATTGTGGTGAACGCTGTTGAGCAAGTCCGGCCATTAATGGATTCGCGCCGCCATCAATTAACTGTACACAATTCTCCGGTGCCCGCATCGGTTGTCGGCGATCAGAAACGGTTGGTGCAAATCATCGCCAACGTACTGAACAACGCCGCGAAATACACAGTGGTGGACGGCCATATTATTCTTACCGTCACGGTCGATGACGCTAACGTGAGCTTCACCGTGCAAGATGATGGCATTGGTATGGAAGCGCATGTGCTTGAGCGCGTGTTTGATATGTTCGCGCAGGGCGAGAGAAATTCAGATCGTTCGCAAGGTGGCTTGGGAATTGGCCTTGCGATTGTTAAAAGCCTCGTCAATCTTCACGGCGGTAGTGTATCCGCGCATAGCCCAGGGCTCGGAAAAGGCAGCACTTTCACCGTAACGCTACCACGCGCGGTGGATGTGGTCGCTCCAACCCAGTCACCTCCTATGGACTTGAACCCCGTGGCATCACCGCACCGTTTATTGATAGTGGATGACAATGTCGATGCAGCGGCTATGCTGGGCGCTTATCTGGAAATCATCGGCTACGAGGTAACCGTTGAGCACAGCGCCGAAGCCGCACTTGACCGCATCACTACCGAAGCACCCGTAGCCTGCCTGCTCGATATAGGTTTGCCCGATATGGACGGCAGCGAGCTGGCACGACGCCTTCGTGAACATCCTGAAACCGCCTCTTCGCTTATGATCGCTATTACCGGATATGGACAAGACAGTGATCGACAAAAATCCCGCGATGCAGGTTTTGATCACCATTTAGTAAAACCGGTGGAATTGCCGGCGTTACTTAAAATTTTGTCGGCACTCTGATAAGAAACCTGTATGTTGTGTAACTACTTGTTTCAGATCAGGCCGCAAAAAATATCATGTCTGCTTACACCATTCTTAGCGCTCCCGTTGAATCCTCCACCGAAGAAAAAAATAGTGACTTTTTAACCTTTCTTCATCCCGTTATCTCCCGTGAAGAAGCCATTGCGCATGTAGAGCTGTATCGAAAAAAATACCCTGACGCGAACCATGTGTGTTGGGCTTATGTGATCGGCAATACGCGGCAGCCGCAAACCCAAGCCTTTAGCGATGATGGAGAACCCTCCGGCACGGCGGGCAAACCTATGCTGCATGTATTGACTGAACGCGATGTGGGAAATTCACTCGCAGTAGTGGTACGTTATTTTGGCGGCGTGAAATTAGGTGCAGGTGGATTGGTCCGCGCTTATTCAAGTGCAGTTTCTGAAGCAGTGAATTCTGCGCAACTAGTGCAGGTTACGCCGAGTGTACAGCTTCAAGTCAACGTAGATTTCGCTAGAGAAACAAAAATTCGCCATATTGTTGCTATGTATCAAGGGGAAATTTTAGCTGTGGCATACACAACGCAAGTGACATTGGACATAAGCCTCGCCGCTGCGCAAGCGGAATTATTCACGCAGCAGGTGATTAATGAAACTGCTGGGGATGCTATGGTCCGGTCAACGCCTCCCGAAAAATAGCCACCGTCTACACGAGTATTGAATTCATGACCAAAGAACTCGAACTAAAAAAATCCAAACGCCTCGCCGTGTATTTTTTGGTATTTGCCGCACTCACTTTTGTTACTACATTATTCTTATCTGCCGATCTTTGGTGGGTCGGGCTAATTCGGGCGATATCGGAAGCGGCGATGGTAGGTGCACTCGCGGACTGGTTTGCGGTGGTCGCACTGTTTAAACGAGTGCCCATCCCCATTGTCTCAGCGCACACCGAAATCATCCCGAAAAACAAAGATAAAATTGCGGAGAACCTCGCGCTGTTTGTACGCGAAAAATTTCTCGATGTAGACTCCATCGTTGCGCTTATTCAAAAACACGATCCCGCCCAAAAAGCAGCGGATTGGTTATGTGCCGCCGACAACACCAAAAAGCTGGGCACCTATTTAGTCAAGATAACATCGGGCATGCTCGATTTTATCGAAGACGCCGCCGTGCAAAAATTCATGACCAAAGCGATTCATGCGATGCTGGATAAAACCGATTTATCGACCTCGGCGGGTATGCTGCTGGAAGTTATGACCAAAAATAATCGCCATCAGGCGCTGCTGAATG
Source organism: uncultured Cellvibrionaceae bacterium (assembly GCA_964499225.1). GTDB lineage: Bacteria > Pseudomonadota > Gammaproteobacteria > Pseudomonadales > Cellvibrionaceae > Cellvibrio. The sequence goes on along the minus strand of CAZCJR010000077.1, from coordinate 7,600 downwards.
AAGGTATTAATCAGTTTGCATTGATTTTGCAGCAGGAAGATACTCAGGCATTTATTGCGGAGGGAATTGTCGAGTGGCTGAAAGAAGAACATCCCGTCGCCGAAAAAATAATACCCTCCGGCTGGGTTGGCAAAGCCGGAGCAGAAATTGCGATTAAAGCAGCGAGCCGATTATTGAATGACGTCAACGACAATCAAGAGCATCCACTCAGACTCAATTTTGATCGATACACCAAAGAGTTTATTGAGAAGTTAAAAACCGATCCCGATTTTTTTGAGAAAGCCGAAGAAATAAAACGCTACTTGAAAAACGACGAAACCTTCAATACCTACATGGGTGCTTTGTGGCGCGATATTAAAGACTGGCTCAAACGCGACTGCGCCGATGAAAACTCAGTGCTACATGAGAAGATTACCGGCGCAGGCCAATGGTTAGGTAAAACACTCGCAGAAGATGCGAGCTTGCGCCAATCGCTCAACCAGCATATGGAAGACGCAGCGAAGCAAATGGCTCCAGATTTTGCGCAATTCCTAACGACGCATATTCGGGACACAGTGAAAGGCTGGGACAGCAAGGAAATGTCCCATCAGATTGAATTGAATATCGGCAAAGACCTGCAATATATTCGCATCAACGGCACCATCGTCGGTGGCTGTATAGGTTGCCTGCTTTATTTAATTGTTCATGCGCGGGAGATTTTTCATTATCTATTGGTTTAAATCCCCCCTAGCCCCCCTTGGTTGCGCACCTCGTTTCAAAGGGGGGATGGTTGGTGCGAATTTTGAAATGTGCACACTGTATTCCCCATGCAACGGGGTGTGTAACCAAGGGGGGCAAAGGTGATTTACTTCTAGCCCCCCCCCTTTGCAACGCGGTGCGCAACCAAGGAGTTGAGGGGGTCTGCTTCTAGTCCCCCCTTTGAAAAAGGGGGGCTAGGGGGGATTTAATAATTATTTTTCTCCACTGTCGATTTCCCCAAACCCCGTTCGACTATGGGGTAGCAAGCAATATAAAACGCCCTACCCCATGTCTATATAGGAGATAAAACGATGAAAGTAATGGTGATGGTAAAAGCGTCGCCCGGCTCTGAAGCAGGGAAAATGCCGACTGAAGCCTTGATGACAGCGATGATGAATTTTAATGAAGAGCTGATGAAAGCGGGCATCATGGAATCCGGCGATGGGCTCAAGCCCAGTAGCCAGGGCGTGCGCGTTAGATTCAATGGGGACAAACGTGTGGTAACCACCGGGCCATTTACAGAGACCAATGAGCTAGTCGCTGGCTACTGGATTTGGAATGTGAAATCCATGGAAGAGGCTATTGAGTGGGTGAAGAAGTGTCCTAACCCCATGGAAGAGGAAGAATCAGATATTGAAATCCGCACTTTTTATGAAATCGACGATTTTGCGGCTGCTGATCCTGATGGTACCTCGCGCGCCAAAGAAAACACATTGCGCCAGACACTGGCGATGCAAAAAGTGGAAGTGAATAATTATTTATTTTTCTCGGGTCGCTGCGATGAAGCCCTGGAATTTTATAAACAACATTTAAGCGCCGAGACTAAATTCCTGATTCGTTTTAGTGAAAGCCCGGATGCGCTGCCCGAGGGAATCTTGCAAGACGGTTTTGAAAATAAAGTGATGCACGCGGAATTTAGCATCGGCAATGTGCGGGTGATGGCATCAGATGGTTGTAACGATGTCGAAAAGTTCAGTGGTTTCCGCCTCGCATTAAATGTTCCTGAGGAAGATGAAGCGCGCCGCATTTTTGCAGCACTCGCAAGCAGTGGTGGAAAAGTAGATATGCCGCTGATGAAAACATTTTGGTCGCCACTCTACGGCCAAGTCACTGACCAATTTGGCGTAGGTTGGATGGTAATGTTACCGGGTGAGGAACCTGCACAATAAATTAGCGCGATAGCAATAAAAATGGCGGGAAAATAATGCAGATAGTCTGCGCTAACTTCCCGCCGTTTTTGTATGCGTATTTCAGTGAGTATTTTTTAACGCCAGACTTTCCCAGACTGCAACCATCACCAAAATCCCGGTAGTCACTGAACTCAGCGCCAATGCCGAAAAATGATGATGAGTAGCGAGAGGTATTGCAATGAACAGCAACAACAAACCAACCATGTGTGACAAGGGTGGTGTACGGCGATCATTGGTCACCCATTTAAATAACATGCAGCCCAATAAATAAAGTGCTGGGCCGCCAATAATTGCCGTTACGCCCGCACTGGTTGCATGATCCGGATGCGCAAGCACCAATTCGTCGGCAACCGCGCAGACAATAATTCCAGCCACTATCGGCGCATGCAAATAGGTGTAAGCGAGGCGCGCCTGGCTGCCTGGGTCGGCGGAGTGAAGAATGCGGTGATGCGCGCGCGGTAAACCTGAATCAAAATAAATCCACCAAAGTGCTATAGAACCGATAACGGCCACCAAAAATGCGGAAATAACATTGGCATTCCACTGTTGATCCGCAAAGGTTGCACCTGTTACCAGCAGCGATTCACCGAGTGCGATAATCACAAATAACCCGCAGCGCTCGGCCATGTGACTGCCTTCAACATCCCAATCGGTTGTGCTTGATCGGCCCAAGCCCGGCACCCAAAAAAGTGCGGCAGGTGAAATAAATTCGATAAAAAAGGCGATGCACCAAAGTACAAAACGCTGTTGACCTTCAGCAAAACCACCAGCGAGCCAGAAGATGGCGGAGAGACATAGCCAGATAAAAATGCGCTGGAAGCTGCGCACAAAATTGCGCGCATTGTTGCGAATGGCGTAGAGAAAAAAAGCGGTGCGCCCCACTTGCATACACACATAAGCGCAGGCAAATAATAACCCGCGTTCACCGAAAGCCTCGGGAATCGCGGCGGACATCAGCAAGCCTGCGAGCATTAATGCAAATAAACACAAGCGCACTGGCAGACGTTCCGGGTCCAACCAGTTAGTGACCCAGGAGGTGTAGATCCACACCCACCATACGGCGAGCAGCAGCAAGAGATGTTTGATCGCACCGTCGAGCGTTAAATTCGCGAGCAGCGAGTGGGATAGTTGGGTGATAGCAAAAACAAATACCAAATCAAAAAACAGTTCGACCATAGCAACCTTGCCGCTTTGGTCGCTACCGCGTATGCGGAGTAACGTCAACATCAGTTACTTCCCTTTCTTCAAATGCGTAAGTCGCCACCAGGTTAATAGCGAAGCCGCCGCAGGCACGCCGAATACCAGCAGGAATATCGGCAGCTCCTGCCAAAAGGTGTAGCCCGCGTGGTTGATTCCAACCCACATATTAATGGCGGTTATTACAAACCACAGCGGGATAAATGCCAACTCGGCCTTGGCCATGGGGTTTACCCCGGCACCGGCAAAAACCCGCGCAACTAACTGGCAAAAAAACAACAAAACAAAGCCACCGACCAAAACCATGAGTGTGTGCATAGCGACTCCTATCCAAAATAAATGTAACCACCGGCATCAATTATGCCGCAGATTCAAACCCAGTGTTACCAGTTCCACCATAGCCGTTAATTCACTGCCAAGTTTTTCAACCGACTCTGATTGCCATCCACCCGCATGTAATTGCTGCTCCAGATTAAAACAAAAAATTTCCAGTTGTGTCATACCCAAACTACCTGCAAGGGATTTGAGCGAATGCACCTGATTGAGCGCTTCCGGCTGATTTGTTGCCAGCAATTGCGCAAGCTGCGCGGGTAATTCGACGCGCTCCCGCGCGAAGCGTTCGAGCAGGCGGCGATAGAGTTGGTCGTTGTTCATTAAATTGTGCAGTGCACGCGCCGTATCAATCCCGCCATTGTGCAAAAATTCAACACTACTGGCTTTGGGGACCAAATCAACAGCTACACGCGAGGCGTGGCCCCACTGCTCCAACACCCGATGCAGTTGCGCAGGCTCAATCGGTTTGGATAAATAATCATCCATTCCTGCCGCGAGGTAGGCCTCTCTGTCACCCGGCAACGCATTCGCCGTCACCGCGATAATGGGCAAATGTTTGCCCACTGGCAATTCGCGAATACGTGCTGTGGCTTCAACACCGTCCATGCCGGGTAGCTGGATATCCATTAGCACCACATCAAATGCTTGCTGCTGGATACTATCGATAGCCTCCTTGCCTGAGCCGACGCAGATAGCCGTTGTACCTATGGATTCCAACAGCGACAAGATAATTTCCTGATTTAGCAAATTATCTTCTACGACCAAAATACGGCAGTCGATCGATGCCAATTTTTTAGAGCCGGTATCGGGCTGCAGGATATTAGGGATGGGCGCGCGATTATTTTTTTCCAACTGTACTCGCAAACGGAAACAACTGCCCTGCCCTGCGGTGCTTTTTACATCAATACGCGCATTCATCAAATCGGCAAGATTCTTACAAATCGATAGACCCAAACCGGTGCCTTCAAAACGGCGCGTACTGGACGAATCGACTTGCTGGAAAGGTTGAAATAAATTCTGCACTTTTTCAGCCTCAATCCCGATACCCGTATCTTCTACCTCAAATAATAATTCCACGCGTTCCTGCCAATCGCGCACTTTGGTTACACGAATGCTAATACTGCCCTGATCGGTAAACTTCACCGCATTTGCACAGAAGTTGATAAGAATTTGGCCGAGCCTGAGTGAATCGCCCAGCAGCACCTTGGGAATTTGCGCGTCTATCTCTACATTCAACTGCAATCCTTTTGCAGCCGCTTTGTCCCATATCAAATCAACGGTTTTATCCACTAATTGATCGATAGAAAATTCGCTGTGGTCGAGCGCCAGTTTGCCCGCCTCCATGCGCGAGAAATTTAAAATATCGTTAATAATTTGCAACAGATGTTCACCCGAGCCGCGCATTTTTTCCAGATAAGTACGCTGTTTGGGGTCAGGCTTGGCGGCAAGCGCAATATGCGCAAGGCCGATAATCGCATTAAGCGGCGTGCGAATTTCATGGCTCATATTGGCCAAAAATTCCGCTTTGCTCTGCGACGCCGCGAGTGCCTCATCTTTGGCGAGCATTAATTCATGAGTACGCTCGTTAACTATTTGTTCCAGATTTTGATTGACCTCCTCCATGCGTTGATTGGCCACTATCCGCTCGGTAACATCGACCCAGATGCAGGTAATCGCCTGCGGATCCTGCCCTTGGGTGTGAATAATGGGAAAGCGCACAATGCGGTAGTAACGGGGATTACCATCAGGGTGGCGCAACTCCACCACCACGTCGTTCCAGTAAGAATCTGCACCCACTTTTTCTTCTGCTTGTAGTAGTGGTTTGAGCCAATTAGGCGCAGCCAAATCGTGAATGTTGCGCCCGAGCAAATCACTTTCATCGAGTTTAAGCAGGTTACAAAACGCCGGGTTGACCATAATCAATTGATGATCAATTGTGGTCATATGTGTGGCTGCAGGTAAATTATCCAACAGCGAGCGGAAACGTCCCTCGCGCATTAACGCGCTACGGCGATTGAGAATAGCCGTGATCGTTAGCACCACAATTAACAGGTTGGCCGCAACGCATAGCCCGATAATAATATTGCGCGATGCCAGATAGGGAGCCATGGCTTCATCCACATCTTGCTCGATGATAATGCCGAGTTCCATATCAGCAATCCAGCGACCTGCGCCGGATACAGGTATACCGCGATAATCCTTGTAGCCGGATTTGGTTAGCCCGGCTTCACGATTAATCAGAAAATCGACCATGTCGGTGAGCGGCCCCTGCTTGCCCCGTGTTGAAGGAACCCGCACCTCGTCACCAATGCGGGCGATAGTCTGCAGTGCGTCGGCGCTGACCGAGCTATCAAGACGCCCAGGGTAAAAACGCGCCGGAGTGACGAACCGCCCGTGATGATCGATCGCATAAATCTCACCGGATCGACCCGTACGGCCTTTGAAAAAAATGGGGAAAAAGCTCGACTGGGTATTGAAGCGTAAACAGAAATAACCGGCGGCAGTGACTTCCGACTCGAACAGCACACACATATTTTGCATTAGCGAACCCGCGGGTTGCATGCCGCGTGGGCCATCAATAGGCCGTGCCGCCGCTACCGGGCGGGAGATAGCCGGACGTTTGGCCAAGGCTTTATTCAATACCTCCTGCGTTTCGGGCAGTAGCACTGGCTGGTTGATGTAGGATTCTGTGCTGGCCGCCACCAGAATACGTTGGTGATTGATGACGGAAAAACCATCGAAGCCCATCACCATTAATACCGGATAAAGCCACTCTCGCAGTGCTTCATGGGTTGCGGGATTCTCGCCCTGTTCCAACAGCACTTGCTTCAATAGGATTTTGCCCTGCGACGAATTGACTAGCATTTGAATCGCGCCGAGGTTCTGTTGCTGCCAGAGGTTGATCAATTCCGAGAAAGAGTTAAGCGAGGTTTGCAGATGCTCGCGCACGATCCGGTCCTGACTGGCATGGATGTGGCGCAACGCCAGGGTGGTAAAAAAAAGCAGCAGCACTACAGCGAGTGCTGCCGATAACAGGGTGGGATTAACCAGCGAGAAAATGCGGAAGTATTTGTTTACCTGAGACTTGTTTGGCATATGGTGTGGTTACGTTGCGAATCCTGTTCGACCCAGCCCGGCAGTTCGCGGCCCGGCATAGGTCGCGCCAGCAGGAAGCCCTGCGCCTGTTTACAACCCAGGCTTTTGAGCAAGTGTAGCTCGGCTTCTGTCTCTACACCTTCTGCAACTGTCGTAATTCCCAAACGTTGGCCCATTTCGATAGCCGATTTCAAAATATTGCGAATATATTGTCGCGCCGGCGCACCCTGAATAAACGACCGATCAATTTTTAGTTCCGAAAACGGGAAGCGCGATAACTGCTGCAACGACGAAAAACCGGTGCCGTAATCGTCGATGGAAATTCCAAATCCTTTTAAACGCAAACGGCTAATCGTGGCCAATGCCGAGGGCAGATCCATCACCAATGTGCTCTCGGTTATTTCAAAGGTAATAAAGTGCGCGGGAATCCCCTGGCGAATCACCCGTTGGATAATTTCGTTGGCGAGATTAAATTCGTCGAGGGATTTAGCAGAGAGATTAATCGCTACCGAAATATATTGCCCCTGCTCCCACCAGCCATTCATATCTTGCAATACCTGATCGAGCACCGAGAGGGTTAGATCACCAATCAAACCATGCTCTTCTGCGAGTGGGATAAATACGCTGGGCGGAATCCAATCACCCTGCGGGTTTTTCCACCGGGCGAGCGCTTCCACCCCCGCCACGTTCATCGTCTCCAGATCAATTTTGGGCTGGTAATAAACCTGGATTTTGGCGCGATCAAGCGCGATTTTTAATTGCTCGACATCAGTCTCTATGGGTGCGTGTGCCTGATCGAGACAACCAGCATCGCCGCTGTAACTGTTGAGCGCATCGGCCAAATCGGCGGGATTAACAGGCTTGCGAAAAGCACCGAGTAAATTGATGCCCAATGCTTCTGCCATAGTGGCGACAGCACTGATCAACACCTCATCTGAACTGCTCGCGAGCACTACGGAAGGTCTGGATGGACACTGCGCGAGTTGTTGCAGCACTTCAATGCCGTCCATAACCGGCATTTCCAGGTCCAGCAACATAACGGCGGG
>CAZCJR010000076.1:0-23112 GCA_964499225.1 uncultured Cellvibrionaceae bacterium | reverse complement strand
CAATTGCTAAATGCCGCGCATCAATTCCAACAAGCGACTAACTTCCACCAACAATCTGCACCTGGCATTGAGTAAGGAGCCATAGCATGCAATGGGAAACCGTAATCGGGTTGGAAGTTCACGTACAACTCGCAACCAAAACCAAAATTTTCTCCGGCGCCAGCACCGCATTCGGCGCTGAGCCAAATACCCAGGCTTGTGCAATTGACTTGGCACTGCCCGGCACGCTGCCCGTCGCCAACGAACAAGCATTTCGTTACGCCACCATGTTTGGTTTGGCGGTGAATGCAGAAATCGGTAAGCGCTCAGTGTTCGAGCGCAAAAACTATTTCTATCCGGATTTACCTAAAGGCTATCAAACCACGCAGCTCGCAGAGCCAATTGTCGGCGCGGGATTTGTGGATTTAGAGTTGGGTGAAGGTCGCACTAAACGCGTTCGCATTCACCACGCGCATCTGGAAGAGGATGCAGGCAAATCTTTGCACGAAGATTTCGCGGGCATGAGCGGTATCGATTTAAACCGTGCAGGTACACCGCTGATTGAAGTGGTTACAGAACCCGATATGCGTAGCGCTGAAGAAGCGGTTGCCTTCGCAAAAAAATTGCACTCAATCGTCACCTCGTTAGAAATTTGCGACGGCGAAATGAGCCAGGGTTCGATGCGTTTCGACGTAAACATTTCCGTGCGCCCCAAAGGCCAGGAAAAACTCGGCACCCGCACCGAAACCAAAAACTTGAACTCATTCAAGTTTATGGAAGAAGCCATCGCGCTCGAAGTTGAACGCCAAATTGACGTGCTTGAAGATGGCGGAAAAATTCGTCAGGAAACTCGCCTGTATAACGGCGACACCAAAAAAGCCCGCTCCATGCGCAGCAAAGAAGACAGCAACGACTACCGCTACTTCCCCTGCCCTGACTTGCTGCCCGTTATTCTGGATGATGCGTACATCGACTCTGTACGCAAACAAATGCCGGAATTACCCGAAGCCAAGCGCGCGCGTTTTGTCGAGCAATATGGTTTGAGCCATTACGACGCTGGCCAAATCACTATGGATAAATTCGCGGCGGTGTTTTTTGAAGCTTCCACTAAAATTTCCGGCGAAGCAAAACTCACCGCTAATTGGATCATGGCTGACTTGGGTGCTTATTTAAATCGTACCGAACAGCGCATTGATCAATCGCCAGTTACACCCGAATTACTCGCTGGCTTGGTAGTACGCGTAAAAGACGGCACCTTGTCGAGCAAAATCGCCAAACAAGTATTTGAAGCGATTTGCAACGGAGAAGGCGATGCAGACACCATTATCGAAACCAAAGGTTTGAAACAAGTTTCCGATACTGGCGCACTGGAAAAAATCATCGACGACATACTTGCGGCCAACGTTGCACAAGTAGAGGGTTACCGCGCCGCTGCCGAAGACAAACGTGCAAAAATGCTCGGTTTCTTCGTAGGTCAAGCAATGAAAGCATCAAAAGGCCAAGCGAATCCGCAAGCGCTGAATGAATTGTTAATTAAAAAATTGAACGGTTGACCCCAAACCCTCTCGCCCCAACCGTTTTCTTTGGGGCGAGACCTTGAGATGAACAACATGAAACCATCATCTGCCCTCGCCCAAAACCGCGAAAATGTAAAACAGGTAATTGCAAAATTTCCCGTTACTAACCCGCGTATTTTCGGATCGGTTGCCTTAAAAACAGATGCAGACGGAAGCGATCTTGATCTGATTGTTGATCCACTACCCGAAACAACTCTGTTTGATCTGGGTGGATTGCAATTCGAACTGGAGGATTTACTGGGAGTACATGTTGATTTACTTATCCCAGGCGACTTGCCACTTAAAGTGCGCGCCGAGATTATTTCCAAGGCGATCCCTTTATGACTGAAGACCGCATAAAAGATCAACTTATTCGCATGCATAGCTGTTGCGAACATATTCTTGATTTTTCATCGGATTTATCATTTCAGGAGTTTGCTGAAGACTTACGAACACAACAAGCCACTATCATGAACATATTGTTAATTGGCGAAGTCGCGACCAAACTGGTGCAAAAGTTTCCTGAAATCACAGCTACCTACCCAGACATTCCATGGAATAACATTCGTGGAATGCGCAACCGCATCGCGCACGAGTATTTTGATTTGGATCTGAATGTAATTTGGAAAACGATCCACACAGCAATACCCGATCTAAAAGCGCGATTGCAAAAATTAATCTAAAAATTTACCGCATCAACCTTTCGAGAAAAGACCTCATGAGCCTACGCAAAGACAAAGAAAAAGTCCTCGGCGAAATCTTCGACGAAGCCCGCATCGCAACCTTTTTGGATTATCCGGCACCCGCTGGCATCAACGCTGATTTCCACTTATTGGAAAAAGCCTATCGCGGCATGCGCGGTGAAAACTTCGGCACTTTCGTGAAATTATTTATCGAAGCTGGTAAAGATGTAAACGCAATCGGCCCGGAAGGCAAAACCTTCCTGCAAGTCGTAAAGGCACATCGCAACGGTGAAGAGTACGCAGTTGCTTTGGAAGCTGCTGGAGCGAAGTAAATACCACACCGCCCATAAAAGAAAAAGGCAGCCCTCACCAGGCTGCCTTTTTCATTTCTCGCGATATATTAATCTCACGTAGAGCGGCTTCGCGAAGCAAGCCGCCTCGAATATAAACTGCTACAACTTTGAACTTAACGCTTGAGCAGCTTCAATAATTGCGGTCGAGCGAGCCAGAATCTGCTCATCTTGTTCTCGCCCTTCTAGCATATTACGCAACTCTAACAATAATAGTTCCTTAATTTCCTGAATAAAATAGGAATATGACTCTGGAGTCATGCTAGCCATCAAATCTTTTTTCTGAGGAAGAACCGCGAGAATAACCTGCTTAATCGACTCATCATCAACGACATCCTTATGATACTCAATACCATTTTTCAACATTTCAATTTTCAGAAAACCATGAGCCAAAATTGAATGGTATGCATAAAATAATGCCCAGGACGCTTTGGACATAAAAGGCCGACAACTAAGGCTGTCATTCGCATCGATACTTTCTATACTCAATGAACTAAAAACATTTTCGAACATATCTTTGACTCGCAAGTTCTCCGAAGAAAGCTTCATTGCAGCATCATATTTGGTTGACCTTAAAATGCGCAAATAACCTTCAACTTTTTCAAGCTTTACGACCCTACACCAGATGATATCTACAACCGCCACTGTTTTTTGGTACGAAACTGACTGCCGCTGCAGAAAACCTGAGAATAAAGTATCGCGCAGTTTATCCAATTGAGCTTGCTTCGAATGTAATTCAACTTTAAAAGTCTCTTCTGTTTTTCGTAAGTCAGACCTCATGCTTTCAATTTTTAATTCATATTCATGTCTAACTGAGGCCGTTAAACGAGTCAAGATTAAATGCCTCAACAACCAAAGCACTCCTAAGATCATGCTTGTTGAGCTAATGATATAAACCAAAAAGTGTAATATGCTATTCAATTTATTTACCCAAAATTATATTCGCACAATCCAATTTTTCGGCTCGCTACGCAAAGCCGCCCTACAATCATCACATCATCTTACTACCCCTACAATCATCGCATCATCTTACTACCCCAACAACCGCCTCTCCAACAACGACTGCATATCTCTGCGCCCATCAACAATTAAATAAACCAGTATTTGCGATTGCAATACGCGGTAAATAACCCGGTAGGGCTTGAAATAAACTTGGCGATATTCGCGAATACCTAGTTGCAGCAACTCTTTTGGAAAGGTCCCGCGTTCCGGATTTTCGCTCAGGTTGTTAATGAGTTTTTGCAGGTGATCCAATAGCTGATCGGCTTTTTGCGGGGAGTCGTGTTCGGCGATGTAGTCGTAAATGCTAAATAAATCGCGTTCGGCACCAAGAGTGAATTTGATTGGTACCGGCATTATTCTTTCGCATTCCTGGTGCGGATACGTGCACGAGCGAATACATCATCTGCTGAGGCAACTTTGCCCTCTTCCAATTCGCGGTTGCCCAAGGCGAGAATTTTCAATAGCGCCATGGTTTCTTGCGTCTCGTTATAGCTAGCCACGTCTTGCAACACGGCTTTGGCTTCGCCATTTTGGGTGATGACCAACGGCTCGCGGCTTTGAGTCAGAGTTTCCAGCACTTCTGCCGCATTCGCTTTGAGATAGCTGATTGGCTTTATTTGATTGGTGTAATTCATGATTCCCATAAGACCGATTAAAGACCATATTTAGTCCTCAAGCTTAAGGCGATTAGCTATGGCTATCAACCATAAAATAGCCAAGCCTAAGAATATTACTCATCGTGTTAATTGCACCCACCTGCGGTCTGAGTCTAAGATACACCTCCATTCACTTGCCACAGCACACTAATGCCCAAGATTAAAATAACCGCTACAGTTGGACTTTGCCTGATCCTAAGCGCGATCATGCTCTGCCTCACTGCACTTGAAAATCCGCTCTTCCCCTTACTCAGCCTCGACCCCACAAAAGTCTCAGCTGGCGAATTCTGGCGTTTGCTCACCGCCAACCTGGTGCACTTTGGTTGGATGCATACGCTGATGAATGCGGCGGCACTGTTGTTATGTGCGCTGGCTTTTTTTATGGACCATCCACTTAAAAAATTCTCGCTGTTATTGCTCTGGTGCTGCGTAGGTGTGGGAGTTGGGATTTATTGTTTTAACCCTGAGTATTCACCTTACGCAGGTTTGTCCGGAGCGATTCATGGATTAATTGTGGCGGGTCTGTTGCAAGCTCTCGCTTATCCTATATGGGTTCGCGTACTCGCACTGGGTTTGGTGGCAGCGAAATTAGTACAAGAAAATAGTGCTGGTTATGAGGCAACTGATTTGCAGGCGCTGCTGCCGGTGGCGGTGGCGGTGGAATCGCACTTGTATGGTGCTATTGCCGGATTGGTATTTGCAGGTGGTGATTGGTTATTTCAACGTTTAAAAAGGAAAGCGTAGATGCAAGGTTCTCCGGGTGTTGCTATCGATTATTTTTTGGCGGGTGCGCGGTTGATTGTAACGCCCGGCTTCCGCCGTTTTATTTTAATTCCGCTGTTAATTAATTTGGTTATTTTTGTTGGCGTAACCATCGCGCTCTTTCACGCCTTTGGGGATTTTTTTGCGCTGGTGTTGGAATGGTCACCCAGCTGGCTGGATTGGTTTGCTTGGATACTCTGGCCGCTGGTGGGATTTATATTTTTAGTCGTCTACGGTTATAGCTTTAACATTATTACCAATTTTATCGCCGCGCCATTTTTTGGATTGCTGGCAGAAAAAATAGAAACCCACTTAACCGGTGTTGCACCGCCCGATGAGCCTTGGGGGCAATTGATTCCGCGCACATTGCAACGCGAGGCAGTGAAGCTTTGGTATTTTGTGAGTCGCGGTTTATTGGTATTAATTATTTTCATGTTGTTATTTTTTATACCCGGCGCAAATCTACTCGGTGTATTAATCGGCGCAATCTGGAGCTGCTGGTGTATGGCGGTGCAATATGCAGATTATCCGGCTGACAACCACCAATTGAGTTTCCGCGAGTTGCGTCGTCGCTTGAACAAGCGACAATTAACCAGCTACTCCTATGGCGGAATTATTTTATTGGGCAGCATGGTGCCAGTGCTGAATATTTTTGTAACACCGATTGCGGTAGCAGGGGCGACGCTTTATTGGGTAAAAGAAGTCAAACACCTATCATCGCAATAATTAATTACACTTCCGTATACCCAAACAACAAGGGCGCCAATTGGCGCCCTTATTCATTTCAGTCATCGATATGATTACTCGTCGGCATCGCCATCATCAACAATCATATTGCCACCCGCTTCTTTAGCGTGGCGCAGGTGGACATTCGCTTTGGCAATTTGATGATCAAGGCTTTGGCACATTTTACTGGTTACACCTGCACTAAAATAAAAGTGCATGGTTTCACCGTTGATTACATAGTTCTCAGCGGCCAGCAATTGTTTTACTTTACTCAGCAGCGCGGCCGCTTTTTCATGATCCAAACCGGGCATAAGCACATAGAAATCATCGCTATCAGCGCGTGCGAACAGGAAGCGCCCCAGCATAGTGTGCAAGCTGGCAGCGATATATTTGAGTGCGACATCACCCCAGCCGTTGCCGTGATTCTGGTTAATATCGCTGAAGTGATCAACATTAATAACTGCCATCGCCAGCGGAGCTGCTTTTTCTTCAGCACTTTTATATAACTCACGCGCGGCATTAAAGAAATAGGAGCGATGAAACAAACCCGTGAGATGATCGCGCTGAGCATTGTAGGTAATCTGTTCAACCAGTTCGAGTGATTCAATATTGTGGATAATGCGGCAGTAAAATTCTTCCGGATGAAACGGCTTGCGCAAAAAGTCATTAGCTCCATGTTTGATAAATTTGGCTGATAGAGCCTCACTACTTTCACCCGATACGCCAATCATGATCAGATCGGTTTTGTCGTACTTGTAACGCAGGTTGCGCACCAATTCAAAGCCATCCATTTTGGGCATGTTGTAATCGGTGATTAGTAATTTGGTATCGGGATTCTCCAGCAGCACCTTAATCGCATCCACCCCATCCACTGCTTCAACCACCTGAAACAAGTGGCGACGAAATAAATTCGCCATATGCTTGCGCGACATATCTGAATCATCCACCACCAACACTTTTATGCGCTGGTTTTTTTCCAGGCGACTGATCATGCCGACGGCCTTGCTATAGGCGTAACGACCTTCTTTGGTCACGTAATCGACTATGCCTTTATTGAACAATTGCTCGCGCCGTTTTTCGTCGTAACTGCCGGTGAGCACAATGGTGGGTATTTTTTTGCTGAGGATAAAATCGACCACTTCACCATTGGGTGCATCGGGCAGATTCAAATCGACCAAAGCGGCAAAAAAATCATTAGGGTACTGTTCATAGAGCGCCGTCGCCTGCGCCAGGCTGGTTGCGTAAACCGCCTCGTAAGCCAGTGATGAACTCTGCACCAGATGGCGCATGATCTTCATCACCATCTCGCTATCTTCGACTATTAGAATTTTTTTCATGGGTTATCACTCAGCAGACTCATAAGTATCCATTGAGTGTAGCCAACCTTTAAAAAAATGCGCCAAGCCTATGATTAGGCTGAATGTTTAGTCACAACAGTGCGCCTCACGGGGGGTGGCCCAAGCATTCCAGCCGCCAATCCCGAAGGAAAAGGGGCTTGCTACGCACCAAAACTATGCAAAAAATGGCAGGTTTGACTTGCCGAGAAGGCTATAGCAAAAATTTATGTCGGATTTATTGCCCGGTCTATCTACCCCATGGTCAACTCGGGGCTCCGGTTTTTTATGGCATCTAAACGCCAAAAGTGGCTAAAGGTCGTAGTAAATGCACCAATATGATCCGTCCGTAATCAAACCGCTATAACAGCAGCATCTAGAACAATATCAACAAATACAATTTGTATACCTCGTGGGGCTTCTATGTTTTTTGAAAGCAAATTATTTCGGCTGTGGTTGGCCGTTGCGATGGTCGCGTGGGTGAGTCTCTTCATCACCTTCAATGACCTTAAATTCCTGGCCGATCACTGGTTCTACCCTGCCATTATGGTCTTGGGTGCATTTGTCGCCGGCGTAACACCAGAGGGTGGCGGTGTTGTGGCATTTCCAGTGTTAAATATTTTTATCGGAATTGAGCGCACCATGGCGCGGGATTTCAGCCTGATGATTCAAAGTATTGGAATGACCAGCGCCAGTATTTTTATTCTGACGCATTCGTCCAACAACCTCCGTGCTTACAAACCCATGTTGTGGTTAATCCCGGTTTCATTTGTGGGTTTTGTATTGGGCATGTTGATTCTGCAAACCATTCCAGTCGTCATCATTCAGGCGTTGTTTTTAAGTTTGATCGCTACCTTTGCAGTGATTTATTACCTGAGCGATCATCGTGGTAGCGAAGAAACGCTCAAATTCACTAAACGCTATGACAATGCGATCACCCTACTGATACTGCTGCTCGGTGGTATGTGTGCGAGTTTATTTGGTACCGGTGCCGATATTATTCTTTATACATTGCTGGTCACCCGCTTTGGGATGAAAGAAAAAATCGCTACCCATATGAGCATTATGATGATGGCCGGTATTAGCATTTTGGGTTATGCCTATCGCCACTTTGTCGATGCGGGGCTCACCCAATATCAAGTGCAAACCTGGCTGTGCGCCTTCCCGGTGGTATTGTTTATGGCGCCGCTAGGGGCTTATGTATTGAAGAAACTGAATAAGGAATTGATGCTGAAATTTATCTGCGTGTTGAATATTGGCCAGATGCTTTACTTCAATTTGTATAAGCCATCGCTCGATAAATTTATCTGGTCAGCAATATTTACCATTGTGCTATCGATAATTTTTTACACCGTCATGCGCCGCTTGGTCAATCGCCGCAAGCTTGAGCAATTGCAACCAGCCGAAAACAATATCGAAGCCTCCGCCACAAACTCTTAAACGATAGGCAATAAAAAGGGCGAATCAACATCGCCCTTTTTACTGTTCACTTTTTATTATTTACTGATCACTCAAGCACTATTTTCAATAGAGGCAATTAGCGTTGCTTTATTGTGCTCACGCACCGATTCATAAATAGCCGCTGCCATAATAATACTGCCGCCAATAATAGTGCTCCAATCCGGATAAGTATGCAGCACGGCGATTTCATACATCACCGCGTACACCGGTTGCAAACACGCGACCAAGCCAACGGTTTTCGCTTTTAGGTAGCGCAATGCGTAACCCAGCAAGGTATGCGTAAATGCAGTAAACACAATGCCAAGGCACAGCAGTAACCACCAATCGTGGGTACTGGGTTGATGGGATGAAAAGAACAGCACCGGCGTCATCAGGAGCGCAACTATCAAGACTTGATAGCTCATCGAACGCGCAGCGGTTTGGTCGCTAAACCAATAACTCAATAATAAATTGCGCACGGCAAACGTAAGTGCAGAGATAACCCCCCAAATCACACCCTGCGTCATATTGTTGTTGAGATCGAACTCCGGCACGAGACAATAAATCCCCACCAGCACGAGCACACCGCTGACCACATCGCGCCAATCGAGTTTGGTGCGTTTGAGCCAGGGCTCAAGAAATACGGTCACAACCGGATAGGCGTAAAGCGAGATCATGCCCACTGCGATATTGGCAACTTGCATCGAGTAGAAAAACGTCACCCAATGCAAAGCGAGCAAAACGCCGAGCACCAACATGCGGCCGTAATCGCGCGGTGATTTAAGCCCGAGGCTGCGCTCGCGCCAATAGACCCAGGCAAACAACACCACTGCGGCAATCCAGGTGCGATAGCCGGTGATATCCCATGCGGGCAATTCAATTATTTTAGAGAATAGCCCCGTCGCGCCCATCAGGAACGCGCCCAAATGCAGGGTTAATAAGGCCGATTTTGCAGAGGACATAACCCTTCCAGGCAGCAGGAGCACCCCGCTAGGCGCGCCCCGCCAGGCGCACCCAGTGAGCACCGGGCGAAATCAATCAGTGGTTATCAATTATCAATAAATGCGTGTTGCAATAATCAGCTGCGCGGTCTGCGGCTGCGGTTACCGCCAGGGCGATTGCCCACAGAGCGATTACTAAAGCGCTCGTTGGTGCGCGCACGCGGCGGTGCCGGCGGACTATCTGGCGGCGTTAGCAACAAATATTCAGGCGGCTGCTCGCATTTAATCGGCTTGCCCAACAGCTTGGCGATAGGCTCCAGCAACTGTGCATCATCCTCACAGGCAAAACTGATCGAGGTACCATTTTTACCTGCACGCCCAGTACGACCAATGCGATGGACATAATCTTCCGGTTCTTCGGGCAGGGTGAAATTCACCACGTGGCTGATGCCACTGATATGAATTCCGCGCCCTGCAACATCAGTCGCCACCAGCACTTTAATTTCACCGGACTTAAATGCATCAAGGGTCGAAACACGTTTGTTCTGTGCCACCTCACCGGAAAGCAATCCAGCTTTAATGCCGTGACGCTCAAGTTTTTCCTGAAGATCGCGGCACTCGTCGCGACGATTGGCAAACACAATCATGCTCTCGGCATGCTCCTGTTGAATGAGGTTATACAGCAGGGTGTATTTCTCTTCCGTCGAAACCAGATACACATGTTGCTCAACACGCGCGTTGGCAACCGATTCCGGTTCGATATCGATGGTGACTGGTTTGTACGTCCACTGTTCTACCAAAGTGCGCACTTCATCGGTAAAGGTGGCAGAGAAAAACAGGGTCTGGCGATCTTCGCGCTTGGGGGTTTGACGAACGATTTGACGTACTTGCGGGATAAAGCCCATATCGAGCATGCGGTCGGCTTCATCGATGACGAGAATTTCCAACTGGTCGAGATACACATCTTTGTTGCCGCAGAAATCGAGCAAGCGGCCAGGGGTCGCTACCAGAATATCAACCAGATCCTCATGCAGATGACGCTGTTGTTTGACGTAATCCATACCGCCGACAAGCGTGTGGATTTTCAAATCCGTGTATTTACACAGGCCTTTGGCATCTTCTGCGATTTGGATGACGAGTTCGCGCGTGGGGGCGATGACCAGCGCGCGCGCTTCACCGGCATAGCGTTTTTCCGGGATAGGGTTTTTGAGCAGGTCATCAATAATTGCCGTTAAAAACGCGGCAGTTTTACCGGTACCGGTTTGGGCTTTACCGACGACATCTTTGCCCTGTAAAGCGTAGGGAAGCGATTGTGCTTGAATCGGTGAGCAATATTTAAAACCGAGATCGGCAATCGCGCGCATGATCGGCGGTTCAAAATCAAAATCATGGAAGCGGGTTTTGCCTTCGATCTCCTCCACCTCAAACTGGGCGATATCCCAAGGGCCGTGATCTACCTTGGCCGATTTTTTCGGGCGCGGCGCAGCAGAGTGGCGCGGGGGCTTGGCGGCCTGATCACGCTCAACAGCAGGCGCTTGCTCAGCGATTTTGTGGCCGGAACGCTGATCGCGGGAGTTGCGACTGCCACGACTATTTTGATTGGATCCACTGCGTTCACGGGGATGTTTTTTTGTTCCAGATCTGTCACTGGCAGTTGTTTTGTCACTAGCGGGCTTGGAGGTTGCCTCATTCTTTTCAGGTTTGTCCGCACCTGAACCTATCAATTTTTTAAAGAAATTTCCGATCAATCTATTCACCAAAAGTTATGCAGCCAGAGGCTTGAAGGGGAAGTCACGCAGACTTGCCTATGTAAATGCCGTAATCAGGGCGCTAAACCCAACGCGAAACAGCAAAAGAAGTGCGCAAAATGACTGTTAATTGCACGCACGAACTGTGCCCGAGTATACACCAATCGTCATACAATCAGCGGGTTCGGCGCCAGTTGGATGGAATTAATGCAACCTGTTTGGGAGGATTTCTGCATAATCGGCACCACCTATTCTCTCAGCCGACAACAACCGGACCAGTATATAAGGAGCTACCCATGAGAATTCACAGCCTGCAACATGTTTCGTTTGAGGATATCGGCAGCATGGCGAGCGACTTTCGCGCACGCGGTTACACTCTGAGCAGCACACATTGGTATCGCGGCGATGCGACACCCGACCTAAGCAGCTTTGATGCGCTCATCGTCATGGGTGGCCCTATGGGTATTTACGATGAGGCGGTTTACCCCTGGTTGGCGGATGAGAAAATCCTGATTAAAGAGTCCATTGCCGCCGGGAAAATTGTGCTGGGGATTTGTTTGGGTGCGCAGCTGATTGCCGATGTGCTCGGCGGCAAGGTCACGCGCAACGTGCACAAAGAAATTGGTTGGTTGCCCATTAGTGTTAATCCTGCCGCTGCGACTCATCCCATCGCACAAGTATTCGCGCACTACCCAACTGTATTTCACTGGCATGGCGATACTTTCGCATTGCCGCCCGGTGCAATTCATCTCGCCAGCAGTGAAGGCTGCGTGAATCAAGCCTATGCATTTCAAGATCGTGTCTACGGCTTTCAATTCCATTTGGAAACCACACCAGCATCGGCGCAAGCTTTAATTGAACATTGTGGGGAGGATATCGATGGCTCGCGCTACACGCAAAGTGCAGAAGCGATTCTGGCAAGCGACGAAAAATTTGCGCAGATTAATCGCGCGATGACTGAGGTGATTGCGATAATTTTTGGATCAGAGCACAACGCCAAATAAGTGCCCTGCTGCCGCCGTTAATGCCATAGCCGCGGCTCCCCAAAAACCAACGCGGGCGGCGCCGATCCACAGATTGGCGCCGCCTACTTTTGCAGCGAGCCCGCCTAATACAGCCAGCGCGACTAGCGAAACAGCCGCAATTGCAATTGATAGATTCTCCGCAGGAAACAACAAGACCACCAACAGTGGAATAAACGCGCCCACCGCAAAAGTCGCCGCCGATGTTAGCGCCGCCTGTAGTGGCCGCGCGCTAAATAAATCGGTAATGCCCAACTCATCACGCGCGTGAGCGCCAAGCGCATCGTGTTGCATTAATTGTTTTGCTACTTCGCGCGCGAGTTCCCGCTCCAAACCGCGCGCGACATAAATCTCTTCTAATTCGCGATGCTCGCCAGCTGAATCTGTTTCCAGCTCACGGGTTTCGCGCGCAAGATCGGCGGCCTCAGTATCCGCCTGCGAGCGAACTGAAACATATTCGCCCGCCGCCATACTCATTGCACCAGCCACCAGACCGGCCACACCGGTCAATAAAATTGCAGCTGAGTCAGCTTGTGCTGCGGCAATTCCCATCATCAAACTGGCAGTGGAAATAATGCCATCGTTCGCACCTAAAACAGCTGCGCGCAACCAACCTGAGTGATGTGAACGATGACCTTCGCGGTGACGCATAGACTCAGGACTCTTTATTGATTAATGAAATGCGCTTTAACGTGTTATCGCGTTTCACGTAGTGATGAAATAAACCAGCCAAGATATGCAGGCCAATCAGGTAGTAGCCCATGCTACCAACCCACTTATGAATTTCTTCTACTTGCTCTGCCAAGGCGTCATTTTTATCGATTAGCGGCGGCAATTCCAATCCAAAAAATGGCACGCCGTGACCTTCAGCACTTAAAATGATCCAGCCTGCTATCGGCATAAAAATCATAAACGCGTAAAGCGAGAGATGCATAATTTTGGCTAACAGATTTTCAATAAAACGCGGCGCAGGGGCAATTGCCGGTGTAGGGCTGGACAAGCGAACCCCAAGCCGAATCACTACCAATAGCAGCACCGAGATCCCAAACATAAAGTGCAGCGCTTTCACTAATTCGCGCGTATCGCTACCGCGTGGAAACGAGCTGCGCATTTCAATCGTGGCAAACACCGCAATCAGCAATACAAACATAAACCAATGCAAGCCAATCAGAATGGGGCTATAGCGGCTAACCCTGTTGGGATTATTCATCGTAATTCCTCTGCAATTTTTTTATTGTGAAAACGTTATTTATACACCTGGCCCTGATATTTCAACCATCCGCCGGGATGTTTACCCTTCGGGTCGCGATGTGTCCAGTGGATCACCCCCCCTTTTTTATTCCACTCATATTCGCCGTAGAATTCTATTTGCTCGCCCTCGCGCAAATTATCAATGCGCGGCGCCAAATCAATATTGTGCGAGATCAATAAAGTGTGTCCTGACTCTAACCGCAGCAAAAATTTCTGATGGCGACTACCCTCGCTATCATCTGGCAGGATTTTGGCAACCTTGCCCTCACCGCCCAGCTGGAGATTGGATCGGCCGCTGCGAAATGCCTCGGCGATTAATACATCCGCACCAGCAACACTTTTGCCATCCACCGCAAGAGTCAGCTGTTCCCGGGCAGCCTCTGAATCCAGCATTTGCTGCTTATTAACGCTGTTTAGCAATGCCAGAACCAAGGAAAAAGCTAAGAGCGCAAACAATGGTTTGAGTTTACTACGCGGCTTCATGGATAACTCACTTTAACACCCATAACGAGCGCGCAGCATAACCCAGACATGGTGAACTGTTAACGCAGCAACGCTGCGCAACTTACTCCTATTAACTTAAGCCAGTATTAACTCAGCCGCCTCCCCCGCGCCAAGAGCTTGTTTTCAGAGAAAGCTGGATTGACAGGCAAAATGGTCTGCTATCTAATAACTACCGACCATATGGTCGGACGACTGGAGCCTCCGCCTTTTCGACCAGGATCCGCTAAAGGGAATGGCTTTTATTTAACCCTACCCCTAATTACGGGATGTCATGAAATTCGATAACAATAAATTGATTACATACCCGAGAGACCGCCATGGCCACTGAACGCAATGCCGAACAAACACGCACCCGCATACTGGAAGCGGCGCGCGAGGAAATTTTCCAAAACGGATACCAAGGGATGCGCATTGATGCGATCCTGCAAAAAACCAAACTGGCCAAAGGCGCGCTCTATCACTACTTCCCCAATAAATTGGCCTTGGGTTATGCAGTGGTAGACGAAGTGTTAATGGGGCATTTCCAAACGGTATGGACTGATTTTTTCCAGCAGCATAAAAACCCGCTTACCACCTTGCAGCAAATGTTTGTTTATAAGGCAGAGTCATTTCAAAACGCCGCCTGTTTTAATGGCTGCCCATTGAATAATTTGAATCAAGAAATGGCCGCTATTGACGAGGGCTTCCACGAGCGTTTGGAAAAGGTGTTTGATAATGCACATATGACAATTGTGCGGGCCCTTGAAAAGGGGCAGGAAGATGGTTTGGTCAGAAAAGATATCAACCCTGTACGCATTTCGATGTTTATATTCAGTAGCTACCAAGGCATTATGGGCGCCGCAAAATGCATGCAAGCACCGGAGTTATTGAGCGATTTATTCGGTACACTGAACGACTACATTGATACTCTGCGCGCGACTGAAAAAACACATTAACGATTCAGTTGTTTATCGCAACCATCAAAAGGGCTTCAAATGAGGCCCTTTTTTATTATTGAAAATAAACACCAAACTAGTGACTAATCATCCAGGGGCGCATTGAAGGGAACATTTTATTTCCTCCAGCGGTATACATGAGGTTCGATTTACGAATCGGTTTATCACCACACCCACAGCCTTTGCCGTGTTTGTGTTCGCGCCGGGCCTGCTGCTCTGCGCGATAGTCCGGTGTGGAAAATACCGGCGCATTCATCGCCGTTTCATTGCGCGCATGTGCAGCGCGATTTTCTTTTTTCATATCCAGAAATTCTGGCGCGACCATAATTACTCGCGCACTTAATTTTGTGCAGGTTGGGCAAGCTGCTGGCTTGCTTGAATCATCCATTGAAGCCAATTCGTAAAACAGACCGTGATCTGCGCATTTGTAGTCGTAAACGGGCATAGATAATCTCCAAATTTTTTCATGGCACAATCAATGTCCCCCCTTTGAAACGGGGCGCGTAGCCAAGGGGGGCTAGGAGGATTCAAATCCCTCCCAACCTCCCTTTACTAAAGGGAGGGGCCAGAACCGCACTCCGCTCGTAGTCCCCCCTTTGAAACGGGGCGCGTAGCCAGGGGGGTTAGGGGGGATTTACTTATCTTTCGACAAAGGCACATCCATTCCCGGCGATACTTTTTTGGTTGGCCCTTCTGCCGATGGATTTACATCGAAGTCGAAAATATCCGTCGGCAACCATAAGGTCGCACAGGCATTGGGAATATCCACCACACCCGAGATATGCCCTTGCACTGGTGCACAACCGAGAATCGAATAAGCCTGTGCTTTTGAGTAGCCGAATTTGGTTAAATAATTAATCGCATTCAAACAAGCCTGGCGATAAGCCACATGCACGTCGAGATAATGTTGCTCGCCGTATTCATCAACCGAAATACCTTCAAAGATTAGATAGTCGTCATACTTGGGCGCAATCGGGCTTGGTTTGAAGATCGGATTTTTAATCGCGTATTTCGCCATGCCGTCTTTGATTAAACTCACGCGCAGGTGAATCCAACCCGCCATTTCAATCGCACCGCAGAACGTGATTTCGCCATCGCCTTGGCTGAAATGCAAATCGCCTACGGACAGCCCGCCGCCTTTTACATAGACAGGGAAATAAATTTTGGAGCCGCGCGATAAATCTTTAATATCGCAGTTACCACCGTGTTCACGCGGTGGCACTGTACGTGCGCCTTCAGCCGCAGCGATTTTTGCAGCGTCGGGAGCCATCTTGCCCATATGGGCGGTGTCGGCATAGGGAAGTGTGGCGAGCGCAGGAACGCGATCAGGTTCAGTATCGTAAAGTTCTTTCTCGCGTTTATTCCATTCCAACAACATTTCTTTGGATGGCAAACAACCGATCAAACCGGGGTGCACCAAACCGGCAAATTCCACATTGGGAACGTGACGGGATTTGGTAAACATACCGTTGATATCCCAAATCGATTTTTGCGCCTCGGGAAAATGTTCTGTTAAGAAACCACCGCCATTTTGTTTGGAGAAAAATCCATTGAAGCCCCACATGCTTTCTTGAAAGGCACCAATGTCGAGAATATCTACCACCAACAAATCACCTGGCTCTGCGCCTTCTACGCCCACTGGGCCGGAGAGGAAATGTACTTGCGACAAATCGACATCGCGCACGTCATCCGCGTTATCGTTATTCGCGATCTGACCACCGGTCCAGTCGTAACATTCAATAATAAAATCTTCGCCAGGCTTCACGGTTTTCACCATGGGAATATCTGGATGCCAGCGGTTATGGATCATTTCGTTTTCGTAAGGCGATTTAGTTAGATCTATTTTGATAATCGTTTCAGCCATGGTACCGACTCCTGGTGAGTGTTGGACAAATTGTCACGGAACAGCGTCAGTATCTTGCGCGGAGTCTGAAATCACTATACGACAAATAGCGCGTGCAGCTACGTCATTTGACGTAGTGGGACGGAGAGAACAAGTAAAACAGATGTCGATGGAAGCCCGGTTTAACACGTCAATTCTTTTCAGAAATTCTTTTCAGATATGGTTAGTTGCTTCGCCGTAACGCCGGCTTGTAGCTCGCCGATTTTTGAGGGGGTTGTGCCGAGTGCTAATAGATAGTCGGCCAGCGCCGTTTCCAGTTCCTTGCGAAAGGCGCGACGGATTGAGCGTGCACCAAATCGTGGATCGTAATGTTTGATCAGTTGCGCGCGCGCGTCTTGGTCTAACGACAAATGCCAGTGATTACGCACAAGCCGACGGTTGAGTTTTTCCAACTCAATGCTCACCAGTGAATCCAGCCAGTGAACTTCAATGCGATTAAATAAATGAATTTGATCGATGCGATTGACGAACTCGGGATCAAATTTTTGTTCTATAGCGTTGTCGACCAAACGCTGGA
Source organism: uncultured Cellvibrionaceae bacterium (assembly GCA_964499225.1). Lineage (GTDB taxonomy): Bacteria > Pseudomonadota > Gammaproteobacteria > Pseudomonadales > Cellvibrionaceae > Cellvibrio. The sequence goes on along the minus strand of CAZCJR010000076.1, from coordinate 5,803 downwards.
TGATTCGACTACGAGTTTTCGCAGAGGGCCGTAAAAATTCTGGCAGGAAACGACGCCAGCCCTGAATAAAACTCTGCTCATAGTGCAGAATATCGCGTGCACCCAAATTACTCGTCATAAAAATCAGGCTGTTGCGAAAATCGATGGATTTGGTCCCCGAGGTTAATCTCAGTTGACCGGTTTCCAGCACATTTAATAGCGAGCGTAAAACTTCGTCACCGGCTTTTTCAATTTCATCAAACAACACAATACCGGGGCGGCTGTAACTGCCCTGCACTTTTTCCACATCAATCAAGCTATTGCCTTCTTTGCTGCCCACGTACCCTGGCGGCGCACCGGTAATGGCAGCGGCGTAATGATCTTGCGCGAGGGTATTCATATCAATACGACAAAAAGCATCGGCTTGGCCATGCAAAGCTTCAGCAAGCAAGCGCACCAATTCAGTTTTACCCACACCGGTTGCACCCACAAACATCGCAACATACAAGGGCCGTTGCGGGTCAGCGATATCCGCTTTTAAGACGTTGAGCATCGCACCTATGTCAGCCAGCACCTGATCCTGCCCGACAATACGACTGCGCAATTTCAACATCACACTGCCTGGCTCAAACACAAAGCGCGACTTACCCAAGCGGGTTTTTGTCGTTGTTGCGGGTATTGAGTGAGTGGCAGCGAGGGGCTCGACCTCGCTTATATCGGGCTGAGTTGCGGTACGATTGTTGAGTTTATTACTGTCGAGCATGTCATTGATAAACGGCAAGGGGCACTCCTGCGGCCTTCAAGCTAATGCGGTAAACGTTAGTGCGAAAAAATTGGTGCGTAAAAGTTAGCGCGGCAAAATTAAGGCGTAATCTCTTGGCGATTACGCCTTGGCAGTTACACCTCTTTTTCTTTACCTGCATGGGGTAAATCATAAACCGGGCAATCGGCTACACCGATTGTGGTGCGCGTCATCTTCTCTACGTCTTCCTGTGCCTTCTGCGCGTCCATCACCCAAGTGCGGTAGAAATCGAACGGACAATCTGCAATCCCTTTGTCGCCATCACCGGAGTTATGAATACCGGTATAACCACGATGGAGAAGTTTAAATAAATGATTTTGAGATTGATCGTTTGCTCGCGCATCGCGAATTTGCGAAACCGATAATTGCGCATACTGCACGCCCATATCTTCCTCACCACATTCGCCCAAGGTGCGCCCATCAAAGCCAATAATCGCCGAATGGCCGAAGTAGGAGTAAACACCATCCCACCCGGTTGCATTGGCTACCGCAACATAGGAGTTGTTGGCCCACGCCATGCACTTGGCCATCATGATTTGTTGTTCTTTCGCGGGGTACATATAACCCTGACAGCGCACAATTAATTCTGCACCTTTCATTGCGCAGTCGCGCCAAATTTCCGGGTAGTTACCGTCGTCGCAAATAATCAAACTGATTTTTAATCCCTTTGGGCCTTCACTGACATAGGTGCGGTCGCCGGGGTACCAACCTTCGATGGGGCACCAGGGAATACACTTGCGATACTTTTGTACAATCTCGCCGTCACTGTTGATTAAAATCAGCGTGTTGTAAGGTGCTTTATGCGGATGCTCTTCGTGGCGTTCGCCAGTGAGTGAGAATATTCCCCAGGTTTTTGCTTCGCGGCATGCCGCTGAAAAAATTGCAGTTTCCTCGCCGGGTACTGTAGCAGCGGTGGCCATCATTTCATCCGGGTCGTACATGATGCCCATTGTGCTGTATTCGGGGAATACGACCAGATCCATGCCAGGCAATCCGATTTTCATACCTTTGATCATGTCGGCAATTTTGTGGGCGTTTTCGAGTACTTCTGCTTTGGTGTGCAGGCGCGGCATTTTGTAGTTGACGACTGCGACACCGACTGTGTCGGGACTGCTGGAAATATCACCGTGTCTCATATTGTTTCTCCTCGAAAAGAAAAATCACACCGACAAATAAGAGGCCACCTTGGCTTCGTTGCAGGTCGCGCGCAATTCTTCATGGACAATTTCACCTTTTTCAATCACCAGAATCCGGTCGGCAATATCCAGCGCAAAGCTCAATACCTGTTCTGACACCACAATCGATAATCCACGTTGGTCGCGGATCATTTTCAAGGTGCGGCCAATTTCGCGAATGATCGATGGTTGGATGCCTTCGGTTGGTTCATCGAGAAATAACATTTTCGGATCGCTCGCCAAGGCGCGGGCGATTGCCAATTGCTGTTGCTGCCCGCCGGATAAATTCCCGCCGCGCCGATTGCGCATTTCCAGCAACACCGGAAACATATCGTAAAGCTCTTTCGGCACTGAGCGGCGTTTGGTGGTAGTTAAACCGGTCTCGATATTTTCTTTCACTGTCATACTGGAAAATATCATTCGCCCTTGTGGCACAAAACCAAACCCACCCGCGACACGCTGATAGCTTTTCAGCTGGCTAACTTCTTTGCCATCCAGTTTTACACTGCCGCCGGAACTGGGAATAACGCCCATTAAGGATTTCATCAGCGTGGTTTTACCCATGCCGTTGCGCCCCATGACCGCGACAATTTCACGCGGTTTTATTTCAAAATTTAATCCGTGCAACACTTCGCTCTGGCCATAACTGACACGATAATCACTGACAGCTAACATACTAAATTCCTCGTGCTATAGGTTTAATGACCTGCTCTTTAGCGACCCGCTCTTTCATTAATGGCCCGTTCTTTAATTAATGACCTAGTCTTTAATTAATGGCCTAGGTAGACTTCGATCACATTCGGATCGTTTTTCACTTTATCGATCGAGCCCTCGGCAAGAATTTTCCCCTGATGCAACACCGTGACTTTATCGGCGATCTGCGCAACGAATTGCATGTCATGTTCGATCACAATTACCGAGCGGTCTTTGATAATACTGCGCAGCAATTCTGCGGTTTGTTGCCGCTCACCCACCGACATACCGGCAACGGGTTCATCGAGCATTAACAAATCCGGGTCTTGCATCAGCAACATGCCAATCTCTAACCATTGTTTTTGGCCGTGGCTTAGCAACTCCGCTTGTCTATCCAACTGATCACCGAGGAAAATCATATTGGCAACTTCGTGGACTTTGTTAATGACCTCTTCATCGCGCTTGAATACCAAAGCACCAAACACTGAGCGGCCGCGCGGAAATGATATTTCCAAATTCTCAAACACGCTCAAATCACCATAAATAGACGGGGTTTGAAATTTGCGCCCGACACCGGCTTTCACAATGTCGTGCTCTTTCATGCGCGTAAGTTCTTTGTTGCGGAATTTGATCGAGCCTTCAGTGGCTTTGGTGCGGCCACAGATTAAATCCAACACCGTAGTTTTACCCGCACCATTGGGGCCGATAATTACACGGATTTCATTTTCATCCACATAAAAACTCAAATCGTTCACCGCTTTAAAACCATCAAAGGAAACGGTGAGGCCTTCCACTGCTAATACAAAGTTGGTATTACTGGGGCTCATGGAGTGCTCCTTGTGGTAAAGAGGCGGATTCGGTTTTGGTTACCGGTTTTTGTAGGGATGAAGAGGGCGGAGATGTAGGGGGTGTAGATTTATTGACGGCGTCTTTGCTAAACAGTTTTGCAAAGAAAGCATCCACTTTTGGCGCGGCGTAAGTGTTGTATAAACCCGCCAAACCATTGGGAAATGCCATCACCACCGCGATAAACAAACCACCCATCGCAAACAACCAGAGCTCAGGGAAACTTTCCGAGAAAGAGGTTTTGGCAAAATTCACCACCAAAGCACCATAAACTGCACCGATGATTGATAAGCGCCCGCCAACCGCACAGAAAATTACCATCTCAATCGAGGGCACTATCCCGACCAGCGTTGGTGACATAAAACCCACTTGCAGGGTAAACATGGCACCGCCAATCGCCGCGAATATTGCGCCTATGCAGAACACAAAGATCTTGAAGTTAGATACGTCATACCCCGAGAAGCGTACGCGGTCTTCTTTATCACGCATCGCCACCAGCAGACGGCCCAATTTGCTTTTGCGAATAAACTGCGCGATGAACAAACACACGAACAACAGAAACACGCAGACAAAATAGAAGATATATTTTGCGTTATCGGTGCGGATATCCCAGCCAAGCAGTGTGCGCAAATCGGTCATGCCATTTACACCGCCGGTATACCCCTGTTGACCGATAATTAAAATCGTCAGGATCGCCGCAATCGCCTGGGTGATAATTGCAAAGTACACACCTCCCACGCGCCGTTTAAACATGGCAACACCGACGATATACGCAATGATGGTCGGTACAACAATTAATGCAATTAAGGTGAAAGTGAAACTGTAGAAAGGCTGCCAGAAAAAAGGCAATTCGGTAATTTGGTTCCAGTCCATAAAGTCCGGAATACCGGGTGTGGATTGTATTTTGGTGCTTTCAGGGTCAGATGCTTCCAGTTTTAGAAACATCGCCATGATGTAACCACCCAACCCGAAAAACACGCCCTGCCCCAAACTTAAAATTCCACCGTAACCCCAACACAACACCAAACCGACCGCGACAAAGGCGTAGGTTAAATATTTGCCGACCAGGTTGAGGCGGAAAATATCCAGCGACAGCGGTAACACAACCACCAGAATTAATGCGAGCACCAAAAAACCGTAGAGATCTTTTTTGGGCAAGAGCGTTGCTATTTTCGATTGTACTAACAGCGACATGATTAGCTACTCCTCTTAACGACGCACTTTCAGGGTGAACAAACCTTGTGGGCGCAGCATCAGAATTAACACGACGAATAGCAGTGTTAATACCTTAGACATGGAACCACTCATGAAAAATTCCATCGTCGATTGCGCTTGCGAAATACTGAAGGCAGAGGCAATGGTACCGAGCAAACTCGATGCACCGCCGAATACCACCACCAGGAAAGTATCAACAATATAGAGCTGGCCAGAGGTTGGACCAGTAGAGCCGATCATGGTAAATGCACTGCCAGCCACACCGGCGATGCCGCAACCCAATGCAAAAGTAACGCGATCAACTCGCGCCGTATTAATGCCGACTGCGCCTGCCATAGGGCGGTTCTGCACTACTGCGCGTACCTGTGTACCCCAGCGCGAGCGATACATTAATAATGCAACGGCAAGTGAAATACCGAGCGCGAGACACATTACAAATAAGCCGTTGATGGGTAATTCAATTGTTTCTGTCAGTTGATAAGAACCCATTAACCAATCCGGCAAAGTGACACCCACTTCGCGCGGGCCAAATACAGAGCGATAGGTTTGTTGCAGAATTAAACTCAAACCCCAAGTCGCTAACAAGGTATCCAGAGGCCGGTGATAGAGATGCCGTATCATTCCCCACTCGACGAGTGCCCCGAGTGCGGCCGCGGCAATAAACGCGAGTATCATCGCGAGAATAAAATACATACTGAAAAAATCGGGCAGGTAAGTTGAAAACACATTAGATGTTAAATAGGTGACGTAGGCACCGAGAATCATAAATTCGCCGTGCGCCATATTAATTACGCCCATCTGGCCAAAAATAATGGCAAGCCCAAGGGCCATAAGCACAAACACCGAAAATAAAATCAATCCTGCTACACCTTGCATTGCAAAGATCGATAGTAATTCCGAGCTACTGTATTCAGCGAACATAGCTGCACCTCATCTCGATTTAGAACAATTAATCATTCCTGCGTATAGACCAGCGTAACTAATCCAACTTAGGAGTTTTATGGATACCCGCGTTCGCGGATATGACGGAACAGAAATTTTTCAAATTTTACGAGGATTCATAATATCCACTTCGTCATCCCTGCGAACGCAG
>CAZCJR010000075.1:0-23128 GCA_964499225.1 uncultured Cellvibrionaceae bacterium | reverse complement strand
CAGTTTGCAACGCAATGCGCCCAAGGCTTCGGTTACTACTTTGTGTTTGTCGGCACCGAAGAAAATCAGGTCGCCGTTTTCGGCACCAACGCGATCCAAAATGGCCGCGCGTACTGGCACGGGCAGGTTTTTCACAATGGGCGATTGCAGACCTTCTTCCAGATCAGACTTATCGTTGACCTTGATATACGCCAAACCTTTTGCGCCGTAGATTCCAACGAACTTGGTGTAGTCGTCGATTTGCTTGCGGGTCAATTTCTCGTTGCCGCCGGGAACTTTCAGGGCAGTAACGCGGGATTTTGGATCGTTAGCTGGGCCCGCGAAGACTTTGAAATCCACTTCGGTAACCAGATCTTTAATATCAACCAGCTCCAACGGGATGCGCATATCCGGTTTGTCGGAACCGTATTTGGCAATCGCTTCCGAGAAAGGCATGTGTTTGATTTCAGCGAAATCAACGCCCATCAAATCTTTGAACAACTCACGGAACATACCTTCGGTAATTTCCATGATTTGCGCTTGCGACATAAATGAGGTTTCTATGTCGATCTGGGTAAATTCTGGCTGGCGATCAGCGCGCAAGTCTTCGTCGCGAAAGCACTTGGCGATTTGGTAGTAGCGGTCGTAACCAGCCACCATCAACAGTTGCTTAAACAATTGCGGAGATTGTGGCAACGCAAAGAATTTACCGTCATGAGTACGCGATGGCACCAGATAATCGCGCGCGCCTTCAGGAGTAGCACGAGTCAGGATTGGAGTCTCAACATCAAGGAAGCCATTGCGATCCAGATAGTTGCGGATAACGCTGGTCACTTTGCTGCGGAAACGCAGATTTTTTTGCATTTCGGTGCGACGCAAATCGAGGAAACGATATTTCAGACGCGTCTCTTCGCCCACATTGGAGTAAGAATCCAATGGGAAAGGCATGGTTTCCGCTTCGTTCAAAATAGTCAGCGCGGTACCATAAACTTCGATCTCGCCAGTCGCCATGTTCGGATTAACGGTTGAAGGCGCACGGGCGCGCACTTTACCGGTCAGCTGCAGCACGTATTCACCGCGCACTTTGTCCGCCAAGGCAAAATTCTCTTTTGCATCCGGATCGAACACCACTTGCACAATACCTTCGCGGTCGCGCAAGTCGATAAAGATCACACCACCGTGATCACGACGACGATCCACCCATCCGCAGAGGGTCACTTCTTGATCGATAAACGAGGCATTTAAAGCGCCACAGTATTGGCTGCGCATAGCGAGTTCCTGATGTTTTAAGAAAATATTTATAAGAAAGTATGTGGAAATTGTTATCTAACACGTGGCCAGATTGCTTAACTGGCCTTTGTTGTAGCGCTTGGGGTAGTAGTTGAAGCAGCACTTGAGCTACTACCGGGGGACGAGCTGGAGGATCCGGCATCGCCCGCGAGATTCTTTTTCTTGCCCGATTTAAAATCGGTCTCATACCAGCCGCCGCCCGACAAGCGAAAGCCTGCAGCTGAAATTTGCTTTTTGAGGCTGGCTTTGCCACATGCTGGACAATCCACCAGCGGAGAGTCACTTAACTTTTGCAAAGCCTCCAGCGCATGGTTACAGGATTCACATTGGTATTCGTAAATAGGCATGCAACTACCCCGGATTAACAGATTAACGACTAAAGGACGCGGACACCCTAAAAGAAGGGTCGCGATTGTATCGTAAAAGCTATGGCGCGAGAACCACGCCCGCAGGATATGGGCACAACGGCCAAAATTTAAATAGGCACTTACCAAAAGGTGGCTTCAGGCATTACGGAATCTGCGAGTGGCGCATGCGCGCTTGCACCCGCGATGCATGGCGCACAACCCATGCTGGCATTGCGTGTTCGTATTTACGTGGATTGGGCAGCATAACCGCCATACGCGCTGCCGCCGATGGCCCTACCTGCGCTGCGGGGATGCGATAGTAATGGCGCGCTGCCGCTTCAACACCGAACACACCATTGCCCCACTCCACCACGTTCAAATATACCTCCAGTATGCGGCGCTTATCCCAGACCAACTCAATCATGAGCGCAATAACGGCTTCCTCCGCCTTGCGAATGTAGGAGCGCGACGGCGATAAAAACAGGTTCTTGGCGAGCTGCTGGGTGATTGACGAACCACCCGCAACCGATGCTCCCTTGCGCTGATTCTTTTTCAGTGCCTGCTCGATACCGCGCAGATCGAAGCCCGAATGCTGCATAAAGCGATCATCCTCAGCGGCCACCACGGCGCGTTTCAGGTGGGATGAGATCTGTGCGTACTCCACCCATTGGTGCTTCAATTCTGCTTTGGGATTTTTCTCGCGCAGCTCATCCAGCCGGATCGACATAAAACTCGTCTCACCCGGATTCACCCATTTCCACACCAGAATATGGGCGAACAACCACAGCTGGTATACCAGTAACAACAGCAGTAGCCATTTGCAGATTCGCCAGGTGGTGCGCAAGAATATTTTCATCGCGAGCTATTGCGCCTGCTCCTGTTGTTGCACGCGCTGCTTCATTGCCTCGGCGGCGGCGCGGGCTTTATCGAGGGCGGATTCCTGAGCTGGCGCTTTGGGCGCGGTATCGTGCTGATCTGCAATACGGGCAGTTTCTTCCGGTGCAGAGATAGCATTGCGAGTATCAACTTCGATCTGCTCAGCATTGTTAGAGAGGGGTTTATCGCCAAAATGTACCTGCCCGTTCGCATCCGTCCATTTATAAATTTTGGTGGGCGCAGGCATCTCCGGTTCAGAGACTTTATCAGAAACACTTTTCATCGCTTGTTTGGCATCGGCCGCCAACTGATCGGGCGACAATTTAATCGACAATAATTCACGCAAATCGACTAGCCAATCATCGCCCATCCTTTCGCGCATATCACGTAGCGGCACCTGCCCGGTTTTGAGATAGATAAGGTAGTTGCCGACAAAAAAAACCAGCAACAGTACAACAACAGATTTAAATAACAGACGAAACATAAAACTCCTTAATATGACATTTCCAGCGGCTTAGCGAAGTTCAACACCAATATTGCTACCTTCGTAGATAAGCGGTAAAAATTGCAGGGCATTGGCACAGACTGGGCTACTCGAACGGCCGGTCGTTAAATCAAACTCTATGCCATGCAGCGGGCAACGCAATGCGTTATCGCTGCAGGTCGCATGGGTTAGCGGTGCGCCCGCGTGTGGGCACTGGTTTTTGATCAAGCAGGTTTTGCCATTCTCTTGCAGCAAGAGCAAATTCTGACCGGCGAGCTTGACTGGTTTGCGATAACCATCGTAGAGCTGGTGCAATTTTTCCAGGGCGACGAACGCCATAAAATATCCTCATACTCACAACTGATCGTGCGACGCCCATTCTGGCGATTTATCCAACAAGACGCCAGCACACGCAGACTTATCCGACAAATTCTAGCCACAAATGCCGAGCAACCAGATAGAATGGTGTCATCCATCCGCATACTATTTGGCATCTTTTATGCGTATTTTTATAAATAGGTTTGTACAGAAGTTCGTCGGTGAGCTATTCGGTAAGTTATTGCACCTTTAATGCGGCAGCCTTGTTATGACCGATCCACTCTACTTGGAGCGTCTAAAGCAGTTATCGACGCGCTTGGTATCCCTGCAAAAACCCATTCGCATTCTTGATGCCATCAAATGGCCGCAGGGAATTGAGCAGCGCTTTCGCGAACAACAAGGTAAAGAGTTACCGGCGCTGGGTGCCGATTTTTATCAGCAACAAAAACTGGGGTTTGAGCCAGCCACCGTTACCCAATTGTTAAAAGAATTAAAAAATGATGTACGCCGCCAGCTCGGGCGCGACGATGCACTGGGTAAAATCTTGCAGGCGACCATCGACCAGTACCAAATCGTCATTGAGTTATTGCGCTACCGCGGCACCGACCAGTTTGGTCATTTCAGTCGCCAACTTTATGGTTCGGCGAGCGATAACTTACGCGGTGATCGCAAAACCCTGCGCCAAATGGGCGAGCGTTTGTGTCACATTTTTTCACTGCCTGCGGTGGAACATTTAAATCGCCCTTACACGAATCACATTAGTTCGGAAGAAGCCGTCACTATTTTACGTTCGCGCATGACCGATTACTTTGGCGCAGGTGAAGTGCGGGTGCAGATTAGCGACGATATAGTCTCGGACGCTTCCGCCGGTGGCGACTGCATTAAAGTCAATCGCCGCGCGTCTTTTTCTGAACTGGATTTGCAAGTATTGGAAGTTCATGAAGGCTGGGTACATATAGGCACGACGCTCAACGGTCGCGAGCAACCATGGGCGACCTGGTTAAGTGTTGGATCGCCGCGAATCACTGCGATCCAGGAAGGCATGGCGGTATTACTTGAAACGCTGACGTTCAGTTCTTTCCCGCAGCGCGCGCGACGTATTAGCGACCGGGTTGTCGCGGTGGATCTAGCCGAGCAAGGCGCAGATTTTTGTCAGGTATATCGCCACTTTTTAGACAGAGGGGTAAGCGAGCACGATAGCTATCGCGTCACCCAACGGGTATTTCGCGGCGGCACCTTAACCGGCGGCTCTGTGTTCACCAAAGATATTTCTTACGTAAAAGGATTTGTTGAAAATGTGAATTTTATTCGCAGTGCAATTCAATCTGGCGTACCGGAAATTATTCCCATGCTGTTTGTCGGCAAGGTGACGCTGGACGATTTACCACTGCTCTACGAGCGCCATTTGGAAGGTGTGATTGCTGCACCTAAATATCTGCCGCCCATGTTTAAAAATTTAAACGGTTTGTACGTGTGGTTTGGTTTTTCGAGTGGCATGTCGGTGATGAATATCGCGCGCGTTCAGCAGCATTTCAGCAAGCTGTTCGATAAAATGCCAGTACCTACACCGCAACCTGCTGGCACAGATGCCGAAATCGATTGAGTTTGATTGTAAATTATGACGTATTACAAAGTTGTACTCTCAGGTGAGAATATTTTTTTCGAAAACGCGAGCCGCATCGATAGCGATGCGCCGGAACCGGTTATTGGTTTTATTACGTGTAAATTAATCCAAACCGACAGCGAAGAATTGGCTATTGCCACCGCCAAGCGCGACTTACTCGTGCAGTGGAATCAAAGCTTTAATTTAGATCGGAAATTGGGAATGCCGAAACTGGGCGTAGAACATATTGCAGAAGTACGGGGCTGGTTTAAACCCAAGAGCACCAATGATTATTATTGGTTTACCGATAATGACCATAAAAAATTGCAGCTGGAAAAATTCGCCCAACCACCACGCCACTGGTTTTGGCGCAGCAGCAAAAAAACCAAAACAACGATAGAAGAGTGAGCGCCAACGAGCATAAGGAAGGAACAAATAAAGATAGGATCGAAGCATAAAACTCCCGACGGGAGTTTCAATAGCTTATCAAGCAATTGCAGCCACTGCCTGAGCAGGGTCAATTAACTGCAGAAGTGTCGCACGCAAACCAGGAGAGTTGATTTCTTCGCTACGCGCCGAAAGTGGCGAATTACCCACCCACTCAAAACGCCAGCGCAATAAATGCGTTGCGCCATCCACTTCGCGAACTTCAACTAACTCTAACCGACGCGCGTCCAGCGCAAATTTTTCACGCAACTGGAAGGCAAATGGTTCGGCATTTTTGCCGACAAAACTCGAGGCTTGCTGGATCGGCGCGGCAACAAACACATAATCGCGCCCTTGATATTGCGAGTGATAAACGCCAAGGTGCACTTCTTGCCCGAGACGATTGTTTAACGAGGTATCCACAAACAAAGGATTCATCAACATAAAAGGTTCCGCTGCGCTTTTTATTGTTGAGTCGATGCCCGATCACTGCACTACTCACTGGTTGATTTTTCGCCACCCGGTTCCGAAATAGAGTCCCTCTGCTGCGGCGAGGCGGCAGTCTACGCACAATTTATGACAGTTCAAGAAAAAGCTATCATTCACACTTCAACGATAGGATCGGGAGTAACTTTGTTACTTATATTGCCATACACGGGGAACACGAGTGACAAATCCTCCGGTTTGGCGCGTGTCTGCGCAACAGCAATCTGGTAAAGTTATTTATTCAGGCTGCTAGCAATCTGAATAGTTCCTTAATTTAGGCGGTTCGCAGCAAATTATTTTTGTTTATTTTTTAATCACGCCTTTTCTCTGGCGGTATTCCATCACTCCCCCCAACAATCGCACCACCGCTACATAGAATAGAAAGGAATAATCATGACACCATCGCGCCTGCGCAGTGTATTAGGCTATACGCTCTCCCTTTTTTCGCTCGTCACCGTGTCCGGCTGTACGTATGTATCCCAAGGCGTGTTGGTCGATAGCGATCGACATGCGCAAGTCACCCAGCAAGACAGCTTTGGCGATAGCGCGGAACGCGTGGTTTACCCGGAACAAAATTGGAGCGGCGCCGATAGTCTTTGGTTTTACAATGTCACCCAAGGCTCCAACCTGATTCCCTACACATTGTTTTTACACCTCGAAACGGCCGACAGCGAGTTGCTGTTCCGCAGCGATGAACATATGAATCGTTTGCGCTATTTGCCGCAAAAAGAGAGTTTTGCAAATCCGGACGGATTGCCCGTGGGTTGGGTAAAAGATGAACATGAGGGTAAAGAGTTTATTGGTTTCACCTGCGCAGCTTGCCATACCAGCCAGCTAAATTATCAAGGTGTGGCCATTCGCATTGATGGCGGCGCAACTCTGGCAGACATGGAGCAAATGCTAAAAAGTTTGGCGATGGCATTACAAGCAAGTCTTGAACAGCCTGAAAAATTCGAGCGCCTCGCACAAAACGTTCTCAAGGCAAAGTACCCAGAGGATAAAGAATCCTTCCGCGCACAATTAGCACACACAGCGCAACAGATTGCCGACTACAATCAGATCAACGAACCTCGACATGGCGACCAATCCGTCGCCTACGGTTACGGCAGGCTCGACGCTTTTGGTCGTATTTATAACCGTGTATTAGCCCACCTCACACCCAATGAGCCTAACTTTAATTCGCCAGGTGCACCGGTAAGCTACCCCTATTTATGGGATACCCCGCAGCACGACTTTGTGCAGTGGAACGGCGTGGGTGATAACGAACTTGCAGGCCCACTAGGGCGCAACACCGGCGAAGCACTCGGCGTATTTTCGCAATTCGATTTGAATAGAAAACAAAGCGATGTCGGCTACAGGTCGTCGGTATCTGTGCGCAATCTGACACGTATGGAGCGCCATCTGGAAAGTCTATGGTCGCCCAGTTGGGAGGAGTTGGCGAACCAGAATGTATTGCCCCCCATCAACCAAGCACTCGCAGAAGAGGGCAAGCAGGTTTTTATCGAGTATCAATGCCACACCTGCCATGAATCCATCGACCGCACTGACCCGAACCGGCGCATAATTGCCCAGTTTGCGCGCTTGAACACCATCGGCACCGATCCTTACATGGCGATGAATGCACTTAACTACACAGGCAAAACCGGCTACTTTGAGGGTAATCGCATCAACCCGCTCAAGCCCAACTCACCGCGTTTTCAAGCGACCAGCCCGGTGCTACCTGCCTTGAGCGCAGCGGTTGAAGGAGTACTGGTAGAGCCGGATCACGACAAGCTATTTATCCGCCGTTGGGCCGAAAAACTCTATGACTTGATCGCCTCCATTTCCGACAACCCGATCAAGAAGACTGAGCGCCATCTGGATTTCGAAGTGGTCAATAAAGATAACCCGGCAACCCTCGCCGCTTACAAAGCGCGCCCGCTCAATGGCATATGGGCAACCGCTCCTTATTTGCACAACGGTTCCGTACCCAGCTTGTATGAACTATTTATGCCCAGCTGCAGCGATGCTGAAATCACCAGCGGTAAAACTTGTCGCCCCAACCGCTTTACGGTGGGTACACGCGAACTGGATGCTATCAATGTTGGCGTAGTGCAGCGGGACCCGGCGGAATTCCCCGGTTTATTTGTGTTTGATACAAGATTGCCGAGCAACTCCAATAAAGGTCATGAGTATGCAGCGGGTGTGACCCCGGTGTTTGTACTCGATGCCCGCGGCCGCCCGATAAAAGATGCGCTGGGCAAACCAAAAATGCACAGACTACAACCAATCAATGATCATCAGCGACTGGCATTGGTGGAGTATTTAAAGACGCTTTAGTTAAACTCGATTCAAACCCTTCGCGACCTCATCACCCGCACCTGTCAAAAGTGATGAGGTCTCATATAAACAGGTGAGGCTTCACAATTGCTCACAACTTCACAGGGGTATTTCCACTAAATTACCCCGGTTAATCAAAGGCACTGAACCAATCCTTTGTTTTAACGGTCTTTAAGCCAGCTCACCGGGAGTGAGACCTGGGCAACTGCGCTCAAACAGCGCCCTAATATTGCTGGCGATTTGATTGACACCAAGCGCCGCGACACACAGAATCACCGACCAGTTTTAACCCTCAGGAACCTGCTGAATGAATATTGATCGTTTATCACCGCTATTAAAGCGCACCACCCTGCTCCTCTCCCTAATGGCAGGTTCATTTTTTCTGGCTGGCTGCGGCGGTGGCAGCGATAAGAAGTCTCCGGCAAGCTCCTCATCTGTCAGCAGCTCGTCCTTGCGCAGCAGCTTTAGTGCCGCATCTGTGCCACCGAACGGCTCGGGCATCTGGCCCAGCGTGAAAGTGGAAGCGCCAACCCCTAAAGTGCTCACTTTTCAGTGGAGTGCTGTTGAAGGGGCGACTTTTTATAAACTGTACAAATACGATGCGGCGACCGGCGGTGTAGTACAGATTGGCGGCGACCTTGCCACCACTCAGGCGACCGACGAAATCGGCGTACACGTACACGATTGGGTAAACAATTATTATTACGTAGAAGCTTGTAACGCCTCTTCTTGTGAGAAATCCAACCTGACTTTTACTGCGACGGAGATGATCAAAGCGATTGGCTATGTAAAAGCGTCCAATGGTGAGGCCAATGATTTCTTCGGTTGGAGCATTGCCCTCTCGGCCGATGGCACCACCCTGGCAGTAGGCGCCCCTGCCGAAGACAGCAAGGCGATCGGCGCCAACGGTAGTCAGGACAACAACGACAGTAATAACGCAGGCGCAGTTTATGTCTTCGTTAAAGAAGAAGGTGTTTGGATTCAGCAGGCTTACTTGAAAGCCTCTAACACTGAGCAACCGGACGTTAATGCCGCCCGCGTGCTACCCAATGATCGCTTCGGCTACAAAATTGCCTTATCAGATGACGGCAATACCCTCGCGGTTTCTTCACTGTTGGAAGACAGCCCTTCAACGGGCATCAACTGTAATCAGGCCAACTACGAAACAACGGCTTTCAATTCCTCATCTGACCCCTCCGATGATTTCATTCAGGCACAAGACTTCAATATGGGTGCAGTCTATGTGTTTACCCGTAGTGCTAATGAATGGACTCAGGATGCCTACGTGAAACCAAGCTACTTCAAAACGGAATTGCGTTTTGGTGAAACTCTCGCACTTTCCGGTGATGGTAAAACCCTGGCCGTTGGCGCGACCAGCGACAGTCTCGCGGGTAACGGCATCTTGACATATGCAGCATCGTCCACGCCGGAATGTTTGGAGTACTATCCGTCGAGCAGCTCATCAACCAGTAACATGAGTTCATCTAGCAAATCGAGTTCATCCAACATCTCAAATTCCAGTACATCCGCCAGTTTAAGTTCAAACTCAAGCAGATCCTATAATGGCGGCACCAATTCTGGCTCTGTGCATATATTCATCCGCCGTGAAGATGGCTGGATGCAAGAATCTCTCGTCAAAAACTCCAATGCCGAACCAAGTGACGCATTTGGTACCAGCATCGCCCTCTCAACCGATGGCTCCATCATGGCAGTGGGCGCCATAGGCGAAGATAGTAATACCACGGGGGTAAATGGTAACCAGTCCGCCAATACCTGTTATTACTTTAAGGATCCCGACTATGTGATCGATGCGGAATGCAAAGAGGCTGGCAAGCATCGGGCGCGCGGTACGATCAACAATGGTGCTGTCTATTTATTCAGGCGTGCAGATAACCTCTGGACACAAGAAGCCTACATAAAGCCGAGTAGTACGTTTATCACTACCCTGTTTGGCAACAGTGTGGATTTGTCAGGTGATGGCAACACATTGGTAATTGGTGCGCCGGGTGATGCAAGCAATGCGAACACAGTTAATGGTGATTCTGCACAACATATCGACTATGCAAACACCGGCGCAGCCTATTTATTTAGTAAATCGGGCCCAAATTGGCTGCAAGAAGCAGTAATAAAACCGTCCACTCTTACCAAACACTCCGGCATCTCATTAGTAGACACAGGTAACGGAACTTACAGCATTCAGATTAACGGAGGTGGCCAGTTCGGCGGCGATGTAAGTCTGTCGCAAGATGGCAACACTTTAGCGGTCGGCTCCTTCCGCGAATCCAGCAATGCCAAAGGTATCGACGGCGATGAAGGTGATAACAGTGCTGTGCGTGCCGGGGCAGTATTTGTTTTCAAACGCGCCAACAGTGTTTGGACCCAGCAGAGCTATGTAAAAGCCAGCAATACCGATGGCGACGACCGTTTTGGATTGAATGTTGATATTTCAGCCGATGGTAAAACCATGGCAGTTGGCGCGCATCGCGAAGCCGGTCGTGGGTATGCGGCGGCATCCAGTGGCGCAAGCTCGGCAGCAAGCAGCAACGGCACATTGGATCAAGACGACAACTCCGCAGAAGCCTCAGGTGCAGTGTATATCTACTAAAACGCAGCGAGCATTAACGAAAAACGGGATGCAAGCGCATCCCGTTTTTTTTGCCAGCATTTTTTAATCGCTACGTGGCTTTTATTGCCAAATTAATCCATATCCAGTTGCATCTTCTGCCGCGACAAAATCGGCACAAACCCATAAATCCCCCACTGCCACCAAATCATCGCCACTAAATACCAGCGGCACTTTATCGCGCAACCAAGGTTCAAGCGCATGTTCCTGGAGTAATTTTTTGAGCGTTTGCGAATGCGCACGACCAACGGGTTTACAGCGCTCGCTGCCAGTGCGATAGCGAATGTGCAGATCAGGTAAGTCTGTTTTTAAGCGGGGGTTCACATTGCTCGTTCGCAACTCAAACTGTAATTCCAGCTCAGGCAATTGCAGCGGCAAGGCGTACAGACGTTGACGGTAGGTTTGCAGCGCAACATTTCCCCAGCTCACGCGGGTTTGCGCATCTTCGCGACCGCCAAAAATTTGCTGCTCGATCTGCTGCCAATGCAATTGTTCAGGCGTGGTGTGATTAATCAACCGCAGCCAATAGCGCAATACATTTTGCTTACGCGCGGGCGATAAACCCAGCAGCGCGTTTAGCTCAATACTCTGCCCCACTCGCTCCGCCAAGGGGGCGGCGCGCACCAAATCCTCGCGGGCAAGCTCCTCCATTACCGCCTCTTGCCGCGCGCATAACTCGGCAGTCTGCTGCCATTTGCGTTTAAATTCCGGCCAGCGACTATGCAACAAGGGCATGACTTGATTGCGTAAAAAATTGCGGTCGTAATCGTCATCGAGATTACTTTCGTCATCCACCCAACTGAGCTGTTGGGTTTGTGCATAAGCCTCCAATTCTACTCGCGTAAAATGCAGCAGCGGCCTTGCCAACAAACCTGCACCAAGTATTCGCACCGACGCCATAGCCGCCAAACCGCGCGGGCCAGTGCCGCGCATCAAGCGCAGCAAAAGTGTCTCTGCTTGATCATTGGCGTGATGTGCTGTTAGTAGGTAATCACCAGGTGCGAGATTTTTTTCGAAAACTGAATAGCGAACTGCACGCGCTGCATCCTCAATACCTTTGCCAGTATTTTCAACGCGGACTTTTTCGACGTGAAAAGGAATCGAGTACTGCGCACAAAAATCAGCGCACTGTGTTTGCCATGCATCAGCGTTAGGAGAGATCTGGTGATTGATGTGCAATGCACGCAATTGCACCGGCAGCCGTAATTGCGCCAGCGCATGCAGCAGTACCGTAGAATCCAGACCACCGCTGAAGCCTATCCACCAGATAGAGGACGGCGAAGCAACAGCGGGCAAATACGTGCGTAGTTGTTCGGAGGTAAAAGCCATAAATGCACCTGGTTAGTAGCTGCATTAAAGCGGAAACCGTGCCAAATAAAAACCCCGCCTTGCCCATGCTTCACAATGAGAGGCAAAATGCTGCTCTCTTTGCGATTTACTCAGGCTTAGCCAATCCCATGATCAACATTCCCGCAACAAACATTCCTTACGGTCACTGGCCATCACCGATTACTGCCGAATTACTCACTGCACAAGGTGTACGTGTCAGCGAGCCGCAAGCAGTTAGTGACTGTATTTACTGGTTGGAGGCACGCCCGCAAGAAAAAGGGCGCACTGCGCTGGTGCGTGAATCGGCCGGAGTGCGCGTGGATATACTGCCCGCGCCACACAGCATTAGAACCCGTGCGCACGAATATGGCGGTGCGCCCTACCTCGCCACATCCAGCGCTATTTTTTATGTATTGGATAGCGACCAGCGTATTTATCGCTACGATCTTGCCAGTGAAAAAACGCGAGCGATTACTCCCGAGGGGGCTTATCGCCACACCGATTTTTGCTATGACCACACACGTGGGCGTTTGATTGTTGTACGTGAAGATTGCACAGAAGATGCGCATCACCCTGTGAGTGCGATTATTGTGGTGGACCTAAACAATGATGAGGTTCATATTCTCGAGCAAGGCGCTGATTTTTATTCCAACCCGCGTTTATCACCCAATGGAAACCAACTCTGTTTTTTGCGCTGGAATCACCCCAACATGCCTTGGGATGGTACCGAGTGCGTGCTCGCACATTTAAATCTGCAAGGCGATATTCAACGCAGCGCCGTTATCGCTGGCGGCGCAACAGAATCTGTTTTTCAACCGCAATGGTCGCCGACTGGCGAGTTATTTTTTGTCTCTGATCGCAGCAACTGGTGGAATATTTATCGTTGGACTGGCGCAGAAGCGGTCGCTGTTTGTGTGCTCGACGCCGAATTTGCTACACCACAGTGGGTGTTTGGGATGAGCTGCTACGGATTTTTATCGAGCAATGAAATCCTCTGCTGTTTTAGCCAGCGGGGGTTTTGGCAATTGGGTGTGATTGATAGCGAAACAAACGCGTTAACAAAAATTGAAACAGAGTTTCGCAATATCGCCAATATTCATTGCTGCGCAGGAGTGGGTTATTGTGTTGCCGCCAGCGCGACAAAAGGTGCACAAGTCTGGCGTTACACGCACGGAAAACTATCTGCGCTGAGCGACAACGCGCAAGCCGTACCAGAAGATTTTATCGCACCCGCACAGCCAATCGAATATCCAACCCGCGATGGCGAAAGTGCGCGCGGATTCTTCTATATGCCGAAAAATCCCAAGGCCAACCAATCACCCGAACAATTGCCGCCATTGTTAGTCATGTGTCATGGCGGCCCGACTGGTGCCACCGAGAGCTCTCTCAATTTAAAAATCCAGTTCTGGACCAGCCGTGGCTTTGCCGTGCTGGATGTAAATTATCGTGGCAGCACTGGTTACGGCAGGCAATATCGCGACCGATTGAAAAACAATTGGGGCATCACTGATGTGATCGATGTCTGCAGCGGTGTGGACTATTTAGCGGCACAGCACCTTATCGATAAAAACAAAGTCGCCATCCGCGGCTCCAGTGCCGGTGGTTACACAGTGCTCGCCGCGTTAACATTTAGCGACGGATTTAAAGCCGGTGCCAGTTTATACGGCATTGGCGATCTGGAAGCACTAGCGCGCGACACGCATAAATTTGAAGCACACTATTTGGATTCGTTGGTGGGAGAATATCCGGCGCAGCAAGCTATTTATCGGCAACGATCCCCTATTCATCACGTAGAGCAACTCAATTGTCCGGTGATTTTTTTACAAGGTTTGCAAGATAAAGTGGTGCCGCCAGCACAAGCCGAAGCCATGGTCGCTGCGCTGCAACAAAAAGGCATAATGACCAAATACGTAACATTTGAAGAAGAGGGTCATGGTTTTCGACAAGCGCAAAATATTCAACGCGCACTTGATGAAGAGTTAGCATTTTATTTAACTGTTTTTAGCAAAAATTAATTGTTGGAAAAAACTCATGGCTGGAGATAACTAATGGGACGTTGGCGACCACCCAGCGAAAAAGGTTCGGCTTACATTACCGCTGCCGGTTTCAAACGCATGAAAGATGAAGTCACCCAACTGTGGAAAATTGAACGGCCGCAAGTTACCCAAGTTGTGCACGAGGCAGCAAAAAACGGCGACCGCAGCGAGAACGGGGATTACATTTACGGGAAGCGTCGCCTGCGGGAAATTGATTCACGAGTGCGCTTTTTAACAAAACGTATGGAGGCAGTGACGGTCGTTGACCGCCTACCTGAAGACCAAAGCAAAGTATTTTTCGGCGCCTGGGTGACGGTAGAAGATGATGACGGCAATGAGAAGACCTATCAGATTGTCGGCCCGGACGAATTTGATGTGGCGCTATACAAGCTCAGTATGGACGCACCACTAGCCAAAGCAATGATGGGTAAACGAGTGGACGATGAAATTGTGTTAAAAAAGCCTGAGGGGGAAGAGTTTTTTTACATCACCAATATTGAGTACAAGGCTTACGATGAAATTTAATGCTGGCTATCAAAGGCCTGCCTGAAAATCAGGCGTTCCCATTGTCGATTAAATGAAGAGGCGATTAAACGAGGGGCAGTTAGTAATTGTCGCACACAAGGATGTTTGTGGCGCCAATACCTCGCGAGGCAAGCTGACCAAAAGTGTAAAAAGTGACACATAAGGCATTTTTGTAACCATATAACACTCTAGGCGTTCAACGTTTGTGACGTTTTGACACAGATTTCATTAAATATTTGTGAATCTCTTTGCAACTCTGATTTTTCTCTTAAAATAAAAATATAAGAACAGGAGAAACTATGAAAAAAATAATTTCAAGCAATGAGCTATTCAAAATATTCCTCGTGGAGAAATACGATCCCGATAATCAAAGGGTGACGTCGCATTACGAACTCTTTGAAGGGGGACACAGACCCATTGAGACGTTTGAATCTCTTGCTAAAGCTGAACAGACCATGCTGCAAAAAACAGAATTCTGGAAACAGCTGACTAAAAAAGTACCGCTCTATTTTGAGGCACGTTTTATAGCGTGATCCCTGTTGGATCTAGTTGCCCAACAAAGTTACACCGGACACATCACAGCGTTCGACTTCGCCAGGAGCGCTCCATAAATCATTCAGTCGCTAGCTGATGGCAGCCAGGCAGCGCTTGATTTGCTGATGCAAGCGGCAATTGCAGAGTAAAGCGCGAACCTTCACCCAGCTTACTGCTTACAGTAAGGTTTCCACCATGTGCCTGAGCTAATTGGCGAGCGATATATAGCCCCATCCCCAAGCCTTCCCTCACCTCATTATTTCCAAGTCGTTCGAACTTTTCAAAAATGCGCCGTTGCTCAGCAAGGGGAATTCCCTGCCCTTGATCCTGAACGTGAATTTCCGCGTTACCTCCCACATCTGAAATGCTGATGGTAATAGGCTTGGCGTCGCCGTATCGCAAGGCATTGGTAATTAAATTTGCGATGATTTGTTCAATTCGCAAATCATCGCAGACGCTGTAAACCTCCGCGCTAGGCTCAAAAGTCAGGCTGCTGCCGATTGCATGTGCCTGCCTGATGAAATCCCCCACGACCCTCATGATGAGCTGCGTAAGATTTACTTTTGATTTTTTAATCGAGAGATTACCTGAGTTCACGCGCGAAACATCGACCATGTCGTTTATCAAACGGATCATGTTTTGAATCTGTCGATTGTCACGTTCTACCATGCAAGACAATCGGTCACCACTAAATGCACTGAGATCACCGCGCTGCAATTGCAGCTGCCGAAGTTGTGTTTCAATATGTAGAGTATTAAGTGGGGTGCGTAGTTCGTGAGCGACCAGGCTAATAAAATCGTCCCGCATTTTTAACGCTCGCTCCAATTCCAGGTGCGCAGCATTCAGTTGACGCTGACTGTACTCCAGTGCTTCGACTTGCTGCTTCACCTGACTGCGTTGCTGATAAAGTGAAACAAACACATTCACTTTACTTTTAACCGCAGCGATATCCAGAGGCTTATGCAGAAAATCCACTGCGCCCGTTTCGTAGCCTTTGAATGCAAAGTTGAGTTCCCGGCCACCGGCGGTAACAAAAACGATTGGGATATGACGGGTTTTTTCTGTGCCACGCATTAACTCTGCCAATTCAAACCCATTCATGTCCGGCATCATCACATCGAGAATGGCTAACGCAAAATCATGCTCAAGCAATAACCCAAGCGCAGCTTCACCTGAGGTTGCCTGATAAATTTCCCGATCATCTTGCTCAATGATTTTGGCAAGTGCTTGCAAGTTTTCTGGCAGATCATCGACGATCAGTAACTTGGTACTTTGCATCAACATATCTCCAATGTGATAATTAACGTCTGTATTTCGCGTAGCGGCAAGATAAAATCCGGAGTAAATAACTTCAAAGCCGATTGCGGCATTGTTGCGATTTCTGCTTCCCGTGGATCCTGAATAACCCTAAGTCCACCCACTTCATGGATACGCGCCATACCCTCGGCGCCGCACCGATCCGGCTGCATATTTTTCCTGTTCGCCATCAATAGACCAGCCTTAACGTTTGCGATAGATACGCTGTGCTTTCACCAAAGGTTCGAACGCGTTGGCGTAACCGGAGAAATCAATGCTCTCCTTACTGCCAATTCCTAAAAATCCGCGATGACATAATGATTCGTGAAATAACCCTAATGCGCGCTCTTGCAAGCTGTGATTAAAGTAAATCATTACATTGCGGCAACAAACCAGATGTGTTTCAGAAAACACGCTGTCAGTCGCCAAACTGTGATCGGCAAAGCTGACATTTTCACACAGGGAGCGATCAAACAATGCGCCGTCATAGGCAGCCATGTAATAATCGGAAAATGCGTGTTTGCCGCCCGATGCTTGATAATTCGCGGTGTAATCGCGCACCCGTTCGAGCGAAAAAATCCCTTTCTTCGCCTTCTCTAAGGAGTGCGGATTAATATCAGTAGCATAGATAATACTGCGTTCCAACAAGCCTTCTTCTTTGAGCAAAATGGCCATGGAATAAAGTTCTTCACCGGTACTGCAACCTGCGATCCAAATTTTTAACGAAGGATAGGTTTTAAGAAAGGGAGCTACTTGTTCACGCAATGCAAGAAAGTAGGCAGGATCGCGAAACATTTCCGTTGTCGGAATTGTCAGCAACTGCAGCAACTCCATAAAAATATCGGCATCGTGCAGTATTTTTGCCTGCAACTCGGAAATGGATTCGCAATGCAACTGACGCATGGCGTGTAATACCCGACGCTTTTGCGATGCCCCAGCATAGTTCCGAAAATCGTAACTGTATTTGAGGTAGATGGCCTCAATTAACAATCTCAGTTCGATCTCCATGCTGGAGGAATTGGTCATTAGATTCGCTCCATCGTTGGCATCCACACGCGCAGCAATGAATAGAGTCGATCAATATCAATTGGCTTGGCGAGATAATCTGATGCGCCCGCTTTAAGACACTGCTCCTGATCATCTTTCATCGCCTTGGCCGTGATAGCAATAATCGGTAATTTTTGAAAGCGGCCTTCGGCACGAATACGGCGCGTTGCTTCAAGACCATCCATTCCGGGCATCATGATATCCATTAATACCATATCAATATCGGCGACCAGATCGAGTTTTTCCAGTGCTTCAAAACCATTGCGCGCGATTTCAACAAGCGCGCCTTTTTGTTCGAGTGCGCCCGTGAGTGCAAAAATATTGCGCATGTCATCATCGACCAACAGAATACGACGCCCCTCGAGAAGACGGTCGCGACTCCGTACCATTTTCAACATGCCTTGCCGCTCGCTCGACAGACCCGATTCAACTTTGTGTAGGAAGAGGGTTACTTCATCGAGCAAACGCTCAGGTGAGCGAGCCCCCTTAATGATTATTGAGCGCGAGTATTTCAGCAGCTCGCTCTCTTCGGCGCGAGTAAGATTGCGCCCGGTGTAAACAATGACCGGAGGGAAACAGCAAATGTCTTCAGTGGACATATGTTGCAATAATTCGTGCCCCTGCATATCCGGCAATTTAAGATCGATAATCATGCAATCAAAAATTGTGGTACGCAGCAGCGCAATCGCCTCCTCCCCACTTTCAACTGCGGTGATCTGCACATCTTCATCACCAATTAAATGCACAACACTTTGGCGTTGTAGCGCATCATCTTCCACCAGCAGAACGCGTTTCACTTTTTGGGTGAGTTTATCTTCCAGTTTATGGAACACTTCTTTTAATCGTTCACGTGTAGTAGGTTTCACAGCAAAGCCTACCGCCCCCATTTGCAATGCCGCCTCAGCGCGATCTGTCGCCGATACGATATGAACCGGAATATGGCGCGTCTGCGGATTGGCTTTTAGCTTTTGCAATACACTCATGCCAGAGGAATCCGGTAAACCTATATCAAGCAGAATCGCATCGGGTAAAAACTCGCTGGCAATCTGCAAGCCTTCAGCGGCGGTTTGGGTCACGAGGCAGCGATACTGTAATTCATGCGCTAAATCATAAAGAATACCGGCGAAATCCACGTCATCTTCTATGACCAAAACAGAGCGACTGGCATTCACGGTTTTATCGCGATCATCTAGAAAAGAATGCTGCTCAGTCTCCGGCTCTGCCAACCGGGTTTCGCGAAGGGTTGGCGTGACCGGAGGTACCACAGGAAGTGGTAGCGCTGTTTCGTTTTCAACGGGTGACAACTCCAGCGGTAAAACCAACGTGAAAGTACTGCCTTTTCCTGGTGTACTTTCTACCGAAATACTTCCACCTAACAAGCTCGCCAGATCCCGTGAAATAGAAAGCCCGAGACCAGTACCGCCATAACGGCGGCTAATACTGCCGTCAGCTTGTTGGAACGCTTCAAAGATTAATGATTGGTTTTCTTTCGCGATCCCTATCCCCGAATCTGTAACAGCAAAGGCAACCCCATTGGGAACGGGTTTGATACAAATACTAATCTCACCTTGCTCGGTAAATTTAATTGCATTGGAGAGTAAATTTTTAATAATTTGCTCCAAGCGCTGGTGATCAGTAAAAATCGAGAGGGGCGCGCCCTCTTCTATGATCGTTGTGAATTTAAGTTTCTTTTGCGTCGCCAATGGCTCGACTGTGAGGTGCAGTGCGTCGACCAAACGACGCAGCGGGATAGGTTCAGGCGCCAACTCCAATTTACCCGCTTCAACTTTAGAGATATCCAAAATATCGTTAATAAGATTCAACAGATCATTGCCCGACGCGTAAATACTATTGGCAAACTGAATTTGCTCCTGATTGAGATTGCCTTTGGCATTTTCCGCCAAAAGCTTAGCGAGGATCATGGAGCTATTTAGCGGCGTGCGCAGCTCATGCGACATGTTGGCTAAAAATTCAGACTTATATTTACTTGCACGCTGCAAATCTTCGGCGCGCTGTTGTAACTCGGCTTGGATATCATTGAGCGCGATATTTTTTTGATCCAACGCATTGGCTTGATCGAGCAATTTTTCGTTGGTTTGTTCCAACTCGGCTTTTTGGTTCTCCAACAGAGCCTGGGATTCCTCCAGCACACGCGATTGCTCTTCAAGTTCTTCGTTAGCGGTGCGAAGTTCTTCCTGCTGGACTTGCAATTCCTCGTTAAGCTGTTGTGTCTCTTCCAACGAGTCCTGCAGGCGACGACGATTGAGCGCCATCTCCAACGAATTACCGATATTGGGCGCAACAAGTTTAAGAAAGTCGATATCGCGAGCCGCAGGTGCTTGCAGAAAGCCCAGTTCAATTACACCGTTCGTTTTAGCATCGTGCTGCACCGGCACTAACACCAGATAACGCGGTGTTGACTCACCCAAACCAGAGTTAATTTTTACGTAGTTCGACGGGACATCATGTAATTCAATTACACGATTGGATAGGAGCGCTTGCTCTACCAGACTATCCCCCGCATCCAGAGTTTGTTCAACATCATTAATATCGCTGCGAAAACCGTAGCTCGCTACGCGCTGCACACCTTGAGCACCAGGACTGCGCGCATAAAAAGCTGCCGCTGAGGCACCAAGATAATTGACCAGAAAATCCAGCGTTGCCTGGCCCAATGCTGACAGGGATGTTTGACCGACACCTTGATCGGCCAAACGCACTTGACCTGCGCGCTGCCAATTTTGCTGCTCCAAAACTTGCGCGTGTTGTTGGCGCTCTGCGAGAGATTCGCTGTATGACGTGGAAAGTTTGACCAGCTCGCGTCGACCAAAAAAGCTCAGCAAGCCGGTCACTACCGCCATCAAAATTAAATAACTGATGATTGAAATAACCGTTATCGATCGGGCGTTGTCCCGACGCTCCACCAACAGACGCTGTTCAACTTCCTGAAACTTCACCAGTTCAAGACGGATTGCAGTAAAGTCCTGCAGGCCCCGATTGCGCACCAATGCCACGTAATCACCGTTATTACGACGCAATGCAATAGCATCTTCGGTGTAACCAAACCACTCCATGTACATGGATTCAATCAGTGCCAGACGCTCTAACTGGGTTTTATTATCCGCTACCTTTTCACGCAAAAGCGCTACTGTAGGTGTAACCTGGGGACCAGCGGCTCGATAAGGTGCGAGAAATGCGTCGTCACCAGTAATCATAAAACCGCGCATACCCGCCTGCATGTCCACCATTAGACTGGTGACCTCGTTAGACTTCCCAATCACGGCTTCGGTATGCTCAACCAGGCGCAAAGCGGACAGCAAATAAAGAATCATTATGATAAAAACCGCAGCATTGATGAGCCCGAATACCAACGGGAAAATAATGTTGCGCGCGAGAACGCGGCGAAATCGGCGATGATCGATCGAAGAAGGGGCCATTACAATTCCGTTGATATTCCAATTGTTAAGGTATTTCGGATTTTATAGAAAAGATTTTTTAAAAACCACGTTCACTCGTGTTCTCATCCGATAAGATCCTCACATCACTTTTATTCGCACGTGGAGAGCCCCGGCAGCAAGGCCGCAAAAAAATTAATTGGGGAGAATGTTGAGCAGACAAAACAGCTGTTTTGTCTGCAAGGGTTTATTTAATCAACCGCAATGCGTAGGGAACACGGAAAGGTTTGCCGCTAGATGCAGCGATCACCCCCATAATGCAGAACACCAGATGGCAGATGCCCACCGCGAGCATCACCAACACGCCAATCAAAATAATGGTCAGAATCATGCCGGCAACATAACCAATCAGTGCGGTAATTGACCAGTTGAGCGCTTCTTTGCTCTGGTCAAGGATATAGGCATCGTCCTTTTTCACCAGATACATTACCAAGCCGGGGATAAAGCCAAAAAAGATGGTTCCCAGCCACAACAATAACGCGAGGTTTTTTGAATCCTGTGACACGGCGATCGAGACATCGGTAGACGACGTCGGTTGATTTGAATCCTGATTATTGTCCATCGCAATCCCCTTTAATAATGTGATTTGTAAATCGAGCGTCTGTAGGCACACTCAATACTCCCAATACTAATACTACCCGCCGATTATGCAGCAGCCATCGTTCAAGAAATAGGCATTGCTGAAAAATAGCCGATGCAGTTGTAGCCTGATCCCGCCGGCGAAAAATGCTATAGTGCGCCCCATTTTTTCGGCTGGCCGCTACAGGCCATAGACTCCAGCTTTGACAGGTTTTTTATCCATGACTCAATCACTCCGCAAGATCCTGGTGACCAGCGCCCTGCCCTACGCCAATGGTTCTATTCATCTTGGCCATTTGGTGGAATATATCCAGACCGATATTTGGGTGCGTTTCCAAAAACTGCGCGGCGTGGATTGCACCTACGTATGTGCCGATGATGCCCACGGTACGGCGATTATGTTGAAAGCCGAACAGCTTGGTCACTCGGCCGAGCAGCAAATCGCGAATGTAAAAGCCGAGCACGAAGCGGATTTCGCTGCATTTAATATTGCATTTGATAATTACCATTCGACGCACAGCACGGAAAACCACGAACTCTCGAATATGATTTACGGCCGATTAAAGGCCAACGGGCATATAGCGACTAGGAGCATCACCCAGGCTTACGATCCGGAAAAGCAGCTGTTCCTCGCCGACCGTTACATCAAAGGCACTTGCCCGAAATGTAAAACCGAAGACCAATATGGCGATAACTGCGAGAAGTGCGGCGCAACTTATTCACCAATGGATTTGATTAATCCCAAATCGGCCATCTCCGGTGCAACACCTGTTGCGAAAGACTCCGAACACTTCTTTTTTACCTTGCCCGAATTCAGCGATTTCCTAAAAGGTTGGACACGCGCAGGTCATCTGCAAGATGAAGTCGCCAACAAAATGGCTGAATGGCTGGATGCCGGTTTGCAGGCATGGGATATCTCCCGCGATGCGCCTTACTTCGGCTTTGAAATTCCCGGCGAGCCCGGCAAGTATTTTTACGTCTGGCTGGATGCACCTATCGGGTATATCGCCAGCTTGAAAAATCTTTTGGATAAGAAAGGGGAAGATTGGTACGAGTATTGGAAGCCGGATTCCACCGCCGAGGTGTATCACTTTATCGGTAAGGACATCGTGAATTTTCACGCCCTGTTCTGGCCAGCCATGTTGCATTCAGCCAATTTGCGCACACCAACCAAAGTCTGTGTGCACGGATTCCTGACCGTGAACGGCACCAAGATGAGCAAGTCGCGCGGCACCTTTATCAATGCACGCACTTACCTCGACCATTTGAATCCGGAATACCTGCGTTACTACTTCGCTGCCAAGCTCACCAGCAATGTCGACGATATCGACCTGAATCTGGAAGACTTTATCCAGCGGGTGAATTCGGATCTGGTCGGCAAGGTAGTGAATATCGCCAGCCGTACCGCCAAATTTATCAACAAATGCCGGTGGCGTATTGGCAACTGAAGTGGCCGACGCCGCTTTGTGGCAGCAATTTGTGGATGGCGGCGAGACTATCGCCAACTACTATGAAAGCCGCGATTACAGCAAAGCCATGCGCGAAATTATGGCGCTGGCCGACGCCGCCAACGAATACA
>CAZCJR010000074.1:0-23151 GCA_964499225.1 uncultured Cellvibrionaceae bacterium | reverse complement strand
TGGGTTTCTTTTTGGGCTGGAAAGGCAACCCTGGTCGCGGTCGCGCATTGGGCTGTGGCGAGGTGAAATTCACCGGACAAATCCTGCCAACTGCCAAGAAAATCACCTACCACATTAATTTGAAACGTGTAATCGAGCGCAAGCTAATCATGGGTATTGCTGATGGCCGTGTATCCTGCGATGGCAAAGACATCTATTTCGCGCAAGACCTACGCGTCGGCCTGTTTCAGAACACCGACAGTTTTTAACTGTCCAGAATAATGATAGCGGGCGAGCGCCTGAGCGCTTATGGCATAATGTTCGCCTTTTTAACCACGTCCGATTTAATCACGCCAGCCGCAAACCTGTTGCACCGGCGCTGTTGCTAAATACGAAAGAGGTAGCCTATGAAACGCGTTGTTGTTACCGGTATGGGAATTGTGTCCTGCCTGGGCAATGATAAAGATGCCGTGTTGGATGCATTACGCGCTGGCCGTTCCGGTATCAAATTCCAGGAAACCTACAAAGAAATGGGCTTTCGCAGCCATGTCGCCGGTTCCGTTGATATCAACCTGTCCGAACTAATCGACCGCAAAATATTGCGTTTTATGGGCGATGCAGCAGCTTATGCTTATCTCTCCATGCAACAAGCCATCGCCGATTCCGGTCTGAACGAAGAGCAAGTCTCCAATGACCGCACTGGCATCATCATGGGCTCTGGCGGGGCCTCTTCCCAGAATCTGGTAGAAGCTGCAGATATCTTGCGTGAAAAAGGCCTGAAGCGTGTCGGCCCTTATCGCGTAACACAAACGATGGGCAGCACCACCTCCGCTTGTTTAGCGACTCCGTTCAAAATCAAAGGCGTTAACTATTCAATCTCATCAGCCTGTGCAACCAGCGCACACTGCATTGGCGTGGCTATGGAACAAATCCAGCTCGGCAAACAAGATGTTGTTTTTGCTGGTGGTGGAGAAGAAGAACATTGGACATTGACTGCCTTGTTTGATGCGATGGGTGCCCTGTCTACCAAGTACAACGAATCGCCTGATCAAGCCTCACGCGCTTACGATGCTAACCGCGACGGCTTTGTCATCGCTGGCGGCGGCGGTTGCTTGGTAATTGAAGAATACGAACACGCTAAAGCACGCGGTGCGAAGATTTACGCTGAAATTGTCGGTTACGGCGCAACCTCCGATGGCTACGATATGGTGGCCCCTTCAGGCGAGGGCGCTGTGCGCTGTATGAAACAAGCGCTGGCGACTGTAGATGGCAGCATCGACTACATCAACTCGCATGGCACATCTACACCAGTAGGCGACTTGGCCGAATTAAAAGCGATCAAAGAAACCTTTGGCGCTGACATCCCAGCCATCAGCTCCACTAAATCCCTCACAGGCCACAGCCTCGGCGCAACCGGCGTACAAGAGGCGATCTACAGTTTGCTGATGATGGAACACAACTTTATCTGCGCCTCAGCCAATATCGAATCTCTCGATCCAGAAGCGGTCGGCATGCCGATCGCACTCAAGCGCCAAGACGATGTGAAATTGAACCGCGTAATGTCCAACAGCTTTGGTTTTGGCGGCACTAACGCGACACTGGTTTTTCAGCGCGTTTAATCCACTAGCGCCATTGCTGCAAAAAATCAGCATAAAAAAACGCGAGCCTAAAAAGCTCGCGTTTTTTTATGCCCTGCGTTAACGCACTTTCATTTATGAAAACAACGCTTTTTCACCAACAATGAACAACATCACTATCCACGCAAAAAATCTTTGGGGGTTTTTGATATGCAAGTCAAAAAAAACTCTGCAATTGACGCCTCAGTTTACATGGCACAACACCTGCATAATACTTTTGTCGCACCACTATAATTTTTTTGTGAGTGTCGATTTTCATTCCTTTACCAAACTCGCGCACACGTATTTATAAGCGTTAGCTGACGCATTTTGACATCTCATCTCTCAGGGACTGCTGCCATGAATCTCTTTATTGAATCGGCAAAACACCAAGGTTTTTCAATTCCTCTACATGCATTGCGTGGCCTGGCGGCCGTCATCGTATTACTGGCTCACATCCAAGTGCGTATTACTGAATCCTTGCCGGATTTTGCGCTGGCGCTACTATTTAATGGCGGCGCAGCGGTCACCTTCTTTTTTGTGCTTAGCGGCCTGGTGGTAGGTGCCTCACTGGCAAAAGGGGGGCTATCTAAAGAGAATATCTCACTGTACTTTCATCGCCGCTTTTTTAGAATTATGCCACTGATGTTTTGCACGGTTACCATCGGTGGAATCTATCTGCTGTTTATCGATCCGCACATGCAATACTCACTAAACCCTGCAGAGTTTGGCGAGCTTACGCCGCTAAAATTTATCGCCGGTTATGTGGGCTACTCACTCAAAACCAATCCGCCGGTCTGGTCTATTTTTGTAGAAATTATTGGCTCGCTGTTAATTCCCGTTATGCTGCTGTCTGGCACCAAACTGCGCTACATTTTCATGGCCATTGCCGCCTGTATTGCACTGTCGCTAATACCTATTGAATTTAAACACTATTGGCATTATTTCATGATCAGTTTTTATATGGGGCTAACCATCTTGCTCTGGGGCAAATGGCTGGCACGGATTGTCGAGCGGCTCCCCACACCGATATTTTGGCTAATGATTGCGACTTTAGTGATCAGTTTTTATTTGCCGCGCCTGATAGTAGGAGTTAGCAGTGGTCACTTTTTCTGGCTGGTGTATTGGGAGACGCTTTGTATCACCCCCCTAATTGGCATGATTTATTATCTGCCAGGCCGTTTTTCACTACTGAATGCGCCAGTGTTTAAATTTTTGGGCGACGTGTCTTTCAGTCTTTATCTCACCCATTCATTATTATTGATTGTGCTTTTTAACCTAGTAACAGCTGTCTTGGGGACAGGTGCTTTTGCGGTAGCGGTCTTTTGCATCAGCACTATTTGCTGCTGTTTTGTCGTTGCGAACCTTTCTTTCCACTCGATCGAAATGGGCGGTGTTCGGCTCGGTGAGCATCTACGTAGCTACTCCAAACCCGTCACGGAAGCATCCTAGACCTGTTCAACCTGCCGCCAGAGTTGGATTGACCTCAGCATGTTTAAATCCAACCCACTTACCTGACAGAGCATTTCTGACATTTCCGCCTGAATTTTTTACAAAATACAGCGGCATGGCCTAGGGGGCAGAGGAGGCGACACCCATGTTTAATGCGGATTTAATAAGCAAACTACCGGGACGCTTTAATCTGCTCACGATTGTGCAACCACTGCTTCACCAACGGCAATAAACCCGGGCGCCAGGAGCGCGCCTGGATGCCGAAGTAATCCCGCGCGCGGCGGCAGCCGAGGATGGCGCTTATAGGCTCATCGGTCGGTTCGCTATCGACGAGACTTAAACTGGGTTCGGCGGTGAGCAGCTGCTGTTGGATGAGCAGCTGCAACAACTGCTCGGCGAATTCGTCTTCGGTGGAGGAATCACTGCTGCAGTAATGCATTACGCCCCAGTTGTCCGCGCCGCAGAATATTTGTCTGGCCATAGCCACAGTGACACGCGCAACATCCGAGAGTGCAGTGGGCGCACCGCGCAAACGTCGGTTAACGGTAACGGATGCACCGGCAAGAAAAGAGCTGAGCAGGCGCGTTAGCAAATTATCCCCGTAGGCACCGATCACCCAGCTCAAACGCAAAATAATGTGTTTAGGTAGCAACTCTGCAATCGCACTCTCCGCTTCCACAAATGCGCGCCCGGTATCACTGAGCGGTGCAACTGTATCTTTTTCGCTATGAGTTCCCTTACTGTCGCCACCGAAAACGCTGTAGCTGGAGAGGTGAATCAGGGGGATCTGCGTATCGGCGCAAGCTTGCGCAAGTTGACGGACGGTCCCGACGAGCGCTGCTTGGCCTCCGGCATGAAACGCTTCTTCCCAACCGCGACAATTGACGATCAAATCCGGCTGATGTTTGTGTAGATAGGTTTGCAGACTTTGCACATCAGACCAATCCAACTCGGCAGCAGCGGGCACCAGCAGTTTGAACGGCTCGCGCTCCAACTCGTGCTCCAAGGCCCTACCCAGCGGGGAAATTACATCGGTTAACATTAACTTGAGTGACATTGCGCTCTGCATACCCGTAAAATTTTTGTGCATATTAGCAGTAGAACCCGCTGCCACTGCAAGGGTAATTCGAGCGCGAAAGACTTATACTGCGCCCCCCTTTTGAATCAATGCCTTAGCCATTGTTGGAATCGCACAATCCATGAGCCAAGCCCCGCTTAGTATCCATCTCGATCTGGTCATTATCGGCGGCGGTGTTGCCGGGCTCTGGCTGGCTAATCGCGCCAAAAGCGCCGGATTCAGCATCGCACTGTTCGAGTCAAAAGCACTTGGCAGTGACCAAACACTCGCCTCCCAAGGCATGATCCACGGCGGCATGAAATACACCCTTGCCGGTGCGCTCACCGGCGCCTCGGAAGCCATCGCGGAAATGCCCAAACACTGGCGCGCCTGCCTGTGCGGCGAGGGCGATGTGGATTTGCGCCACACGCGCATTCTCAGCGATCACTTTTTTATGTGGTCAGGCGATGATTTGGGTAGCAAATTAACCGGTTTCCTCGCCAGTAAAATTACTCGTGGCCGGATCGAGCCAGTTCGCGAGGATCGTCGCCCGCCCCTGCTGCGTCACCCACTGTTTGCCGGTAGCCTGTATCGACTGGAAGATATAGTGATCGATGCACCGAGCCTGATTGCCAATCTCGCCCACAACATTGAAGGCCATTGCTTTCAGATTGATTGGTCGCAGGCGCAGCTTCACAAAAATGCCGATGGAGTGGTGAGCCTTAAAATTGCTACACCAGAGCAATCCATCGAAGTCCACGCCCAGCGATTTATCTTTACCGCCGGTAAAGGCAACGCGGAATTATTGCAGCAGCTGGGGCTGGAAAGTCCGGCTATGCAGCTGCGACCGTTACAACAGGTGATAGTTAAACATCATCACCCCTTCGATTTTTACGGCCACTGTCTCGGCCGCGAGACAACTCCGCGCCTGACGATTTCCAGCCATCGCCTGCCGGACGGCAGTTACATCTGGTATCTGGGCGGCAGCCTTGCCGAAAAAGGCGCGAGCATGGCGCCGGAGGAGTTGATCGAGCAGGCCAAGCAAGAGCTGGCGGAGTTGATCCCCTGGGCGAATTTGACTGGCGCCCGCTGGGCAACCTTGCCAATCGAACGCGCCGAGCCACTACAACCCGGTTTGGTGCGCCCCGATAACGCCTTTATCGCCGCAGCCGAGGGCACCGTCAACTTACTGGTCGGTTGGCCAACCAAGCTGACGCTGGTACCCAATCTCGCCAATCAGGCCCTGGGATTACTGGCCGACACGGGCGTAACGCCATCGACTAACAGCATCAATTTGCGCGATTACCTAGGCTTTGCCGAGCTCGCCAAAACACCTTGGGAACTGGCTTTTCCCCCGGCGATGAGTGCCGAGGAAGCGCTGGCGAGGCGCCTTAACATAACCTATGGAGAGGGCGAACCCGATGAGGACGACAACTGATGATGCCGCGCAAACGCCTCGGCCACACCGACGTAGAAATCAGCACCTTTGGTTTGGGCACCGTCAAATTTGGTCGCACCCAAAGCCTGAAATATCCAAAACCCTTCACACTGCCGAGCGATGAACAGCTTCGCGAATTGCTTAACGGCGCGCGTGATATGGGCGTCAATTTTGTCGATACCGCACCCTCTTACGGCTACAGCGAGGAGCGTTTGGGGGATCTACTACGGAAGGAACGGAAGCACTGGGTAGTATCAACCAAAGTTGGCGAAGAGTTTGAAGCCGATAAGTTTTCTGATGAAGGCAAATCCCGTTTCGATTTCAGCCCCAAACACACCCGCATGAGTGTGGAGCGCTCCCTGCGTCGCCTGCGTACTGACTATCTCGACCTGGTGATGATCCATTCGGATGGCAATGATCTGGAGATCCTCCTGCAAAGCGGCGCGCTGCAAACATTACAGCAGTTGAAACAGGAAGGCTGGATTCGCGCGCTCGGCATCTCTAGTAAAACGGTCGAAGGTGGGCTGCTTGCCGCTGAGGTGTGCGACGCGGTGATGCTGATGTACCACGCCGATTACACCGACGAAGAGCCGGTGATCGCAAAATCTGCGTTACAAGGTGCGGCAGTTTTACTAAAAAAGGTTCTCGCCAGCGGCCATATCTGCCATGATGCGCCTCCCGTTCGGCGGGAAACGCAAGGCTCCACTGAACCCCTAGATCACGAACAAGATCAAGAACAAGACCCCATCCAGAGCGCGCTGAATTTTGCCTACGCTCACCCCGGGGTCACCAGTGCCGTCATAGGTACCGTCAACTTGCAACATTTGCGCGCTAACCTAATAAAAGCATTGCGCGCACAAAATATGGCGTAGGATTCTACAGAGTAGTTTATGAGCAGTTGGTTAGACACCGTTAATTGGAACAGCGATGGTTTGGTTCCCGCTATTGCGCAAGATGCCACTACCGGCCGTATTTTGATGATGGCCTGGATGAACCGCGAATCCCTCCAACTCTCGGCCGAACGCGGCGAAGCTGTCTACTGGTCGCGCTCGCGCAATCAGCTATGGCACAAAGGTGAAACTTCCGGTCATATTCAGAAACTGCATGAAATCCGCCTCGACTGTGATGAGGACGTGGTGGTACTGCAGGTGGAACAACTGGGCGGCATAGCCTGTCATACTGGTAGGGAATCCTGTTTTTACCGTGTATTAAAAGACGGCGAGTGGCAGACTGTTGAACCCGTATTAAAAGATCCAGCGGATATTTACCGCTGAGGTTACAATTTAGGTACATGTAAAACGAGCAGTTCATGAGTGACAATATTCTGCAACAACTGATGGAAATTCTTGAAGCGCGCAAAAATAACGCGGGCGCTGAGACATCCTACGTTGCCAGCCTCCACCAAAAAGGGCTGAATAAGATTTTGGAAAAAGTCGGTGAGGAATGCACCGAAACGATTTTGGCCGCGAAGGACGCACAAGCCAGCGGCGACAACACCGACCTTATTTACGAGACCGCCGATTTGTGGTTTCACAGCTTAGTGATGTTGTCGCACCTCGGCACTGACGCCGATGCAGTTTTGCAGGAGTTAGCTCGCCGGTTTAACGTGTCAGGTCACGACGAGAAAGCAGCGCGCACTTCGGAATAACCACAACTACTTATCTTTTTTGCGAGGAAATTATCATGGGTCTCAGCGGCATTAGTATCTGGCAATTGCTTATCGTATTGGCCATCGTGGTCATGTTGTTCGGCACCAAACGTCTGCGCACCCTGGGTGGCGATTTAGGTAGCATGATCAAGGGCTTCAAAAACTCGATGAGCAGCGAAGAAAATAAAAAGGAAGAAGAGGAAGCGGAAGCGCAAAAAATTCTTGATCAGAAAAACACCGCAGCCTCTACTGCACAAACGACTGAGAAAGTTGATCAAAACAATACCAAGGTATAAGCCGTGTTTGACATAGGTTTTACTGAACTTCTGGTGTGCATGGTAGTTGCGCTGGTGGTGATAGGCCCGGAACAATTGCCCGGTGCAGTGCGCACGGCCGGTCTTTGGATTGGCCGCCTGAAACGCAGCCTGCGTGATACCCGCAATGAAATCGAGCGGCAAATCGGCGCGGATGATATTCGTCGCCAATTGCACAATGAAGAAGTTCTACAAAATATCGAAGACGCGCGCGCTAAGTTTGAGCAAACGTTACTAGATGTTCAACACTATGAAGATGCCGACGCCGAAGCGCGCCGTAAAGCGAGTAATTACGGTCCGCCTGATGAATTGCCAGACCACGCGCACGGCAGCGAAGCCAACTCAACTAACAGCGAGCCAGTCGCTCCAGCTGTAACGCACCAGCCGAGCGCGACCTCAGCTGACATCAGCAGCGCTCCAGCTGCAGATTCGACACCGACTAACACAAACCAGGTTGCCGATACTCCTGCGCAATCCGGCAAAGGCCACTGATTAGCTCATGAACGATCAAAAGGATAAAGAACAGCCGCTGGTACATCACCTGATAGAGCTGCGCAACCGCTTACTGCATACCGTCTATTTTTTATTAGCGGTGTTTGTCTGCCTGTTTCCGTTTGCGACCGACATCTACGGTATAGTCTCCGCACCCTTGCTCGCAGTGCTGCCCGAAGGCACGAATATGATTGCGACCGACGTGATCTCGCCTTTTTTAACTCCGCTCAAACTGACATTTTATCTCGCACTATTTTTGGCAGTGCCTTTCATCCTGTTTCAAGTGTGGTCTTTTATTGCCCCCGGCCTGTACAAGCACGAACAACAACTCGCCGCACCGCTGCTAATATCCAGCGTGATACTGTTTTTTGCCGGTATGGCATTCGCTTACTTTCTTGTGCTACCGATGCTGTTTAATTTCACCATGGGTATTGAACTTGAAGGCGTGAGCGCCATGACCGACATCACCAAGTATCTGGACCTGGTGCTGCACATGTTTTTTGCGTTTGGTTTTGCCTTTGAGATTCCCGTTGCCACCTTCTTGTTAATTCACGCAGGAATAGTAACGCCCGAAGGTTTGGCGGAGAAGCGTCGCTATATTATCGTAGGGTGCTTTGTTGTCGGCATGCTTCTTACGCCGCCCGACATTTTTTCGCAGCTCTTGCTCGCGGTTCCCATGTGGATGCTTTTTGAAGCAGGCTTATTTTGTGGGCGCCTGGTCAAAAAGCGCAGTGAAGAGCGCGATAAAGCAACTGAAGCTGCGGACAACGATAACCAAAACACCTGATAGCATCGATAAAAAAACGGGCAATACCTATGCAGGGTATTGGCCGTTTTTTATTGTCGCTTATACATACCCCGCTAAACGCTGCTAGCCAGCGCCTGCTGTAGGACGTCTTTATTCTCTTCAAACTTTTTCCAGCCCAATTCATGAAAGTAAAAAGCGACTGTGTTAATCGCTGGCTCCACCAGCGCCAAGGTGCCGCCAATAACGACGCTACCGGTTAATGCGTAGCCCACGGAAAAGGCGACGGTGAAGTGCACTGCTGCGAATGTTGCGGTCTTTGCCATGATGAAGTCCTCGCTTGCCAATGGGATGGCTGATTAACCCGTTAGAATTCAGCCGATGAGTCCATCCTACGCAAGCGATAACCATTATCAAAGAAAATTGACTAGATAGATCTAATAGTAAATAGCTATTTATCACGAAGCGGTTGACCAAGTACAAAAGGGATTGAGCGATAGATTGGAATTGAAGTAACGAACATCTTCAGTCACTTCCTCGCCCACCCAAGTGGGTCGCGCGAAGACCGTATCCTCGGCCGGCAATTCTATCTCGGCGACCACCAGACCGAGGTTATCACCCAAAAACTCATCGACTTCCCAGATGAAACCTTCGTGCAAAATCTTGCGGCGATTTTTCTCAATCAGCGGCTGCTCACACATAACCAGTAATTCACGCGCATCCCAAACCGGAATAGGGTATTCAAATTCGGCGCGGGTCGCACCTACTGAGGTACCCTTAATGGTTAGGAATGCCTCCTCACCGGCGATGCGTACGCGCACCGTCCGCGCTTTGTCGCGATTCAAATAACCCTGCGAATAAAACACCGCGGGCGCATCACGCCACGTGTTTCCCACCACTAAAAATTTACGCTCAATCTCAATTGTCATAATGAATTACCGCGAAAAGTTACGTTTTCCAAAGATCAGCATTCCTAGCACACCGATAAAAATCACTGGCACAGAGCCACCACCACCCGATTTAGTTGGTGCGACTACTGCAGCGGAACTGGATGCATTAACTACTGAGCTATTTGCCACTGAACTATTTGCCACTGAACTTGTTACTGAACTATTGGCGACTGAGCTATTTGTTGACGACGCCACCGACGAGGAACTGGAAACCGGCTCATCCGGTTTATCGGCGATATCCACGACAGCAATATTGGGCGCTCCCAACATGAGCCCATTGCGCGGGTTATAAAGTCGCACAAAAAATGTTTCGGTAAATTCATTCCCGGCACCATCGGCCGCAATCGGAATTTCAATTATTTTTTCACCGGCATCGCCATCGACCCAACTGACGCTACCCGCAACTGCAGAAAAATCGGCTGTGCTCGCATTGCCAGTTTGAGTTTCAAAAAATACCTCTACTGTACCAACACTGCCACCACTACGCTGCAGCGACAACCGCAATACCTCGCCCTCTTTCACTGATGTACGCACGCTGGAAAATTTAACATTACCCTGCGCAGACACCGTTTTATCGCGAATGATATACAAGCCGCTGTTGATATCACTCACCACAATGTTGCCGCTCGGCAAATAGGGATAAGTACCCCAAGCACCGTTAAATGACGCAGAATTGGCAATAGGGTAAGTATCAAAAAATCCTGCTTCAACCGGATTGCGCGGATCGGAAATATCCAGCACCACCAAGCCGCGCTCATAATTGGAAATATAATAGCGGTTGCCGCGTGTGTAACCGTTGTGATCAATTGCTGGCGTTGGGCCGATATATTCACCGGCCAGCTCCGGCGCGCGCAAATTGTTAATGGCAAAAAAACGCACGCGGGTATTTAAGCTGTAGCGTTGCTCATCAAGTTCATCGTGCACGGAAATAAATTGTTTATCTTCCGTCCACCAACCAGAATGCACGTAAGACACATACTGATAAGTGCTACGGGCCAAATTAAATGGCTTGGCGCTATCGGTTTTATCCCACAATAAAATCTCATCTTCGTTGTAATCAAGTAGGAGATCACAATCATTATTTTTATCGACACACTGCTCGCGTCGCGTGTCGGTAATCCATAAGGATGACACATCATGGCTGTAAAAATTGCGCGAATTAGCGAAATTCTTATAAACCGGTTGCGGACTTGTGGGATTCGCCAACGAATAACTATTAAACGCCCCGCCCTGCTTATCACTACCTGCCACGTGCATATAAGGTGTGCGATTGGTTAAGGCAACGCCGGTGGAGTAATCTACGTTGCTGATATAAATATTGTGCGCGCTGGTGTCGGTTTTTTCGCTAGCAACCTGCACGACATTACGGGGCAACTGGTTCAGATCCAGAATCACCGTACCGGCCGAGGCTGCATCCGCAGTCACATAGGCATAGCTCATCCAGCGGCGACGGGTTTCATCATAATATTGATAGGTTTTCAAATCGCGCCAAACGGTATTTTGGCCGGGAATAAAATTCACTACGCGTGGATTTAGAGGATCAGTTACCTCGACAACACTCACACCATTGGTCAAACCAACCAGCGCATATTCGCGATTATCGTTAAGATCAAAATGACCCCAAATATCATTGCCGCGTGAGTTGCTATTGCCCAATGTGGCAAGTGGAACATGTGCGAGCAGATCCAATTTATTACAACTAAACTCACCCGCCTTTCCTGCGACACAAGGAACGTCTAGCTGTGCTTGCGCCATTGCATCCAATTGCGCCTGCTTAGCGTTGAGGTATTGCTGCTGCTCTCGATTAAGACCCTTGGTGTCGGTAATTACTGTAAAACCCTTTTCGGCTAGCCCCTCGCTAAATTCACGCGGCACACCAACCAGAATTGTATTGCCGGTTTGAGCGGCTGTTTTATAACTGCCTTTCTGATAACCGCCGGTGACAGGAACTACACTACTAGCGAGATAAAAAATAGAATCGACATCAGTAATATCGTAGCGACCCTCCGACAATAAAATCTTATCGCCCTTGCTAGCCTGTTTTGCGGCGTAGGCGATAGTTTTACAAGGAGCATTTTTTGAATCGCAACGGCCCTCATCGAGACCGGCAACGGCAACGTAGCGCTCTTTATCATGTTCAGCGTGCGACCACACCAGGGCCGGACTAATCGCCATAGCAAGCACAGAAACACACAATACGTTAACAATCGATGAATGACGGGAATAAGACACACGAGCTCCTTTTCTGGATAACTGAGAGTCTTAGCCTAGTTCATGCAGTGCCTCTACTCAAGCGTTCTGCATTTAAACGCCAAAACAGGCGGGTTATAAAAATTAGAACCGATTCCTGGATTCTTATACGTGCAAAAGTCTCACGCCTGCAAAGCCACTTGGTCACCACCTACAAAACTCACAGATTCACTCCTAAGCTTTGCAACTCCACTTCTCAGCAGCAAGGACGCCAGCAGTGGGTAACTCCCTGTAAATTCAACACTGGTTTTATAAAGGCCACTCAATATGCAAAAAATTATCATCGCGCTTCTGTGTCTAGTCAGTTGCTCTGCATTCGCAGTCATTGATACGCGCTTTCCCGAATCACCAACCTATATGTCAAAAGCAAGCATGATTCGCTTTCAATATATGTCCCATGAGGGCGCCCAATGTACTGCAGGCGTCAATACAAAATTGATGTCGCGCGTACCCTATTATGTGTACGCACCCGCCACCAGTTCTACGCAAATAAAAACTGGAAAATTTGCTGCCGTTATATTTTTACATGGCATGGGCGAACAAGGCTCATCAGTGTTGAACATGTGTTATACGCGAGACGATGCCTATTACGCTGGTATCGCAACCAATTT
The DNA here is from genome assembly GCA_964499225.1 of uncultured Cellvibrionaceae bacterium. Classification (GTDB taxonomy): domain Bacteria; phylum Pseudomonadota; class Gammaproteobacteria; order Pseudomonadales; family Cellvibrionaceae; genus Cellvibrio. The sequence continues at coordinate 10,599 of CAZCJR010000074.1, read as the reverse complement.
GATAAAAGTAGAAAATCAAGCGGGCGGCCCTGGCGCAGCAATTCTTAATGGCCAATTTAAACCGCAAGAAAATATGGTGGTGATTATTCCGCAGTCTATGCAAAGGGGCGGATTTTCAACCGATGTTATTCGCCGCGTAGTTGCCGATACAGCCGCGCAACTAGCCGCAAAAGGTATCGAGCTGGATGCAGATCGTATCTATCTCACCGGCCTGAGTATGGGCGGTGGCAGTGTCTATAAATATATCGCCGCTAATCCCACGCATTTTTCTGCAGCGGTGGCGATAGAAGCGGCAGGGGGAATTGATCCCTGTCTATTGCGCGCGAATAATGTATCGCTCTGGGGATTTGCAGGCGGTGCGTCAGGCAATATGGGCGCAGGAACTTTACGCTCAATTATTAACGGCAATACCAGTTGCCAGGAAGCGAGCATTGAATATATAAATCCGGCTTACACCTGCCGTTACAACAACAAAAGCTGCACGCTCTTGTCTGCACTGCGCCCTAACAATTTGCGGGCTACATTTATGCCCAGTAATGGTCACAGTGGCTGGCGAGAAGTTTATAACGGCACTCACAGCGCATTGCCAACGACTGAAAAAAATATTTATAACTGGATGTTGTCGCAAAAAAATTCCGATCAGGGAAAACCCTTATTTCCGATTGAATACGACACAGCTTCCAGCAGCAGCGCCCCTTCCTCGTCAGCACCATCATCTGCAGTGGGCTCAAGTTCATCGGTAACAAGCGTTGCCTCGTCGGTTACCAGTTCCTTTGTTGCTAGCTCTTCTATTGCCAGCTCCACCATTGCAAGCTCTGTTACATCGAGCACAAGCTCGACTATTTCGAGCGCACTTTCCTCGTCGACAAGTTCAAGCACAGCAAGCGGTGTACCGAGCACTATCTTATTATCGCCTGCAATGATTTTACCCGGCGCAATCGGTAATGCTTCTGCATTAGTGGACGAACAAAATTCAACCGCACCCACTTCCTATTGGTTCGCAGGTTGGTCTGCAGCTATTTACCCGGTCGAAGCAATTATTGATTTAGGCCGCGAGTACACTATCACCGAAATAACATTCTATGATGCTCACGGTGTTGGCTCGGTAGAATTTTCCGACGGCGACCTGTCACACTCACAAGCGGTGATAGTGTCCGATGGCTTGACACGCTATTTAAAATTTACCAGCTATCCGGTAAATGTAACCACCCGTTACCTGCGCATTAAGAAGTTTAATGCGGCTAATCTTAACGAGGTGAAGCTGAAGGGATATTAAGAATACAAATTCCTGTAACAAGAAAGCCATCGCATTATTGCGATGGCTTTTTGCCTTTCGCCTCAATCCACTGCCCCATATACTGTGTACTTTTATGGTGATGATGGCGCAGCATTTGGCCGGTGAAGTTGTTATCGCGTTCAGACCGGATATTGTCAGCGAGTTGTGATAGACGTGCTTTTAACGCGAGGGCATTGTATTGACGATAAAAATAATCGCGCAAAACAGTCAATCCATGCTGTTGCTTTTGTTGCCACAGTGTTTCGTTTTGATAATGTGTAACCGCCCCTGCAACAAACGCTTCCGCATTGTCCTCCACCGCCCCGCCCCAAGGCAATCCGCCACTCATAGATTCAGCGCCAACACTGGTAGTAATGCTTGGTGTACCGCAGCGCATAGCATCCATCAGCTTACCCTTAATGCCTGCACCAAACCGCAGCGGCGCGAGGCAAACGCGCGCGGACTGCATTACTGCCTGTGCATCTGCAGCCCAGCCTTTGATATGGAAACCTTCTTTTGCGTTGTGTAATTGTGTTGCTTTGGGCGGTGGATAAGCGCCATAAATATGTAACTCTGCCTGCGCCATTCCCACGGCAGAAAGTTGCGCGCGAATCATTGGCCACAATTGATGTTTCAACCAAAGCACGGAATCCCAATTGGGTTCATGGCGAAAATTACCGATGGTAATAAAATGCTGCCGCGCGGAAAAATCCGGCAGCAGTGCGATATCCACTTCTGGCTGCGATAAAAACGGGCAGTAAAAAAGTAATTGGGATGGCATAGAAAAGTGGTGCTGCAATAATTCGATTTCCACTTCGGAAATCATTAAGGACAAATCACAGCGAAAAATGGCAGCGACTTCGCGCACAGCTACATCGCTCGCGCACATCTGATCATAAAGCTGTTCGTAATCTGCAGTAACCGGTGCAACAGATTGTTTTTCTTTCTCACTGCCGCAAGCTTTCTGTGCGGCCTTTAATAATTGCTGGCGCGCGTGGCGCAGACTATGCAGATCTTCGGTATCGAGAATGCGCAATGCATTCGGGCAGGATTGTTCGACACGCCAACCAAATTGTTCTTCAGTAAAAAAGCGGTCAAACAAAACCAAGTCAGGTTGAAGCCTACCCACGAATTCATCAAAACTACTGCAATTCAGTGCGATGCTTTGCTCGGTAACACCAAGGGTATTTAAATCAAAACGGTGCTCGGATAAAGCCGCAGCAGATGCAAAGGTCACTTGATAACCCATACTCACCAATAACTGCACCAACTCCAACATGCGCGTGCCCGCCGCCGACGAAGCAGGTTCCGGCCAGACATAACCAATCACTAACGCGCGCATCAGTTAATTTCCCGCAAATAATTCACTACACCTAAACCAGCGGCGCGCCCGCTGGCAAAACAACCGGTAAGCAAATAGCCTCCCGTAGGTGCATCCCAATCCAGCATTTCACCTGCGCAGAAAACACCGGGTATTTTCTTGAGCATAAATGCCGCATCTAACTCTTTGGCAGCAACGCCGCCTGCACTACTAATTGCTTCATCAATAGGTCGAGTGGCCGTCAGTGTCAAGGAGAGCTTTTTGATCGCCATCGCTAGCAGATCAGTATTTTCAAACGTTTGTTTGGTGGTGAGTTCGCGCAGCAATGCCAATTTGGCTGGCGACAGGTTTAATTGCTTGCGTAAAAAATTACTGAGCGAGTTTTTCTCGCGTGGTTTATTCAACCGCTGCACAATTTTATCCAACGATAAATCCGGCAGCAGATCAATATTCAATAAGGCAGTACCATTTTGATCCAGTTGTTCGCGCAGGTATTTTGACAAGGCGTAAACACCCGTCCCTTCAATACCATAAGCACTGATAACCGCCTCCGATAAAATACTGCGTGGCATAGCTTGCACATCAGTACAACTTAAACCAACCCCATGCAAAGGCGCACCCGCATGCTGCTCGCGCAACATTTCACTCCAGCTCACATCAAACCCACAATTACTCGGCACTAATTCATTCACATTGACACTGCGCTCACGCAGTAAAGGCACCCATGCACCATCGGAACCCAAGCGTTGCCAACTGGCGCCGCCCAAGGCTAAAACCACTGCATCGGCAGAAACTGTTTTAGTGGTAGAGTTTCCATTATCCAGCGTAGAAAAAATTAATTCTTTGTTATTTTCAAAACCCAACCAACGATGACGTGGATAAAATGTTACGCCCAACCCACGCAGGCGATGCAACCATGCGCGCAACAGCGGCGCCGCTTTCATATCGGCAGGAAACACGCGGCCAGACGTACCCACAAAGGTTTCAATACCCAAGCCATGCACCCAATGGCGCAGCGCTACTGAATCGAATTGTTTGAGCGTATTGATGAACTGTGAACTCGCCGAATAGCGCGCGCGAAAATCGTCGGCAGGCTCAGCGTGGGTAATATTCATCCCACCAACACCCGCCAATAAAAATTTTCGTCCCACAGAAGGCATTGCATCGTATACCGATACACGATGACCAGCAGAGGCAATCTCTTCAGCGGCCATTAAACCTGCAGGGCCACCGCCAATAATCGCAACGGTTTTGGTCGGGGACATATCAAAAATATCGAATTGTTTCACCATAAAAAACGCCGATGAGAAAATGATTTCTGCATCGGCGTTTGCTGTTTTTCCTATTCAAAAACGCATAGGTAGCAGCATGGATTGCGGAGTCTTTTCAGAGACCGTTGCCCGCAGGGATGCGGGCAATGAGCCCCCATGGATGGGTTCACGGCGAGTCGCTGAAAAGACTCCGGAATCCATGCGGCGGGGGCACAATAAATCACTAATCCAAAACACGAGCCTCAAACGGCGATGCAGGCAGACCGGCGCTATTATACAGATTTGCCCCCTCAGGGTTATCGGCCCATGCATAACGCACCCACTTTGGCTTAGCGATGGCATCAGCCCACACCACTATCTTGCTGCCCTTCACTTCCGCTTTGGCCCACACAAACTTCTTATCCGCACCGGCAAGCGCGATATGCTTCAACTCGCCACCCGTCGTTTGTAAACCTTTGCCTACATCGGCAAATACCAATTCCACTTTATTGCCTTTCGCTTTGACTTTTTTCAGCGATGGCCCAGACGCTAGCAGCGATTTTTTACCGTAAGCCACTTTTAACGCACCCAAGGCCAAACGCTCACCCACCGTTTGTTTATCTAACGGATGAATATCGTTCCACTCACCCGCATCAATGGCCACCGCCATTGCGGTATTTTTTAGCGCAAGTGTCTGCCGCTGTGCCTCGCGCAACTGCGCCCATTCACTCTCGCCCGGCTGTGCCTGTGCCGGTAAGAAATTGGCCAACTGTGCAAACACAAACGGGAAGTCACCCTGCTTGAATTGCTCGCGCCAATCCACAATTAAATCGCTGAATAAATTTTTATATTCCGCCGCCCGCGTTACATTGGATTCACCCTGATACCAAATCACCCCTTTGATTTTCAGCGGTAATGCCGGCGCCAATTTCGCATTGAATAAAGAACCTGGGATGTAATGCAAAGTCGTATTCGGTTGCATAGCGCCAGCCTGCGCCGCGATCTGATACTGCCACTCACCACGCAACGAAATCTCTTCATCACCTGAATAGCCCGCACCGAATTTACTCTCGCCTAACATGAGCGCGTAGCGTTTATCTTTTACAAAACCGGCATTGGCAGAATAGCTAGTCACACGAATGGCGATGCTGTTTTTACCGGCTTTTAATAGCCCGGCAGGCACTGCATAAATACGCGGAGGGTATTGATAACCCGTTTGCCCTACGGCTTGCCCATTCACGAATACCTGATCGCCATCCACAATGCAGCCCAACCAGAGCACCGCTTTTTTCGCAACTTGAGCCTGCGTCAGCTCAACTGTTTTGCGCACCCAGAATGCACCATTAGTAAAATCAATGCCCTGCTCTTTTAAAAAGCCCGGCACCTGCAATGTTTTCCAAGCGCTGGTATCGAGTTTTTCTTGTGACCAATTATTTTTCAACCCAATATCGGCCGCACCCAAATCGGCATACCATTTGTCACTATTCGCCTTATCTTTTGCGATGGTCGCTTTTACATGGGCATCATCTTTAAACGGTTGCAGCTTCTCCAAATACTGCGGATATTTTTGCAGCGCAGTTTCACTCATCCAGGCTTCTGCCGGTGAACCACCGACAGGAATTGTGATAATTCCGACCGGCACTTTATTTTCTGCCAATAATTTTTGCGCAAAGAAAAAACCTACGGCAGAAAAGTTCTCCAAATTTTCCGGCGTCGCCGTTTTCCAATCGCCTTGGGTGTAATCACTCAATGGCCCTTTAAACGCATAAGCAACAGGTACATTAAATTCGCGGATATTTGGCTGCTGCGTAGTTTCAATCAGCCCAGGATATTGGTATTTCACCCGGCGCAACGGCAGCTCGATATTGGACTGACCCGATGCAATCCACAGATCGCCCAACAGAATATTGCTGCGCTTGAGCTGGTTCTTGCCCGTCACCACCAACTCATAAGGCCCACCGGCTTTGCGCGCAGGAAAGGTCACCTGCCATTTGCCATCAACGGCTTGAGTAGATTTCTCTTTACCCGCAAAACTTACCGTCACCTTCTCGCCTTCATCCGCCCAACCCCAAATCGTCAGGGGTTTATCGCGCTGGAGAATCGCACCATCGTTCAATAGGCGCGGTAATGTGACATCAGCAAAAGCATTGGAAACTGAGAGTAAAGAAAGGCAAATCAGCAGTAATAGCGGCGAATAAATGGCTCGTGAATTTCTCATAAGTAGCGGCTTTTATGGTTATGGATGGGATTGAGGCGAAAAACAATATACTTGTATACCAGATAGAATCTAGTCAACTCGGGGGTGAAAAGCAAATTGGTCAGGAAAGGCATAAGCACAATCAATAAAAGACAAGACGGGTCATTTATCGGGCCTGCAGGCTGTGAATCTCTTGCTCAAGATTATGTAAGCTCAGTATCACTTCATCGAAAGATAGTTTCTTATCAAAAATCATCGCCTGCATTGCCTGATAATCCCGCTGGAGTTCTTTCAATCGATGAGCTTTAGGTACCAGTTTTAATCCGCTGGGCGTTGCCAATTCATAACGCGCCCATGCACTGGGATAAAACCGCTGTTTGAACTCAACCACTTCCATTAGCAATTCAATATGGTTTAGCGCTTTGTCTTTTACTGGCGATTGTGCAAGCAACGCTAAATCATAGTAATGACGGGAGTAACGTGATGGGATTAGTTTTTCAGCAGGTCTATGTACCTCTTGATGCAAGATAGTCGCCTTCTCCCAAAAAGTTCGCTCTGCCAATATGGTTTCTACTTGGCATTCAGGCGCAGCAAACAATTCAGGAAAATGATCTGCAACATAAGGCCGAACGGTAAAACTACTCGCAGGCAACCAGGACGCTAAAGGGCCAATTTCCAACAGAATTTCAGGCCGAAGATAAGTATCTTTAAATGCAGATGGGTAGCGGATATTAATTGAATGAGGATTTTGTGCGTCAATGATGCAGTGGCACAAAGGCGCCAGCAGTTCACGAATAATCGGTAATAACTCGTTGGCGATGAAGATTGCCGCCTGCTCGTTCATACTGTCATTAAATTGGCTCTGCTGGTTTTTACTGCGCTTCTGATAGGGATCGTCCCCAGTGACTTTACGCCAATCCAAAATCAAATCTATATCTTCCGAAAAGCGTCCGATAAGGTGAAACACCTTGGATAAACTGGTACCGCCCTTAAAACGCAATATCTTCCGCAATTCAGGATGCGCAAAAATCTTATCCAACACCCACACCACCCAAAAATCCTTTTCAATAATGGCTGGGGTTGTTTTCATCGTATTGGCCGTTTCGCCAAACACAGCTTGACGATCTGAATTGGCCAGCAAAGCAAACTTATTCATCAATGCTCCTGCAAATATCCTTGATGATTTCGTAAATCCAACTAGTAGTACTGCGCGTGTCTTTTAAAATTTTACTGTATTTTCTTGCATCGATCTGCGCGCGAATTTTATTGATCACATCAACCGTAATATGCTCTTTGCCCAAGGCCTTGAGTGCCTGAACAATCAAAGAACTTTCGCGGTATTTAAACCCAATATCTTTCAGTACAGTTTTTTTAAATTGCAGCGCAATACCCAACACCTCGTAATTTCGGCTTGGCCCATCACTCAGATAGATGTATGCAGCAGGAATCTGCGTAGAAAGCCCAAGCAGATTCAATGCAGTATCACCGGAAGCTTCTATTCGCCAATTAAATTTGCGCGCATAGGCAGCTGCTGCCTGGTCTATATCCGGCCCTAATTCTCGCTTAAGCAATTCACTGTAACGGGGGTAGTCATATAACCCGCGCGCCAAGCGGCGGACTTTCCCTTGGCTAACCAGTTCCGATAGCAGGTTATCCGCCTGCTGCCGCGAAAACCGCCCTGCCATATCACTTGGAGAAAATACCCACCCCCTACCGTGACCGACTATATAATAATATATTGATTCTATTAAGTTTTTCATTAATACATACCGGTAAATTATCTAGAAAAAATATACTCTTTTTCTAGATATCAGCATAGCCAAAATCGTAATTTTTGATGAATTTTTAACCCCCCCAGACCCGTAATGTCGCGTAATTCACCCTACTTTGAGATTTAGTGATAATCTACGAACGCTCAAACATTGACCGTAGGGCGCGCCACGCGCAGTAACCCGCCGCCTCATCAGTAGGTGGCAAGGAGTCCAAATGCGTAGACCTATTCTGTTGCTGATCATCATGGCAATTTCATACTCCCAAAGCGAAATCATGTCTCCAGACATCATCAAAGGTGTGCTGTTCCCCCTGCTATTCTGCGCCGCGTTATTGATACTGCTTATTTGGCTTATACGTCGATCCCACAGCAATCGCAGAGGCGATGGGGGAACGGATGATTTCGGTGGTGGCTTTTTTGGTGGTGGTAAAAATAATGATAGGGATTTGGGAGATGGTGGTGGGGATGGTGGCGGAGGCGACTAATGCTTTCACCTAACTGCACAATTCAATCTACTCAATAAAACTATTATCTTCTGGCAGAAGACCTAATGATGGTCTTTAATGGAAAACTTAAATGTAGGGCGCGCTTAGCGAAGCAAGCCGCCGTAACTTTGGGAGATACGTGTGGAAAAAACCAATCATGGTTTTTTCAGCATCAACAAAGTTATTAAACTATAAACTCTGCAAATCAATAATTTTAAAAAAAGGATGATCAATGTTCAATAAAGCAAAACATCTTTTACCTGACCCTTTTCCTCTAGAATTACTACGAAACATGAACTTTGGAAATGCGGATGGGCATCGAGACAATATAGCTCAAGAGGCATTTATAATAACCTCGTCTGTTCAAAAGTTTTTCCAAAACAACCATTCAATCGTAGTCGGCGCAATAGGCACCGGAAAAAGCACTTTATTTAGGCTTCTTAAAGAAAATGGAAATAAAATAGAGGCATATAAAAGAGACCTTATAATTCCTCTTGAAGAGGCATTTTCTTTTGCAGAACTAAGCTCTTTTGCCAAGGAACATTACAAGGACAAAGAGGAAAAAACACTTTATCAATTACTGTGGAAGTTCAATGTACTATCAAAAATAGCTATAAAAATATCATCCTTTGAAAACTACCCAAACAATTCTTACGAAAAACATATAAACGAATTTCTTGCCCACTACGGAAGCGATAATGCCTACACGAGCATAATATCAAAGCTTAAGGAAGTAATTTCTAGAGCCCATATTAAAGTTGAAGCAAAAATAGCTGACAACCCTATTACTTTTGAAGCGGGGGCAAAAGAAAAGCCAGCCAAAAAAATAAATCTTGACGATCTTCAGTCAGCAATATCAAAAGCAATAAGAGAGCGGGGTTTTCACAGATCAACAATAATAATTGACAAAATTGACCGATTTGTTGCAGGGATAGAGTATCAAACCCAGAAAATATTTTTAACCGCCCTTCTTGAACTTGACGATGATCTTTGTTGTGACGAAGCAATAAAGCTTAAAATTTTTCTCAGATATGACCTTTTTGAGCGGCTTGATTTCTCAAGTTTAGGATATGACAAGGTATCGGATAATGTTGTGTTTTTAAAGTGGAGCAAAGAAGAAGTACTTCGATTTGTCGCAACACGAATAGTGATAGCAATTAGAAATGCAAAAATAGTTGATCCGGAACAACTAATAAAGGCGACCAATTTAAAGGAATTTGAGTTAACTAAAAGAGAGCGGTTACTATTATCCCCAATCGTTCCAAGGTTTATAAAATCACTTATTACAAAGAAAAAAAGAATGGAGCGAAACGTAAGTCTTTATGAAAAATTCGACAAAGCAATAATCACAAAGATTTTCCCAAGAAATGTCATACACTTTTCTCCAGAAACACAAAAACACGAAGAAATTAGCATTTTTCAATTTGTGAGTGATCACTTTTTAGACGGAAACAATGTTTGTACACCAAGATACCTTCTTGTCTTCTTACGCGAAGTAGTGGAAAGATGCGCGTCATATTATGACGACAATCCAGATCAAACATCAGAACTGGTGTTAATTGATAAGGATTACGAATGGGATTTATTCAAAAAGAATTGTGTATACGAAGCATATGTGGCATCAAAAGATATCTATGTAAAAAACATCATAACTGTTGAACCAAAATGGACGCAAAACTTCCATCTTTTAATGAATAAAAAAGGAAACAAAATAAAAATTGATTTTAAATGGATAAGAGCAAATATACCTGACATCTCAGAAGAGGAAGCAGTTGATTTCCTCTCGTTTATGCAAGTGATAGGGTTTGTTAAAGTTATAGACACGCACCGTGACATAAGAAAAAGACTTTACGAACTACCTATACTCTATAAACCTTCACCCCTGCCCACTCATAGGGCAAAACTGGAGGTTACAATAGGATAATTGCAAATATCACGGTATTTCATGTTCAAATAGCGGACTTTAGCTGCAAAATGGAAATTAATTTATTTTTGATGTGTAGAAAATAAAATCAGCAACTCGGCCCTCAGCCCTCAGCCCTCAGCCCCCAATAATAATGGCGACCAAAAAAGTCGCCTTTATTATTTTCGCCTTGCAAAACCTACTCCATCTTAAAAAACGTAGCCCGATAATGCTGCAGCTCCGCAATCGAATCCTTAATATCATCCAACGCTAAATGTGCGCCGGATTTTTTTACACCGGCGATAACATCCGGTCTCCAGCGGCGGGCTAATTCTTTTACGGTGCTGACATCCAGATTGCGGTAGTGGAAATAATCTTCCAGCTTGGGCATGCCGC
>CAZCJR010000073.1:15056-23453 GCA_964499225.1 uncultured Cellvibrionaceae bacterium | reverse complement strand
TTCGCGGTGTAAATATTGCTGATCCGGGCAAGCTGCATCCACAAGGACGCTGGAATAAAGCCCTATTTGAGGAAGTGCATCGCTGGGGTGCTAACACCATTCGTGTTCCGATTCACCCGCATGCATGGCGTAAGCATGGCAGAAACTGGTTCTTTGAGCGGTTGGATGAAGCCGTACTCTGGGCCAACAGCCTGGACATGTATTTGATTATCGATTGGCACTCAATCGGCAACCTTGAAGCTGAAATGTACCAACATGTTATGTATGAAACTACGCAAAATGAAACTGCTGATTTCTGGCGCAGAATTGCCCTGCGTTATCGCAATGTTCCTACTATTGCCGTCTACGAAATTTTTAACGAACCCACGCACAACTATATCGGCACCGGCGATTTTTCACTCGGCAAAGCCAGCTGGGAAAGCTGGAGAATTATGCTGGAAGACTACATCGATTTAATTCGTCTCTATAACAAAGATGCCATTCCATTAGTTGCCGGTTACAACTGGGCTTATGATTTAACACCTATCGCCAATGCACCAGTCCGTCGCGAGAACATCGCTTACGCCATTCACCCCTATCCGCAAAAGGCGCGGCCACAAGATCCGACCAAAGCAAATTATTTTGCAATGTGGGAAAAAACCTGGGGTTATGTTGCCGATAAATATCCACTGATCGCCACTGAACTCGGCTGGGCGAAAGAAACTGATTATGGCGCTCACGTACCGGTCATTAATAATGACGGCACCTACGGCCCGAACATTGTCGAATACATGAGGAAAAAAGGTGTGTCTTACACTGTGTGGGTATTCGACGCAGAATGGTCACCCGTCATGATTAAAGATTGGAACTTCACCCCATCCGAACAAGGTGAGTTTTTCAAAAAAGAAATGTTAAAAGCGCGCCAAGAAACAAAGAAATAGAGATAGCAAGAAATAAGGAAAACAAGAAACAAAAATGGCCACTGAAAACTTCAGTGGCCATTTTTTTAGAGCGGCGAAAATCTAACAGGTGCGCTCAAGAATTTTATCAACCACCAGTCGCTCATGCTCATCAAACACCCAAACCTCCTCGTAATCCACCTCAAATAAATAACCGTCCGGATCTTTAAAATACCCCGCAATTCCCCACTGCGTACGCGTAGCAGGTTTTACTAAAGTGCCCCCTGCCTCCACCGCTTTAGCGAGAATCGCAGGCACTTCTTCCGGTGTTTTTGCCAGATACACAAACGCTACGCCATTAAACCCAGCAGGTGCGGACGCCTCCACCAATGCGTCAGCCGCCAACCCCGCACGCGACAACAAACACAAGGCATAACCACCCAGATCAAATTTCACGAATTCATCGTGACCGGTGGATGACTTTTGCCATCCCAACGCTTCATAAAAAGCCCGCGATCTTGCAATATTTTCCACGCCCAACAAAATCAAGTGCAAGCGCTGGCTTGGCGCTAGTGATTCGATATGTTGTGATGGAAATATATGACCAACACTCTTTGTTAACATTATGCTCTCCTTAAAAGTATCCGATTATTAGTCCGAAAAATTAATGAGCGTTACGCAACTTATAAGCAGCCCAAGCAAACAAGCCCAGAATAATCGCCGCAAAAAATGGCACCTGCCAGAGCAATGCATTGCGCAGTGCCGCACCTTCCGGTGTATCGGGAAAACTGGCCAACAATCCGGAAAAACCCAAACTGAATAGACCGTAACCCAAATTAAAAATTAATCCTTTCACTGAGAGCACTGTTGCGCGGCGCGATGAATCCGCCTCTTCATGCAACACACGGCTCACGGTAAAACCGAGAAAGCCCATCATCATCATTAAAAATAAGGTGGGCACCACGCCATACATTGGCCATGCTGGCACCAATGCCACTAAACCAATCAACGTCATCACAGCAATCAGGCCCAAGTTCGTCAACATGCTAAAGCGTGCGTTTAACCGCTTTGCAATAGCAGGCACAAACCAACCTAATACGCCCATAGCCGCACCAAAAAAACCATAGCTCCATTCAGGCAACTCAATCAACCGATAATAACTACTGGTGATGGTCGCGAAATTGCGCACAATCGAATCCAACGCAACGCCAATCAAAATAACCACCAACGTTTTGGGATTGGTAAACACCCAACGCGCGGTGGAAATTGTGAGCCGAAATGCGTGGGATAAAGTCGACCCAGCTGCTGCATGCACAGGTTCAACCATCCGCCAGGCGATAAATAAACACACCATTGCCTGCAGCAATACTAATAACACCGGCAAGCGACGGGCTGTGTCAGTAGTGATATGAAAACTTGCTGGCAGAATAGAATTAATCGTATCGGCATCATAAAGCACACCACCGATAATCATCGCCACCACAAAACCAACTGAGCGCCAACGCATCGCATGAGCAAGTAAGTGATCCCAGGCACTAGTACGATTTTCTTGCGGCAAGGAATCATAAGCCAACGCTTCATCTGCCCCGCTCGCACAAGCCTCTGACAGACCTGAACAAATACGGTTGATAACGCAGAGGGTCAACAATAAAACGCCACCGTTAATGGGCGCAAATAACAGGCACAGCATTTCAACAATCATGAGTACCGATGCGGTGATCAATAATGTCCTGCGTCCAATCGTATCCGCCAAGGCTCCAGAAGGAACTTCAAACAAAAAAATGGTGATCGCCCAAATCAAATTCAGCAATACAAACTGATCCAGCGTTAACCCTAAATCGAGAAATAAAATTGCCAGCACCGGGTAGTAAGCGCGGGCGGTAAAAAATACCGTGAAGATGACAAAACGATTGGCGTTGCGGGATAGGTCTTGGGGCATGATGGTTGGCCTGGTAGGAAAACGATTCACAGAGGTAACTTACTATGAGGATATATTTAATAATCTTTCCACGCTTACGCGCTATTTTGCTCAAGCACATAAACCTCTGCCGCTCGACCATCAGGGTCGGGGAAATGTCTTGAAAAACCGAGCTGCGAATGCAGGAACAGTTTCTTCCAAAATAGCTTAGCTTCCGTCGCATCATTAAAGACGACCACCACCCATGACACTTGCCGTATCGAAAGAAAATGCAACGCTACGTGTTCGGCCACTCCTCGCCGTCTGTAACGCTTGAGAATAAACAAATCCGCGAATTCTTGTGCCCCCGCTATCAACTCCGAAGCCTCGATAAGCACAAAACCCGCAATTACTCCATCAACGCGAATCAGATGAGCGCTCCAAAGAGGCTCACTCCAATATTGAGCAAAGTAATTTTCTGAATACGAGTAAAGGCCGTCATCACCAAGGTCATCAGGGTCCTCGACCGAAGTGTCATATAAATAGAGCTGAAACAAGTTCAATATAGTTTCTTTATCTTTGACATCAGATGCGCAAATCTCTATTTTCATCATCAAAGCCGGCTCCATTCGTTGATCATTTTGCAAACTTTACGTCGTCTCTATACATAGACCAATTGCTGCTGCCGCGCACTCTGTTCAGCAGCCAACAAAAATTCTACCCCCAACAATGACTGCTGCGGCAAAAAGACCAGCGGCGCATTTTCTGCAATCACGTCGACAATATTCTTATAGTAATTCTCGTAGCAGCCGCGCTGACCGGGAATTATCGTGCGTGTCGCTTCGCCGTTGTTGTGTGTGTGAAAAACACCGTAATTGTCTTCACCGGGTTGTGCCCAGCCTGTCATGCCGGGAATGAGGCCGCGAATCATTTGCGCTTCTTGTACATCCTGCCCGAATTTTAAAAAGGAACCTTTATCACCGTGAATCGCAACGGTTGCGCCTTTTTCGCTGACGTAGGTGCTGGAGCGGAGAATTACGCGCATGTCGGCGTATTGAAAACACACATTGAAATAATCAGTCGAACCTTCAGCGCGGCGCAGGCTGCGCATATCGGCGTAGACGGCGTTGGGTTTTCCGAATAGGCAGAGCATGGAATCTACCATGTGAATGCCCAGATCAAACCATGTACCGGAACCGGGGAGATTATCTTCTTTCCACTTTTTGTGGGTGACGTTAGTGCGATAGCGGTCGTAATGCCATTCGACTTCAACGATGCGCCCGAGCGCGCCTGACTCGATAATTTTCTGTGCGTCTAAATGATCGCTTTCCAAACGTTTGTTTTGGAAAACCGATAGAATTTTTCGCTTGCTGTTTGCCAGTGCAATTAGTTCATTGCCTTCATCGATATTTAACGTGAAGGGCTTTTCCACCACGACATGCTTACCAGCTTGCAAGGCCGCTTTAGTCATCGGGTAGTGCAGTTCATTGGGCGTATTGACTACCACTAAATGAATATCGGGATTCGCCAGAATATCCTCAAAGGTTTTTACGACAGTAACCTGAGGATAATCGGCCAGCGCCGTAGGTTCGCTGCGCTGCAAAATAGTGTGCAGTTTCAAACCGGGTTCAGCGGTAATAAGCGGTGCGTGAAATACTTTGCCCGACATACCATAAGAACAGAGTGCGACATTGAGCATAGCGTTTTCCAACTGTGATAATTGTGAGCGTTAGGATGTAGATTTCACGCGCGCATGGTTTTAATTTTCCCGCGCACGCGGCTTTAGCTTGATATACACACGGCGTTTTACGCGCGCGACCAGATCTCCTTGATCATCCTTAATATCGACCACAAATTCCGGAACGTATTTTTCGCCGTTGGCCGTTTTTGCGCGTATATCATCGAGGATTTCATCGTTAATTTGGAAGTGTGCGTGCACGTGACTTTTACCGGGGGCGATGTAATCTATCTCGGCGTGTTTGTCCCATACAAAATAATCGCGCCCGAGGTTGTTCATGATCATCAACATATACCATGGATCAGTCATGGACATTAAGCTACCGCCATATTGCGTACCGACATAATTGCGGTTGTACCAGCGCAACTTTAAGGTAATACGAGTCTCTCTGTAATCAGCGGCAAGATAGGTGATTTTAATACCAGAGAAAAATAATGGTGGCCATAAATTGACGATGAATTTAAATACACCTGCTTTCATGTTCGGAATTCCATAAGCTACATTAACTTAATAGGACTTGCGGAATTTTTACTGAGACACGCCGTGAACCCATCCATGGGGGCTCGTCTTCGACCGCGAGCGGGCCGGTCAACAAGTAAACTTGTTGCCGCTCGACTGCGTGCAAAGCATGCTTTGCAAACACTTGTCTCGCCCCTGTCTCAGACAGGTCTCAGCAAAAACACCGCAAGCCCTTTGCTAGTTAGCGTTCTTTTCTAAAAATTAAACAACTCGTTTGCGCGGGACTATTTTCAAAGCACCCGCTTGCGCGGGATAATCACCACGCCATCATCACGGCAATCAACATAGGCACTAATGCCGTAAACCCGTTCCAGATTTTCCGTGGTTAATACTTCAATGGGTTGGCCATCGGCGACAATTTTTCCGTGATGCAATAACACCAAACGCGAACAAAAACGGGCAGCCAAACTTAAATCATGCAGTGCCGCCAATACAGTTCCGCCCTGCTGTGCATGTTCTGCGAGCAATTCCATCATATGTAATTGATGGTAAGGATCGAGCGCAGCGATGGGTTCGTCGGCGAGAATAATCTGCGGCTCACCAGCAAATACTCGCGCAAGCAATGTGCGCTGCAACTCGCCGCCGGAAAGCGTAGTGACAATACGCTGACGCAGCGGTTGCAACTCAGTAATTTCAAGCGCGCGCTCGATGGCGTGCTTATCGCGCTCCGACTTACCACTCATAGGTTTATGCCAGGGTGCGCGCCCCAAGCCAACCAGATGCTCAACTTGCAATGGCCATGCGGGTGTTTCTTGCTGCGGCAAATAGGCCAACAATTGCGCGCGTTCGCGCCCGGAAAAATCGTTTAGTAATTTTTGTGTGTGTACTTTTGTAAGTGAATTGGCCGTAGATAAATGAATTTGTCCGGAATCGGGTTGCTGCAACCCAGCCATTACACGCAAGAGCGAACTTTTACCGGCCCCATTAGGGCCGATCAAGCCCACTAGTTCGCCTGCTGATAATGTTAAATCGGCAGAATCTAAAATGAGATTGCCATCGCGCGCAAATGAAACCTGTTGGGCACTGAGTGTTGTGGTCATCATCATGCCCACCGTGAACGGGTTTTTAAAATTAATAACAGAAAGAAAGGGCCACCGAGTAGTGAAGTAACTACGCCGAGTTTTAATTCACGTGCGCTGTCAAATTGGCGCACCAAAATATCGGCAAGGACCAACAACAAAGCACCGCCGAGCGCACTGGCAAACATCAAGCGACCGGGCCTATACCCCACAAAGGGGCGCAACAAATGCGGCACAATTAAACCGATAAAACCGATACTGCCACTCACCGCCACACAGGCGCCGACACCTATAGCGATGCCGAATAATAAAATCCCGCGTTCGCGGTGATTATTAAAACCGAGCGAGCGAGTGCTCTCTTCGCCCAGACTTAATGCATCCAGAAAACGGCTGCGGCTTAAAATTAATAACCAACCAATAGTCGCCAGTGGTAACGCAATACTGACGTGATCCCAGTGACGATTGGCGAGCGAGCCCATCAACCAAAATACAATTTCCTGCATCGCGTAAAGACTCGGTGCAAAATTTAATGCAACGGCAATTAATGCACCGGTGATTGCGCTCATCGCCACGCCAGCAAGAATTAACGCGAGCATGCTGCTGTGAAGACCTGCCAACAGATATACCAATACCAGCGAAAGCAGCGCACCGACAATTGCCGCACCGGGCAACCAATACCATGCCGTAGCGGCCGCACCAAAATACAATACGCATACAGCACCGAAAGCGGCGCCGCTGGTAACACCGAGCACACCTGGATCAGCGAGTGGGTTGCGCAACAAACCCTGCATAGCAGCACCCGCCATACCGAGGGTTGCACCCACAATAATGGCAAGCAGCAAACGCGGAATGCGAATTTGCCCGAGAATGGTTGCGCCCAGAGTTTGTTCGCCGCGCCAGATATCCGTGAGAGATTGCAGCACCGGAATATCGGCAGCGCCGCTATTCAGTGCCAGGGCAGCGGCGGCGATAATGGCGATGACTACAATAATCACCACCTGTGGAAATGAGATTTTGATTTGCAAATTTACCTCAGGATAATTTTATTTCGCGAGTTCTTGTTTTAACGCAACCGCTACATCGCCCAATACTGAAGCAGCACAACCGGATAAACCCGCGGGCAAGCGCACAATTTTGAATGCTGTATTGGATAACGCAGGGTGCGCCAAATATTCACGCGCAAGTGAAAACGCCTCGGCAGTGCCTTCTTCGATAATTAATATCTGTGGCTTTGCGCTGAGCAGTAATTCCAAATCCAATTGATTAAAGCCATGCATGCCGCGCTCCGCGGCCAAATTGCGCAAACCGGCGAGCAACATCAATTCGTGTTCCAAAGTTCCATCGCCAATCACCACACCGTTAGACGAATACCAAAACGCAGTCAGTGGTTGTTGTATTGAATTGGCAGCCTGTCGCGAAGCCAGTTGCAGTTCAGCAACTTGTGCACTATTTTTTTGGGTCATTGCCAAGGCTTTTTCGTTGGCGTCCACCAGCTCACCCAATTGCAAAATTTGCTGGTTGATATCCGCCAGTTTGCGCGGCAAAGGTAATCGCTTAACAGGGTTTCCCAATCGCTCTAACAATGCAACCGCCTCGGGGGCATCAAACTCGCCAGCAAAAATGACATCGGGTTTTAATGGCACGATTTCTTCCGCAAGGCCGTGATTGAGCGGAATTCCCCGCACTTGCGCCGCAATCGGCGACCACATGGGATTTGCGGTCAAATAACTAATTGAAACCAACCGTTCGTGCGGCACTAACTCCCACAACAATTGATCGATACAAATATTTAATGAGGCAATTCGCTGTGGTGGTGTTTGCGCTGTTTGAGAATAGGCAAGGCTAGATAAAATCAAAAACAAAAAGCCCATCGCAAACAGGATGGGCTTTTGAAGCGCAGAAAATACGTTCATCTTAAAGTGGATTCAACCAAGCCGCGCCGCGCACACCGCTGGAATCACCGTGCATAGCGGGAACAATTGGTGTATCGCACTCGCGCCCAAAGACATACTTGGGCAATAGCTTAGGCACCTCGGTGTAAATTGCGGCGATATTGGAAGCGCCGCCACCTAATACAATCACATCCGGATCTATAACATTAATGATGCACGCCAACCCGCGCGCGAGTTGATCGAAATAGTCGGCGAGAACTTTTTGCGCCGTCGCTTCGCCATTCTGCGCTCGCGCCACAATTTCATCGCCTTTGATTTTTTCGCCCGTCGCAAATTGATAAGAAAGACACAAACCCGTACCGGATAAAAAGGTTTCCTGACAGCCTGCCTTTCCGCAGTAACAAGGGCGCGCGTCTAATTCGGCTTCACGGGTCCAGGCCAGAGGATTGTGTCC
>CAZCJR010000073.1:0-15046 GCA_964499225.1 uncultured Cellvibrionaceae bacterium | reverse complement strand
CCGCCACACCATTGGGGCCGACAATCGGTTTACCTTGATAGGCAACACCCGCGCCGCAGCCGGTGCCGAGAATTCCGGCAAATACCAGATCGTAACCGCGACCCGCTCCATCAGTCGCCTCGGAAACGGCAAGGCAGTTGGCGTCGTTAGTGATTTTGACCTCGCGCATCAAAAACGCCGACAGGTCTTTTTGAAAAGGCTTGCCATTGAGCCAGGTGGAGTTAGCGTTTTTTACGCAGCCGGTCTTACGCGAGATGGTGCCAGGAATACCTATACCGACCGGCAGCAGAGTTTCGCCTGCCGCCACTTCCGCTTGAGCGACCAGCCCGGCAATATCCTGCAGGGTTGCATCATAGTCGTCGCGCACCGTGGGGATGCGGGTGCGGAACAGCTCCTCGCTGCTGCCATTGAGCAGTATTACCTCGGTTTTAGTACCGCCGAGATCGATACCGATACAAAAATCTGTCATATGAATCAGCCTGTTATCAAACGTGACGGGATTATAGGTGCCGCCAGTTGCCCGAGGCAAATAAGCGCTGGAGGTTAATTCAATAATGGCGAAACGGCTGCCAATGACTACAATCAAAAACAGGCTTAACCGCCAGTCAAAGACTGATCGGATACTGAAAGACCACACTGCGACCGAAAGACCAACTTATGACCGATACCAGAAAAAAAGCCGCTGCCAATGAGCGCCGAAAATTTAGTCGCATCCTGTTTGATGCGCATGTCGAACTGGCACAAGGTGAATTTCACTGGCGTGCCAGCTTGCTTGATATTTCACTTAAAGGTTTATTGCTGCAACAAACCCTACCTGTAGAAGTGGTCCATCACGAACCTATTCTGGTGAAAATTCTGCTATCTGATAACACCAGCATCGCGATGTCAGTTACAGTAGCGCATCAACATCACAACCAAACCGGCTTAATGTGCACCTCTATTGATATCGATAGCGTTAGCCATTTACGTCGTTTGATTGAGTTAAATTTAGGGGATGCTCAGGCAGCGGAGCGGGAATTGTCTGAACTAATTAGCGATTACTAAGACCAGCAGCGGAACTAATACAAACCGGGTTCACCAGCGATTTCTGACGAGCGGAGCCAAGAAAAATAATGAGCGAAGAGAAAAGAACCGACGATATGAGCGACGAAGATAAGCGCAGGCATCCGCGCTTTCCACTGCGTGCTTATGCTGATTTACAGTACTCCACGAAAAAGTGGGAAGCACATGTGTTGGATCTCTCGGAGTCAGGCGCGCGCTTGGCGATTTTGGGCGAGCACATGTTACAAAAAGGCGACCCGCTGCGTGTGCATATCCAGCTGGACGACATTAATCTACTCACCTCACCTAAAAAACAACTCAGCTTGCACGGCCGATTAGTGCATGTGCGCGAACATCTGTTAGGGTTTGAATTCCAACCCGACACGCCTGTTGATAAAACACTGCTGTATGAATTGTTAACCCAAATCGAAAATAGCAATTAGCCAGTGCTACAACGCATCCAAGGCTTCTTGTAAATTTTTAACTGCCACGACTTCAATCCCAAGATTTTTTTCACGCGGCGCGTTCGCAAACGGCACTATAGCGCGCTTAAAGCCGTGTTTGGCTGCTTCACGTAAACGCTCATGACCACTCGGCACGGGGCGAATTTCCCCAGAGAGACCAACCTCACCAAACACAATTAAATCCTGCGGCAAAATACGATCGCGAAAGCTGGATACAATCGCGAGCAGCACGGCTAAATCCGCGCTGGTCTCCATGACTTTAACGCCACCCACCACATTCACAAACACATCCTGGTCGCCCACCATAATACCGCCGTGGCGATGTAAAACTGCCAGCAACATGGCAAGGCGATTTTGATCCATCCCCACGGCAACACGACGCGGATTACCCAAATGGCTGTCATCGACCAACGCCTGTATTTCAATTAACAGCGGGCGCGTGCCTTCCCACATCACCATCACCACCGAACCGGATGATGCATCTTCCGCGCGCTGTAAAAAAATTGCCGAGGGATTATTCACTTCGCGCATGCCCTGTTCGGTCATCGCAAATACGCCCAATTCATTCACCGCACCGAAACGGTTTTTATTGCCGCGCAAAGTGCGGAAGCGGGAGTCGTTATCGCCCTCTAATAAAATGGAGCAATCGATCATATGCTCCAACACTTTAGGGCCAGCGAGCGAGCCGTCTTTCGTAACGTGCCCCACCAGAATCAATACCGTGCCGGTTTGTTTTGCAAAGCGGGTGAGATAAGCCGCGCTTTCGCGCACTTGTGATACAGAACCCGGCGCAGAGGAAATATCTTCCATATGCATGACTTGAATGGAATCGATCACCATCACTTTAGGCGCGACTTTTTGTGCAATCGTGCAAATACCTTCCACACTGGTTTCACTCAGCATTTGTAATTGATCAGTGGGTAAACCCAAACGCTGGGCGCGCATGGCAACTTGCTGGAGCGATTCTTCGCCGGTGATATACAGTGCAGGCATAGTGCGCGCAAGGTTACATAGGGTTTGCAGCAAGAGCGTTGATTTTCCCGCACCTGGATTCCCGCCAATCAATACCACCGAACCGGGAACAAAACCGCCACCGAGTACGCGATCAAACTCCCCTGCTCCGCTGCTAAAACGCGGCACATCATTGAGCGAAATATCAGCGAGGGTTTGGATTTTGCTGCCGGATGCACCCCCCGCATAACCTTCAAATTTTGCCGAACGATTTGCAGGTGTCGGGCCTAAACGCACTTCGCTTAAACTATTCCATACACCGCACTCAGTACACTGCCCTTGCCATTTTTTATAATCGGCACCGCAGTCATTACATACAAAGGCATTCTTGGTTTTGGTATTCATTAACGTTTTTCACTCGTCAATCTAAGATAAGCCCCCAATCCCACTAACAACGCCACCGCAGCAAACAACATAAATACCGCGGAATTTAAATGAGTGGCATCACCCAGCAAGGATTTAAACATCAGCAACAGCGATTCAATCGATACCGCTATCACAATCGCCGACATAAAGCGTGCGATGGTGCGGCGCGTTGAACCTGCGTGATGAATATCTTTATGCAGCAACACCTCTTCTTCCAGAATTGTTTTACCGAGATCAAAAATTGCCAAACCCAGCGTGATTAAAATGACCGATTGGAATGCTTGGGTTGCGGTGTTGGTGTGCTCGTGAATCATATCGTAGAGCGATTGCCCTGCCGAAAATAACAATAGAGCAGAGACAATGACCAACATAAAACCAATGATGCCATAGATCACTTGAAAAACTGGATGCACTATCCGGCGCAAACTATCGCCATTTAAAAACGTAATCAATTTTTCCAAATTAAAATTAATGACCAAATAACGCGTTGCATCGCTGGGATCAATAAACCGTTGCACCGCCGAAATCGCCAACTGATGTGTGGCGCTGGAGAGATAAGGTTGCGTCACTGTAACGCGCAGGGTGTTTTCGCGTGCGCGCGTGTAGTAAACGCGATTGCTACGGTCGGAACCAAATCCCGGTTCACGGCGTTTTGGGTCTGGAACTGTGGGTGACGCGGCAGACTCAGTCGTTTGTATCCCGTTCTCATCAATGCAATAAAGCAGTTCGACAAAGGGATACGACAGATGCAAACGCTTAACCACTTCATTGAGCTGCTCGTGTGAGGTGTCCATCTTATTGGGTGACAGTGAGGTCACAATCGATTCCAGCAAACGCTCGATTTGCGGTTGGTATTCATCGTACTTTTTGAGCAGGTATAAATAATTGCGTGGGGTCATGCTGACAACTCTGAGCTGGTTAAATAATAATTCACACGTGTGGCGACGAATAACTGGCGGCATAATCCCGAAAAACGCCCATTAACACAACACTGGAGTGAGGATTTGCTGCGCTTAATTTATCAAGCAGTTATTGCGCCATGAGGTTGCAAGGTTGCTTCACGGCAAAAAAATAAACCCCGGATTTACCGGGGTTCATTCGATGAAAACGCTGCTATTAATTCGCAGGTAATTCAATATTGCCGGGTGCGCCGCCACCGACGGCAACACCGCCGTTATTCAACACGAACGTAACTACCTGGGTTTGCAACTCGGCAGTAACTTGAGGTGCTCCACCTTCTGGTCGCAACAGTGAAGCATGTCCACCAGCCGTGTGTTTCACGTAACCACGCCCTAACTGGGTGCTACCCAAACCCAATTGCGCTGTATTTAGCAATGACGCCATCGCTTGTGTACCCATCAGTGGAGCACTGACTGCACCATTCGGGATAACGGCGTCGTTATTAATTTGTTGCACCAGAGCCGGCACACCCAATGCCGCCAACGTTTGCATATAGTTCACCGGATCACCCGCATCCATCGCACTCTGCGCCGCGTAAAGAAAGCGTTCGTAGTTGCTGGTGCCCACGCTTACGCCGCTAGCTGCCAAGCCACCATTTATGACTGGCGCAAAGGTAGCCGAGTTGACTAGAACTTGCGCCACTTGTGTTCCGGCTGCACTGGTCACAATGCCTCGAATCGGGTTGAGGTTGGATGGCAAACCCACTTGCGCATCATTAGCGATGGCTAGCTG
Source organism: uncultured Cellvibrionaceae bacterium (assembly GCA_964499225.1). Lineage (GTDB taxonomy): Bacteria > Pseudomonadota > Gammaproteobacteria > Pseudomonadales > Cellvibrionaceae > Cellvibrio. The sequence goes on along the minus strand of CAZCJR010000073.1, from coordinate 10,472 downwards.
GTTCACCGTAGTAAATACACTGCCCAGAATCCCGCCGAGTGATACACCAACCACATAAACGCGGTTCAAATCCAGACCGGTAGTGACCGATTTCAACATCTCGGTATTTACGCCACTGAGACTGGCATTGAGGTTGAGTAAATCCATCACCGCCTGACGATTGTTGTCACGGGTATTGGTCAAATAGCCGAGGTTGATAAACTGCGCACCTGAACCATCGGTAGTGCCGGGATTATCAAAGTTCATGGGTGCGGGCGCACCACCTGAGCCAGCGACATTGAAGTGGCGCTCGTGTGGAGCATTTGCGCCGTAGAGCGCGGCAAAAGGAATCGCCTTGCTCTTCTCGACGTTCAACACATTGACTAAAGCACTGTTAGCTGGAATACCGTGCACTGGTAAATCGATCGCTACAGTCGCGATACAGCGGCTCGCCAACGTATGGCCGAGCGCCAGAACAGAGCCGCGATCACTGGTAATACCATGGACGTAAATAACGGTTGGGTAGCCGGCTGCAGCGTAGATCTGGCCACAATTAGCGGCGCCCGCATAACCGGGCACCCAGTTATCTTGCGGCAAGGTGACTTGCAAAGGCACGGATTCATCGCCGGTTTTTGCAGCAAAGGGATAGCGATAAGTGACGTTATAGCTGCCGTCCACATCGGTGGGCACTGTCACACCCAGAGCCCCGGCGAGGGTAAGATCCGGCTTCCAACTGCGTTTTAAATATTCGCCAAACGGCAAACCGGCAGCGGAGGTTTGGTAGTAAGGCAGTTTGATGTAGCCGGTGTAGAGCTTGCCGACATGGGCCGCGAGCGCAGGACTAAAGGTATTGAAATCGATACCGGTCAACCCTGACACGCCAAGATCACGTTTTTTCGGGGTGGATAGCAACCCTGCTGAATCCAGACCCATTGCATTGGCAACTGCTGTGGCTGGCGCAACTCCTGCTGTGATTTGGGTACTGGCAACCGCCGCGCGCGGCGATGCCATAGCAACCAAACCCGTCACCGGATCTGTCGTGGTAAAGGTATAGGTCAGCACCAACTTTTCTTTGGCAGCGGCTGTGGTCAACTGGCCGCCGCTAACCGCCGCCAGAAATCCACTGGCGAGCGTTTCCCAGCCCACAATCGCATTGCGCACCGGTACCAAACCTCCCAAGGTGTCGTAACTGGTATCACGCAGGGCGTTGTAGGTCCAGGAGCGAGTCAAACTGGCGCCACTGGCATTTTTCACATCATCAGTGATGAATACCAAATACTTACTTTTAGATTTGAGTGGCTTGGTGGGACGAATACGGATCACATTATTCGTGCCACCATCTTGTGAAACCACCACCACATCATAATTGGCTGGGCCAACCACACCGACAATATTGGCGGGATTCAACGCATCCTTACCACCAGTGTTCAACTCGATTAAAAAGACACTTTTGGAGGCAAGTGCTGTAGCAGGATTAACACTGTCGCTAATCAAAATATCGAAAAAAGCAGAAGTAGAAAAACCGTCCAACTGATTCATAGTTGCACGTACAGGGTCAGTCGCAACACCCAAATTGGCCGTGCCATCAATCTGGCTAGGCGGCGTGTTCGCAGGGGCTGCAAAAATAATGTCGGTATTAAAGGGGATATCCGAAATAACCGGATCAAAGCGCGGGTGAGTTCCTACTGAATAGATATCCGGGCCAGAGGGTTCTGGCGCCTTCTCGGTGCCGCTGCCACCGCCGCAGCCATGCAAGGCCAACAATGAAGCCGCAAGGGCAGATAACAGGAGCGGGTTCGATTTATTTTTCATGATGACTTCCTGAGCAGACGTTATGGGAATTATGTAGAAAGTGTAGTCAGATTTCGCCAAGGTGCGAGTTTGTAAGACACAGATGTGTACCGCTTAACAGGAACTTACCTTGACCCTAAAGCAAAGAAGGCAAACCATTACTGATTTGCCTTTCAGGAGCCGTTAAAGTGGACAAAAACTAGACCGCAATTTCAGCCAGATTGCCCTTTTCTTCCAGCCAGACTTTGCGATCGCCGGCACGTTTTTTATTGAGCATCATATCCATGATTTGCATGGTGCCATCATCTTCGCTAATGGTGAGTTGAACCAAGCGGCGGGTATCGCGCGCCATGGTGGTTTCGCGTAGCTGCAGAGGGTTCATCTCACCCAAACCTTTAAAGCGCTGCACATTGGGTTTGCCTTTTTTATTTTCAGCAGCGATGCGATTGAGCACATCGTTTTTCTCGCCTTCATCGAGCGCGTAATAAACTTCTTTGCCGATGTCGATGCGATACAACGGCGGCATTGCCACATACACAAAACCATTGCGCACCAGCACCGGAAAATGTTTTACAAAAAGCGCACAGAGCAAAGTGGCGATGTGTAAACCATCCGAATCCGCATCGGCAAGGATACAGATTTTGTGGTAACGCAATTCGCTCAAATCTTCACTGCCTGGATCCATCCCGATTGCGACAGAAATATCATGCACTTCCTGGCTCGCCAGAATCTCCCCGGAATCTACTTCCCAAGTATTCAGGATTTTTCCGCGCAGCGGCATAATCGCCTGGAATTCACGGTCGCGCGCTTGTTTAGCGGAACCGCCTGCAGAATCACCTTCCACTAAAAACAATTCACTGCGTGCGGGATCAGCACTGGAACAGTCCGCCAACTTACCCGGTAACGCCGGGCCTTGGGTTACGCGTTTGCGTTCAATTTTTTTGCTGGCACGCACACGCTTTTGCGCGTTGCTGATACAAAATTCGGCGAGCTTATCGCCATCTTCTGTATGTTGGTTTAACCAAAGTGCAAACGCATCTTTGGTGATACCCGAAACAAACGCTGCTGCTTCGCGCGAAGTTAAACGCTCTTTTGTTTGACCAGAAAATTGCGGGTCGGCGTGTTTATAAGAGAGCACGTAACAACAGGCGTTCCACAAATCTTCCGGTGCGAGTTTTATTCCGCGCGGCAATAAATTGCGGAATTCACAGTAATCGCGCAGCGCATCGAGCAAGCCAGTGCGCAAACCATTCACATGGGTTCCGCCTTGCGCCGTGGGAATCAGGTTGACGTAACTTTCCTGAATTAATTCGCCACCTTCCGGCAGCCATTGCAGTGCCCAAGTCACCGCTTCCGTTTGGCCGCTGAAATCGCCAACAAAGGGATGCTCGGGCAAGGTGATAAATTCTTGCGTTGCACCGGCAAGATAATCTTTTAAACCGTCTTCGTAATACCACTCATCCTTTTCACCGGTTTGTTCATCCAAAAAAGTAACCGATAAGCCGGGGCACAAAACCGCTTTTGCGCGCAACACATGACGCATGCGGGTAACAGAAAATTTATTGGAATCGAAGTAGATTGGGTTCGGTAAAAAATGAACACTGGTACCGGTTTGGCGTTTGGGGCAGGTATCAATAATTTCCAAGTCGCTGGCTTTATCGCCGTTGGAAAAGCCCATCTGATAAACATTGCCGTCGCGCTTGACGGTAACGATTAATTTTTCCGACAGCGCGTTAACAACAGAAACACCCACGCCATGCAAACCACCCGAAAACTGATAATTTTTATTGGAAAATTTACCGCCCGCGTGGAGTGTACACAGAATCACTTCTACACCCGGCTTGCCTTGTTCAGGGTGGATGTCCACCGGCATACCACGACCATCGTCGATCACCGTGACGGATTGATCTTTATGCAAAATCACGTTGATGGTTTTGGCGTGACCCGCGAGTGCTTCATCTACCGAGTTATCAATAATTTCCTGCGCGAGATGATTCGGGCGCGTGGTTTCGGTGTACATGCCGGGGCGTTTTTTGACGGGGTCTAATCCCGTGAGTACTTCAATATCTTCTGCAGAATAATTTGCCATCTTGTTTTCTGTCTACCCAATAATGTAAAAAGGCCCAAAAATATAAAAAAGCCGAGTAGTTAAAAAGGCCTAGTGTTTGAAAAATGTCATGCAGTCATCGAGATAGCGTTCGAACCCCTGAAAAGCGTGATCACCGCCCGCTTCAATCGTCTGCTTGCATGCGCGGTATTTTTGTACAGCCTGCCGGTAGTCGAGCGTTTCATCACCCGTTTGCACCAGCAGCCAATAATTGTTTGGCCGCGCGACCGGCACATCAACGGCAATAATCTCGTCGATATGGTGCGCGCTTAAGCGGTAGCTATCATCGGTGTGATAACTTTTAAGGTCAACCTCTAAATAGGCTGGCATAAAATCTTGCGGACGCACGGCAGGATTAATCAGTACTGCGCGCAAATTATATTTTTCTGCCAGCCAGGTTGCCCAAAAGCCCCCAAGGGAACTGCCCATTAAATACACTGGATCAGGAAAGCGGCTTTCAACTGCTGAGTCCAGCAGTTTTTGCGCATCGGCAGGATAAGGCGTTAATTGGGGGCAGAGGAATTCAATTTCAGGATGATGCTCGGCCAACCACTGAGCGGTTTGCCGGGCTTTGAACGAGAGGGGTGAACTGAGAAAACCGTGGATATACAGCAGTGTAGCCATGAGCGATTAATAACCCGCTGATTTGTAATCAATCACGTACTGCTTATTAGTCACGCGCGCGATGCCAGTAGCAAAAGTGCCGTCATCATTAAGCTCAAACCAACGATAACCGGGCATTTGCGTATCCACAGTAAAATCATCACAAAGTGGTTTGAATTGCACGCAGGTAGAAGGTGTTGCGACCAAGGTGACATCTTTACGCCGCTGCTGGAATTCCTGGTGCACATGGCCCCAAGTAATCACTTTTACTTGCGGGTGATCATCAATTAGCTGGAAAAAGGTATCCGCATTGCGCACCACATATTGATCGATCCATACACTGCCCACCGGAACTGGCTGATGATGCAGGGAGACAATGGTGTGTTTATCGGGGTGCATTTCAAGCACATGCGCTAGAAAATCCAGTTCACTCGCTGCAAGTTGGCCATAAACCTGACCGGGGACGCTGGAATCCAGTAACACCAATAGCCACTCACCCAGACTCACCAAGCGCCCCTGAATACCTAAAGCATCTTGCTGGGAGGCCATTATCTCGGCGGAATCATGATTGCCTGCGAGCCAGCTGACGGGTTGGGGGAAGTAACGGCGGATTGATTGGGCAAAACGCTGGTAGCAATCTATATGGCCAGCACTGGCTACATCGCCGGTGCAGACTAAATGATCAAAACGCGGCTCCGCCTGTTGGATAAGCTGCAGCACATCCTCAAGGCTCTGGTCGGTATTTAACCCCAAAAGGGTTTCGCTTTGCTGCGGCCCCAAATGGCAATCGGTTATCTGAATCAGACGCACTGGCGGCTCTCGTCCTTCGATAGTCGGGTTCTGTAGCGATTAACAGACTAAATTCCACTCGCATTGACGCGTGGACTTAAGTGTCAAAATGGATAAGTTTCAATCGCAACGATATACGCTAATTAGTAGTTACGCCACCCTGCTACCGAGGAAAAACGGGCATTTTCGACCAAGAAGTGTAAATTTTGTGAGGAAGTTAAGAATTGTTCCACGCAGGCCTGACCTCCGCAGACAGACCTTGCACGGATCAGTAGATTGACGGTAAATCCAAGAAATGGACAAATGATGTATTTTCACTCAAAACAAAAAGTCGCATCCACACTATGGCCATGCTCCAAACACACGGTTAACCATTCGCCGAGAAAACGATTGAGCTGGTATTTCTCATCGTTTTGGTACATCGCCTGGTTAGGATAGTCGTAGCGTGGGCGCAAACGCTTGTGCCCTTCCCAGGCAAGCACTTCTGCAAGTTTTGCATCGTGATACATGCGCAGGGTCAATTTCGGCATCTTTAACCAAGTGGAACTGGTATCCAGCGCCGTGCGGCTTAGCTCCAAGGTCGTGGTGTAGGGCGAACGCTCAATTACCCGCAATAGATGCAGCCAGTGTTGCTCGCCGCGCGCCACCATAAAACGAAACTCGTTCTGCAAAGCAGGCAATTGATTATTGACCAGTAATTTGGACAAGCGAGCGTAATTAGTCTCGCACTCAGCCATCTGCAACGGCAAATCCACCTTATAGCGCTCTTTGTAAGTAACGTAGGCAGGTTGAGCTTTGGCGGTACGCAGTGTAAACATAGTGGCCTTAAAAATTTGCCGGAATTAACGAGCAAATAAAAAAGTAAGTGATATAGAGTTGTCGGGCGACGCCTTATTGATTGTAACGCCCGATAGAGGAAGTGTTAGCCAGACTCGATGCTAAGTCAATGCTTGTAAATAATTATTCGCCGCTTACTGATACTCGTAAACGCGCGCGATTCAATTGCAACCACTGCAAACAGATTAATGCGGCGGCGTTATTAAAAGCACCGTTTAATAACTCGGCAAAAACATCATCGGCTGCCAAAACATGAAAGCGAATATCTTCCCCCTCTTCTGGCAAACCGTAAATACCCCCAGCTTGACTTAAATCGCATAAGCCGCAAAATAAATGCAATTTTTCATCGCAACCACCGGGGCTGGATAAATAGTTGCAAATATATTCCATTGCATAGGGTACTATATTCGCCTCTTCGATCAGCTCGCGCCGCGCGACATCTTCCGGCGACTCGCCTTCCTCCAACATACCAGCGACAACCTCGTAACACCAAGGGCCATTAGGCTCGTTGAGCGCACCTATACGAAACTGCTCTACCACACCGATCAAATCATTTGTTGGATCATAAAGCACAACGGCTACCGCTTCGCCGCGCACAAATAATTCGCGGCCAATTTCCTTGCCCCAACCGCCCTCAAATAATTTGTGACGAAGAAATATTTTTTCTACACGAAAAAAGCGTTTATACATTTCTTCATGGCGAATGATGTCAACATCGGCGCGGGTAAATTCTGGTTTTTTGATCATAATTAATGTCTTGTTGATTTTTTAAATCCCCCTAGCCCCCTGGTTGCGCACACCGTTTCAAAGGGGGGGCTAATGGATCGCAAAAATTGTAGCCGTTTACTTAACTCGCTAATGAAGTGAAATATTTCCACCTAAGCCGTAAGTAATAAAGAACTCCAGTTCCCCCCTTTGCAAAAGGGGGGCTAGGGGGGATTTAACCTGAAAAGAGGGATTTAAACCCGATGATAAATCTCTGCACCGGCTTCCAAAAACTCTTTCGACTTTTGTTTCATCTCAGCTTCAACATCAATCATTTTAATGACCTCATGATCGCCGATTGCAGAAATGTCAGTACCATTTTTGGCAGCGTAGTCGCGCACTTCCTGAGTGATTTTCATCGAGCAGAATTTCGGCCCACACATGGAACAGAAGTGTGCAACTTTTGCTGAATCTTTTGGCAGGGTTTCATCGTGATATGAACGTGCGGTGTCGGGATCAAGGCCAAGGTTAAATTGATCTTCCCAACGGAATTCAAAACGCGCTTTTGATAACGCATTATCACGCAGTTGCGCACCCGGATGACCTTTCGCAAGATCCGCTGCGTGCGCAGCAATCTTGTAGGTGATAATGCCTTCTTTTACGTCGTCTTTATTCGGCAAACCCAAATGCTCTTTTGGCGTTACATAGCAGAGCATAGCGCAACCGAACCAACCGATCATGGCAGCGCCAATACCAGAGGTAATGTGATCATAACCGGGGGCGATGTCAGTCGTTAATGGGCCAAGCGTATAGAACGGCGCTTCGTCGCAAAGCTCCAACTGCTTATCCATATTTTCTTTAATCATATGCATAGGCACGTGACCTGGGCCCTCGATCATGCACTGCACATCATGTTTCCATGCAATTTTCGTCAGCTCACCCAGCGTTTCCAATTCACCGAATTGTGCTTCATCGTTGGCATCGGCAATTGAACCGGGGCGCAGTCCATCGCCCAATGAAAAGCTAACATCATAAGCTTTCATGATTTCGCAAATTTCGTCGAAATGGGTGTAGAGAAAATTTTCTTTGTGATGCGCCAGACACCACTTGGCCATAATCGAACCGCCGCGCGATACAATACCTGTTACCCGCTTGGCCGTAAGTGGTACATAACGCAGTAAAACACCGGCGTGAATTGTAAAATAATCGACGCCTTGCTCAGCTTGTTCAATCAAGGTATCGCGAAAAATTTCCCACGTCAGATTTTCGGCAACGCCATCCACTTTTTCCAGCGCTTGATAAATGGGCACTGTACCAATAGGCACATGTGAGTTGCGAATAATCCATTCGCGGGTTTCATGAATATTTTTGCCGGTAGACAAATCCATCACCGTATCAGCACCCCAACGCGCGCCCCAAGTGAGTTTTTCTACTTCTTCTTCAATCGATGAACCCAATGCCGAGTTACCGATATTGCCGTTAATTTTCACCAGAAAATTGCGTCCGATAATCATCGGCTCCAATTCCGGGTGATTAATATTCGCAGGAATAATCGCACGGCCGCGTGCTACTTCGTCGCGCACAAACTCTGGCGTAATTTCGTCGGGAATGCTTGCACCAAAACTCATCCCTGCATGCTGCTGCCCCAACGCTTTATATTGCGGGTCAACACTCAATTCACGCGCTTGTGCCAGCGCCATGTTTTCGCGGATGGCGATGTATTCCATCTCCGGTGTAATAATTCCTTTTTTGGCGTAATGCATTTGCGATACGTTCATACCGGGTTTTGCACGACGAGGTTTGCGTGTGAGATTAAAACGCAGACTCGCTAATTTAGGATCGTTCAAGCGCGCATTGGTAAATTCAGAATGACTGTCTTCCAATACTTCAGTGTCGTTGCGTTCTTCAATCCAGGCGGTGCGCACATCGCCCAAACCGGTACGCAGATCGATAGTTACCTTGGGATCTGTGTAAGGGCCCGAAGTATCGTAGACACGTACAGGTGGATTCTTCTCGCCGCCGAAATCAGTGGGAGTGTCGGCCAACGTAATTTCACGCATAGGTACTTGAATGTCCGCACGCGAACCCTGCACATAAATTTTTTGTGAGCCAGTGAATGGCTGTACCGATGCTTTGTCTACCTCGGCAGTTTGGCTAAGAATTTTTTCGACGCTGGTATTCATAATGTCCTCTATCCCAATCTGGAGGGGTTTGATTTATCAAACCCAATTTATAAAATTTGATTACTCAATTTCTGGGTGCAATAAATTGCGCCCTTACGGATAAAAATTATAAAAGTGATGCACCGGGCCTGAGCCCTGCCCTATGTGCAATTTTTCGGAATGCACCAAGGCTTGATGTAAATACTCTTTTGCCTGTTTGACAGAGTCGCTGAGCGATAATTGTTTAGCCAAACCAGCAGTAATTGCCGATGCCAAAGTACAACCGGTTCCGTGGGTGTTTTTTGTCTGTAGTCGCGGGGCAGAAAATGCTTCAACGCCAACTGCTGTAATTAATAAATCCGTCGCATTGTCGCCATCGGCGTGACCGCCTTTCATCAATACCGCGCGCGCGCCCAAGGCGATAACTTTTTCGCCTTGTAATTGCATCTCCGCAAGATTACGTGCAGCCGTTGTATTCAACAGAACTGCCGCCTCATGCAAATTGGGGGTAATCAAGGTAGCGAGCGGCAACAATTTTTCGATCAATGTTTGAATCGCATCCTCCGCCAATAAACGATCACCGCTGGTCGCGACCATCACTGGATCAAGCACCAAAGGAATGTGCGGGTAAGCTCTTAAGGATTCAGCAACTGCTGCGATGATTTCTGCGGTTGCCAGCATGCCCGTCTTAATCGCACCGACGCTAATATCGCTTAATACCGAATGGATTTGCTGTTGCACAAAATCAGGAGGAACTGGCAGCACACCTTGAACACCAAGGGTATTTTGCGCCGTAAGTGATGCTATCGCGCTGCAGCCAAATACACCCAGTGCAGAAAAGGTTTTTAAATCGGCTTGAATACCTGCGCCACCACCGCTATCGCTACCGGCAATGGTCAGAGCTATGGGAGTGGATGTGGGTGAGTGCATGGTATTTCCGCAATTAATTGATTAAACAACAAAGACGCGGGGGAAGGGAGAAATACCAAGGCACACTGACTAGGCATGCAAAAAACTGGAGGCTCTCGTTCCCTACGCCGGTACTAACCGGATCAGGTCGGCGGGTATATCTCAGCCTCGTCGCCAGCATGTAGCCAGCAAAAAGCACCCCGACAAGAAAACCGGCAGTCTATTGGAGTTAGCGGGGAGAGTAAAGGTAGGGGCGCTGCTTGCTGCGCCCTGATGTGCTTGAAAAGCCTGGGCGCAGCAAGCGGCGCCCCTACGGGTTTGGATTATTTGCGGGGATTTTTTGGGCGCAGCGGGCGGCGCACCATACGAATTTGGATTCATTGCGGGGATCTGAGGGCGCAGCAAGCGGCGCCCCTACGGGGAGGTTATTTTTCCTGGGATTTCAATAGACCCAACTTCCCGGCCAGCAATGCAGTCGTTGGTGCTTGAATCAAGATAGTCCCCAGGATAAAGATGAAGGTGATTGCGCCGACCACATCAATACCCGGCACTTTCATACCTGCAAGGATACCCACCAAAGCCGCGGGAAT
>CAZCJR010000072.1:0-24268 GCA_964499225.1 uncultured Cellvibrionaceae bacterium | reverse complement strand
AATAAATTGGAATTGCGCAAAAGCCAGATTGCCGTGGCCGATATTATGGGTGATGCGATTGAAGCGGTTCGCCCGGCGATTGAAGCGGCAGGCCACCAGCTTAGGATAAATAAACCGGACGAACCTATTTATCTCGACGCCGATTTAACCCGGCTCGCGCAAGTGTTTAGTAATTTATTATTAAACAGCTGTCATTACATCAAACCCGGCGGCCAAATTTGGTTTGGCGCCACGCGCGCAGACGATACAGTAATTTTTACGGTGCGCGATAACGGCATAGGTATTCCACAGGAATCACTCGTTACTATTTTCGATTTATTCGCACAGGTGCCACACAACCTTGAACACTGCACCGGCGGATTAGGCATTGGTTTGGCCTTGGTAAAAATGCTAGTAGAACTTCACGATGGAAAGGTCATCGTCACCAGTGATGGCCCCGACCAAGGCTCCGTTTTTACAGTCACCCTGCCCGCACCGCGCGCGTCAACCGCTCCCACCACAGCACCGCGCATAACCAACGATACTGTGCCTGCCTGTCGCATTCTAGTGGTTGATGACAATCGCGATGCCAATGATTCGCTCAAATTATTATTCGAATTACTCGGCAGCGAAGTCCGCGCGGCACACGACGGTATTGAAGCGCTGATTATTGCTGAAGAGTTTAAGCCGGATTTAATTTTGATGGATATCGGCATGCCGAATATGAATGGCTACGAAGCAACACGCTACTTACGCAGCCAACCTTGGGCCGACAACATCACTATAGTTGCCGTCACTGGTTGGGGTCAGGAGGGAGATCGATCACAAACCAAATCAGCGGGCTGCGATGCACATCGCGTAAAACCGCTAAACCTCTCTGATCTTGAAGAGCTCCTACATATGGCGCGCAGCAAGGCGGGATGCGTCCCGCCTTAAATAGCGAATTAAAAAAAATCAACAAGGGAAACTTAACTAATCACCTTTTTTCTTACTAGCCCCGCATTCACATCAAATGCTTTTTTAAAAGCCCGCAAAAAAGAAGATTCGGATTTATATCCTATTTGTTCCGCAACGCGGTAAACACTATCGCCTTCACTCAAATAAACCCAGGCCAATTGCATGCGCCACCAAGTGAGATATTCCATAGGCGTCAAGCCACTCACTTCACGAAACGTTTTTGCAAACTGCGTGCGGGATTGCGCCGCGTGTTTTGCCAATACCTCCAGCGTCCAATCGTGCTCTGGATTTTTATGCATAGCATTGATCGCAATGGATAAGCGAGGATGCGCGTAGAGCGATAGCACACCGGTTTTTTCTGGATGCGTAGCAACGTAATGACGTAAGGCATACATAAAAAGAATTTCCGAAAGGCGATCAAGAATGGTATTTGATCCCGTTGAGCCGGATACACTTTCCTCAACCATGAGCTTAACGAGTGGCCCCAACCAATTGCAGCTCGCATCGTTTGGAATGATAAAAACAGGAGGCAATGCGGCCAATAATAGATTGCTGGCCCGGTGCTGAAAACGAACCTCTCCGCAGAGCATACCGGTACCATCAATTGTGGATGCCGGCGCGTAAGGTAAATGAACTTGAGGCCCCAAGCCTTCCTGCAGTGGTTCGATGGTATGTGCGATCTCTTTAGGGAAGATCACCAGATCACCTACATCGAGCGATGTATTCAAATAGCCGGGAACCTCCATTTTGCAGCTCCCCAATGTGACCATATGAAAGCAGGTAACGCCTAGTTCCTTTTCATGCAGACGCCAATTGCCGCACACCATGGCGTTGTGATAAATGACGACATTCAAACGGATAACTCTAAGCAGCTCAGAGAAAGCGTCCATAATTCGGTACTCCAGGACATCAATAACGGACTTTAAGTCATTTAGAGTACGCGGCATTGCCGCTATAGTGCAAGCCATCTGAGCAACTTCACTCAGGTAAAAACTTGATCATGGAGAAGATAAATGACTATTTTTACAGCCTATACAATTGAATCTGCAGCACCGGCCGCACAAAATATATTGACCAACATCAAAGCGGGATTTGGCTTTGTGCCAAATCTCTTCGCGTACATGGCGGAAGCACCGGTTACCCTCGAAGCCTATTTGACATTGAATCAACTTATCGGAAAAAGCTCCTTAACACCCGCTCAAGCTCAGACTGCCCTGCTAGCGGTGAGTGTAGAAAACGGATGCGATTTTTGTTCAGTAGCCCATAGAGCCATAGGTAAAAAGGCGGGGGTTAAAACTCAGACTATGGCAGCAATTCTTGCCAATACAGCTATTGAAGATAGCGAAGATCAGGCGCTCGTGAATTTGGCCCAGACGATCGTCCGCGAACGCGGTTGGGTACCGGACACTACACTTGAAGCGTTTTTTGCTGCTGGCTTTACCAAGCAACACGTGTTCGAAGTAATTTTGACAGTCACCATCAAAACACTATCAAATTACACCAACCATCTTACCAAGCCAGAACCGAATCCTGAATTGATAGCGATGCTGTAATTCAATCGCTGCGTCACACCATTCTCTTTTTATAAAATAAGGGGATGGTGTAAATCTACTTTCAAACGCGAAAAAATCGTCTGTGCAACTCATGAAATTTCCTCAGCGAGCTACATAATTTTTTACTTTGTGCTGTCTTTATTCCACCGCGTCGGTGTAATCACCCACCGCCGCTTTAAAAATGTTCGCTGCGCTTTCGGTCTCTTCAGTCGATAAAGTTTCTGCAATTACCACCAAACCGCCGCTGGTGATTGCATCTTGAACCAGGTCAGATAAGGGTCTGGCTTTTTGTGCAGCACCGACACTCGCACCTACAACCCCACCCAAGCTCGCACCCCAACCCAACATCACCAGTGGGCCAATAATCGGGCTGGCCACAAACAGGGTCACACTTGCGGCCGCCATTCCTACTGTCAGCAGCGCGCCTATTCCGGTTCCTACCGCTGTGCCTATCGCACCGTCCACCATAATATCTTTCAACACCGCGTCACTGCTTTCTGTGGCGGTGTGGGTTGGCGGCAGGGAATCTTTATCAAAAATATGCACACGCGTTGCCGGTAGACCGGTAGCGATCAGATCCGCTTCGGCTTTTTCTGCCTGGTCGCGGTGTGCAAAAAAACCGGATACGTAATGGCGATAAGTTTCCATAGGTTCTCTCCTCTGTAGCGCCTGGGTGAGACGCCTTTCAAGCGCAATTGAATTAACGTTAACTACTTACATTATCCGCTTTCTCCCACGCGGCTCGGTACGCTCCCGCACTTACGTGTTCACTATTCACTTTCCTCCCACTTACTCCGGTCAACAAAGTTCAGTCAAAGAAATTCGATCAACGAAGTACGCCCGCTGGAATACGCTGAAGCAGACAGAAATGTAGTCATTTTATGGCGCGAAAACTTACCGACTGTTCTCTATGTTAAGTATCCAACAGACTGACGGTGGCAATCCTTGGATCATCAAGCCAGTAATTCCTTAAAACATGTAAATGCCATCGCAAAAAATTCATTGTCTGATCCATAAAATAGTCTTAAGCACGCACGATATAGTTAGAGAAAGCGATTGCTATTCATAATCACTTTAATTAACCACGCTTTCCGGCGGCCTTGATAAGGCGTTAACTATTTGCTGACAGTCCCGCACAATGAGTATATGACTGAGCAGTAGAGTCGATTCTATGAAAGCAAAGGTTACCCGGAAAAATATTTTTCTCCTGAGTATTCCCACCATTGTTGTGGTAATTATTGCCGCTCTGCTCTTCTGGTTTTTCGACCGGATGAAAAACGCCGACGACCTGCGCATGAGAACTACGCTGACACTCAATATCGCGCAAAAAATAATGGCATTAGTGGTTGACGCCAACATGGGTACGCGCGGCTACATACTGACCTTTAACGACGATTTCCTGAAACCCTATGAGGAGGTGCGCGAGCGAGTTAAAAAAGAACTTGAGCGCTTACGATCTTACTCGACAACTACAACTGCAACTGCACAAGTAGATAAACTCATTCCGCTGATTAACCAAGGTTTCGATTTTTACGCATCCGCTATTGCTGACACTGGCACTGTAGATTCGCGCAGCCTGATCCTCCAGTTTACCAATGGCGAAGGCACCCAGCGAACCGAGGCAATTCGCGCGGCAATCCGCGAATACGAAAAACTGCAAACCCGGCAGCTGCAGCAATACCGCAGTGAACACCGCAAATATATGAACTATTTATTTGCGTTTATTATTCTGGTGAGTGTTTTTATGCTGCTCTTTGCGCAAGCATTTGCCTATGGAATTTATCGCAATATCCACCAGCGCTTAATGGATTTGGTTCATCTGGAAACCAAACGCTCGCTCGACAAACAACAAGCAATGAACCAACAGTTAAACCTCGCTTACATCACTGTCCAAGACAGTGAACGAAAACTGGATGTAACACTAAATTCAATTGGCGATGCCGTAATAGCAACCGACTGCAACTCATGTGTGACCCTGATGAATCACGTCGCCGAACAGTTGACGGGAATTCGCTCAGCGCAAACAACGGGCAAGTCCATTTGCGAATTCTTTCATCTCATTAATAAAGAAACCCGCAAGCCGGTACTTAATCCCGCCCTGGAAACCTTGCTGGATGGCTCCACCCAAGGGGCAAGCGACAACATACTGGTGTTATCCGACGGCACCGAGCGCAATATCGCCCACAGCTGCGCGCCGATTCGCGACCGGGATGGACAAGTAATTGGAGCAGTATTGGTATTCCGCGACATCACTGCCGAAAATAACGCGCAGCAAGCACTACTCGACAGTACTGAATTAATTAAAACCATACTGGGCACTATGATCGATGGGATAGTGACGTTTAATGCGCGCACAAAAGTAATCGAAAGCGTGAATAGCGCCACCGAAAAAATGTTTGGCTATAAAGCGAATGAGCTCATCGGTCAAACAATCAACGTGATTGTTCCCGATCTGGATAGCCAAACAGGTTCATTTGACTACTACAAGACCTCGCTCGAGGAACGCAGTAATGGCATAGTTCACGAAGTCTATGGCCAACAAAAAGACGGGCAATATCTGCCGTTGGAAATTGCAATTAACGAAATGCGCTTGGGTGGTGAACGTTATTTAGCATGCGTTCTGCGCAACATCACCGCACGCAAATACGCTGAAGCGCAGATGATTGAATCGGAATACCGTTATAGAAACCTGTTTGAGAGTATCGATGAAGGTTTCTGTGTAGTAGAAATAATTTATAAAGATGGTGTGCCCGTTGATCAACTTTTTTTAGAAACCAATCCTTCCTTTGAAAAACACACTCACTTCCACGACGCCAAGGGAAAATATCTTAGCGATTTTATTCCCGATATAGTGGCCGATTTGTTTACCATTTACGATCAGGTTTTAAAAACGGGCGAGCCGGTTCGTTTTGAAGAGCATATTCCCTCGCTGGCCATCTGGTTTGATATTTATACCTGCCGATTTGGTAAGCCCGAAAACAATCGGGTGGCCATCGTATTCAATAACATAACTAACCGCAAAGATGCTGAACAGGCTTTGCGTGAAAGCGATGAACGGGTTCGCTTGGCCACGGAAGCAACCGGTGTGGGTATTTGGGAATTAAACCTTGCCGATAATCGCATGTGCTGGGACAAACAAATGTTCCGAATTTACGGCGTAGAACCCACCACTGACGGCATTGTTGACAGCGGCATATGGATTCAACATTTATTATCCGAAGACCGTGTCGCGCAGGAAGGCTGGCTCCGTTCCATTCATCTGGACGGGCGGCATCATCGGGAGTTTCGCATTCGTCAGGACGGCACTAACGAAATTCGCTATATACGCTCGGTCGACACACTGCGTACCGACGCAGAGGGCAAGCCGGAATCGATTATTGGCACGAACCTCGATATTACTGAAATGAAACGCACGGAAGATATTTTGCGTGAGAGTGAGCGGCATTTGCGCGCAGTAATCAACGCGCTGCCAGTTGCAATTTACGCTACAGATGCTGAAGGAAATCTTACCCATTTTAACCAGACAGCAGTCGATTTTTCTGGTTGCATACCAGAACTGGGCAATGACAAATGGTGTAAAGGGCTCAGGTTGTTTCATCCCGATGGTTCGCACATGGCCTACGAGGATTGCCCAATGGCTATCGCACTCAAAGAGGGCCGCCCGTTTTTTGGTGTAGAGGCGATGGCCGAGCGACCGGATAAATCACGCATCAATTTTCTCGCCCACCCAACACCGCTGCGCGATACCTCCGGGAAAATTGTTGGCGGCATTAATATGCTAATTGACATCAGCGAACGCAAACGTCTGGATCAGGTGTTACTGGAAAATAATATTGAGCTAACCAAAGCAAAAACACTTGCCGAAAAGGCGAACCGCGCAAAATCTGATTTTCTGTCCAATATGAGCCACGAATTACGCACACCGCTCAATGCCATTTTAGGTTTTGCACAATTAATTGATGCAAGCAATCCACAGCCAACACCCGCACAAAAACGCAGTGTATTACAGATTCTTCAGGCTGGTTGGTATCTGCTCGATTTGATTAATGAAATTCTTGACCTAACGCTGATCGAGTCCGGCCGACTGCCCTTATCGATAGAAACCGTTTCGCTTCCTGAGCTTATGCGCGAATGCAAAGCCATGGTTGAGCCCCAGGCACTTAACCGCAACATCACATTGAATTTCCCGGAATTTAATTCTCCCTTTAATGTGACTGCGGATAATACACGTTTAAAACAAGTGCTCATTAATCTGTTATCCAACGCCATTAAATACAATCGCACAAATGGCACAGTGACGGTTACCTGCGTGGAATCCGGCACCGCGCGAGCGCGAATCAGCATTGAAGATACCGGCGAGGGTTTATCGCCCGATCAACTTTCACAACTATTCCAGCCCTTTAATCGTCTCGGCAAAGAAAATAGCAACGAGGAGGGTACTGGTATAGGCCTGGTGATGACCAAACGTCTGGTCAAATTAATGGGCGGGAAAATTACCGTAGAAAGTACGCCCGGCAAAGGAACCCTGTTCAGCGTCGAATTATTAATGGGTGGCGAAGACCCTATGGCAATTGCACGCACTGACGGGCATTTACTCTCCGACTATCACCACATTAAAAATAGTTCAGCCAAACGCACGCTACTTTATGTTGAAGATAATCCCGCAAATCTAACGTTGGTAGAAGACATTATTGCATCGCGCACTGATTTTTCTCTGCTTAGTGCGCGCGATGGTTTTGCCGGTGTCGAGCTTGCTCGTCTCGCGCAACCGGATTTAATTTTGATGGATATTAATCTGCCGGGTATGAATGGCACCGATGCATTAAGAATCCTCGCCAAAGATCCGTTAACCCAACATATCCCGGTGATTGCATTGAGTGCAAACGCGATTCCAAATGATATCCAGCAGGGATTGGAAGCCGGTTTTTTCCGCTATCTCACCAAGCCTATTCGAATTAATGAATTTATGAGTTCACTTGATGCGGCTCTCGAGCTGACACAAAACGATACCACCCACATGAAAAAAGAGGACCGAGCATGAAGCTTACAGAACAAGACATTCTGAATGCGAGCATTCTGATTGTTGATGATCAACAAGCTAACGTTGCGCTGCTAGAGACCTT
The DNA here is from genome assembly GCA_964499225.1 of uncultured Cellvibrionaceae bacterium. GTDB lineage: Bacteria > Pseudomonadota > Gammaproteobacteria > Pseudomonadales > Cellvibrionaceae > Cellvibrio. Next base: position 16,656 of record CAZCJR010000072.1, on the reverse strand, counting down.
ATTGGGCGATGCAGGTTATACCCAGGTTAGCTCCACCATGAACCCTGTTGAAGTGGGCGCACTGTACCGAAAACATGCATACGATTTAATTTTGCTTGATTTGCAAATGCCCGAAATGGATGGCTTTCAGGTAATGGAATGCCTTAAAGCCAACATGCAGAACGATTACCTGCCGGTGATTGTGCTCACCGCGCAGCCTGGTCATAAGTTGCGCGCATTACAAAGCGGCGCTAAAGATTTCATCAGCAAACCCATAGACGTCGTTGAAGTGAGAACACGCATTCACAATATGCTGGAAGTTCGGTTGTTATATAAAAAACTGGAGAACTACAGCAAGTTATTGGAAGAGAAAGTACAGGAGCGCACCGCCGAGTTGCGCGAAAGCGAAGCGCGTTTTCGCAGCCTTACCGAGCTGGCATCGGACTGGTATTGGGAACAGGACGAAACCGGAAAATTCACCAAGGTGTCCGGCCCGGTATTGGAAATGTTAGGTATTCAAGTGGATTCTTTTACCGAGCAGAATCCACTGACAAGCTCGACCGACAGTAATGACTCGGCAGGATGGGATGAAGAAGAACGTAGGGAACTGCAAGACATTATCGCCGCACGTAAACCCTTTATTGATTTCTCTTTCAGCCGCTCACTACCGGGCGGACACCGAAAATTTTATCGGGTGAGCGGTGCACCTATCTTTGATCAATCAAGCCGCTTTATCGGTTATCGCGGGATTGGCGTGCAATGCAAAGAAATGCCGTAATTCAACTAAATGCTTTTAAATTGAAAAACACTCTCGCAAAAGAGAGAGGAATGCCTATGCCTAAAAATGTCACCACTGAAAATCTACCACCGGAAAAAAATTATATTCTCGCCACACTGGGTCACCCCGACCTTGATCGTTTGAGCAAACATCTCGATCCGGTCAACTTAAAATTGGGCGACGTGATTTATCGGCCCAACCAACATATTAGCTACGCCTATTTTCCGACAACCTGCATATTTTCTCTCCAATACATAATGGATACCGGTGCTTGCGCCGAAGCCGCTGAAGTGGGTAACGAAGGAATGTTAGGGTTGCCTATACTATTGGGAGGTAATACCACTCCCAATACCGCGGTGGTTCAAACAGCAGGACATGCTTATCGCCTGGATCAAAACCTGTTAAAGGGCGAATTCAATTCCACTGGAATCATGCACCGCATGTTGCTGCGGTACACGCAAGCGGTGATGACCCAAATGTTCCAGACGGCAGCCTGCAATCGTCACCATACAGTGGAGCAACAACTTTGCCGCTGGCTATTATTAACGGTTGATCGGATCCCCTCCGGTGAATTGCAAATGACTCAGGAATTGGTAGCAAATATGCTGGGCGTGCGCCGCGAGAGCATCACTGAAGCAGCCGGAAGCTTACAAAGTGCGGGCTGTATACGTTATCGTCGCGGGCATATATCCGTGCTCGACCGGCAAAAATTGGAAAGCCGTGTGTGTGAATGTTACTCAGTAGTTAAAAAAGAATTTTTGCGGCTTATGTCCAGTGTTCACTAGGGGATAATTGCCCTTGGCAACCCGCACAATTATTTGTATTGATGATAAAGCTGATCCAACATAGCATTTGCACGTTGTACTTTTTCAATTACATCCCGCCCAGGAGAATACTGTGGATCACTGCGCTCAACCCGGCTTGCTGCCAATCGACGATGCACTCGCACGCATTTGCAATCAATTGAATCCGGTGCGAGAGACAGAGACCATTTCACTGCAGGATGCACTGGATCGCGTGCTCGCCATTGCTATTGCGGCGCCGATCAATGTACCGGCTGGCGATAACTCTGCAATGGATGGTTATGCCCTGCGCGCGCAGGATTGCGCAGGGCCATTGACGGTTATTGGCCAATCACTCGCTGGTCACCCTTTTACGGGCTCAATTGGTGCCGGGCAAACCTTGCGCATTATGACCGGTGCATTAGTGCCCACCGGTGCAGATGCGGTTGTGATGCAAGAAAATGTGCAGCGCCACGGCGATCAAATTTTGCTTACTGAAACGCCTGAGCGCGGTGAAAATATTCGCCGCGCGGGGGAAGATATTAAATTAGGTAGCGAAGTATTAAGCGCGGGGCGGCGCCTCACGGCAATCGATATTGGTTTGCTTGCATCGCTCGGCCTTGCGGAAGTGACTGTTGTGCGGCGCTTGCGTATCGCACTATTAACCACGGGTGACGAATTGTTAGCAGCCGGTACCGCGCCCGCACCAGGAAAAATTTACGATAGCAACCGCCCATTGCTCGCCGCGCTGTTAACGCGCCTGCCAATTGAGTTGCTGGATTTGGGAATAATGGCGGACGATCTGAACGAACTTCGCACTGCATTTACCAAGGCAATGCAGTGGGCCGATGTTGTGATCTCCACCGGCGGCGTTTCCGTCGGCGATGCGGATTACACCAAAGATGTACTCGCTGAACTGGGTGAAATTGATTTTTGGAAAATTGCAATGAAGCCGGGCAAACCCTTTGCATTTGGTCGCTTGGGGCAAGGTTGGTTTTTTGGTTTACCGGGCAATCCGGTGTCTACTGCCGTAACTTATCACCAACTGGTGGTGCCGGGGTTGCGTTATCTCACCGGTGAAACACCCTCGCCGACATCCACACTTGTTGCAATCGCCGGTCAGTCATTAAAAAAACAACCAGGGCGCACTGACTTTCAACGCGGTATTCTCACCAATAATAACGGCACTAATACTGTCATCAGTGCGGGCTTACAAAGTTCCGGCGTATTGAGCGCGATGGCGCAAGCGAATTGTTATATCTGCCTTGAAGCGGACCGGGGTTCAGTGGCGGCAGGTGAACTGGTCAATATCATTTTATTTGATGAGTTTATTCGCTAGCAGTTTGCGGATTGTTATTCGCTTCTGCATTAAATGATTCGTCTACTCATTTTTGCTTTTAAACAAACGCGTCAAGGTGAAGATATTTGCCAGCACCCCTGGGTAGTGCATAACCAGCCGTCGCACCGCTAAACCCGTGAGTATTTTCAAACCTATGTGACCCGACAAAAAGCGCATAGTCATGCTACGCGGAAAATGCGGCTCCGTGTCATCCGCTGGACTTAACTGCGCAATAATTTCCTGCCGCTGTGCGCGCAATTGTTGTTGCAGCAAACAGCGTCGGGCACTCAAACTTGTTTCAGTTGGCAAACTCATAACCGGCTCCGTATCAACGCCAGATCGGCGGCAACTTCTTCACGGCTCGCAGCAAAACTTGCTGAGCTGCGTTCAATAAGCACGCTGAATTTATAGGCGCATAAACAGAAACCCAGAAAGTAGAGGGCAAGCATCACGCCAATTACATGGATACGATAATCCGTTGCCCAACTCAGTGCTATAGCGAAAACTCCCACAAACAGGAGCGCACAAATCAGCAAGATAAAACCGAGTAAGGAAATCACCAACAACTGTTGGAGCCGTTGCCGTTCCTCTGCCCACTCCACACTGATAAGCTGCCCATGCAACTCTAATCGGGTTAGCGTTATTTTAGCCATTGAGCGCAGGCGCTTAATTATTTCCATGGATTTTTTACTCCAGCGTTTAATCACTCAATCGCAGTGACTCTGGTTTGCTAAGAATGCAACTTGCAATGACTATAGTTTGCAGTGCATGTAGTTCGCGATGACTGCAGATCGCAGTGCCTTTAGGGTTTTGCATGTTCTTGATAAAAAAAATGCATTCAAACGAATGCATCTTTTCAAGGCGTTACTGCCAGACATTAGCGCAAGCAAATTACGAGCGACGCGCCAACAAATATCCGACCAACAAGCCTACTGCTGCGCTGGCACCAATCGCATTCCATGGTTGCTCATGCACGTAGGTATTCGTGGTTTCGGCGGTTTTGCGGGCACGATTCACAACGGTTTCGCTCAGGTCCTCTACAGTTGTTTTGGCTGACGCAATGCGCTGATTCAATTTTGCTTTAGCGCGAGTTAGTTCTTCACCAGTAAGGTTAGTGGTTGATTTGATAAGGTCTTCAATGTCAGCCACAAAGCTGTGAAATTCACGTGCAACACCAGAGGTTACTTCACCTACACTAGTGTCTTTACTGTTGGCATTTGCGGCTGAGCTGTTCGGAGTGATTTGCATAATTAAATCCTAATAATAAGTTGTTGAGATGAATGTTCATTTTGTTCGCGCAGGTCAGGTAAATCTGAGTGATCACCACAGCCCGGAACCGAATATCCATCCTAATCGCTACCCCCATAAAGGTCTGTTCGCCAACGCACTCAACCACCACAAACACCCCCGTTAAATACCTGGGTGCGCCAGCGCACCGAAAATTTTTATGCCGCCTGTTAGTGTGCCTGTATCAGCTAATTCGCCTGCCCCGCACGACTGCCATTCAACGTGTAGCTCAGAGACGCTTCAACCGAAGGATCGGGTTATTTGCCCACGTGTTTATAAACATTCAAGTACTGGCAATAACCTTTCGACTTGCTAACCCCACCGGGGTTTTGGAGAAATACCATGCACAATGTAATGCGCAATCAATTCACACCCGCCATCGCCCTTTCGCTACTTATTATGAGTAGTGCGTGCTTTGCTGCAACACCGTCGCAAGAAGTGGTGAATGCGCGCCAAGAGACGCAAATATGGACAACCTATGCGCTTAGCCCTTACCTGCGCGCCAATGATCTCAAAGTCTCTGTTGACGCGGGCAAAGCCACTTTAACCGGGACTGTAGAAGAAGATGTCAATAAAGATTTAGCCACGGCAATTGCCAAAGGCGTAAGCGGTATTAAAGACGTCGACAATAAAATTGAAGTGCTCGCCGATTACAAACCCAGCGCAACCGGGCGTGGTTATGGCGATCACATCGATGACCTCACTATCACCAGCACAGTGAAATCAAAATTATTGTGGAGCAAATATACCGACAGCCAATCAATCACCGTCGAAACAGAAGCAGGCAAGGTGACACTTATCGGCACCGCCGATACTGAAGAAGCCAAAGCGCTTGCTGGCCGTTTAGCCACAGGTACACACGGTGTTAAATCGGTGGATAATAAGTTGGTAGTCAATAAAACCCCCGGGGTAACCGGAATGGCAAAAGCATCGACAAAAGAGTTAAGCAAAACCATTTCTGATAGCTGGATCACTACAAAATTGAAATCTACTTATCTCTACTCACGCAACGTTAACAGTTCCGATATTAACGTTTCTACCAACGCCGGTGTTGTTACCCTCAGTGGCAAAGTTGATAGCGGCGTGGAACGCGCACTTGCCATTGAACTTGCACAAAATATTCGCGGCGTAACAAGCGTTCAATCAAAAGCACTGGTTAATTAACCGTATAAATCTGCTCGTCAATTAAAAGGTAAAGATCATGAATCTATTAACACACACAGTTGTTGCCAGAGGTACGCGGATGTCAATCCCCCGCCTGCTGGTGTTGGGCGCAAGCCTGTTACTGCTCGCTGCTTGCGCATCAAAGCCATTACCACCGACACAAGAAATCAGTGCCGCCGAGCAATCATTGACTGATGCAGAACAGGCACGTGTTGCTGAATACGCATTGCCAGAAATGCAGAGAGCACGCGAGCAGCTGAGCGACTCACGCGCGGCTGTATTAAAGGAAGATATGGTAACTGCCAAACGTTTGGCGCAGCAGGCGAGTATGAATATAAAACTTGCCGCAGCCAAAGCGGAACTTGCCAAAGCGGAAGCAGTGAATGAAGACATGAGCAAAAACATTGATGTACTTAAAGAAGAAATGCAGCGTAAATCGGGAGATGCACAATGAAATTATTAAACCTGAACTCCACTAAAAAATCGCTGCGTTTACGCACACCCATACTGATTGCCTTCACCAGTTTGTTGATTTTGGGCGGCTGTGCCAGCGCGCCCAAAACGCCTGAAGGTGCTGTTGAAGCGCGGGCTAAGTTAACCCAATTGCAAAATGACCCGACTCTTGCAAGTAAAGTTTCAGTGGCTATTCGCACCGCCGACACCGCTGTAAAAGAAGCGGAAATTCCACGCAAGGATAAAGCACTCTCTGATCACTTGGTGTTTATCGCCGGGCGTGAAGTAGATGTGGCTTGGGCACAAGCCAAGACCCGTCAGCTTGAAGACCAGCGTGCCGGTTTGACCGAACAGCGTAATGCCGAGCGATTGGATTCACGTACCCGCGAAGCAGACCGCGCACAAGACGCCGCGGAGCAGGCGCGTATGGATGCAGATATGGCCCGTGAAGATAGCGATGCATTGCGTCGCCAGATTGCCGAGCTAAATGCAAAGGAAACTGAGCGCGGCCTGGTGGTTACGCTGGGTGATATGTTGTTTGAAACTGGTAATTCACAGTTGAAAGGTAATGCTTTTGCAAACCTGAGCAAGCTGTCTGCTTTTCTCAATCAATACCCGGAACGCACTCTGGTTATTGAAGGCCATACCGACAGCGTGGGTAACGAATCAAGCAATCAAGCGCTATCACAGCGTCGCGCCGATTCAGTACGCCAGTATTTGTTGCAACAAGGCGTTGCCGCTAATCGTCTCACCGCGTTTGGCAAGGGTGAAAACGCGCCGATTGCAAGTAATGATTCAGTCTCCGGACGTGCATTGAATCGCCGCGTCGAAGTGATAATTGCCAATCCAGCACAATAAAACCTGCACCTGATCAATGCGCAAGCGCGATCAGGTGTCATTAACCACCGGTAGGAAATTGAGGAAAAAATGATGAGCGTAGGAACGATTTTATTAATTGTGTTGATTTTAATGTTGATCGGAGCGATTCCCAGTTGGTCGCATAGCCGCAGTTGGGGTTACGGTCCAAGTGGTGGTTTAGGTTTGGTGGTAGTTATCGTTCTGATTTTGGTATTGATGGGTCGACTGTAATATTTTTTGAGGCTAGCGCACTATGTTTCGGCAAAGTTTCTTCAACCGTTATCCACGTGTCGTTCTCAGCCTGATTGCGATAATATCCCTGGGTATTGTCAGCTTGGGTATTCTGGCGCTGAGCGCCAGCTACCCACTCTAATTCTCTTCTAGATTAGTCCGCAATTGCGCTAGTCCTTCAGCGCTATATCCAATTAATTTTTTGCATTCCAGCATTTAATTTTTCAATTCTGAAAAAATTTCTTTAACTGACATCGAGCAAAATCAGGCAACAATCGCATTCATATCCGGGCGCTCGCTGAACCGATGATTCGCCACAGCGGCAATAACGGCCGCTACAAACTCATCGGTTGGGGTATTGGGCCCAGCGGTAATAACACCGGGCCCCTTAAATACATCCGACATGACCGATGAACGCGCCGCACGGGTAATCAGCATGCCGCCTTCATTACTGGCCGCCACACCTTTTCCGTGTTTGTATGCTTCTTTTACAAAGAGCACGGCATGGGCATCTTTACAAAGTGCTTCCACACTGCGCTGCCCACCGGGAATATACACCGCATCAAACATTACCGAGCCTACGGTTGCCAAACTATGATCAACCTGTAGCGGTTGCCCAAGATTGCACTTAACATCGCCAAGACGCGATGCAATAGTTTTTAACGATGCTCCACCTGCTAATAATGCGGTGCGCACGGCCTCGAACCGCTCCCGCTCAAAACCGTTTGCGACTAATACAGCGATGCACCGGCCAACGATTAAATCTTTGCGCGCATGCGCCATACTAAAAGACGGTTCAATCGACGGATTAATTGTTGCCACTAACGACTCTGCGCTCGCTACAGACGTCGGCACGGTTATACCCAATCCCTCTGCAACCTGTTTTGCCAGGCTGGCATCTACCTGGGTGAGGTGAGACACAATACGCTCCCGTATTTCAGGCACACTCACCTTCGCCAATTCAAAACAAAATGCTGCCACTATATGATTCTGCTCCCACGCGGATTGGCTACGCCAAAAAAGGCCGGCTTGCGAGTAGTGATCATCCCACAGCGAATTACTCGCAGGATCTTTTTTGCTTTCAGGCACCGCCGAACCATTGTGATGGCTGGCCGACCAATAACTTGCCACCGGTTTCTCGCTCACGAAGGAATGCGAGTCGTACTCGGTTCGATCAGCATGGGTAAGCCCCCGCAGCTGAAACTCGCGCTTTAGCCTATCGAGCATTGCACGAGCGCGATTAATCGGTAACTCATTTAAGTGGGTACTGCAAAGGCGCGACATTTTTGCATCGGAATACGAGAATTTTGTTAATAGCGGATTCTCAATAAATTCTATACCGGCAACCAAATGCTGGGAATGAAATGCCACCTGCTCGATTTCGGAAAAGTAATTTTTCGGATTGCGATTGAGCGTGAGCTTACCAATAATCCGCAGGGGGATTATTGATTCGGGAATAAGTTTGGTGGCGTCCTGCAAATCAAAATTGAACTTACCGAGATCCTCTTCCGCCACTACCTGCACACCTAATTCCCATTCGGGAAACTGGCCTTGATCAATTAACTCCCACAGATGTCGCCGTTGAAAATCCGCATCTTTGGTGGCCAATTTCATCGCTTCATCCCATACCAGTGAATGCACACCCAGTAACGGTTTCCAATGAAATTTCACCAAGCTGGATTTTCCTTGCGCATTCGTGAAGCGAAAGGTATGCATCCCAAAGCCTTCCATCATCGCAAAGCTGCGGGGAATGGCACGGTCTGACATCACCCACATAAGGCTATTGGTCGACTCCGGCGTTAGGGATATAAAATCCCAAAAGGTATTGTGTGTTGAAGAAACATGCGGGACTTGACTATTGGCTTCCGATCTCACCGCACGCATTAAATCATTCAAGATCGAAGCATCCTGGATGTAGGACACCGGAATATTACTTCCTACCAAATCGAAATTGCCTTCCTCTGTATAAAAACGTACCGCAAATTCGCGTGGATCGCGCGCGCAATCTGCGGAACCACGGCCACCGACGACACTGGAAAAACGCGCAAAGACTGGTGTAACAGTGCCTGGCGTTTGCAAGAATAACGCTTTGGTTACTTCACATTGAGACTCATACACAGTGAATATGCCATGAGCGGCTGCAGCGCTTGTATTAGTCTCGCCCTCCGGAATACGACCGTGATCGAAACGTATAATTTTGTCGCGCAAACTGTGATCTTCAAACAGTCTTGCGTCACTAGTATGCAAAGACACTGGTTGCTCGCCAGCATTTGCAGCATCCACAGAGCTGTACACATCATCTGCAAGCGGATTAGTCATCGTATTCATCACTTGGATATCACCTTTGAAATTTGCCATTCAACTGTCCTCGTAGAAACTTTCATGCAAGATAATTAAAGTTAAACAAGGCAAAAAATCATTCCTAATTTAAAAGCATCCTAATTCAAACAATGCCCGATATTCATATACAAACAGACGCGCCAGACCAAATCTATAAATATTCCACGATCAAAATTAAAAAATAATTTGGCCCCACTGCCGCAGGCGTAATTAATAGGGGGGATATGATTATTTTTATTAGCGGAGGGAATTTTAAGGCGATATTAACAGCAAAATATGAACATAATAGTAACCGCACTACTAATTGTGACTACACTCACATCACAGAAACTTGTGTTAACTATCGCGACAAATTAGCGACCAAAAAACGAAATAGGAAATTGATGAACACCGCTGGGAAAGCCAAAAAAGACGTATAAAAAATTGAATTAAAAGTGTGCTGCACCATACAACTGAAACATTTAATCAATCACAAATACCAACCATTCAGCCTTGATTCAGAAAACCAGTTACGTCTTTCAACGAACTGTCGCCAAAGAAAACCTCAGACTCACTTCTGCTCTTTCACGGCGAGCTTGTCGTCTACCACACTTACGCCCGCCACACCGGTTGCAATTCGTACAGCGCGGTTATGCTGATCCTGATTATCAACCACACCGGTGAGCCGCACTGCGCCGTCATTAACGACCACGCCAATATCGGTATCAGCTAGCGCCGCCTCGTTCGCCAACGCGACCTTGACTGAATGTGCCAGCTCCATATCCACCACCTCGGCGGTAACACTCGTTAATCTATCGTCAGAACTGACAATTCCTTCTGATTTCTCACAGCCGCCGATTGCCATAAAGACAAGCGCGGCAAAGGTCATGACTATGAAAGGGCGTCGCTGCTGACTGGTCATTTAGTATCATCTCCATTAAAAAGTGGTGAGGTATCACGAGGAGCCCATTAGGCTTGGATGGGGAATAAATCTCAGTGCGATACCGAACCCGAGGCCAAGGATTTTTACACCGCGTCCATTTGCCTATATATCTTTCCGGCGCAATTGGATGTAGCCTTGTAATGCAGGCCCCTTTTTCCCACCAGCGAGAAAAATCATGAGCAAAGCACAAGACAGCAAAAAGGAAACCAAGAAACCGGCAGCTAAGACCGCCAAAGAAAAACAAGAGGCAAAAAAGGCCAAAAAAGCAGAGAATGCACGCAAAGAGTTCTAAGTTAGTTTTCTAACCCTGTTACGTTTGAGAATATTCTTAGGTTTTTTAAAAGCCTACTTTTAAAGAATAGATTTGAATATTGTTGCTAACACCGGCGTGAGAAGAGCAGGCTAAGGTCAGTGGCATTAGCCTGCACACTACTAATCCCTTGCATACTGCATCACCTTACTGTTGCAAAAATCGTCGTTCCGATTCACTGCAAAAAAAGTACCCGGCTGTATTTGGGCAATCAGTGACAAAGCCGTATATCACCACTACACCGAAAAGCACGCATATCAAGGCTAATATAGCCTTCACTCCTTTTATTGTATTCATTACTCTCTCCCGATTTCTATTTGGTAAAAATTTCGCTCACATTGTTAGCTGGAAAATCATCCAACCAATCCGCTAACTCATCTGCATGCGCCTCTTCCGTCGCCAGAATTTCTTTAAGCATCCGGCTGGTGGTGGGATCGTCATTACCAAGGTATTGAATAAGGTCGCGATAGCTATCAATTGCAATTCGCTCGGCAATCAAGTTCTCCCTGATCATTTCAGCTAGCGTTTTGGACGTCTTAAATTCAACATGGCTGCGTGCATTCAATCCGTCCGGTGAAAAATTCGGTTCACCGCCCAACTGCACAATGCGCGCAGCGATCATATCGGCATGAGCCAATTCTTCACTGGCGTGCACTAAAAATTCTTGTGCAACACCTTTGGCATGGATTCCACGCGCCATAAAGTGGTGTGACCGATAGCGCAACACGCACACCAGCTCTGTTGCCAGAGCTTCATTCAAATAATACAAAACCTCATCTATATTGGCAGAATAGCCGGGCGTCACGGCTCCCTGCTCCAAATTCACCAGCGCTTGCACGCGCAAATTTTCGACGTCATTTTCATGTTCGCTTGGGTTAATTTTCATAATATTTCTCCGAAAGATTAGCGATAGCTTGCCGTGAGTAGCGCCGTGCGTCGGTGCGCAAACGCACGCAAAAAATCCTAAATGCACATCGAGGAGCGATTTGCACATTTATTAAGTGGGCCACGCAGCCGCTAAAGTGTCGTACCGAACAGAGTGGGGAAATCTTATTAGGCAAGCTAGGGAAGCGAGATTGCACGGCACCTGTCTCGCGCCCTTGTCGGCGCCGCAGTGCCACGGAAAAATTAAATGCACTCCGAATCTACTTTACAAAAGCCAGTACCCTTGGAGCCAGCAACTAATCGCTTACTGGAAGGATTACCAAAAAAATTACGCGATCATCTTGTCGATACTTGTGAACTGGTCAATCTTACATTTGGCACTTCTTTGTGTGAGCCGGAACATCCCTTTAAATACGCCTACTTCCCACTAACGGCGTTCATCTCTTCTGTCACTGTTGTTGAAGGTCATCAACCGCTTGAAGTGGGTTTAATCGGTAATGAGGGTATGTTGGGCTCAACACTATCACTGGATATTCCCACCGCTCCTATGCGTGCGTTAGTACAAGGCTCCGGTAAAGCATTGCGCATGAGCGCCGTACAATTGCGCCGCGAATTACATGCAGCACCCGCGCTCGTGAAGCAATTAAATCATTATGTGTATGTGGTACTGGAACAATTAGCAAAAACAGCAGCGTGCATTCACTTCCATGAAACTGAACCCAGGCTCGCGCGTTGGCTATTGATGACCCACGACCGCACGCACGCCGATCAATTACATTTAACCCAAGAGTTTCTTGCCGATATGCTTGGTGTGCGCCGCAGTAGCGTGACTGTTGCAGCAGGTGCTCTACAAACAAAAGAAATAATTCATTACAGTCGCGGAGAAATAATTATTCTCAACCGTATGGGTTTGGAATCTGTTGCATGCGAATGCTACAAAACAATGAACCGGGATTATGAAAATATATTTTCGTAATAAATGGTGCAGTACGGGCGCGGCAATTTTTAAAAAGGTAAGCAAGCTCACACACTTCGAGCTACCGGCATTGGTTTATGCAGGTTCATGTCTGCGCGGAAAAACTGGTAATTATTTCGCCCACAGGTTTTAGCGCAATACATGGCAGCATCGGCATGCTGGAATAAACTCTCGACATCCTCACCATCATCAGGATAAACGCTTACACCAATGCTTAGCGTCACATCCAATTCACACTCATGAACAATATGAGGTAATGCAAATTCGGCGATCAGTTTCTCAGCCACCTGCGCCGCATCCTGGCAATGCTCTATTTCTGTAAGTAACACGACAAATTCATCGCCGCCCTGGCGACAGACTGTATCCGTCGCACGCACTGTTTCTGTTAAACGTTTCGCCACTGACTGCAACAATTTATCACCGATGGCGTGGCCAAGGGTGTCATTTATTTGTTTGAAATTATCCAAATCAATAAACAAGAGAGCGACTTGTTTTTTCTTGCGTTGGGCTAGACCAATTGCCCGCGTCAAACGTTCAGTTAACAATGCGCGATTTGCCAATCCTGTAAGAAAATCATGCTGCGCCATATGCAACATCTTTTGCGCCATTGCGCGCGTTTCGCTGACATCGTGAAAAACAATCGCACTTCCTGCCACTTCGTTATGGCGAGAATGAATAGGCGAGATCGAATATTCTATGGACGATTCAATCCCATCGCGACTCACGAGCAAATAATTAGACTGTAACCTTACAGCGTCATCAGATTTAAGCGCACTCGAAAATAGATCTAACGCTTTGCGCGTTTCTGCCTCGATCAACGTGAACACCTCTTCCACCGGTGAGCCCAGGGCGTCGTTTAATGACCAACCCGTCATCATTTCTGCAACCCGATTTAGATAAGTGATTTTTCCAGCAAGGTTAGTAGTCAGTACACCATCGCCAATAGAATTCAACGTAACCTGCGCGCGCTCTTGCTGTTCATAAACAATTTCTTCCGATGCACGTAAAATTCTTTCCATTGTTTTTCGTTCATGAATATTCTCAACGATTTGTACGTATCCCTGGGATTTATCGTTACTATCATTGCTGCGAATCATGGCCGCATTCAAACGCGTCCATATCACTGATTTATCCTTACGTAAGAAACGCACTTCAGCCACAAACTTGGAATGGCTGCGCACTGCATCCCCCCACTCTGTAATGGCCTTTAACCGGTCCTCATGATGAATCGCACTTGTCCAATTAGTGCCAAGCGTCTCTTCCAGTGTTTGCCCGGAAATAGCGTGATAAGCCGGGTTGGTATAAATACAATTGCCTTGTGGATCAGAGACGAAAATCCCCAGTGGGCACGCATCGCTCATTGCACGAAAACGCTTATCGCTTTCACCCAGTGCAATTTTGGATACCCTTCGCTCCAAAATATAATTTAACGCGCGAGGCAACCAATGCGCATCAATGTGTCCTTTGGCAAAATAATCATGCGCGCCGCGCTTTAAGGCCGCACGCATCAGTTCCTCATCGGTCGCCGCGCTCAACACTAAAATTAATGCATCAGGTGCTGCAGCCGTCACCTTGTCAAAGGCCACCAACCCTTTTCCGTCTGGCAATGCCAGATCCAGCAATACGACCTCGATCGGATTTTTGGTGAGATAAGTCAATGCTTCCGCGAGGGAGGTAACCCACTTCACAATGAAGGTGGCGCTATCGTTACCTAAGGCATCCTTGATCAGCCTGGCATCAGCGGGATTGCTCTCGATAAGTAATATATGGGTCGCAGTGATCATCATGACAAAACTTCGCCCAACTTAGGAGGAGGTGTCGAAATTAGCGCGATGGCGAATAAACTTCAGTGCGGTGACGTACAGAGATGAGTTAGGCGATAGAGAGAAATATGAAGATTAGCAGAGGCGGATCAGTTTATTTGGGCAGATAACCTAAATATCGTTTTATTGCTGCCGCCGCTAGTGGCTTTGCCCATTCAGGCATATCAGCAATGGGAGATGATCTGAATTCATCGCCAGACAACGAAAAAAGAAGGATTGGTGCGGGGAGTACTCCGTTGATTATCTCGGCAGAATTGTCGTAAACCATCACTGCAGAGCAGCGGGGAATCAAGGTCATCAGATTATGAATTGAACTGGACCAGCGCTGACGAATTTTTTCTTCCGGTATGTCATGACCACCTTTGCCGACCGTTGCAGCAACACGCTTGATGTGAAGTTCAGGCGCGGCCAACCCGCAAAATAGAATCCTGACACCAATGGCTTTATCAAGGGCCGCATGAAGCAATTTACAAATCGAATTGCCACCCAGGGTAGTTTCAAAAGTGTAATCCCTATCTTGTTCAATCGCGCGTTGTAGCGCATCAAACCCCATTTTCCATGCCTGACCATTTGCTTCATCAAGCGTTAGTTTTTGATTCTTCTCCATTAACGAACGCGTTATTTCATCGGGATTGAAATATGCACCCCCACCCGCACGTATCCAGGATCCGACCACCGAACTTTTCCCTGCTCCATTTACCCCTGCTATTACCGTTATCACTTGGCCTCGGTCCTTCCCGGTTGAAAAGTAGGAACGAAATCCGCTCCCGTTGTTTGAAATAGTGCATCCGTAGCCTTACGCGAATGCGCCGATGAAATACGCGCGAAAAGCTCATCAAACTCATTACCCGCCTGCGCAATTTCCGCTTCTCTTACTCGCGCAACCAAGTCGGCAAATTGCGCTTTCATACTCAGCATTTCCTCGTATTCATCGATACCGATTACCACGGCAGCTGGCCGCTTACGGACGTTAAGCCGTATTGGGGCATGGGATGTTTTAATCGTTTCGATGTAAGACTCGATATTGCGCCCGAACTCGCTACCGGTACTGGTTTGCAAGGTATCTGCATCAGCAAGCCAGTCGAGCGAGTAATTGGCATCAAGATTGGTCGGATGCCGCTTACCTATTTCGATCGTTTTTGCGCTCATAAAATCGCCTCCCAGGTGAACTTAACCATAGCCTATCACAAAGTGGTTAAATCGCCACTTTGCAGAACCAAGTGGCATTAAAGTACTTTAAATGCCACTAACGGTAGAAAAACCTATGGACAGCAACAGCGCACAGCTGCGCTGGCTTAAATCGATTAAAAAAACCTGGGAAGGTCACGGCTGCCGTGAAGAACGCGCACTACGCGAATATGATCATCGCAGATACGATAGAAAATGACGTGGCTCTGCGGAATGATGCTGCGCAAACCTGCGCGAATCTCGTTGCGTTCGCGTCCTGCTTTTGGGTTGGCAACCAGCGCTAGCAAGCTGGTTTCCAATTCGGAGAGATAAGTGGCGGCCTGCTCAATACCGAACTCTTGCTCGGTGTAATCGAAAATTTCACCCAGATCAGCTTCGGCCTCGGCAGAGAGAACATAGCTTTTAGTGGGGGAAGCCAACTATTTTTCTACCAGAGGCTGCTTGTCTTGGCGTTTGGCGGCGATTACATCCTGCACCGACTTGCTACTAATCGCCCCATCCCAACCTTTGGCGATTTCCGCGCGCAGTTCTTCAATCACCCGGTGGCGGTAAACTTCGTGCAAGCGCAAGGCATCGCGTACCACCTCGCTGGCGTTCTGGTAGTCACCCTCTTTTACTTGCGCGGCAATGTATTGCTGTTGCTTTTCAGTGAAGCTGATATTCATGTTGCACCTCCTGCGAATGCTTGATGCAACACTACTACTCATATCCATATTTGGCAAATATGGACATCCCGCTCACCAGCTCTTGCTACAGCCTCACTTCCGCGCTTCTCTCCCTACCATCATCCACCAACGGAATGACCGAGCCTTGTAGTTCAACGCCATCCAGCAGGATTTTGTTTTCACCCCCAAGGCTCTGAGTCACCTCAATGTGATAGAGCGTATTACCAAAACGATAATCCAGGCTGTAACCCGGCCAGTCTTTGGGCAGGCAGGGGTTGATAAGCAGTTCGTTGCCCGCGCGGGTGATGCCGAGCAGGGATTCGACCATCAAGCGATATAACCAACCTGCCGAGCCGGTGTACCAACTCCAGCCACCGCGCCCGGTGTGGGGAGCAATGGCGTAGACATCGGCGGCAACGACATAGGGTTCGGCCTTGTAGAGGGCAACGGCGGCAGCGCTGTTGCCATGATTGACCGGGTTGATGATGCTGAAGAGTTCCCAGGCGCGCTGGCTATCGCCCAATTCGGCGAAGGCCATAGTCGCCCAGATGGCGGCGTGGGTGTACTGGCCACCGTTTTCGCGCACGCCGGGCACATAACCTTTGATGTAGCCAGGGTTCAGGGCGGATTTATCGAACGGCGGATCAAGCAGTTGGATAATGCCCTGATCGCGGCG
>CAZCJR010000071.1:0-24499 GCA_964499225.1 uncultured Cellvibrionaceae bacterium | reverse complement strand
AACGAGCCTGTACCGATACTTCGATGGTGACATCTTCGGGAATTAAATTTTCTTCAATCAATTGGCGAGTGAAGTTGTAATCAATTTCACTGGCGGAGGGAAAACCGATTTCGATTTCCTTAAAGCCAATCGCCACCAATTCTTTGAACATACGCAATTTGGTGGCAACGGACATAGGGTCGATCAGCGCTTGATTGCCATCGCGCAGGTCAGTGCTCATCCAGATGGGCGGCTTTTCAATGTGTTTATTCGGCCATTGGCGGTCGGGCAAGGACACGCCGACAAAACGCTGATATTTGCTGGAAGGATTGGCAAGCATGATCGACTCCTAATGAAAGATTAATCCCCCCTGGCCCCCCTTTTTCAAAGGGGGGGATGTTGTCACTTTGTAAGTGGGTATCGGTGGCGGAATTAACCTTGTGGGTTACTCAGACTTTCTGCCGCGATGGATCATCGGTCGAAAGTAGCTACCAATACCCCCCCTTTGTAACGGGGTGCGTAACCAAGGGGGCCGGGGGAATTTATCGATAGTATAGGCAGAAGAGAGTGGCAGATGATTGCGAAGCTTGTGTTAATATCGATAATTGAACAATATTATTGCTCTATAGGTAGTTTTATTGAAATTAAATGCCGATCAATTGAGATTTACCGCTATGGAACTCGACCGCTATGACCGTTTGATACTAGAAGCGCTGCAGCAGAATGGGCGCATATCCAACCAGGAATTGGCTGACAGCATCAGCCTCTCGCCCTCCCCGTGCCTGCGTCGCGTGCGTGCGCTGGAAGAGTCAGGCCTGATTGACGGCTATGTCGCGCTACTTAATGCGCGCAAACTCGGGCTGACGCTGGTGTCGTTTATCCAGATCAGCATGGATAAACACACGCCCGACCGATTTGATGTATTTGAAAAAACCGTGGGTGCTTATCCCGAAGTATTGGAATGCCATTTGATTACCGGGCAGTCGGCCGATTACCTGTTAAAAGTCATCGTGAAAGATATGGATGCCTATCAGCAATTTTTGCTGCAAAAATTCACGCGCATTGAAGGTGTCAGCGGCGTGCATTCATCGTTTGTGTTGAAGTCACCGATTGATAAGACGGCGTTGCCGGTGGGATGAAGTCTTCTAGCTTTGTTGGTTGGGGCAACATAAAGGGGCTTGTGAGCCCCTTTATTATTGATCAATTATTTTGCCGTTTTACGATCACGTCGATCGTTTTTGCGTCTCTCTTGAGGTACATCCTGAGGAATGCCTTCACGGTATGCGCGTCGATCCTTACGCTGGCGCTCCTCAAGTGCATCTTCAATCTGGGTTAGTAATACCTTGGGCGTTTTCTTCTCGGTTGTCATTAAAGTCATCTCGCTACGAAAGTTAATCTTATTCAAACTACTCTCTACCGGCTGAGTATAGACCAGCCAAAATCTAAAATTTGTGAATTCGACGACATTTCTTATTTCATTTTTGAATATAAAAAGCCGAATTCTCTTGAACTCGGCTTTCTTATTTATATATATTAAAACTATTAATAAATAAAAATTAATAGTTTTTAAATATCAAGATTAGCTACCGCGAGTGCATTGGTTTCAATGAATTCACGACGCGGTTCCACGTTATCGCCCATCAGGCAAGTAAAGATCTGGTCAGCGGCGATGGCGTCCTGGATAGTGACGCGCAACATACGACGGGTTTCCGGGTTCATGGTGGTATCCCACAATTGCTCGGGGTTCATCTCGCCCAGACCTTTATAACGCTGGATGTTGTAGCCTTTGCGCGACTCTTTCATCAGCCATTCCAAGCCTTCAGCGAACTTGAACAGTGGTTGTTTGCGCTCGCCGCGCTGGATGTAGGCGCCCTCTTCGATCAGGTTTTCCAGCTTGCTACCCAAAGCAACAATGGAGGCGTATTCACCTGAGGCGAAGAAGTCATGGTTAAACGGATAAGGCGTGGCGATACCGTGAGCAGTGATTTCTACTTGCGGCATAAACAGGTGGCGCTCGGTATCTTCACGCACAGTGATGATGTAGCGTTGGCTGCCGGCGCGCGCGTCGATACTGAAATGCGTTGCCATCTGATCGCACCACTGCTGCATGTGGCCCTGGTCAGCCAAGTGCTCCGGGCGAACAGCGGGTAAGTAGATCATCTTTTCCAGCACATCGGCTGGGTACAAGCGCGACAGGCGATCGATAGTCGCCATCACTTTGCGGTATTCGTAGACCAGCTTTTCCAATGCTTCGCCGGCAATCGGTGGAGCGCTTGGGTTGACATAGAGACTCGCATCTTCAAGCGCTGCTTGAGTGAGGAACTCGGTCATCGCCGATTCGTCTTTCAGATACTGTTCTTGCTTGCCTTTGGCAATTTTGTACAGCGGTGGCTGGGCAATATAAATATGGCCACGCTCAATCAACTCACGCATTTGGCGGAAGAAGAAGGTCAATAACAGAGTGCGGATGTGTGAACCATCCACGTCAGCATCCGTCATGATAATGATGCTGTGGTAGCGCAGTTTTTCCGGGTTGTAATCATCTTTACCGATACCACAGCCGAGTGCGGTAATTAGCGTGCCTACTTCCTGGCTGGATAGCATCTTATCGAAACGGGCTTTTTCGACGTTGAGAATCTTGCCCTTAAGCGGCAGAATCGCCTGGGTTTTACGCGCACGGCCTTGTTTGGCGGAACCACCCGCAGAGTCACCCTCTACCAGGTAGAGTTCAGACAATGCCGGATCTTTTTCCTGACAGTCGGCCAGTTTTCCGGGCAGACCGGCAATGTCCAATGCACCTTTACGACGGGTCATTTCACGGGCTTTACGCGCGGCTTCACGGGCGCGGGCGGCATCGATCATCTTGCCTACGATGGATCGGGCTTCTGACGGGTTTTCCAGCAAGTATGCGCCAAAGTGTTCACTCATCTCCTGTTCTACAGCCGTTTTTACTTCAGACGAAACAAGCTTGTCTTTAGTTTGGCTGGAGAATTTAGGATCCGGTACCTTTACCGAGATAATCGCAGTCAGGCCTTCACGGGCGTCGTCACCAGTAGTAGCAACTTTAGCGTTCTTTGCAATACCTTCTTTTTCGATATAGGTATTCAAACCGCGGGTTAGCGCTGCACGGAAGCCAGCCAAATGTGTACCCCCATCGCGCTGCGGAATGTTATTGGTGTAGCAGAACAGGTTTTCCTGGAAGGAATCGTTCCACTGCAGTGCTACTTCTACACCAATGCCATCATCGCGCTTGAGTGAAACGAAGTGCACCATCTTATTAATGGTGGTTTTATTCTTGTTTAAATGATCCACAAACGCACGCAAGCCGCCTTCGTATTGATAGACCTCTTCCTTACCGCTGCGCTCATCTTTGAGAACAATGCGCACACCTGAGTTCAGAAACGAGAGTTCGCGAAGGCGTTTAGCCAGTAATTCGAAGTGGAACTCGATATTGGTAAAGGTGCCAGCGGAAGGTTTGAAATGAATTTCAGTTCCGGTAGTTGCTGAATCGCCCACCACTTTCAGGGCTTCGTCTGGCACGCCATGGCGATAAATCTGTTCATATATCTTGCCACCGCGACGAATAGTCAGCTTCAGGAATTCGGAGAGGGCGTTAACTACTGATACACCCACACCGTGCAAGCCGCCGGATACCTTGTAGGTATTGTCATCAAACTTACCGCCGGCGTGAAGAACGGTCATGATTACTTCGGCTGCTGAGACGCCTTCTTCATGCATTTCAGTTGGAATACCACGGCCATTGTCAGATACAGAGATGGTTTCATCGGGGTGAATAATGACGCGCACCTCGTCACAGTGGCCAGCCAGCGCTTCATCGATAGAGTTATCCACGACTTCAAACACCATGTGATGCAGGCCCGAGCCATCATCGGTGTCACCAATGTACATCCCTGGGCGCTTACGCACCGCATCCAAGCCCTTAAGGACTTTAATACTGGACGAGTCGTAAACATTCTCTTCTGACATAGCATTTCTCCGCTTTTTTGTTCAGTAGCGACCAGCAACAGGCTGATTGCGCATAATCAGTGGGAAGATAACCGAGGGATTAAGCTACCTCAGTCACCCTACCCTGTTCCACGTGGAACATTTTTGGGGTTATTTCCGTCTTGTCACGCCAGCTGGATGCCAGCATTTCGCGCTCTACACCGGTGATAAATACCTGGGTGCCCATGGTATCTAACCAATGAACCAGCAACGCACGGTGTTTTTCGTCCAACTCGGCGGGTAAGTCATCAACTAAATAAATCGACTTACGCCCGGTGATCCGCGTGAATACGAAGCCTTGAGCAATTTTAAGCGCGCAAACTAACAGCTTTTGCTGGCCGCGTGAAAGTACTTCAGCGGCGTCCAAGCCATTTACTGTTATTTTTAAATCTGCCCTATGACTGCCGGACTGCGTATAGCCTTGGCGCTTATCGCGCTCGAAGCCAGAAATTAGCACGTCACTATAGGTTTCATCCTTATCCCAACCGCGATAGTAGCCAAGAGCAATACCATCGATGTTGATAAATTCCTTTAACAACTCGGCAAAGGTTTCTTGAAACTGCGCCATACACTGGGTACGAAACTCGTGGATTTTATCGGTCAAGCCGACTAATTCCTGGTCCCAAGTGGCCAATTCAAAGGGGTCTATTCTATCACGGCGCAACAGGCTATTGCGGTGTTTGAGGCAACGCTGAATGGCTTTCCACGCCGGGAAGAAATTAGGTTCCACGTGAAACACTAACCAATCGATAAACTGCCGCCTGACTTTCGGGCTGCCTTCCAACAGTAGAAAAGTATCCGAGTTAATCACTTGCACTGGGAGATAAGCAGCGAGATCAGCAGCCGAAGGAACAAGTACACCATTAGCTTTAAAACTGGCATCACCATCAAGATGCCTACTTATTCCAATAGGAACTTCCGAGCCATCATCCGTATGGACGCGACCAAACACAGTAAAGGACTGTTGCTGGTGATTGATAAGCGGCTTGTGTTTGTGACTACGGAAGGATCGACCGAGCGCGAGTAGATTAATGGCTTCCAGAACACTGGTTTTACCAGAGCCATTTTCACCATAAATAAGATTCACCTGCAGTGAAGGAGCCATATCGACTCCTTCCAGATTGCGCAGGTTTTGGATCAACAAACGTTTTAAGGTCATACGACAGCAGACAGCGACTACCAATGCGCCATTAAAGGCGCATTGGCATAACTACATAGAGGGAATCACTATTTTCCGGTTCTTCCAACAGGGCGCTGGAATTGGGATCCGACAGGGTAATCTTCACATTTTCGTTGCTGATAACGTTGGTCACGTCCTGTAAGTAACTGACATTAAAACCCACTTCCAGCGATTCACCGGTGTAATCCACAGTGACTTGTTCTTCTGCTTCTTCCTGCTCGGGGTTATTAGCGACTATGGTCAAGGTGCCATCCGACAATAACAGACGCACTCCACGATACTTCTCGTTCGATAAAATCGCCGTGCGTCCGAAGGCTTGTTTCAATTCCAGACGCGAACCTATCACTACCTTATTGCCACCGCGAGGCAGCACCCGCTCGTACTCAGGGAACTTGCCATCAACCAGCTTGGACGTGAAGGTGTAATCCATAGAAGTGACGCGAATATGATTAGAGCTGAGTACTACTTCCACCTGCGCACTGGAATCATCCAGCAAGCGGGACAATTCCAGCACACCTTTACGCGGCAGAATCGCCTGAATAACATCGCTGGTATTTACCGCTACTGCACGGGTACACATCGCCATACGGTGACCATCGGTCGCCACTACGCGCAATTGATCCTGGCGAACTTCCCACAACATACCATTCAGGTAATAGCGAACATCTTGCTGCGCCATGGCAAAAGCGGTGCGCTCAATAAGACGTTTGACTTCTTGCTGGGCACAGCTAAAACGCAAGTTGCCGGGGGTGTCTTCTACATTGGGGAAATCGGCTGCTGGCAAGGTGGACAGCGTAAACCGGCTACGGCCCGACTTGACCATAATGCGGGCTTCTTCCAAAGAAAACTCAATATTGCTGCCATCAGGCAGGGATTTGCAGATATCGAGCAGCTTACGTGCAGGAACTGTGATATCGCCGGAGACTCCGGCTTGCTCCAGCGTTATGCGCCCTACAATCTCCACCTCAAGATCAGTACCCGTAAGCGATAGCTGATCACCATTGAGTTGAATCAACACGTTAGACAACACCGGCAGCGTTTGACGACGCTCCACCACACCAGCTACCAGTTGTAAGGGTTTAAGCAAAGCTTCGCGCGATACGGCAAATTTCATGTGATGGTCTCTTGAGTAATCTTCCAGGACGACTTATTGGGTTTTTATCTCTTTGGATGAAGCACAAATAAACAGTGTTTATAAATCAAGTTGTCAGCGAACGCAGCAAATTTTTCATATCTTCGCGGATATCTGCGGTCTCTTCCTGCAGTTCTTTAATCTTGCGGCAGGCGTGCAATACCGTGGTGTGGTCGCGGCCGCCAAACGCTTCGCCAATTTCCGGCAAACTGTGGTTAGTCAATTCTTTCGCTAAAGCCATAGCTACCTGCCGCGGGCGCGCCACTGAGCGGCTGCGGCGCTTGGAAACCATATCGTTCATTTTGATTTTGTAGTACTCGCACACCACGCGTTGGATATTGTCGATACCGACTTGTTTATCCTGCAGGGCTAATAAATCTTTCAAGGCTTCGCGTACCAACTCAACATCAATTGGCCGACCAGTAAAATTGGCACTGGCGATAACGCGCTTCAAGGCGCCTTCAAGGTCACGCACATTCGCGCGAATCCGCTGGGCGATAAAAAAGGCGGCTTCGTGGGGCAGATCAATATTCACCTGCTCGGCCTTCTTCATCAAAATCGCCACACGGGTTTCCAGCTCTGGAGGTTCGACAGCTACTGTCAAACCCCAGCCAAAACGGGATTTTAATCGCTCTTCCAGACCATTGATTTCTTTTGGAAATCGGTCACAGGTCAGGATGATCTGCCGGCCACCCTCCAACAGTGAATTGAAGGTATGGAAAAATTCTTCTTGCGACCGCTCTTTACCAGCAAAAAATTGGATATCGTCAATTAACAAGGCGTCCATCGAACGATAGTAGCGTTTGAAGTCGTTAATCGCGTTTAACTGCAGTGCCTTTACCATATCCGCCACAAACCGCTCGGAGTGCAAATACACCACTTTTGCATTGGGGTTGCGCGCGACCATGGCATTGCCGACCGCCTGCATCAAGTGAGTTTTACCCAAACCCACGCCGCCGTATATAAAGAGAGGGTTGTAAGCACCACCGGGATTTTCCGCAACCTGGCGCGCTGCTGCCAAACCTAACTGGTTGGACTTGCCCTCGACAAAGGTAGCGAAAGTAGATGACGCATTTAAGTAATTACTATGTTTAAGGCCGCCCTCAACCTCTAGATCCGGAGTTGAACGAGGGCTCGAATCAAATACATTTTCTAATACTGCAACACGGGATTTAACCTCATAATCGGCGATTTTAGCTACGATATTCGGCTTAATAGGCGCTGATTCGTAGCCCCCATTTCCTTCCACCTGTTCTGCCAACGGACTGCCAAACGCCAGACTATCGCTGGTATTTTTTATCGCATAAACAGGCGGATGAGCAGCCACTGTTTGTTCAACATTCGCCGTCTCATACTCCGGTTTACGCGCACTGGCCGAATTGGCCTGAAAACCTGATGCTGGCCGTGGTGCCACGCCGACTGCGACCTGCAAGCTATTGTCCTGATGATAATGACTGGCTAATTCACG
This sequence comes from uncultured Cellvibrionaceae bacterium, assembly GCA_964499225.1. Taxonomy (GTDB): domain Bacteria; phylum Pseudomonadota; class Gammaproteobacteria; order Pseudomonadales; family Cellvibrionaceae; genus Cellvibrio. The sequence goes on along the minus strand of CAZCJR010000071.1, from coordinate 16,735 downwards.
AATTCGATTCAGAAATTTTTCTGCCACCCAATCGCAAATAAAACGGTTGGGTGCCAACAAGCGCAACTCCTGCGGTGCAGCTGACTCATCGATTTGCAACGGCCGAATCCAGGTATTGAATTGCTGCGACGGCAATTCATCCTGCAAGCTAGCGGCACATAGTTTCCAAATCGAATGCAACAAGACAAAAACTCCCGGAACGCAGACTGCGCTTATTATTGTTTACACCATTAATTGGCTAACAATTTATGAGCAAAAAAGAGGTGATAACTGAAACCAGCGCTGGATGACATGCGCGCTGGTTATACAAGGAAGCCAAGTCTACTCTCGCCCCCCAGAGTTATCCACAGTAAAAGCCAAAATAAATTTAATCGCCTAAAACTTAGCCATTAAAATTCAAATAGTTAGATCACAACTGGGCACTAAACGCAAAACGCCAATAGACACCAAAAACAATGATTAAAGCGTCAATCCTGTGGATAAAATTGTGGATAACATCTTAATTATCTGGGGGAAAAGAGGTAAAAAATGTACATAATTAAATTTCCCGGCTTTTGTAGATTATTTGTTCAAAATTATTTGCTTTAGGAGATGGCATTCATTAAAATCCCGCCTCTTTTCGCACGCCGTGTGAATTAACTCAGGATTTTTAACAGGTTTATCATGAAAAGAACATTCCAACCAAGTAATCTGAAACGCGTTCGCAACCACGGTTTCCGTGCTCGTATGGCTACTAAAGGTGGTCGTTTGGTATTGGCTCGTCGCCGCGCCAAAGGCCGTGCAGAGCTGACTCGCGTTTAATCGCTCGCGCTTCTTGGTTCACTAGCAGTTTGTTGAAATTTGTTATTGGCAAACGTGAGACAAAGTAGTCGATAACGGTCATTCCCAGACTATTTTTAGCGCACTTATGCCAGCCAAAATAGAATTTCAACAGTCTGCTAGTTCGAATCAACCCCAAAGCGACTCCCGCTTTGGTTCAGATTCTAACTCCGCATCTTTCTGTTTTACCAAATCCCTGCGTTTACTCTGCGCCGCTGATTTCAAACCTGTGTTTGATGACGCTCCGTTTCGCTCCTCGCATCAATATTTTTTGATCCTCGCCCGCCTCAATCAACAAACACAACCGCGTTTGGGATTGGTCATGGCTAAAAAACACATGAAACTGGCAGTGGAGCGTAATCGTATGAAGCGCTTGATCCGCGAAAGTTTTCGTCTGAAACAGCAGGACCTTGCCGGACTGGATATTGTGGTGTTGTCGCGCAAGGGGATGGATAGTTTGTCCAATAGCGAGTTTAGTCAGCAATTAAATCAACAATGGCAGCGAATTTTCAAAAAAGTCCGCCATCATCGGTTAACATCGCAGGCGCAAACTTTAGGGGCAGACCAAAAGGTAAGCACAGATGCTAAAGCGACTGATCAATAGCGGCCATTCCGGTTTGATCTGGCTGGCGGTGAAACTGCTGCACGGCTATCGCTATCTATTGAGCCCTTGGGTCGGCAACCAATGTCGCTTTTATCCCAGCTGTTCACATTACTCTGAAGAAGCAATTGTACGGCATGGATTTTTTACAGGGTCTTATCTAACTCTGCGACGCCTACTAAAATGCCACCCCTGGCATGAAGGCGGGCTGGATCCGGTACCGGAATTGAACAAGACCCGTTGTTCTTCTATTCACTCACACACTACTGATGGCAGTCATTAAGATGGATTGGCAAAAAAACTTATTAATTGCAGCAATTCTCGCTACTTTGTTGATGTTGGTTATTCGCTGGAATGAATATCAGGAAAACCTACCCACTCAAATTCCGGTGGCCACTCAAACAATCTCTAACAATGGTGCATTGCCAGCCGCTACTGCTGCCAATAGTGATATCCCCGTGGCCGCCAATAGTCCAGCTGAAGTCGAAAAAACTAACCTGGCCTCGACCCAACTGATCAGTGTAAGAACGGACAGCTTTGACCTTGTCATCAATCCGTTGGGTGGCGATATTGTGCAACTGGCACTGCCCCGTCACTTCCTGAAACTGGATACTCCTGATCAACCTTTTGTATTGCTCGATAACCGCGACAACCACACCTATCTAGCCCAAAGTGGTTTGATCGGCACCAACGGAACTGATACCGCGCAAGGTCGCCCACTGTTTAGCAGTGAAAAAACAGAATACACCTTGGCCGACAGTGAGAAACAATTAGTGGTTGATCTGTTATTGCAACAGGGCGACGTAAAAATCACCAAGCGTTATACCTTTACCCGCGGCGATTATCTGATCAATGTTGAATACCTCATCGATAACAAAAGCACAACGCCTTGGTCAGCACAACTTTATGGCCAAATCAAACGCGACAGCCAAAACTTCAAAAAAGTCAGCGCACTGGAAATGAACCCCTTCCTGGGTGCAGCAATTACCACGGCTGATGAAAACTACAAAAAAATCACTTTTGATGATATGGCTGAAAAAGAAGAGAAGTCAGTTGTTCAAGGGGGTTGGGTTGCGATGGTGCAGCACTACTTTATCAGTGCCTGGATCCCCGATGCCGGAAGTCAAAATACCTTTCATCTACGCAAGTTAGGTACCAATGACCTGTATTTAATGGGTTTTACCGGCAAAGTGAATGAGGTTGCTCCCGGAACCCAAGGTACCATTTCGGCTGGTTTTTACGCTGGCCCCAAAGATACCGAGCGCCTGGAGCAAATATCCCCTTACCTCGACCTGACAGTAGACTACGGATGGTTGTGGTGGGTTTCCAAACCTCTATTTTGGCTGATGCAGCAAATTCACAACCTTGTGGGCAACTGGGGCTTGGCCATTATCGGGCTGACTTTGTGCGTGAAAATAGTGTTCTTCAAACTTTCCGCAACCAGCTATAAATCTATGGCGAAAATGCGCAAGTTAGCGCCTAAGATGGCTGAACTGAAAGAGCGTCTGGGTGATGATCGCCAGAAGTTTTCACAAGAAATGATGAAGATGTACAAAACCGAAAAGGTAAATCCTTTTGGTGGATGTCTGCCGCTGCTGATCCAGATGCCAGTGTTTCTAGCTCTTTATTACGTGTTGATGGAATCGGTAGAACTGCGTCATTCACCCTTCTTCGGTTGGATAACCGACCTGTCGGTGAAAGATCCCTACTTTGTGTTGCCGATTATTTACGGTATCACCATGTATTTTATGCAGAAGCTCAATCCGCAACCGACTGATCCTATGCAAGCGCGTATTATGCAAATGCTGCCGCTGGTGTTCACGTTTATGTTCCTATGGTTCCCGGCTGGTCTGGTACTTTACTGGGTTACCAACAACACCTTGTCGATTATCCAGCAGTACATTATTACCAAACAAATCGACGCCGAACCCGCCGCTAAATAAGTTAACGTTATGATCATTACCGACACCATCGCCGCCATCGCCACCGCCACTGGCCGCGGTGGTGTCGGTATAGTCCGCGTCTCCGGCCCCAAAGCCAATCTGGTCGCCGAACAACTCCTCAAGATCAAACTCCAACCGCGCCACGCGCATTACTGCGAATTTTCCAACAGTTCCGGTGATGTACTCGATCAGGGTATAGCCCTATTTTTCCCTGGCCCCAACTCCTTTACCGGTGAAGATGTCCTTGAACTCCAAGGCCATGGCGGGCCGGTTATTCTCGATCTACTTCTGCGCGAAATTACCCAACTCGGCATCCGCCTCGCACGCCCTGGGGAATTTTCCGAACGCGCCTTTTTGAATGACAAACTCGACCTCGCACAAGCGGAAGCCATCGCCGACCTGATTGATGCCACTAGCGAACAAGCCGCGCGCAACGCACTGCACTCACTGCAAGGCGCTTTTTCAAAACGTATCCATGAACTGGTTGAAGCGCTGATTCATTTGCGGATTTATGTCGAAGCCTCAATCGACTTCCCCGAAGAAGAAATCGATTTTTTAAGTGACGGCAAAGTTGCACGGGATCTGGACGGCATCGTTGAACGACTGCAACAGGTATTTAAAGAAGCACGTCAGGGTGTATTGGTGCGTGACGGCATGCGCGTGGTGATTGCGGGTCGCCCAAATGCCGGTAAATCCAGCTTGCTCAATGCGTTGAGCGGACGCGATTCCGCCATAGTCACCAGTATTGAAGGCACTACGCGCGATGTCTTGCGCGAACATATCCACATCGATGGCATGCCGCTGCATATCATCGATACCGCTGGTCTGCGTGAAAGCCCGGATGAAGTCGAACAAATCGGAATCCAGCGCGCCTGGCAAGAAATCCAACAAGCCGACCGTGTTCTGCTATTAATCGATAGTCGCCAAAGCCAACTCACTGATCCACGTGAAATCTGGCCAGAATTCATCGATAAGCTGCAAGATCAAAGCAAGATCACGCTGGTCCGCAACAAGATCGATTTAAGTGAGGAGTCGGCGGGATTATTTACCTCTCCGTCAGGCGACCTGTATATAGGTATAAGTGCGGCGACTGGCGCTGGTATCGATGAATTAAAAGAGCATCTCAAAACCATTATGGGTTTTAGCGAGACAGGTGAAGGTGGATTTACTGCCCGTCGCCGTCATTTGGATGCACTTGAACGCGCCCAATCATTCCTGGCTTCAGGCAAAGCCCAACTGCAAGGTTATGCCGCCGGTGAATTACTTGCCGAAGATTTACGCCATGCGCAAAATGCGCTGAATGAGATTACCGGTGAATTTACTCCTGATGATTTGCTCGGGCGTATCTTCAGCAGTTTTTGCATCGGCAAATAACCCCTTATCCAGTCGTCTGATTCCACACAAATCATCCGCGTGTGAACCTCTACCCAACTCCCCAGCCTGGTGTGTCTATACTGTTTATTAATTAAACACTACAGACCCGCCATTATGCTTGGTCCTCCGTTAATCAGTAAAAGCAAAACCAGCACAGAACCTATGGTTGCGATACAGCTGCTGTCGGCTTGCCGCATTTTGGTGATTAATGGTAAAGGCGGATCGGGTAAAACCACTGTGAGTACCAACCTTGCCGCCTGGTTGGCAAAGCGCGGCGAAACCACCGTGTTGGTCGATGCAGATCCACAGGGTTCAGCCAGCTACTGGTTAAGTTCACGCGCTCCAGAGTTACCCAAAATTTTCGGGGTAAAAATAGAGCTCAACAGCCGTATCACGCGCAGCTTTCAATGGCGCGCGCCCAAGTCTACACGCTGGTTAATTACCGATGCGGCGCCCGGTCTTTCGGACACAGCGCTCGAGGATATCATCCAAAATCACGATCTCATCATAGTGCCGGTTTTACCTTCCGATATTGATATACGCGCCAGCGCCCGTTTTATCGGAGAACTGCTGTTGACGCGAGCGATGCGTCGCCAACGTCGCCCCATCGCGGTAGTCGCCAATCGCGTTAAACAACAAACCAATGCGTGGGAGCGACTGCAGAAATTTCTACTCAGTTTGAATATTCCCTATCCGGCGACCCTGAGGGATACCCAACATTATGTTCGCGCTTATAGCGAGGGATGTGGGATTGCGGATTATCCCCAGCAAAGCCATTCCCGCGACCGCAAAGACTGGGAACTACTTTTATACTGGCTGGACGCACAAGCTACACCGCCACAATGGTTGGATGAAACCGTGACTGAAGACCCAAATGATGATGTATCAACTGCCTCCTAAACACTAAAAGTGAGTGGGCAGTTGTTCACTTGCTAAAATTGCTTTTCCGCACAAACCTTCCAGTAAAAGAAACCATAATACCGACTTATCTTCATGTTTTTCCACACACTTACACAGGTTATCCACAGTTGAATCGAGTTTTACAGTGTAAATAGTTGTTTTTTAAACTATTTTGACTTTACGTTACTCCTCATGTGTACAACCCTGTGGGTGTTGATGACAGAAGCTGGGCAGGCTTTTGGGGATAAGTCGCATTTTTTCAGGTTTCTGTATAACCTGCTCTTTTACAACCAGCTTCCGAGCAGCTTAAGACCAGCTTCCGCAATGCTTTTTCAGAGCTTTATCATCATATTAAATTATTGAAAAATAACGTTTTTTTTATGCTTATCCACAGAAATATCGCTCTACATATATAACTACATCTTTTAAAAACCTAAATAACAATACATATATTCATTTCATATATTATTTTCCTTTGTTGTAACGCGAGCTGTTTTTTTGAATAACCACCTACAACGATGCAACTCGAAATTCCCTCTGAGACACGCCTTACTTTTTACTTTAGGGAGGGCCTCCATGGGGGCTTGTCTTCGACGTCCCTGTCTCAGACAGTCTCAGAGGAAATTCCAAATTGCATCTCCAAAATATGAGGTATGAAAAATCATTGATTAATCCCTGTACAAGTTTTGTGCAAATCGCTGACAGGCCCTATAATGTCGCCCCTTTTGTCCCTCGCCTTCCCAAGGTATTTGTGCGCAGCCCGGCTGCAAGGTAGTAAGCGATGATTTTCCCGGATCGTTTTGATGTGATTGTGATCGGTGGCGGCCATGCCGGTACTGAGGCCTGTCTGGCCGCAGCGCGTATGGGTTGTAAAACTCTGCTGCTCTCGCACAACATCGAAACCCTCGGCCAAATGTCATGTAATCCGGCGATTGGCGGGATTGGCAAAAGCCATCTCGTAAAAGAAATTGATGCCATGGGTGGGGCTATGGCACTCGCGACCGACAAAGGTGGCATCCAATTTCGCGTATTGAATGCGCGCAAAGGCCCCGCCGTGCGTGCAACCCGCGCTCAAGCCGACAGAATTCTCTACAAAGCGGCGATTCGCGAAACGCTGGAAAACCAGGAGAACCTGTGGATTTTCCAACAAGCTGCTGATGACTTGATTGTTGAAAATGATCAAGTGCGCGGTGTGGTTACGCAAATGGGCCTGAAATTTATGGCCAACCAGGTGGTGCTAACTGCCGGTACTTTTCTTGGCGGTTTAATCCATATCGGCATGCAGAATTATTCCGGCGGTCGCGCGGGTGATCCGCCGTCGATTGCACTTTCAAAACGCTTGCGTGAATTACCGCTGCGTGTCGATCGTTTAAAAACCGGCACCCCGCCACGCGTTGATGCGCGCACGGTTAATTTGGATGTGCTGGAAAAACAATATGGCGATGAGCCGCGCCCGGTGATGTCGGTAATGGGCAATCGCGCCATGCAACCGCGCCAAATTTGTTGTTACATCACCCACACCAATGAAAAAACCCACGATGTGATTCGCCGTAATCTCGATCGCTCGCCCATGTACTCGGGTGTGATTGAAGGAATCGGCCCGCGCTACTGTCCGTCGATCGAAGATAAAATTCACCGCTTCGCGGATAAGGATTCACATCAAGTATTTATCGAGCCGGAAGGTTTGACTACCCACGAGCTTTATCCGAATGGAATTTCTACCAGTTTGCCGTTTGACGTGCAGTTGGAAATCGTGCGGTCAATGAAAGGATTTGAAAACGCGCATATCCTGCGCCCGGGTTACGCCATCGAATACGATTATTTCAACCCGCAAGATTTGCAACACAGCCTGGAAACCAAAGTGATTGGTGGATTATTTTTTGCCGGCCAGATCAACGGCACCACCGGTTACGAAGAAGCGGGTGCGCAAGGTTTGCTTGCGGGAATAAACGCGGCGCTGCGCGCGCAAGAAAAAGCAGCCTGGTGCCCGACCCGCGATCAAGCTTACGTAGGTGTGTTAGTTGACGACTTGATTACACTCGGCACCAAAGAACCCTACCGTATGTTTACTAGCCGCGCCGAATATCGATTACTGCTGCGTGAAGACAATGCCGATTTGCGTTTAACTGAACAAGCACGCGAATTTGGTTTGGTGGGCGATGCCCAGTGGAAAATTTTCTGCGAAAAACGCGAGCAGATCGCACTTGAACAAGAGCGCTTGCGTTCGACCTGGATTCAAGCTGGCTCGGCCGAAGCAGAATTAGTTGAACAAAAAATCCAAACCAAACTGACCCGCGAATACAGTTTGATGGATTTGCTGCGCCGCCCGGAATTAACCTACATCGATATCGCCTCACTCAAAGGTGAAGCTATCGCCAATGAAGCGGCGGCGGAACAAGTTGAGATTGAGGCAAAATATTCCGGCTATATCGAACGTCAGCAAGAAGATGTAGATCGTTTACGTTCGTATGAAAATACGATTATTCCGGATGACTTTGATTATTCAGTGGTTGATGGTTTGTCCAATGAGGTCAAACAAAAATTGACCGCTGCGCGGCCACAAACGCTAGCGCGTGCCGCGCGTATTTCCGGCATCACCCCGGCGGCCATTTCGTTGGTGTTGATCTATTTAAAAAAACGCGGCGTGTTAAAACGCCTGCAGGAAGAAGCGCCTGAACAGCAGGCGTCTTAATCGAACAACGAACGTAAAGTCTGATGGGTATCGCTTGCGCTCCACCCATCCTATAAAACATTTTTTTAAAGAGTGACGAGTGACGGATTTAAATACTGAATTACGCGCGCAACTGTTGCGCGGCGCCATTGAAATGTCGGTAGCGCTGAGCGAAAACCAAATTGAACAGCTGTTGGCCTATGTGCGCGAGTTCGAAAAATGGAACAAAGCCTATAATCTGTCGGCGGTGCGCGATATTCGCCAAATGGTGGCGCGTCATCTGTTGGATAGCTTGAGTGTGGTGCCCTGGTTTACGGCCAATAAAAAATTTTCCGCTGCGCGGGTAATTGATGTGGGTACTGGTGGCGGCCTCCCGGGAATTCCATTAGCTATCATGTTTCCCGAACAACAATTTACCCTGCTTGATAGCAACGGTAAAAAAACCCGGTTTTTGTTTCACGTTAAAACTTTGCTGGGTATGGCTAATGTGACAGTGGAAAATCGCCGTGTAGAAGAGTTTCAACCTAAGCAGAAATTCAATGTGGTAATTAGCCGCGCATTTGCCAGCTTGCAAGATATGACTGATGGTTGTGCGCATATGCTGGACGACGCAGGAATTTTTCTCGCAATGAAAGGAATTTTTCCGCAGGATGAGCTTGCCCCTATCGCGGACAAGATTGCATTAATCGAAAGTGTAAAACTGTTGGTTGCAGAAACAGATGGCGAACGCCACTTGTTGGTTTTGCAACCGAAACAATAAAAATTTTCAACCACTGTGTGGTTATAGGATTTTCACTTGACCAAGATATACGCTATTGCCAATCAAAAAGGTGGAGTCGGTAAAACAACCACCTGCGTGAATCTAGCAGCATCACTGGTAGCGACAAAAAAGCGTGTCTTGCTGGTGGATCTTGACCCACAGGGCAATGCCACTATGGGCAGTGGTGTCAACAAAAATGAGATCGAAGAAAATATTTATGATGTGCTGACCGAGCGCGCGCACATTAAAGATTGCATAGTCGTTTCTGAAAGTGGCAAATATCATGTACTGCCAGCCAACGGTGATTTAACTGCAGCAGAAGTAGAAATGCTCGCGCTGGATAACAAAGAGCGCCGCTTGCAGAATGCACTCAATCAAGTGCGCGACCAATACGATTATATTCTTATCGACTGCCCGCCTTCACTTAACATGCTCACTTTGAATGCGCTCGCTGCATGTGACGGCGTCATCATTGCCATGCAATGTGAATACTATGCGTTGGAAGGATTGTCGGCATTGGTTGGCACCATTAATCAAATTCAAAAAGTCTTAAATCCCAATTTAAAAATCGAAGGCTTGCTGCGCACTATGTATGATCCGCGCAATAGTTTGACTAACGATGTATCGGCACAATTGCAGCAACATTTTGGTGATCGTTTATATCGCACCTGTATTCCGCGCAATGTGCGCCTCGCCGAAGCGCCGAGTTTTGGTATGCCGGTATTGGCCTTTGATCGTCAATCAAAAGGTGCAATTGCCTACCTTGCGCTTGCCGGTGAAATTTTGCGCCGCAACGAAACGCCCAAACAATCCGCCGCTGCGGCAGAAACCCTCTAACAAAAAATTGAAATAAGGCTGGTTGAGATGTCGACAAAACGCAAAGGATTAGGAAAAGGCTTGGATGCACTTTTGAGTGCCGGTTTGGGTGTAACTGCACCCGCACCCGAAATGCCGATCAATCCTGCGGAAGTAGATAGCAAACTCGATTATCGCGATGGCAAGCTTGCGCATTTACCGGTTGAATTAATCCAGCGCGGTAAATATCAACCGCGTCGCGATATGCACACTGAAGCATTGGAAGAATTAGCGGAGTCGATAAAAGCTCAAGGCGTAATGCAACCGATTGTGGTGCGCCCGATTGGTGAAGGCCGCTACGAAATTATTGCAGGTGAACGCCGCTGGCGCGCAACACAAATTGCCGGCTTGGATAAAATCCCGGCGGTGATTCGCGATGTGCCTGATGAAGCAGCCATAGCCATGGCGCTGATCGAAAACATCCAGCGCGAAAATCTGAATCCGATTGAAGAAGCGGTTGCACTGAAACGTTTGCAGGATGAATTTGAATTAACGCATGCGGAAGTGGCGCAAGCGGTCGGAAAGTCGCGCACCACCATCACTAACTTGCTGCGTCTGATTGCGTTGAGTGAAGAAGTAAAAACCCTGCTCGAACATGGCGATCTGGAAATGGGTCATGCGCGTGCGTTGTTGACTCTTGATGATGAAACCCAGCGCGCGGTAGCGCGGCAAATTGTGGCCAAAGGGTTATCGGTGCGGCAGACGGAAGCGTTGGTGCGTTTGCATCAGGAAAGTAAAAATCAGGATAAGGTAAAACCGGAAGTCGCCGTGTCTGCGGATATTCGTCGTTTGCAAGATAGTCTGTCGGAAACTCTGGGCGCGGGTGTGGAAATCCAACATGGTGCCAAAGGCAAGGGAAAACTGGTGATTAGTTATAACTCGCTGGATGAACTTGACGGCATTCTCGGCCACATCAAGTAACTTGATCGGCTGAATAGGCCTTGCTGCGCTAATTTAATGCACCTATAATGCGCCCGCCCCCAAGTTAACAGTTCACAATAGACTGGAATTGGGGTGTAGTGCGTAAACAGAATGTAAAAAAGTAAAGATTTAAGAAACTCCCCCAAGGCAAACACAGGTGACCACCCCTGAATACCATCGCCAAGCCCCCGATAGTTAAACGCTTGACGATTTTATGGTTGGCACTGGCAGCTTTGGCTTTGGCAGTAATGCCATTGGAAAAAAAAATCGGGATTTCGTTGGTTTGGGGTATTTCTGTTTGCCTGTTACCCACTATGTGTTTCGCGTGGTACTCGTTCAAGTATCGCGGAGGGCAAGTTGTGGTGGCTGTAGTTGCCGCGTTTTACCGCGCTGAAACGGTCAAATTTTTACTCACAGGCATATTGTTTGCAGCGGCTTTCAATCGTGCCGACCAAATAAATCTTTCAATTTTTTTTGCTGCATTTTGCGTGACACAGATTTTATGTTGGTCGCTCAGCGCGATCACACTTAAGCAATCCCGTTGATTCGGTTCATCTAAACTTGCAATTTTGAGAGCTCACTATGGCAGCGGAAGGGCAGCAACCCACAACAACCGAATATATTTTGCACCACCTGACCAACTGGACTTATGGCAAATTGCCTGAAGGAACCTATTGCGAAGGTAGCCGTGTGCAGGAGACTAGCAGTTGGGTAGTGGCCCACTGTGCGGAAGAAATGAAAGCAATGGGCTTTTATGCGATTCATTTGGATTCCATGTTGTGGTCCATCGTGCTTGGGCTGATTTTTACACTCTCATTTCGCTGGGCCGCTAAAAAAGCCCACGCTGGTATTCCTACCGGTTTTCTTAATTTTGTTGAAATGATCATTGAGTTCATCGACAAAACTGTCAAAGACGCATTTCATTACAAAAACCCGTTTGTTGCTCCCTTGGCGCTGACCATATTTGTCTGGATTTTTTTGATGAACCTTATGGATTTGGTGCCCGTGGACTGGCTACCCGAGTTGGCCATGTTGATCGCTGGCGATAGACATTTCTATTTCAAAGTTGTACCTACCACCGATGTTAATGTGACTATGGCGATGGGTTTGACGGTATTTATGTTGATGATTGGTTTCAGCATCGCCAAAAAAGGTTTTGTTGGCTTTATCAAAGAACTTACTTTTCACCCTTTTCATCCTTCATTTCACGGTATCGGCCTTATTTTTGCGCCGCTGTTAATTGTTATTAACTTCACCCTCGAAACCATTGCACTGATTGCCAAACCTATTTCGTTGGGCCTACGTCTGTTTGGCAACATGTATGCCGGTGAAATGATCTTCATCCTGATTGCTACTATGTTTGGCGCAGGCTTGTTGCTGGGTGTCTTTGCGGGTGTTCTGCAATGGGGTTGGGCGGTGTTCCACATTCTCGTGATCACGCTACAAGCGTTTGTATTTATGGTGTTAACCATCGTGTACATGGCGATGGCACACCAAGTGGAAGAAGAAAACCAATTTACACATTAATTTTTATCACTCTGTCGTTTTACTTTTAACTTTCTATCATCTTAGGAGATATATCATGGGTTTAGCTTTGATTGCCGTAGCACTGCTGATTGGTTTGGGTGCGTTGGGTACTGCTATTGGCTTTGCAATTCTGGGTGGTAAGTTGCTGGAAGGTTCTGCTCGTCAACCAGAACTGGCGCCTATGCTGCAAGGTAAAATGTTCCTTATCGCTGGTCTGCTCGATGCGGTTCCAATGATTGGTGTAGGTATTGCGATGTACATCCTGTTCGTCGTTGTGCCAACTCTGGCCTAATCCGAAACGCTTGCGATTTAAAACGAAAGGTTTTTGATTCCGAAAACTTTTTATCCGCAAAGCTTTCCATAAAGGGGTTATCGGCGTGAACATCAACTTGACCTTAATCGGACAGTCCATCACATTTTTATTCTTCGTGTTATTTTGCATGAAGTATGTGTGGCCGTTCATTACTGCTGCAATGGCCGAGCGTCAAAAAGTGATAGCAGACGGTCTCCAAGCAGCCGATAAAGCTGAAAAAGACCTTGAACTGGCCAAGAAGAAAGTGGTTGAACAGCTTACTTCTGCCAAGAAAGAAGCTGCTGCAATTGTCGATCAAGCTAACAAGCGCTCTATTGAAATTGTTGAAGAAGCAAAAGAAAAAGCGCGTTTGGAAGCCGACCGTATAAAAGCCTCTGCACAAGCTGAAATTGATCTTCAAGTAGCCCAAGCGCGCGAGCAACTGCGTGCAAAAGTGGTTACCTTGGCAGTGGCTGGAGCAGAAAAAATTCTCGAGTCTTCTATCGATCAAAACGCTCACAACGAGTTGGTAAATAAACTCGCTGCGCAGCTTTAAGAGAGGTAGTTATGGCTGAATTGACCACCTTGGCTAGGCCCTACGCCAAAGCAGCATTTGAATATGCCTTAACTGCAAATAAACTGCAGTCATGGTTAAGCGCTCTGGAAGTTTCAGCCGCGGTTGCAGAACAAGATCAGGTTAAAAAGGCCTTGGCCATTTCTGGTTTATCTGCAGCGCAGAAAGCTTCCGTTTTTGTACAAGTGTGTGGTGATCAACTGGATGAAAATCAGCAGAATTTCATCCACACCCTTGCGAGCAACAAACGGTTGGCACTCTTGCCTTTTGTGAAAGAGCTGTTTGCCAAAATGAAGGCTCAGCAAGAAAAAACCATCGATGTTGAGGTGACAGCAGCGTTTGAGTTGCCAGTCGACTTAATAAACAAATTGGCTCAAGCACTGAGTGCCAAATTGGATCGTAAAGTCAGTGTTCAAGGCTCCGTTGACAAGAGCTTGCTGGGTGGTGTTGTTATCCACACCGGCGACATGGTGATTGACGGTTCAGTACGTGGTCGCTTGGCGAAACTTGCCGAAGCAATGAAATCCTAATCCCAGGGTTGAGGAACAGAGCATGCAGCAACTGAATCCTTCTGAAATCAGTGAAATTATCAAGCAGCGCATCGCGGGTCTTGAATTTTCTACAGAAGCTCAAAACGAAGGTACTGTCGTTTCCGTAACTGACGGTATTATTCGTGTTCACGGTCTCGCCGATGTTATGTACGGCGAGATGATTGAATTTGAAGGCGGTATTTTCGGGATGGCACTGAACCTGGAGCGCGACTCTGTAGGTGCAGTAATTCTCGGCGACTATCGCGGTGTGGCCGAAGGCCAAAAATGTAAATGTACTGGCCGTATTCTGGAAGTTCCAGTGGGTCCGGAAGTATTGGGTCGCGTGCTGGATGCCTTGGGTAACCCCATTGATGGCAAAGGCCCGTTGAATACCAAGATGACCGACGCTATTGAAAAAGTTGCGCCCGGCGTAATTTGGCGTAAGTCGGTAGACCAGCCAGTACAAATTGGTTTGAAAGCAATTGATGCGATGGTTCCTATTGGCCGCGGCCAGCGCGAGCTGATCATCGGCGACCGTCAAATCGGTAAAACCGCCATTGCGGTTGATGCGATCATCAACCAAAAAGGTTCAGGAATTAAGTGTATTTACGTTGCGATTGGCCAAAAAGCCTCTTCTGTTGCCAGCGTTGTGCGCAAGCTCGAAGAAAACGGCGCAATGGATCACACCGTCGTGATCGCAGCGACTGCTGCAGATCCAGCCGCAATGCAATTTCTCGCCGCCTTCACCGGTTGTACCATGGGCGAATATTTCCGCGACCGTGGTCAAGATGCATTGATTATTTATGATGACTTGACCAAGCAAGCGTGGGCTTATCGACAAATTTCTCTGTTGTTACGTCGTCCACCGGGCCGTGAAGCTTATCCTGGCGATGTGTTCTATCTCCACTCCCGTCTGCTGGAGCGCGCCTCGCGTGTAAGTGAAGCTTATGTTGAGAAATTCACCAAGGGTGAAGTGACTGGCAAAACAGGTTCATTGACTGCATTGCCAATCATTGAAACCCAAGCTGGAGACGTATCGGCATTCGTTCCAACCAACGTGATCTCTATTACCGATGGACAGATCTTCCTTGAATCGTCCATGTTCAACTCGGGCATTCGCCCGGCAATGAACGCTGGTATTTCAGTATCGCGCGTCGGTGGTGCTGCACAAACTAAAGTAGTTAAAAAGCTCTCTGGTGGTATTCGTACCGCGTTGGCGCAGTATCGTGAATTGGCGGCGTTTTCGCAGTTTGCTTCTGATTTGGACGAAGCAACCAAATCACAATTGGAACACGGTCAACGTGTTACTGAATTGATGAAGCAAAAGCAGTTTGCACCGATGAGCGTTGCGCAAATGGCTTTGGTACTTTACGCCGCTAACGAAGGTCATCTGAAAGATATCGACGTTAACAAGGTGCTTGATTTTGAGGCCGCGCTCTTGTCGTTTGCTAGCTCTGAGTACGCTGATACCATGGCACAAATTAATGCTACTGGTGATTGGAATGGCGAACTGGAAGGCAAATTTAAAGAGCTGATCAGCAAGCTTAAAGCAAGCCGCACCTGGTAATTTGGCGACCGTTAAATCGATTCAATCGATTTAACGGCTCAGCGTCTTAGGCCGTTAACCTGAGTTCGAGAGTATGGCAAGCACTAAAGAAATTCGGACGCAAATTTCGAGCGTCAAAAGCACGCAGAAAATTACCAGCGCGATGGAAATGGTCGCAGCCAGTAAAATGCGTCGTGCGCAAGAGCGTATGCAATTAGGCAAGCCTTACGCCAATCGCATTCGCGCCGTAATCGGGCACTTAGCTAATGCTAACCCCGAATATACGCATCAGTTTATGAAAGAGCGCGAAGTAAAGCGTGTGGGTTACATTTTGGTTTCCAGTGATCGTGGTCTATGCGGCGGTTTAAACACTAACCTGTTTAAAGCGGCTATCAGGCATATGAAAGGCTGGAACGATCAGAATGTTGCTATTGATTTGTGTCTTATCGGTGCCAAAGCAGCGCAATTTTTTCGCAGCTTTGGTGGCAATGTGGTTGCCTCTACGCGCGATATTGGCGAAGCGCCCACGATGACCGATTTGATCGGCAGTGTGAAGGTGATGCTCGATGCGTTTGAGCAAGGCAAGATCGACAAGTTGTTTTTGGTTAGTAACGATTTTGTTAATACCATGACCCAGTCGCCCACAGTTCGCCAATTGTTGCCTCTGGTCGCCGAAGAAAATACCAAGTTGAAACATCACTGGGATTATATCTACGAGCCGGATGCCGAGTTCCTGTTAAAGGGTTTGTTGACTCGTTTTATTGAATCACAAGTTTATCAAGCAGTGGTTGAGAATGCGGCCAGTGAACAAGCAGCGCGTATGATTGCGATGAAAAGCGCAACCGATAACGCCGGTGAGTTGATTGATAATTTGAAACTGATTTACAACAAAGCACGTCAAGCAGCGATTACCCAGGAACTGTCTGAAATTGTGGGTGGTGCGGCAGCGGTTCAATAAGTTGCCCCGTCCAGACAGGCTAACGATTTTTTGTATTTAAACCTTCAGCCCCCTGAGTTTTATTGAAAGGGATCTGGAATTTCTGGAACAAAGAGGAACCGGAAATGAGTAGCGGACGTATCGTTCAGATTATCGGCGCCGTTATCGATGTGGAATTCCCACGCGATGCAGTGCCTAAAGTTTATGATGCACTGGTTATTACCGATGGCAACCTGACCCTTGAAGTGCAACAGCAATTGGGCGACGGCGTCGTGCGCACTATTGCTCTTGGTTCCTCCGAAGGTTTACGTCGCGGACTGGTTGTGACCAACACTAACGAACCTATCAAAGTACCCGTGGGCAAAGAAACCCTCGGCCGTATTATGGATGTTCTGGGTAATCCAATCGACGAGTGTGGCCCTATCGGCGAGCAAGAGCGCATGCAGATTCACCGTGCAGCGCCCAAGTACGAAGACTTGGCAGCC
>CAZCJR010000070.1:0-24520 GCA_964499225.1 uncultured Cellvibrionaceae bacterium | reverse complement strand
ATGCACAAACTGGGCGGGAAAGTTTTGGTGGATAAATAATACGTTCATAGCAACAACTGATTCCTTAGTGCTCACTACAATACCGAGTTAACTAACCGACGATGAATAGCTGACTAACGTTCCCGAATACTTTCCTGCTTATACCTAAGCAGCGGTGATAAGAAATACTCAATCACCCTGCGCTGCGCTGTCTTCACTTCCGCCGTTACCGCCATGCCTGGAATGAGTTTTACGTCTTTCGCTTCGACTCGAATCGTGCTCTTGTGCATTTTCAAATGCATGGTGTAAACGAGGCCGAGTTTTTCATCGATGATGGCATCATCGGAAATATGGGTGACCGTGGCATCGATTAATCCGTACTTGGTAAACGGAAAAGTGTGGACTTTGATTTCGGCGGCCATGTCTTTTTGCACAAAACCTACATCTTGGTTGCCAAGCATGACTTGCACTTCAAGGTTTTCCTCTTCCGGCACAATGATCATCAGTTCTTGCGCTTCGGTGACGATGCCGCCAATGGTGTTGATGGCAAGTTGTTGCACATAACCGGAGACGGGGGCGTAAAGAATTTGTTTGTCGTTCATATCTGTGGCTTTGACCAGCTCTTCACTAATGGTGGCGATTTGGTTGCGGCTGTCGGCGATTTGGGTGAGCAGTTTGCCGAGCGTATCGGCTTTGAGAGAATTGATTTGTTGTTGGGCTTCGTTGATTGCAGCGTTTAATTGCTGCTGCATTTGTTGTTGTGCAGCAAGATCTTGCACACGTTCAATACGCTGTTGTTCCAGCTCCAAATATTCTGCCTCTGAAGCCATATTTTTGGCGTAAAGGCTTTCCAGTGCTTGCGCCCGCTTGGTAATCATCGGCAGGGTTTGTTGGAGTTTTTTAATGGTTTCCTGATTGCCAATTTTTTCGCTCTGCACTTTTTTAAGCCCGCTGTGCAGGCTGCTTAGTTGCGCCTGGTATTGCTGCCACTGTTCCCAGGTTTTTTGTTGATGCAGCAGTATTTCCATTTCAGAGGGTTTGATAGCTGCATGGACTTTTAATTCGATTTCAGTGGCCATACTCGGTTGCAGATTGAGTTTTGTATCTGCTTTTGTTTGTGGATTGGATGAGCTGACTAAAAACGCTTGCAGCGCTTCGGCACCAGCCAGGTTGAGACTGGCGTTGTGTAACTCTTGCTGCATACGCGCTTGATCGGCAGCGGTGATGGTGCGATCCAATTCAATCAGTGCATCGCCCTGATTCACAAATTGACCTTCCTTTACATGGATCGCTTTTACAAAGCCTTTAGTCAGTGGCTGTATTTGTTTGACGCGGCTACCGGGAATAATTTTACCTTCCGCGCTGGAGACGACATCCACTTTGCCAATACAGGCCCAGATCAGGGTCAGCACAAATAACGCGATCAATACCCAAGCAAGCCAGCGAACTAAAGGATTGGGGGGTGACTCCTGCAACTCCAACGCAGCGGGCATAAATTCCGAGAGGTTTTGGTGTTTGGAACCATCGCCAAGCTTGGCGCGCTCACGCCAGGCATCGAGTAATTGCTGGAAAAAATTAGTCATGAATCACCTCCAGCTTCGGAGTTGCATGTGGAGTTGTGTGTGAGCTGGTGTGCGGATGTGACTGAGTGTTTTTAGGATTCGGCGTGTGCTGTTGGTAGCCATGCAATTGTGCGTAATAACCTTGCTGTTGCAGCAATTCGTCATGCGGGCCCTGCTCCACGATCTGGCCTTTGTTCATCACAATAATGCGGTTGCAGATCCGTACCGTACTCAAGCGGTGGGCGATGATAAACACCGTGCGGCCCCTACATATCTCGGTCATGTTGTCCTGGATAATCCGTTCGGATTCATAGTCAAGCGCACTGGTGGCTTCATCAAAAATCAGAATGCGTGGATTGGTTAGGAGTGCGCGCGCAATAGCCAAGCGCTGACGCTGCCCGCCGGAGAGATTGCTGCCTTGC
Source organism: uncultured Cellvibrionaceae bacterium (assembly GCA_964499225.1). Lineage (GTDB taxonomy): Bacteria > Pseudomonadota > Gammaproteobacteria > Pseudomonadales > Cellvibrionaceae > Cellvibrio. Next base: position 22,557 of record CAZCJR010000070.1, on the reverse strand, counting down.
TCACCAACCATGGTGTCGTAAGCTTCAGGAAGATCGACAATAAACTCATGGGCACCGGCGAGTTTGGCAACGGCAACAATTTGTTCCATCGGGGCTGCGGGATTGGTGAGTGCGATATTTTCCCTCACGGTTTGGTTGAATAAAAAGTTTTCTTGCAACACCACACCGATATTGCGCCGCAGCCAAGCGGTATCCACCATCGCCAGATCAACACCATCCACCAATACGCGACCGGACTCTGGTAAATACAAGCGCTGGATTAATTTGGTCAGCGTACTTTTGCCGGAGCCGGAGCGGCCAACAATACCGATAATCTCGCCGGGTTTTACTTGTAGATTAAAACCATCAAGTATCACCGGGCCATCGTGGCGATAGCGAAATCGCACATGCTCAAAACTCACGTCACCTGCAATCGAGGGCAAGGTTGAACGATTAGGGTTGTAGCCAGGTTCACGCGGAGTGTTGAGGATATCGCCCAATCGTTCAATGGAAATTCCCGCTTGCTGGAAGTCTTGCCAGAGTTGCACCAGTTTGAGAATCGGGCCACTGACACGGCCTGCCAGCATATTAAAGGCTATCAATTCACCGACAGTCATCTCACCCGCAATTACCAGATGGGCACCCCACCAGATAATCCCGAGTGTCATTAATTTATTAATCAGACCTGCGATTTGATTTGCGACATTGCCGAGGTTTTGGCTGCGAAAAGACGCGCTCACATAATTGGCTAACTGGTCTTCCCATTTGCGTTGCATTTGCGGTTCTACCGCCATGGCTTTTACGGTTTGCACACCGGTAACGGATTCGGTAAGAAAGGCGGTATTAGCAGCACCGTATTTGAATTTCTCATTCAAACGATGACGCAGGATGGGCGTAATAAAAACAGACAGGAGTATGTAGCAAGGAATTGTGGCGGCTACGACAAAAAATAACGTAGAGCTGTAGTACCACATCACCAACAGGAAAACGACCGTAAAACCCAGATCCAAAATTAATGTGAGCGCACTGCCGGTAATAAAATTGCGGATGGTATCCAGCTCATGCACACGTGCGACGTTTTGCCCGACTTGCCGCGCCTCAAAATAGCCCATGGGCAGCGCCATTAAGTGATGGAATAAACGCGAGCCCAACTCCACATCGACACGGCTGGTAGTGTGGGACATAGTGTAGCTGCGGATGCCGCCGAGTAGTGCTTCAAAAATTGCGATGGCAAAAAAAGCGAAGGCAATAACATCGAGCGTACTGAAACCGCGATGCACCAATACTTTATCCATCACCACTTGAAACAATAGCGGTGTAATCAAACCAAACAATTGCAAGAAGAAGGAAGCAATTAATACTTCGCCAAACAATTTGCGGTATTTAATGAGTGACGGAATAAACCAGCTGATATCGAATTTTTGTTGCAGGCTTTCGCGGATACCGAGACGGCGACTGAGAAAAATCACTTCGCCGGACCAGAGCGAATTAAATTCGTCTGCGCTTAATGTTTTAGGCGTTTGCTCGCGCAGATCCTGCACCAGCACTTTAGTCGGCACACCATCTTCCTCGGCAATACGCGCGAGAATGATGTAATCGCCCTCTTTGGTTTTAGCGATTGCGGGTAGGCTGGAACCAATTAATTTAGTCAGGGGAAAGGTAAAAAGTTTGGCTTTAAACGTAAGCGCTTTAGCGGCGCGGAGTATTTCAGTATTGCCAATGGGTTGGCCGGGAATTGCGAATTGGTGGGAGATTTGCGCCGCATCGGCGGGCAACTGGTGGAATCCTGCGAGTGCTACCAAGCACTGTAAACCTGTGTCCATGGTTTAGTCCGTTTCAAGCAATAATCAAATTGACGCCAATGTTAATTACGGAAAGTTCTAATTACAATCACATTCCCAATTTTTGTCACTTAAAGCAACCCATCACATAAAACATGTGGGCGACCACACGGAAATCTATTGAGCACATCAATGCAGCGGGCGGGGGGAGTAATCAGATCGCACCAGTAACACAAGCGCATAATAAAGAGTTCTCAACCAAGAGGTATCTCATTATGTCTACATGCAACCATGATAAATCCTTGGCGACAGAACCTTGGAATAAAGGAAAACTTATCGGTCAAAAAGCGCCGCTAAAAGTGAGCGACGTATGGGCAATCCGCGTGCGCTTGCAGATTACTCATCGAATCCGTGAACTGGCGATGTTTAACCTTGCCATTGATAGCAAGCTTCGAGCCTGCGACCTTGTCAAACTAAAAGTCCGCGACATCTGCCACGGTGTTCAGTTATTACATCGCGCCACCGTGATGCAGCAGAAAACCCATAGAGCCGTTCAATTTGAGATCACACCTTTGACTCGGCAGGCAGTTGAATCCTGGTTAACCAAAGCAAGCCTGCGCGGTGACAATTATCTCTTTCCCAGCCGCGTGCGCGAATCACCACACATTACGACGCGACAATATGCACGAATCGTACGTCGCTGGATTAGCGATATCGGTTTGGATACATCTGCGGATGGTACGCACTCCCTGCGTCGCACCAAGGCATCGCTTGTTTACAAGCGCACCAAAAATCTACGCGCCGTGCAAATTTTGTTAGGGCATACCAAATTGGAAAGTACGGTGCGCTATTTGGGTATTGATGTGGATGATGCACTGGAGATTTCCGAGCAGACGGAAATTTGATGTGAACTTTTAGCAAAATAAATGGCGGTATTTATTTCGCGCGAAGGTCCGCTTTGCGGGTGAAAGTATTCTTACGAACTGCGGCACTCAAGGACCGCTTTGGGCACGTTGCTGGCCTTCGATCGACCATAATCCATTTTACTGGTGGCCCAGCAGTGCCAGACCATTCTGAAACACCACAGGTGTTTAATTACCTTTCCTTCGAGCAAAGAGAGAAAGACTATTCGACTTTCTGCAATAAGGAATATTACAGAGCATTACACTCACCAAACTCTCATTAAGACAAACTAAAAAGAAGAAACCCGAAACCACCCATAGTTCTATTTCATCACTAAGGCACCCGCATATCAACTGCATCTAATTTCAATACGGGCGAATTTTTCTTGATCGGCAAATGCCTTGCATCAGTAATCACCACGCTGGCTTCTTTGCCAATGGATGCGTTTGCAGGGCGTATTTGCAAATGGAAGCTAGCAATGCTGTCGGGATATTCGGGAAATTCCATTTGCACAATTTGGCTATCGCCAATGCGAAGCTCTCCCCATGGTGTGGGGCAAAGTTCGCTGGGGGATGCGACAAAGCGATCGGTAAAATGCTTGGCGGCATATTGGTATTGCAAACGAATACAGACAGGAGAAACCGCGAAACTGCGAATGTAAACCGGCAGCGAACGACGATTTACCCACTCGGCGCGGCTGAGTTGCACATGGCCTTGCTGTAAAAAATGTACATCACCAGCAGGATCGCGATAGGGGTAGCGCAGCCAGTGGGTACGCAAGCCGTCGGGCAGATCGATTGATGGGCTGTCGCCCCAGCCGATTGAATTCTTCACGACGGATTCCTCGCCGACAATCAAACCTTTGTCGCCGTCTTTTCCGATGTATACATGCTGTTTTTCAACTCCATCACGAACCAATAATCCATTGCGGCAGTAATAATCGTGATTGCGCAAGTAGCGGATCTTGCGATAAGCACCGTCGATAGTACGCCTCACGCCTCCTGCTGCCAGTTGTTCAACGCCGGCTTCATTAATGGAGAATTCAAACTCTATCCATGCACCATCTTCCGGTTGCCGTACTTCAACACGTTGTTCGACAAAGCGTTCGCGCATGCGAATGCTGTCCATGCCGATCAACGAGGAGACCAGCTTTTCGTTAGCGCCATCGTACTGACCGCGAATGTCTGGGCAGCCATTGAGTCGATTGAAATACCAGCCTCTGTCGGGCGAAGCCCAGGCATCGGGATAACCGGCTGGTCTGCCGCATTCTCTAAGGATGCACACAAGGCCGATAAAGCCAAGGATTTTGAAGTAGGGAATTCTCTTCCGTAACATAATCATCCGATATCGTTGGACCTAAACTAATTTGCGTGCGCTGATCACGTTGGATTAAGCGTTTTATCGCGGCCCCTCAATAATAGACGGTTTACTCCGTAATCTCATACCCCTCTTCACGCAAACGCGCAATTTTATACCGCAATGTTCGCGCACTAATTCCCAAACGCTCTGCCGTATTTTTGCGGCTGCCGCGCTCGTTGCGCAGGGTGTTCATAATAATTTCGTATTCGCGTTGTTTAAGGTCATTACCCAGCGCTGGATTATTCAACGATGAGTGATGAACCGGCTGATTACTGACGAGGGCAATATTCTCAGCAATGCCGCCGACAGGAAATTGGCTGGCGCGAGCGTAGGCTTGTGCAGCAAATGACGACTCATCGCCATCCGCACCTGCACCTATTGCATGCGCCGCCTCGATTAAATTAGGTTTTTGGCTGTAGTGATTTGGGCTTTGTGAATATGGTCCGTTAGAACCCAAACCTAAATCTTCCGCTTGAATGGATTTTTCTGACTGTAAAATTAATGCGCGCTGCATAATATTATCCAGCTCACGCACATTACCTGGCCATGGATAGGCGCGTAGCATTTGCTGTGCGGATGCAGACAGATTCACACCGCGACGATTTTGTTTATGCGCGTGCTTCTGCAACAATTTTTCGGCCAGTGGAATAATATCTTCCGTGCGGTCACGCAGTGGCGCCCACTGGAGTGGCAATACACTTAAGCGGTAATACAAGTCTTCGCGAAATTTCCCCGCTACGACCTGGCTGCGCATATCGCGGTTAGAGGTGGCGATAACACGTACATTTAATTTAATCGTTTTGCGGCCACCCAAGCGCTCTACTTCGCGCTCTTGTAAGACGCGCAATAATTTTGCTTGCAGGCCTATATCCATTTCAGAAATTTCATCGAGCAACAAGGTGCCGCCGTTGGCCTGCTCAAACTTACCTGGGCTGCTAGTGTGCGCGCCGGTGTAAGCGCCTTTTTCGTGGCCGAACAACATGGCCTCCAACATATTTTCTGGAATGGCGGCGCAGTTAATGGCGATAAAGGGTTGATTGCGACGCGGTGAATGGTCGTGAATATAACGCGCGAGCACTTCTTTACCCGTACCCGATTCGCCTACCACTAAAACGGTTGAATCTGATTGCGCCACACGTTGCGCTAATTTCAAGAGTACTTTGCTTGATGGCGCAATGGCGACGGGTTCGTCGCCCGCGATTTGCGCTACACCTAAATGCCGCGCTACCGTTTCTACCAGCGTTTGCGGCGCAAAAGGTTTAACCAGATAGTCGACCGCGCCCTGCTTCATCGCATCAACTGATTCGCTAATGCTGGCGTATGCCGTAATCAACATCATGGGAATTTGCGGATATTCTTGTTTCACGTTGCGCAACAAATCGTGACCACTCATTGCACCCATATTCACATCGGAAACAATCATGCGGATATCGTTGAATTGCGCGAGTTGTTTCAGCGCTTCCTCGCCGCTACTGACTGCAATCACCGCATAATCGGCCAGTTGCAGCGTGTCTGTTAATGCTTCGCGGAGATTGTTGTCGTCTTCAACAACCAGTACCTTGATCGCATTTTCAAAATCAGCTTGTTGCAATGCTAACGCCATGATTATTTCCCCTAGGATGTAAAAGTCGCAAAAGGCAACAGCAAACTTGCACAAGTGCCCTTGCCTACTGTTGATTGCAATAAAAATTTTCCGTGATGTGCACGCGCAACCGCTTTCACCACACTTAAACCCAAACCTGTGCCTTGCGCTTTGGTAGTGACAAATAAATCACCAACCGATGCAAGTAATTCTGCAGACATGCCAGGCCCCTTGTCGCATACGCGAATCCACAGGCGCCGCTCTTCTGTAGTGAGCTTTGTATTGAGTTCCGGGTTGAGTTTTGAATCAGTTAATGCCTGCGGATACACATTAAACTCAATGCGCAGTGCGGCTTTGCGGTCAACTGATTGAATCGCGTTATTGACCAGATTTAACAGCGCGCCAACTAACGCATCGCGATTGCATTGAATATATTGTTCGCGACAATTGATGACCCACTCGCAAGTCGATTCGCTTGTCATTAACGGTACTTCCATCGCCTCGGCCAACTCAGCCTGCAATTCCGCAACGCTGATAACATCGTTGAGCGCAAGTTCGCCTTTAACGTAGAACAACATGTCTTGTATCTGGCGCTCGATATTATTCAAACGCCCAAGGATTTTTTCGGAGAATTGTTGGCGGCGCTCATCGTCCAACTTGCCACTGCACAGATGACCGGCATACAACATGGCAGACGATAAAGGCGTGCGGATTTGGTGCGCGAGTGCGCCCATCATTTTGCCTAAGGCCGACAAGCGTTCATGGCGACTTAACTCGCCTTGTAAACGGCGGGTTTCGGTTTGGTCGGTAAGTAAAATAATTTGTCCGTCTGCACCCAGGTTACGGGTCTGGATACTGATGCGGCGGCCATCGCGCAATGAGACTTCGTGACCATCGTCCTGACGTGGAGCAAAGGAGCGTTTGATAACATCGCGCCATAATTCGCCGACTAACGGCTCACCTAATAAATCGATAGCGGCGGGATTTGATTCAGATACGCGGCCGGAGGAATCCAGCACTACCACTCCACCGGGTAAAAAGTTCAGCAGGCTTTCAAGGCGATTAGCTAATTTTTCTTTCTCTGCCAATTCCTGTAAGCGGCGATCACTCAGGCTGGAGAGCTCTTCATTGAGCTCGGCAACACGGTTTTCCAAGAGGTGATAAGAATCGGCCAGCTGTTCCGACATTTGGTTAAACAGCTCAAACGCATTTTTTAGATCCTGCCCTTTGTCACTGATCCCTTTTTCACTATTACTTTTATCGGCGCTAGCGTTATCTATTGGCGACGGCGCCAATACTGGCTCTTCCGAATTAGCGGCCAGCAGACCAGCGCGCGCTTTGGCGATACTGGAAACCTTAATCACATTGGAAACTGCTTGCGTCATAAAAACCCCTGCATCACAACCTCAGCGCTAACCGACAAGCCAAACCGTCAATAAAACAACGGAAATCTATCGATGAATGCGAACCTACAGGGGTATTTGCAAGCTAAGTGCCAAAATATTTATTCTTTATTTTTCATACGGTTAGAATTGTTTTGTCGCTACGAAAGTCAAACATTTGGCTTTAGAGGGATTTTCGGGTTGTCGCATTTCTCATGCATCCCTATAATGCGCCAACCCTCTCGGGGGAGTAATCTGCTCCAGCTTTGTGATGCCCGCATCCTTAAATGCTGAGCGCTTTTGTCAACAAACTTGCCGCACTCTCTCAAGAACATACATCCTATAAGAGCGCATTTACGGCATGGCAAAAGCGTCCTCTGTCGTGCTTAAAGGCACACATCGGATTGATGAGACCTGAGATACCACTGTGGCCCCGGCGGGACTGCGGTTGTATCTCATGTTATTCATCCCGCCCTGGTAAATATTATGGAAGCCTTTCTCAGCTCAACCTTCGCTGTCGCTATTGCCGAAATTGGCGATAAAACCCAGTTGCTCGCGTTATTTCTCGCTGCGCGTTACGGCCGCCCTCATATCATTAGCCTCGGCGTACTAATCGCCACACTGGTAAACCATGCGCTGTCGGCCTGGCTCGGGACTGTATTGGCTGATGTGATTCCGGCCGAGTGGATTCGCTGGATTATCGCCGGCAGTTTTTTTGCCATCGGCCTCTGGTTATTAATTCCCGATAAGGAAGATGACAACATGGGCCGCTTCGCCAACTACGGCCCGTTTGTAGCAACTCTCATTTTATTTTTTCTGGCAGAGATTGGCGATAAAACCCAAATTGCCACAGTAATTTTGGCTGCAAAATTTAATGCGGATATCTGGATGACTTGTGCAGTCATCGCGGGAACGACATTTGGTATGCTGCTGGCGAATGTGCCTGTTATTTTTGCGGGGAAATGGTTAATGGATAAATTGCCGCTCGGCTTTGCGCACAAAGCGGCTTGTGTTTTATTTATTGTGTTGGGAATTGTGACGCTGGTGGGAATCGACTAATCCAACTCACACATTGCTCTCGGAGATTTATCGGGAGCAATGTTGTTGTCAACAAACTCACCGCCGTACTTCTGCTTGATAATACTCACAATTCGTTGTGCCGCTTGGCCATCACCAAAAACCTCTGATAACACATTTTCCGCTTCAGTCTGCAAAAATGTTGAGGCTTTCCTGATTTTAAAAAAATCATTCGCCTGGGAGATCAAATTAGATGGATCGGTTCCGACCAATCTGGCGCTGGCCCGCGATAATGATTCAGGTCTGTCACTTTGATCGCGCAGGATAAACACCGGCTTACCAAGCACTTCTGCTTCTTCCTGTACGCCACCCGAATCGGTAATGACTAATTCGGCCCGCATCAGTAACCAGACAAATAGGTGGTACGCCTGCGGTGCAATTAAATAAATATTGGGAGCACCACCTAAAATTTGTCTTGCAGGCTCATTCACCTCCGGATTCAGGTGCAAGGGAAACACAAATGTCCGATCCTGATTGGCTTGAGCCACTTGACGTATTGCTTTACAAAGAGCGCGAAATTTTTCCCCGCTAGATTCCCGCCTATGTAAGGTTATCAACACCAGCGGGCGCTCAAACTCGTAGCCCTCCATTCCAGCTTGTAGTTGCAACTGTTGCTCAAAGTAGCCGTAAGGAAACCGTGCAATTTGTTCACGCACCATCGCCAAAGCATCAACAATAGTATTGCCAGTAACATAGATTGAATCAGCCGTAATATTTTCTGCGAGCAAATTCGCTCGGGCACGCACAGTGGGTACTAGATGCAAACTCGCAACTCGCGCAACCATTTGGCGATGCGCCTCTTCCGGAAAAGGTGCGCACAAATTGCCGGTACGCAAACCTGCTTCTATATGAATTACCGGAACTTGACGATAAAAGGCTGCAAGGGCACCGGCTAAACAGCTGGAGGTGTCTCCATGCACCAATACAAGATCTGGCTTTTGCCGAGCGATCACCTTATCCAATCCTTCCAGCATGCGAGCTTGGGATTGTGATAAAGATTGCCCCCTATATTGATTAATGGAGTCACTATCCAGCTGCTCATCAACATTGATACCAAACAATTCCAGCACCTGCGTTAGCATTTGGCGATGCTGGAAAGTGACGCAAACTTTAGCGTCTATGTCTTTGTCGCTATTGAGAGCGCGAATCACGGGAACGAGTTTTATCGCTTCTGGCCGTGTTCCAAACACCGTTAATATTTTTATCTTCATACACAATCCATATAGTTCGACGTTGTCATTCCCGATATCACAACAAGGTTGCCTCTATTGAAAAAAAACCGGCATTGTCAGCACTACCTTGACCATAATCCCACCATTCGCCACAGATACTAAAGCCGGACTCGATAAGCATTGCCCGCAACTCTTCCGGGCGATAAGGACGGATACGGCTTTCTGTATCAATCGCCCGCTCAAAAATTCCTGCTGCTGAATACTCTTCATAACGGCGCTTTATTACGTTGACAGATCCGTTTGGCGTAATCTGCTTGGAGCGTTTGAGCTGCCCACCCAATGGTAATGACCGCACATAATCCAATGTCCAATCGGTTGGTAAAATCGCAAGATCTCTCGGCACAAACACATCCAGCAGTACGCGAGCATTTATTTGCATAATAGGTTTTAGAGATTCTATAAAAGCCATCACCTCATCAGGATGAGTGAGATAATTGATGCTCGAAAAACCAAAAAATAGGTAATCAAATTTTTGCTTCAGCGCCAATGATCTCGCATCCATAACAGCGAGTTGAATATTGGAGCTGGCTTCGCGCGAATGCTGCAATTTTTCTTGAAACATAAGCAACATAGGCAGAGAAGCATCTATAGCGACGAGTTGATTACAAACCTTGCTGACAGGAATTCCAATACGCCCTGTTCCGCTGCCGACTTCTAAAACGGCATATTTTCCTCTTATCCGCTCAACATAAAAACCCACGTCATCAAAGCGCATATTGAGGGCCATGTCATAATCGAAAAGCGAGGCAATCAAATCATAATTGCTATTGACCAACGATTTCACAGTTGCACACCTGCCTCTTGTTTTGCTGTTTGTTGTTTTAGGCTGTCGGTAGTTTTGCTGGATAACTCTTGATAGACAGCTAACTGCTGGTTAGCGCGTGCGCTCCAGTAAAACGGCTGCAATTTAGTGACATCTGGATATTCTTCAGCAATCCGCAAACTATCATCATCTAAATACCGCTGAATCAAAGCAGTAAATTCAGTCCAATTTTCCGCAACCTTCAAATTGGTAAACCCATAAGCCTCAAGGCCTCGTGCGGCATCGCGAGTGGAAATACAAATCCGACCACAGGCCAGGGCCTCAATAGTTTTTAAACAGGAACCGCGTATTCCCTGCAGCGGATTAATCACGAGAGCAGAAGAGTTCACGTATTCATTAACCCGGTCAGTTGTATTCACCAATTCAATGCCAGGCTGCTGAAAAACCGGGTGCTCATTAACAAAAGCAATTGAGTCCTCCAGCCCCGCCAATATCTGCAATTTGATATCAGGGTATTTATTGCGCAGTGCGGGCCACAGGTTATTAATAAATAACTCCATAGCATCGCGATTAGGGGCATAGCGAAAAGGTCCAACAAAAATCAATCGCTTACCACTTGACGCTGAAACAGGGAAAAACTTGCGCGGGTCTACACCGTTTTCAATGCACTGGCTTGCAGTCGGAAGTAGCTGCGCGTCATCCGGGCTAACCGTAAAGATCGCGTCATATTTAGCAAGTGCTGTTAATAAGTGCGCGTCCGCTATGGTAGCGTCCTCACCAAGCCCTATATTCACATCATGTAAGGTAATCGCCCAAAGCATATTCTTTTTGCGGATATCGACCAGCTCGCATAACTCTTCATGTTCGACTTGAATAATTTGCGGGGATACCCTTGCCACCGCATCAATAATTAGTTTTCGCAACTGTTTACGCGCATGAGTTCTCATTCGCGCGCTGCGCAATCCAGTCGTTTCTGATCGAGGCTTTTTTACCAGACTGACCCGCACAAAAGGCGCGAAATCCTGCCAGGTTATTCCACCGTACTCATTTCCTTCGTCGGAGATTAGCCAGATATTAAAATATTTGGCGAGTTCTTGATAAAGGTTATGTTGACGAATCGCTGCACCATGAGCTTTGGGATAGAGAGCAAAAGGAATAATCAATAACATCCAGGGCAGTTCAGGCTTGAGAAGTTGCGGTTTATCAAGCACAAATGAAAAGTCTCCTTCATACACTGAACCATCTGTGTCTATCGCACCAATCTCCAGACAGGCAAAAAACAAATCCACCAGATTTTTTCTGTTCGCACATCCAGCATCACGCAGCTTTCTTCCCAACCAGAATGGATGCACTCCGCGCAAACCAAAGCGAAGATAAAAAATCCACTTATTTCGTTCAAAAATGCGACTTACCTGATCCTCCGTATAGAAACGGCTCACTGTGGCCCGATGCAAATGCCAAACCTGAGCTGCCGGTACAAACAGGTTACGATAATTTTCCAATGTTGCCCTCGCACCCCAATCAACGTCTTCCCAATAAAAAGGATCGTAGCTGTGAGCCAGCGTGATGTAGCGCTTAAGCACACTTTTTCTGAACAGGGATGCGCCACCCCCCGAATACAAATGTTCTACTACGGATGCAGAATCCACGTCCCGGTCAAATAAATGCACGTCATCCTGCGTAATGCGAATACCAGTTAAACCTGTTTCTTCACGTCGACGGGTTTGGTCTTCAAAAAAAATTTGGCTGGCAATCGAGAAAACATCGTGTGCGCGATAAGGCAAGAGTTCCCGCAAGCAATCTGGCTCCAGTCGCATATCATTATTCAGCAAGAAGACCCACTCGAATATCGCCTTCTCCAAACCCAAGCGAATCGCACGGGAAAAACCCAGCGGCTCTGCAATATGAATCCAGTTTACCGCAGGGAATAACTCGGCTAACTCCTGATAACGTATTTCCGGTGTGCCATTGGCAACGACTATTATTTGGCAAGGCTCCTGAATTTTCGCTATCGCTTGCGCCAGAGACTCCAAACAGGTTTTTAACATTACAGGGTTATCACGCTCAGGGATAATCACCGAGATCCCGGGGGCACGCGCAGCACCAGCAGAATTATCTTGTATCAATTCCTTTTTTTCTCGTGGTTTTGCATTTAAATAGGCGCCAATGCGTGATGCACCCCGGCATAACACATAAAAACAAAGCCCTACTGAATAGCTAAGCCCGTACGAAATGCGCGTTTTTATAGACATTTTATTTCCGACAACAAAAACCCTAATTGTCGCGCATCTGTTCCCGTGCTTTGCTGCTGCGGTGAAAAAACCTGAGTGACATTGAAATCGATAATGATTAATTGCTCTGAATTCTGTGGCAACAAAATATCCACTGTGAACGGGAGATGTTGTAGGGTTGAATTTCTGACGAGGTATTCAGCATCTGCCACATTTATGCTCAGGAGATTGCCATCGGGCTCTGTTGCTGCGGGCAATCCCCCGGTAATTATCAGGCGGGTCGCCTCTGTAGATTTGGCTATTATTGCTCGTGCATTATTCGTCGATGACCATACATGATGCGATTCTGCAAAGTGCCAGCCGATTAGCAACTGTTGTTGGCATTCACGCGGGCGCAGATAGGATTTCACCTCTAGTGCATCATCCGATAAATAGACGAGCTTATAAATGCAAGTACGGCATTTTTCATCCAAGCCAGCCGTATAGTTGCGACGAAATGTCTGGTAGGATTCACCGTGCCAAATGCTGCGCAAGTCTGAATTACCTAAATTACCCAAGGGGATTTGATCACGCACTTCACAACTGACCAGATCGCCGTTTGCTAAAACATGCACAGTATCCCAAGGATTTTGCTCACACGAAAAAATCTTAGCCCCCTCTGGCAAGGCTGGCGGAAAAGGTACTGGGGAGCTGCCCAAGCAGGACGTTTGCTCTAATTCTTTATTCGAGACATTCATAGTAATGTGAGGGTATGCAGCTTCAAGATCACGCAGTGTTTGGGATAGCTGCAAACGAAAATGGCTCGTCAAATTCCCTGCAATTAACTCTTGCGAGAATGTTTCGGGAATTTCATCCCGCCGAATGACAGGATGAATATCAACATGCTGAACCCCGGAATCATTTGCCAAAGCCACCACTAAGGGAAGCTCTTGCAGGTTCCGCTCCATCGCTACAAAAGCAAAGTCAATCAACGGCAAATGTGTATTAAAAGACTTTTTAACGGACCGCAGTAGCGCCAGGTTTTCGCACAGACTTTCAACGGTCGAATGTCCGTAAATCTTTTGGTACATTGGTTCACTCAATGCATGGATCGAAATAGTCAAACGATCCAGCTGTTCCCTTACCAATGACTCAATCACCTTGGGTTTGGCTGAACTAAGCACAGTCACCAATTCGACTCTTGCACCTGTGGCTTTGGCCAAGGCGATAGCCTCTGTCAAATGCGGGTAATGAATAGACTCACCTGAATAATTCAGCCTGATCACTCGCGGATTTTGCATTTGGGCAATTAATTTTTGATAGAGCTCAAAATCCATGTGCTTGCCCTTCCCTCTCAGCGATGCGCGCGAACAAAACACGCAATCAAAGGGGCATTTCGAGGTTAGCTCAATCCAAAATTCTTGCGGCACATGGTGGGTTTTCAACGCTGATATATCAGAAATAGTCGCTGTAAACGGCGAGTGAGCAGTAAAGCGCTCGGCCAGTTTTTTTAAAATAGACATCTCGCTTCCTTGATCGAAATCGCGTCGCCCGTCACGCAGATGCGGCGGTAAAATTCGAGCGCTTGGCGGGCAAACAACACTGGCCATGTATTTTTGTACGTTAAATTACAGGGTGGCAATGTAAATTGAAGGCTGCCATCGGCATTTAAAGCCGAAGATAATAAGTGATAAAGCCTGGTTGCAATCGACCAGGTAAAAAAAGGCTCACAACAGCTGAGCCGTAGTAACTGTGCGATAGCATCGGTGCGCCTAAAATCAATTTCATCGTCTCTGGCATTGTCGATTGTGTTCGCCAGATTTTCGATCAACGCTCTACCCAAATCCCGATTAACATTATTAAGATCACCCAACATCAGACCTTCAAGGGCATAAGCAATACTGTGGGGATTGTGCGCTGCAAAATTTCCTTGATTAAAATCTCGCAGTAATGCCGTGTGGACCGGTGCAATTTTCTCAAGCAAGATTGCGCTATTCGAGGCAATCGCCACACGCCGCAATGCAGCCACGACTTTTAGCTGGTAGGCTCCTGTGCGCGTGGACCATCTATCTGGCGCTTCTGTGGGGCACCCGGCAAACCAGCGCACGGGGTGTAATCTTTGCCCATCCCAAAAACTGTCGATGTAATTCAACAACTTCTGCGCGGGCCATGAAGTGGTATCTATATAATAGGAAATATCAGCAACGCCTCGCGCTAACATCGCAATATCAAAAATAAATAGCCCTTGATTGCGCCAATCTCCCTGCGAATGCAATAAAGGATCCAAATATAAACGTGTCGCAGGTGGAGATGACTCACTCCATAGTTGTTGTTGATAGCCAAGACTTTTTTGTGCCTTTGCGACCAAATTCTTATCGGCTCCATCAAGTGAAATACGATAAGCAAGATAAGAAAGGTAGTAACCCGAAATTTCGGGATAGGTGTACAAGGCTCTGCCGGATTCATCAACACTTCCCGCGATAGCGCCGTCGGAAAACACCGCTGGATTCGCAAGCCAGGAATCAAGCATATTAATCTGTCGACTTAACTGCTCTACTTTATCAGGGATAATGTCACGCAACTGCATAATCCAACTTTTCCTTTGCGTTAATCTCTGGTTTTATCGCAAAAACGTTTACATTTTGGCCTCAGTAAAACCCTGCCCTTGCAACACTCCACGAATTTTTTCCGCCGTTTGTTTTAACACTTCGCCATCCGCATTTTTTGCAAATGCAAAACTCAGATCATCCATTGAGTCCATGGGCACCAAATGAATATGGGTGTGCGGCACTTCGAGACCGGCGATCATCAAACCCACGCGTGTTGCCGGATAAGCGGTTTTTAACGCGTTAGCGATTTTATGACTGACTTGCATAAGATGCGCAGCGAGATCCGAGGGTAAATCGGTCCACTGATCAATTTCTTCTCGCGGAATTACTAACACATGGCCTTGGCGAATCGGTTGGATGGTCAGAATGGCGACGGCTTTGTCATCTTTCCAGACAAAATTGCCGGGGATTTTTCCTTCCATAATTAACGTAAATACACTTGCCATTATTATTTCCTCAATACGATATTAATTAGGTAAACCATTTATAAAGATCAATACACTGCAAGACCGCGCCGCAGTAATTCACGCGCGAGTATTTCATCGATCTGGTGAATATTTTCATCGCGAAATTCGACGTAAGCAACCTTGTGCTTTTTGTAGCACTGATTTTTTTCCAATTCACCACTGATCACAGCCGCGCGATTATTTTCCAATCCAAGTTCATCTGCCCAGCATTCTATACAGAGTTCGATATCCGGCAGATAAAAATCGGCAGTGGCTGAATCCAGATCCCACAGCAACGAATAGTCGCGCGCATGGATAACACGGTTCAAGTACAGCCAATTATCGATGCGGCGTTGCACCGTATTATTCACACTGTGGCCGTCCATCGCTGGATGCCCTGCTAAACCTTCATCGCCAGTAATTTGCAAGAGCGCGGAGATAAGCTCTGGCTCATCCAGAATCGTTTCCGGCCAAGTTACAAAAGGGATGCCAGATTCAGCTTCCTGTTGCTGCCCACCAATTTTTTTCCCTTTGGCGGTTATCAGCCAGCCGCGAATATGCTTTTTAATCAGGCCTTTTTCAGCAAGTAATAAATTCACCAGGCGCGCGGGGATATCCCACTTATGGGCAAGATTAGTTGCACTCAAGGGCGCTTCTGGGAGCAGCTTTAAAAGATGGTGGTGCTGGATAGATTCCGGCCAGGCGATGTACTCGCCGTATTTGGGATGATTGACATAAACCCCGCCCTCAAACTTACCCTTTTCGGTGAGCTGCCAATGGTTGTCTACTTTCACAATCCAGCCGCCCGTGGTGAGCAGGATAAAAAGCTCTTTGCTCTCCTTATTGATCAGGCGAGCAAGCGCGGTGGTAGAGATATGTCGTTCAGCCATACACGTCAGCCCTAAAAACAGTTCCGCCAGAGTGGGAATCTTTAGTAAGGTGGCGAGTGTAAACCGAGCCATTCGCGCCGAACAGCCTGTTGAGCCTAAGCCAATCACTTATGCAATTTTGTGCGCGACTTTGCCTTGTCTTAGCACTATTTTGCGACGTCATTCAAATTTAACTGGCCTTGAAAGCCACAAGCCTCTATACTCCGCGCACTTTCAGTAACCCCTCTCTTGATCGTGAATGTCTTGCCATGGGGTAAATGCTGAACAGACTGGATGTCTGAGGGCTGCCCGACCATTTGTTATATTTTTAAACACTTGGTAGATATTTACGCTGATCGATTCTGTTTATCAAATCTCTTCAGCCTGCCCCATAGTATGCAATCGGTTATATGAATCGGAATTTGTTGATTGCATAAACGTCTGCTTTGCAGATGACGCGGGAATTCGTTGATTAAATCGCCTTTTACGACTGCACTTGTGCCCTGACTCCTTGAGTTAATTTCACACGCAGCCGAACCTTGTATGTAGTTCATACGTTTAGCGATCGATCATCGCCCCCACTTTATTGTGTTTGCCCATTCACTGTTGCCCTCCTTTTATTGGGCGATGCTTTTCGCAAACACCCATTACAAAACTAATAAGAATCAAACCTTAAAAGAACAGATGCAGCGTTTAGCTGTTGTCTCGTGATTTTTTGCGTGCGATTTTTATGTTTAAACACAGGTTATTACATGTCTGAACCCATTATGTTTTCCGATTTAGCCCTTTCTGAAGCCGTTATGCGCGCTGTTCAAAAAGTTGGCTACGAGCAACCATCTCCTATTCAAGCAGCTGCAATTCCGATTCTGCTTGCCGGTGGCGATATTCTCGGCATGGCACAGACCGGCACCGGTAAAACTGCAGCATTTGCTTTGCCTTTGTTGTCACGCATCGACACCAAACAAACAGAGCCACAAATTTTGGTGTTAGCACCCACGCGTGAACTCGCGATTCAGGTTGCTGAAGCCTTTCAAAAATACGCCAGTGAAATTCCTGGCTTCCATGTGCTGCCAATTTACGGCGGCCAGGAAATGACTACCCAATTGCGTCAATTAAAACGCGGTGCCCACGTGGTTGTAGGTACTCCAGGCCGTGTGATGGATCACTTGCGTCGCGGCAGTTTGAACCTCAACAATCTGAAAGCCTTGGTACTCGACGAAGCTGACGAAATGCTGCGCATGGGCTTTATCGATGACGTTGAATGGATTTTGGAACACACTCCAAAAACCCGTCAAACCGCATTATTCTCAGCCACCATGCCGAAAGAAATTCGCCATGTGTGCAACAACTATTTGAACAACGCGACCGAAATTAAAATCGCCAGCAGCCAATCAACCGACGCCAATATCGAACAAGTCTATTGGATGGTGAGCGGCACCAACAAACTCGATGCGCTTACCCGCATTTTGGAAGTTGAGCCTTTCGACGGCATGATTATTTTTGTACGCACCAAAACTGCTACTGTTGAATTGGCAGAAAAATTGGAAGCGCGCGGTTATTCAGCATCGCCACTCAACGGTGATATGAATCAACAATTACGTGAACGCACCATTGAGCGCTTGAAAACCAATAAACTCGATATCGTTATTGCAACTGACGTTGCTGCGCGCGGTATCGACGTTGAGCGCGTAAGCCACGTTGTAAACTACGATATTCCTTACGATAGCGAAGCCTATGTTCACCGTATCGGCCGTACTGGCCGTGCAGGTCGCAGTGGTAAAGCAATTCTGTTCGTTGCCCCGCGTGAAAAGCGTTTGCTTTACACCATCGAAAAAGCAACCAAAAAGCCAATTACCTTAATGGAATTGCCGAGCGGCGCAACCGTTACCAAGCATCGTATCGACCAATTTACCCAACAAATTACCGATACTTTGCAAGCGCAATCTGATCTGACGTTCTTCAACGATTTGCTGGCCGAATACAGCCACAAAAACGACGTTTCGCCAGAGCAAATTGCTTCTGCCCTCGCCTATTTATTGCAACTTGAGCGCCCATTACAAGTTAAATTTACCGATGTGAAGCCCGAGCGTGAACGCAGCAGCCGTGACGAACGTGGTGGTCGCGATGAGCGCAGCTCACGTGATGATCGCGGCAGTCGTGACGGTGGACGCGATCGCGGTCCGCGCGAAGATCGTCCGCGCCGCGAGCACAACGACGAGAACATGGATCGCTATCGCATTGAAGTAGGTCGCAATCACGAAGCTCGCCCTGGCGACATCGTTGGCGCTATCGCTAACGAAGCAGGTATCGAGAGTCGCTTCATTGGCCACATCAAATTGCACGACGAATACTCTACTGTCGATTTGCCAACAGGCATCGCAAAAGATGTATTGGCGAAATTGAAAAAAGTGCGCGTGCGTAATCGCCCACTGGAGATTTCATTGGACACCGGCCCACGTACCAGCGGTGATGATTTTAGCCGCAAGCCAAAGCGTGATTTTGGTCCGCGAGACGCTTCTCCGCGAGATGGCGCCCCACGTGAAGGTGGCCGTGACAAGCCTCGCTTCGGTGAGCGCGATGGCAAAAAAACCAGCTTTCGCCCAAAGAAAACAGATTAATTTGTAGCAGTTATTAGTATTTGGTTTCTTGTTAAGTAGTCGGATGAATAATTCGGCTACTTAAACTCCTTTGTCGCCATAACATGAAAGTGTTTATGGCGATTTTTTTATTCATCAAACCGTAATTTTCCATTCACATCCTCGTTTACCCGCTCCATCATCTTTTCACTTTCTGATTTACCGCCGCAGGCTACGAAATACCAATTTTTGGGTGCGCCGATTTTTGTGTCAGCAGGAGATCTCATACAGCCTCCACCAGGCGACTTTACTATCGTTGCACCTGCGGGATCGCTAAACGTTTGCAAAGTTGAATCTTCAACCCGGACAAGTGTTGGCTTATTAGCCTCCTCACTCAATCCTGCGCGCAAACCTGGATGAAATACGTTTGCTGCAATGGGTGCTGTTGCTTGAGAATTCGATTGCACATTGTGACCTTCGACAATCTCTGTGAGTTCTTGTGATGTCAAAGGCTCGATAACCAATCGAGTGACGGGTGGAGCCTCGCGCGGTTTTTCAGTCGGTACGGTTACCCGGGCAGGAACAGTAGAAGCAATAACCTCTTTCACAACTTCCGGCGCAACTTGAAGCTCATTGATCTCTTCCGGCGCTATCTCAGGTAAGGTATCAAGCTTTTTAGTCGGTGTTTGTACCAGATCAACACGAAGTGTTTGAGCGGAGCTTGGTTTCTGATGAGATTGCTTGTCGCTGACGTTGAACAGTAGCAATGAAAGATGCAACAGTAAGGATAGAAACAATGCACCCCAAAGGAGAGATGCTTGCGGATTGCGTACAGAGTCAACCGATTCCAAAGGAGTTTCGGTAATGGTGAGATGGGAAAAATCAACCTCCCTGAGTTCAGGAATGCTAGCCAACATGCTTGTAGTGCCAGTAAAGAGTGCCGGAAAAAGTGCCAGTGATAAAAACCTATCTCTAGACTCGGGAGCATCGTAAAAGTTCGTTGATACGTAAGATTGAGCATTATCAAACAGCATTTCTACAAAGCCGGTCACTTCAAGGAGAGCCCCAACCATGTTCCGCCGCAATCTCATCACCAAACCTTATCGCATTACCCGAATGCTCTTGCCACTCATGTTTGGCACTTTTATTTCTGGCGCTTATGCCGATACAGGAAAAGTGCGCCTGACAGTGATCGACTCAAGCACACAAAGACCAATTCCCGACGCGATAATTGAGATAAAGTCTCGCGCCGGCGAGACAATTGAAACCCGCGCGGACAGCCAAGGGTTGGTCAACATTGATGCGCTTGCCGCAGGTTTATACACGCTTACCATCAATCACCCGAATTACCAGCCTGTGCGCCTCCCGCGCGTGCGGGTGTTAGAGAATAAAACCACACCGATTCAAACCAAACTTGCTGGCGTCAGCCCAGGAGTAGAGGAAACATTAGTGCTGGGCAAGTCCATCAGCGGTAATCCACTCAACACAGCAGGCAGTAGCTTTATCGATCAGGAGGCACTCAACAGCGCCGCTGGCAGTGGCAGCGATGTACTGCGCTCATTAGATGGCTTGCCCGGTTTATTTAGCGATGGCGAATTCTCCAACTTTACCGTGCGCGGAAATGGCCCACGGGATAATTTGATTTTGGTTGACGGTATCCCGTTCGATAAAGTTGTCCACTTCAGCGATAGCTTTGGCGAGCAAGATGAAACTGAGGGCGGCGGCCGCTATTCCGTGTTTGCCCCCAACACCATCGCCAGTGCCGAGTTTCAACCGGGCGGTTGGGCGCCCGCTTACGGTGGCCGTGCCGGATCTTTATTGAAATTAAATGTTGCAGAAGGTAATCCTGATACAGCTTCCTATCGCGCACGAGTAGATATTGCGGGTGTTGAAATAGGTTACGACGGCCCCAGTGGATTTCATGACCAAACGTCCGTTCTATTTTCTGCAAGAGATTACGATTTCGGTCGCTTTTTCGAAATCATCGGCTTGGATGATATAGGTTCGCCCAAACTCACTGATGTGATTTTTAAATCAACTAGCGAACTTGGCGACAATGATAAGCTGAGTTTTCTCGCCATTTATGCACCGGAAGAATATCAACGCACACTTGATAACGTGCTCGCATCGGACGAAGATGAACCCGGCAATTATGAAGACGTAGAGCTGGTGGATAGCGAAACCGACAACAGTTTATTTGCACTTACCTGGACACGCTTGATCGGCAACGATGGCAAACTCACCAACCAGATTTACCTTCGTAACTATGATGAGCGCACTAGCACCGGCGAGTCCTATCCGGATTTAGTTAGCTTGGATGCCCCCATCAATACGATTCCTGTACGCCCTGATATCCTCAGCTCACGTGCCAAAGAAGAAGAGCTTGGCTTACAAACGGACGTTGAGTTCAATAATCACTGGGGCCGTTTATCGGGTGGACTACGCATCACGCAAATTGATTTGGCATTTTCGCTTGCATTAGATGATGACTGGATTCGCTACAGTTTTGATCAGAATGATTTCCGTACAACCCCTGAACAGAAGTACGTGGTGCTCACACCAGCAGCAGTCAATAATCGTTACGCACAAACTGAAACTAATTACGCGGTGTATGCTAATCAGGAATTTTCGGTCAATGATTGGAATTTTCGTGCGGGCGCCCGCTATGACCGCGATAATTTTTCCCACGAAAATTTAGTGTCGCCACGGCTCGGTGCCACTTGGTTTGCCAACAATAACCTGCGCATCACCACAACCTTGGGGCGTTATTTTCAGTCCCCGCGTTTTAATGACCGCGCCGGCGATGTAAGCAACAGCCAACTGGAAAATGAAATTATCGACCAGGCGAGTGTAGGATTTGTCTACCGCTGGGATAACAACATTGAATTATTAGTCGAACCCTATTATCAAGATTTGCAAAATCTGGTGGTAAAAGAAGACGGTGTGAACCAAACCTTGGGCAACACCGGTGAAGGAAAAACCCTTGGTATTGACACTGCACTTTCACGGCAGTTTGATAATGGCTGGTCAGCTAGCATCAATTATTCTTACAACGATGCACGCGTGCGCGAAAACCCTGCCACCACTGAATACGATGCCGATTTTAACCGCCCGCACATTGTGAGTATCGGTGGTGTTTGGGAAATCAATCAACGCTGGAAATTATCATCGCGCTGGAAATGGGCATCGGGCAAACCCAGTGATGTTTACACTATCCACGATAATGTTTTAGGCTCGGGCCAACCGCTACGTTATTCACGCGAGAAAATTGCAGATAACACGGAGCGATACGGCAGCTACAGCTCGCTCAATTTCCGTGGAGACTATATTCGAACGTTTGGACGAACCAATGTGATTGCGTTCATCGATATTATTAATGTACTGGGCTCAGAAAACCCAAGCAATTCCGATTTTAATGAACGTCGCGGAACAGAAGAAGTAGAAGACGGTGAGGCATTTCCAATCGTTGGTTTAATGTTGGAGTGGTAATTTTCCGCAATAGCAAACCGGCGGTAAACGCACTGCAACACGCATTGCATTTACCGCCGGATACCATCACCGCAGTTACTCATCAAACATCTGAATCATATAGCCATCCTTGAGTGCTTCGGCCATGGCTTTATCGGCAGCAATCACACGCGGATCGCTAGTTAGATTGCTTGGCACCAGCTTGCGGTTTTCGATTTGGATTTCGATAAACCCCGCGCGCATTAAATAGAGCTTGCACAGGTGCTCGGCGCCGAATAAATCTTTGAAATTAATGTAGACAATAAAAGGCACCATTTGGCC
>CAZCJR010000069.1:0-25174 GCA_964499225.1 uncultured Cellvibrionaceae bacterium | reverse complement strand
GGTGCGAGGCCATCGAGATAGGATTTGGCTTCGCGAATAATATGGCGCGCCACAAATTCCGGCGTGTCTTCAAACATATGAATAAAGCCGTGCAGCTCGCGCAAAATATTGTTGGGGATATGGCGCGAGGTGCGCGTTTCGCCGTACAGATAAATCGGGATGTCGGCGTTTTTGTAGCGAATCTCTTCCACAAAGGCGCGCAGGGATTTGAGTGCGTGGTCGGTCTCTTCAAGTGAACCGGCACCAAATTCTTCGTCGTCGATCGACAAAATAAACGCAGAGGCCCGCGATTGTTGCTGCGCGAATTGCGACAGGTCACCGTAGCTGGTTACACCAACTACCTCCCAGCTTTCTTTTTCGATGGCATCCGCGAGTGCGCGTATGCCTAAACCCGAGGTGTTCTCGGAGCGAAAGTCTTCGTCAATAATGACAATGGGAAAACGAAATTTCATGGGGTCTCCATTATAGAGTTGGCTGGAGTTAACACTTGCCGACGTGACCGCCTCTGGGTGGTGTGAATCGTCTAACCGGCGTACCTGAAGGGTAGGCCAAGAATAGCCAGACGCTGTTACAGTAAAATTGCCCCGGGCATATCACCCGGGGGCGCAATTGTAATCTAGTTAACGGATTTCAAACATATTTTGGTGCGTTTGTTTCATGCACCATTTCGTTAAGTGTCGATAATTCGATTTTTATCGATGCGCGATGCGTCTTTTGCCTTGCTGTCTTGACCAGAACAGCACCAGCAAGCCGATCCATAATAGTCCGACCAAGCGAGGCTCCGGCACGGAGAACTTCTCCACCGTCCAATGGCCACTGGTGGTATCTGCGTAGGTGATTTCGAGCTGAGCGAGTTGCAGCCAGTATCCACGCCATAAAGTGGGGTGAAAACGAAAGGTAAGCTGATCGCCCGTCTCACTACTGGAGGCGACTCCGATCTCATGATCATGCAATTCGTAAAAAAGCATATCAGTGTCAGGGGTAATCAACTCGGTCATTTGCAGCATCAAATTCCAGCCTGCAACCTCACCTTCGTCGTTCAGGCTCACCTGGCCATAGGAGGATGGTTTGATATCGATAGGGTAATTGATGATGCTGTCCGCATCAGGCGAAATCAGATTAAAGGTAAAGTTCTCACCGACAAAATGCGTTAGCGGGTGCAATGAAAGATCCTGCTCGGGCGCGCTGAAGGATAGTCTGAATCCGAGGGGTGGCAGCACTCCCACATCATAGGGCCATCCGTCCACCAGATAGGATGTAAGTGGTAACGGCTGACTTGTGTAGGTAAATTGTAAATAAGCAGAGGCGGGCAGAGAAATGGCGAGAGTTGCAGCGGCCAAACACCGCAGAGCCCAACGCAGAATCGTTTGCATAGCGAGTTCCTTGGGGACTAGCCCCGATAATGTGAGCAATCGGAATTATCGGCCGACACACCCGATAACTGGCCTATTCAAACACTTGGGAAGATGAATATTTGTGCGTTACTGCACGGAGTACTGGTTTAAATACCACCTTCGCCCTTATTTGGCGGGTGATTCGTCAATTGATTCACTACTAGCGGAAGCGCTAAAACTACTGCTCGAATTACTGGAGGGTAAGATCGGATGTTTAACAGCATCCTCGGCAATCACCTGAAGTGCAGCGGGCATAGCCTGGTTGATTAGCTGCTGCTCTTCCGGCGTCGGTACTTTGTAGCCGCGCGGCCAGAGACCGTCCAGATAATTCCAGCCGTAGCCCCAGCGATACAGGGACATCCAGTAAGGGCTGCCGCCCCAGCGCACATTTTTATATATGTAATTTGCCATGCCCGAGCCTTGCGCTTCTTTGACACAGGTCTGGATGCGTTCATCGGACTTTTTACGCTGTTGCTCGCTACCGCCTTGCCAGTAGTCCAGATCATGGGCAACACAACAATGGCGCCAGAGGTTGGGCTGATCCAATGTGCCATCAATCCACATCGAGCAGCCATCAGTAGTAAACGGCTTAAGGTCGTCGGCTTGGCTGGTGTGGGCGACCATCGGGGCAACAATAAACAGAAAGGTCAAAAATCCAGAGGCGCGCATAAGCTGTTACTTCCTCCGCGCTGTGAAGGTAATGGCGATGGGGTACGAATCGATAGTGGCGGCGATTTTACGCAATGACGGCTGAAACACTAACAAAATTTTCTATCCGCAGTAGTTGTCCGACATCTCACTCCCACCGTATGGCACCCCCGTTGCTCCTTGCCGTAAACCAAGTAACCCCATGCCCTAAACCAAGTGCCGCTGTGCAATGTCCACTCAATGCCAGTACAATGCCGCCACCCTGCCCGCTTGGGTTGCCTGCCTTTGGATTCCACTATGAACGATAAAAAAACCACCCACTTTGGCTTTCAGGAAGTCCCTGTCGAAGAAAAAGCCGAACGTGTCGCCGAGGTCTTTCACTCAGTCGCCGCCAAATACGATGTGATGAATGATTTGATGTCGGCCGGCGTACATCGCCTGTGGAAGCGTTTCACCATTGAAGCCTCGGGCGTGCGCGCCGGGCACAAAGTATTGGATATCGCGGGCGGCACCGGCGATTTGAGTTATCAGTTTGCCAAGTTGGTCGGCGCGAATGGGCAAGTGGTTCTCGCCGATATTAATGCCTCGATGCTCGGCGTAGGGCGCGACCGGCTGACCGATCGCGGCATCGCCGGCAATATCAATTTCGCCCAATGCGATGCACAATTCCTACCCTTTCCTGATAACACCTTTGATTGCATCACCATCGCCTTTGGTTTGCGTAACGTCACTGACAAAGATATGGCCTTGCGTTCCATGCAGCGCGTATTAAAACCCGGCGGCCGCTTATTGGTGTTGGAATTCTCCAAACCGCAAAGCGAAATCCTCAGCAAAATTTACGATACCTATTCATTTAAGGTGCTGCCGTTTATGGGCAAGCTGGTGACTAACGATGCCGAGAGCTATCGCTACCTCGCCGAATCGATTCGTATGCACCCGGATCAGCAAACGTTGAAAGACATGATGGATAACGCCGGTTTTGTGCGCACTGAATTTCACAACATGACCGGCGGCATAGTCGCACTGCACAAAGGCATCAAACCTTAATGGCTACTACTTTCACCATTGCTGCACTCGCCAGCGCCGAAAAAATGCTAAATGCCGCGCTGCGTTACGACCCGGCCACGCGTATCGGCCTTGCACAGTTGGAAGGCAAAATTCTCGCCCTGCAAATTACCGCACCGGCGCTGAATTTTTTTGTGATGCCGATGGATGACGAATTGCGTTTGATGGGCAATTGGGAAGGTGATGTCGATACGCGCATTACGGGATCACTGCTGGCCTTAGCTCAACTAAGTCAAACCGAGAGCCACAATTTAAAAGACAGCGGTGTAACGGTGATGGGCGATTTAAGCCTGCTCGCCGACCTGCAGCGGTTGATGAAAAATCTCGATATCGACTGGGAAGAAATGCTTAGCCAATTCACCGGCGACATTATCGGCCACCAAACTGCGCAAATGATCCGCGGAAAATTCGGTTGGGCAAAAGACCGCGCGACAAGCGCCCAACGTCTCACCGGCGAATTTCTGACTGAAGAACTAAAACTCCTGCCGGGCAAACCCGAGCTGGAGGATTTTTACAGTCAGGTTGATGACCTACGTTTAGCGGTAGACCGCGCAGCAGCGCGGGTAGAAGCGATCGTTAATAGAAAAAACATTAAAGAGAACTCGAATCCGTGATTGTTTTTTTCCGTTTTTTAAAAATCCTGCGCGTATTCGCACGCTATCGCCTCGATCAATTACTGCCTGCAAACTTACCGGTTGCCGCACGAATCCTACTGTTTTTCTTTGCGCTCTTCCCCAAACCACTCTCTGCCAGTGGTGAAAAAATGTCGCGCGGTGAATGCCTGCGCCGCGCCTGCGAAGACCTGGGGCCAATCTTTGTAAAATTTGGCCAGCTACTTTCTACACGGCCAGATCTGGTTCCCGACGATATAGTGCAAGAGCTCAATCATCTGCAAGACAATGTAGCGCCTTTTGCCAACGAAGAATTCCAGCGTATAGTCGAAACCTCGCTGGGTGCAAAAGTCGGCGACATTTTTGCAAGTTACGATCATGCGCCGCTTGCTTCAGCATCAGTCGCACAAGTTCATACCGCAGTATTAAAAGACGGGCGCGAGGTAGTCATCAAGGTAGTCCGCCCCGGCATTGAAAATATTATCGCGCAGGATGTAGAGCTATTATTGCTGGTGGCTCGCTGGGTAGAAAAGAACACTATTGATGGCAAGCGCCTGCATCCAGTGGAAATTGTGGAAGATTATCGGACCACGATTTTTGATGAGTTAGATCTACAGCGTGAAGCCGCCAATGCCTCACAATTGCGCCGAAACTTTTTACAATCACCGCTTCTGTACGTGCCGGAAATTTACTGGGATTACACACGTGCAAATGTGCTGGTGATGGAGCGTATCTATGGCATTCCGGTCACTGACTTAAGTGCATTGGCAATACAAAATACCGACATGAAAAAACTCGCCGAACGCGGCGTGGAGATTTTTTTCACGCAAGTGTTCGAGCACAATTTTTTCCACGCTGATATGCACCCCGGCAATATTTTTGTCTCCACTAAAAATCCGCAACTGCCGCAATATATTGCCATCGATATGGCGATTGTCGGATCGCTCACCCGTGAAGACCAATACTATTTAGCGCGCAACCTGCTCGCCATGTTCCGCCGCGATTATCGCCAGGTTGCCGAGTTGCATGTACAAAGCGGATGGGTGCCCAGCACGGTGCGCGTAGAAGAATTGGAAGCGGCAGTGCGCACGGTGTGCGAGCCGATTTTTGCCAAACCGCTTAAGGACATTTCTTTCGCAAATGTACTGCTAAGTTTATTTCGCACGGCGCGCCGCTTTGAGATGGAAGTGCAGCCGCAATTAGTGTTGTTACAAAAAACCCTGCTCAATATTGAAGGCCTGGGTCGCCAGTTATATCCCGACCTGGATTTGTGGGCGACGGCTCATCCGTTTTTGGAGCGCTGGCTGAAAAACCGTTTCCACCCCAAATCCCTGTGGGGCGAACTCAAACGCTATGCGCCCGAGTGGATGGAAAAATTCCCGCAGGTGCCGGATCTTATCTTCAACAGTTTGCAACAATTGCCGCTCATCGCCCAAAAATTGGATGCGCTGGAAGCTGATGTTGCTCATCGCAATCTTCAACAGCACCGCGGGCGGCGTAAGCTAATCGCATTACTTGCCTTTAGCGC
The DNA here is from genome assembly GCA_964499225.1 of uncultured Cellvibrionaceae bacterium. Classification (GTDB taxonomy): domain Bacteria; phylum Pseudomonadota; class Gammaproteobacteria; order Pseudomonadales; family Cellvibrionaceae; genus Cellvibrio. The sequence continues at coordinate 19,928 of CAZCJR010000069.1, read as the reverse complement.
TGCCGGTTATTTCTTATATCAGGATTTGCAAGGTTCTGCAGTGCTGCGCGATTGGATCACAACCGACGTGTCACCTTCGACTATTATGCTGGCCGCGATCGGCGTGGTAGCGCTGTGGTTTAGGAAATAATCCAGCGTGCAGAAAATCGTACCAAGCGTTAGAAAGTAGGCATTGGGTACTAAAACAGTGCTTCCTAAAAGCACTGTTTTGGCGCTTAGATCATCAATCGCACTGGCTATGATTTACCCTAACAAATCTTCATAACCGGCGCGTAGCTATTCTTTTAGCGTCTGCTATTATCGAATGACAACAATAGTTAAGGACTTTATTGTCATGTCGAGCTCGACGCGTATTCTGCTGGTCGATGATACCCCCGAAAATCTGGATGTCCTCAGTGGAATTCTTGAGGATCTGGACTGCCAATTGATTGTCGCCACCTCTGGCGAGCGCGCCCTGGAGCTTGCGGCGCGGCGTCTGCCGGACTTGATCCTGCTCGATGTGATGATGCCGGACATGAACGGCTTCGAGGTCTGCACCCGCCTCAAGGCCGAACTGGCCACCACCGAAATTCCGATTATTTTTGTCACCGCGCGCGCCGACGATATCAGCCAGGGCTTCCGCGTTGGCGGTGCCGACTACATTACCAAACCCATTAATGCCGACGAGGTGCGCTCGCGAGTGCGCCACCAGCTTGAGCGGCAGATGATGTTGGCGGAGCTGAAATCCTTTAATCGCGAGCTGGAAGGTAAAGTGCGTGAACGCACCGCCGAGCTGACCATCGCCAATAGGCAGTTGCGCGAAGAAATTAACGAGCGGCGCTACATGCAAGACCGCCTCAACTACCTCGCCACCCACGATTTTGTAACCCGCCTGCACAACCGCAACGCCCTTGAAGCCTATGTTTCCGAGCTGCTTGCACGCATTCAAGTGCAAGACATTAACGCTTCGTTTTTATTAATTGATATTGATCGCTTCCGCCTCATTAATGAAAGCTGCGGTTGTATCGCGGGCGATGAGTTGTTGCGGCAGTTCTCCGATAGCATCGCCGGCTTATTAACCCGCAATGATTTTTTTGCGCGGCTCGGCGGCGACCGTTTTGCGGTAGTCACTCACTGCGACGAGGGCGATAAAGGTTTGGCACTCGCGCAAAATATTTTGAAGCACCTGGAGCAATTTAATTTCCAGTGGGAAGATCGCCAATTCAAACTCGCCGCCTCGATTGCCACTGTGCCGCTCACCCGCATTATGGTGAGTTACGACCAGGTGATGCTCGCTGCGGATGAAGTGATTTTTGTTGCCAAATGCGAGGCGCGCGGCGGCATTTTCAGTTACGAAGAAGCAGCCAAACGCAGCAATCTGCACAAAGAGAACATTAACTGGGCCTCGCGTTTGGTCGACGCAGTGCACAATCAATTGTTTCGCGCTTATTTCCAAATGATTGAGTTTTTACCCGCTGGCGCTGGCATCGCGCAACCGCAATATCGTCTGGAAGTGCTAATGCGCCTTTGGGATGGGCCAAATCAACGGATGATTTCACCCGGCGAATTTATCGGCCCGGCTGAGCGCTTGCATTTAATTCCCGAGCTGGATAAGTGGATCATCGGCTCTACCTTGAATCTGTTCGCCCAGCACCCACAACTGCTTGAGCAGTTAGACATGGTGTCAATTAACCTCTCAGCCATTTCCATTCGCGAGCCACAGTTCGCACAATTTATTATCAACAGTTTCACCACCTATAATTTGCCCGCCAATAAATTCTGTTTTGAAATCACCGAGACGCAAGCCATAGTCAATGTGGATTCTGCGCGACAATTTATGCAAACCCTGCGCGAGCTAGGCTGCCATTTTGCGCTGGATGATTTCGGCAGTGGTTTTGCTTCCTATGCCTATTTGCATCAGCTTGCGTTCGACACAATAAAAATCGACGGCATTTTTGTGCGCGATATGGATACCGATCCAGCGCACTATGCAATGGTAAAATCCATTGCGGAAATGGCGGTATCGCTCGGCAAAGAAGTCATCGCTGAATTTGTCGAGACCGCAGAAGTTGCCACTCAGTTACACAAGCTCGGGGTGATTTGGGGGCAAGGCTACCACCATCACCGCCCGGAAGAACTGAATTATCAGGCGCTGGAAAAATGCTTGTCGTAATTAACGCCTGACCCTCACAAGGTGTGTGCCGGTGCCAAAGCTCTCTCGCAAATCGCTTTATCTCTTCGCTAAATTGCCACTGCTGAACCTGGGTTTTGCATTGACCTATTTTTTATTTTTTCAATTCGGTATAGCCTGGAGCTCACTCACTTCGCAGGTTTCATTGGTCTGGCCAGCAGCAGGCTTGGCATTATTCGGGTTGCTATTATTTGGCATGCGGGTAGTGCCGGGGCTTTTTTTAGGCGCTCTGTTCGCAATACAATTTTTACAATTTGATCCTCTCTTTGAGCGCAGTTACATCACTTGGGGCGCAGCTGCACTTAATAGCAGCGCCGCTGTATTGCAGGCGTTAATTGTGGCTCGCATTAATCGTGGTTTGTTGAGCAGTAATCTATTAGTCAATCTGCGGCGCACGCTCATTTTTATCGCCAGCATCTTTGTTTGCGCGATTATTTCATCGAGCATTGGTGTCTATACATTGAATGCAATGAGTGTGGTACCTGCTAGCGAGCTGGGGAAAACCTGGGCATTCTGGTGGATGGGCGACAGTATCGGAATGTTGATAGTGACTGCGCTCTTTACCTGGTTATTAATTCCACGTATTCGCCAGAATACCCATGCGCAAGCATTTTTGTTGTTGTGTGCCGGGGTTGGCATGGTATTTTTTTTGGTGTCGGCCCTGGGCTATATCGAACACAGCGAAGCGCTGCGCTTAGCCACCGCTGCGCGTGAAATGACACTCGCCGCGCAACTTGATCCGCGGCCTTGGTATCAACCGAGCTGGTTGCAATTTTCAGCACTTGCATTGGGTTTAACACTCATCGGATTACTAACCGCCTACATTCGCACGCGCCAGAAGCACGATGAGCTTTTGCGCGAAAATCAAACGCGCCTTGAAGCTGAAGTCTTATCCCATACCCAGGCACTTCGCAAAGCTAACGATTGGTTGCTCAATGAAGTCGTGCAGCGCCAACAAACCCAGGAGCAGTTGCAGGAATCGCAAACCGCGCTGCGCGCGCGCGAACAGCATTTGCGCAGCTTGCTTGATAATATTCCCGATCCAGTGTGGTTTAAAAATTTGGAAGGCGTTTATATCAGCTGCAACAGGGCCTTTGCCAAAATGTTGGGCCAGACGGAAAACAATATTATCGGCAAAACGGAAGACCAGTTGGTAGCGCGCGATCTCGCCGATTTTTTTCGTCACAATGATCAGCAAGCGTTAAAAACCAGCGAGCTGCATCGCTACGAGCAATCAATAAGAGTCAGTGAGCAAGAAGAGTATCTGTTAGATACATTAAAAGTTGCCGTGCGCGACGAGCAGGGCAACGCAGTGGGTATTCTCGGTATAGGGCGTGACATTTCTGCGCAAAAAGAAGCGGAAAAACAATTATCGCTCGCCAAAGATGCAGCAGAAGAAGCCACGCGTGCAAAAAGCCGCTTCCTTGCCAATATGAGCCACGAAATTCGCACACCGCTGAATGCCGTACTCGGCTACACCCAATTGCTGATGCGCGACGAAAAAATTGCCGGCAACCAGCGCGAGCGCTTGCAATTAATTTTAGTAGCGAGCCAACGTTTGTTGGGTTTGATTAATGATGTATTGGATCTATCCAAGATCGAATCAGGCGTGCTCAATCTGCGCAAAGAGTATTTCGATTTGCATCAGGAAGTCGCTGATATTCAAACTATCATGGCCGAGCGTGCGCAAAATAAAGGGCTGAATTTAATTACCCAAGTCGACTTACCGAGTCCCTACATTGTAAAAGGTGATCGCCAAAAAATCGGCCAGATATTATTAAACTTATTAGGCAATGCCATTAAATTCACCCCCGAGGGCAGCGTGAGTTTGTATGTGGCACATCTCGCGGGTGAAGTGGAATTTGTCATTGGAGATACCGGCCCTGGTATTTCGGAACAGGAATTAGCGGAATTATTTGCTGCGTTTAAACAGGGGCAGGCGGGCGAAGATGCAGGTGGTACCGGCCTCGGACTCACTCTCTCACGCCACCTCGCCGAAGGAATGGGTGGCAGCTTACAGCTCTCCAGTATTCTAGGTCAGGGCACACTCGCGCATTTACGTTTGCCGCTGATGAGCGAAAATATTGTGTTAGATGCACGCGACACCCACCAACAAACGCAGCACCTGCAACTCGGTAGCCAATGCAAAGTATTAGTGGTGGAAGACGATCAAGCTAGCTGTGAAATTCTGGTCGATCTGCTGCAGCAAATCGGCTGCGAAACCTACGCCGCCCACGACGGCCGCGAAGGTCTTGCGATGTGCCAGGCGCAGCAGTTCGATATTATTTTTACCGACATCCGCATGCCGCATTTAAATGGCCTGGAAATGTTGCGCCGTTTACGCGTATTGCCCGCCTACAACCATACGCCAATGGTGGCAGTCTCTGCCTCCAGTTTGGAACATGAACGCACTTATTATCTTGCTCAAGGTTTCCAGGAATTTATCGGCAAACCCTACGCGTTTGAAGATGTCTTTAAAGCATTACAGAATTATGCACAGGTCAACTTTGATGGTGTGACTGAATCCGCACACGAAGACAATAGTGTTGATGATGCGAATGTGGATTTACATCTTCTCAAAGCAACATTGCAAAAGCTGGCTGCCTCAGCAGCCAGCGGCGATATGAATGCTAGCAAAAAAATCATCATGGAATTAATGGCTGAAGAATTGGGCAGACAGCGATATCAACAACTAATAAGCGCGCTTCGACAATATGATTTGGAAAAAATCGAGACGTTGATTAACCTGTGGCTATCGTCAGCAGAGTAAGAATGATTTCAATAATTCAATGGTTTTATTGCCGTAAAACTTGCGCGTCCTACTTCAATTAGTCATTCGTTGAGATCAGGTTTTGCTGCTGCGCCTTAATAATAAATCCGCCCCACACCAGTGCTGCAATAATTAGGATTGTACCGATTGCGAAACTGCAATTGGCAACTGCTTGCGTGCTGTCCAACGCATTCATCATGGTCAACAAATTTCCCCAGTCGTGCGATTCCTCGCCACGGCCACCCACTAGCGGGAGCGCGCGATATTCGGCATCGGCGATATAGGGTGATACATCGATGAAACTCTGCCCGCTCCACCACAGCGTGATACTGCCCGCGAACGTATCGCGCTGTTTGAATACAAATACGCACATTAACGCCAGTGGTAGCAGCACCTGAAATAAACTGCCGCCGAGAATCATCATAAATTCGCCGAAGGGCATAAATAAAATATGGCCGAATTCGTGAAAAGGCAGATTGATATTGTGCATAAACGAACTGCCAATCTTTTCCCAATTCACACCGGCAGTTATAAAATAGCCACCCCAAATGGCAAAAGCGACGAGACAGGCAACACGCGTCCAGAATGCCCCAACATCAATACGTTCCGGCACGTAGAGAAAAGCGGTAATAAGCTGTTGGCGTAGCTTAGCAGCTCCCGCTACTTCGCCTTTTGACGTTGACTCTGGCTCAGATTGGTTCGGCAGGTTTTCTTGCGTTTGTTTGGCAATAAATTTGCTGTAGACAATGCCGCAGTTCGGGCAAATATCCGGGTGGATATTATGATCAAAGGATTGCCGTTGATAGCGGCACTTGGGGCAGATACCTATCGTCATTATTTTATATCCACATAATCATTTACAGGACGACCTTCACCACCAGTCTAGTATTTGTGGATGCAAATGGGAACTCACTACGAGTGAACGGCACCTGAAATAGATGCCGTGTTTGATTCATATGAGCACTAGCCTTCTGCTTTTTCGATTTTTTCCACTGGCGCTTCTGCTGCAAAATCTTTTAAAAGTTGTAAGGCTTTTTCACAGGAAATATCCTCCAGCACCAAGGTTATCTCATCATTTGCTGCCGCTGGAAGTATTTCGTTACTGCCACACTTTTTGTTAACCTCGGCCATCGCATCTTGCACCGCAACCTTTGTAACCTTGATTGATATTGTTTTGTCATTTTCAGGTTTGGCCTGGACGCACAAAGCAATCACCAAGCTGGACAAAATAATCAGCAAACTTGCAGCCAAACTGTGGCGGGATTTTGTGGCTCGCTCTTGCGTGTGAAAAAGGCGAGTGATGCGGGTTAATAAGAGTTTATTGCCGGTGATATTCATAGCAGGTTTCTGATTGATGCTCATATTTGCAAATTCCTTCAAAGTAGTGGCGAGTAAAAGGGGGTTTTGACTAATACCTACTGCAACATCATCACAGGCATGTTCACGCTCCTTATCAATTTGATGGGAAATCCACTGCAAAAACGGGTTAAAAAAGAACAGGGTTTTTATAATAGCTTGCGGTAGTCCGACTAAATAATCATGGCGACGCGCATGGGCAAGCTCATGGAGCAAAATTACTTCTATTTGCTGTTGACTCATTCCCAGTAATACACCTATCGGAAGTAGTACCACCGGTTTTAAAAAGCCAATAACACAAGGGGCGCTAGCTATTGTAGAAATGCGCAGCTCGATATTTGGGTTAACGCCAACTTTTTCAGAAAGCGTTACAAATAGCGCCTGCCATCTTTCGGGTGTGGCCGTGATGTGTTGGTTTTTAAGTTGCTGGCAGTAGAGATAATCCAGTAGTGTCTTTAGGCTATACACCAAAAATCCGCACAGCCAGATGATTACAATACTACTAATATGTTCATTGATAACTCTCACCAGACTAAAAAGATTTTTCTCTGCAAAAATCTGTACTGCAGCCGAGTATTGTGCTGGCTGCATAATAATTTCTGTGCTGGCCTGCTGATAATTATAGAAAGTGAATGCGCTGATCATTGCGCACAGCAGCAGACCGCCAAGGGCAATCAGGTAGCGAGCATTAGCAGAAAGGTTTCTGGTAAACAATAACGACAGAGCACAACTTGCAGCAATAACGGCGTATTGCCATAGAGAGTGTAAAAGTGTCCAGCCGAGCGAATTAATCCAGTCTTGATGCAAGATGCTCGCAATTGTTTGCATGATTATTTCTCCATGTTATCGAGAAATTTTTTTATTTCGTCCAGCTCCTTTTTTGATACTTTTTTATTGCCGAGCAACTGCATAACAAGCTGGGATTTTGACCCACCAAAGACACTTTGGAGTAGTTTTTCCAGCATGGAGCTTTGGGTATCTGTCTGCGCAATTAGCGGAAAATAAATGTGGCTTTTGCCATCTTTTTTGCGTCCTAGTAAACCTTTCTGCTCCATGATCTGCATGGTTTTTAACGTGGTGGTATAACCAACCGGTTTGCTTTCGCTGAGTTTGTCATTCACCGCCTGGACTTTGGCTTCACCACAATGCCAAAGCACATGCAAAATTTCTAATTCGGCGGGGGTTGGTGTGGCCATAACTTGCTCCAGGAAAAGAGAATTAGCTCAAACTACGTAAGCCTTCGTAAAATATATACGAAGACTTACGTAGATGCAAATTTATTGTTGTATCGCGTTGATTAAGCTACTGATAAAAATTATTAACGGAAGTGTTCTACGAGAATAGTCCCTGCATCAATTCAAGCACGTTGAGTGTGGAGCAGGATGAATTAAATTTTGGTAGGACACGGGCAATAAGATTATTGCCCGTGCTGTAAAGACCGGTGTTGTTAAAACTCCCCATCGCGCGCCATGCGCTCGCGCTCTTTACGATCGTCCTCTTCTTCTTTGGCGTGTTCGATGATGCGCATCATAGTGGCGATATCGGCATCGACATTGCTCTCGGCAAATTCGCCGGTGAGTTTTACGTTCGGGTGCAGATTGCCGTGTTCGAACAAATCCCAAATCTCTTCGGCGTAATGGGTGACTAATAAATCCGGCGCGTACTGGCCGAAATAGTCGCGCATATTATTTACATCGCGCGTGAGCATCATTTTGGCGTTGTTGTTGCCAGCGGCGTTTACGGCTTGCGGCAGGTCGATAACCACGGGGCCACTGTGATCAACCAGCACATTAAATTCAGACAAGTCGCCGTGAACCAGACCGGCGCAGAGCATGCGCACAATTTCCATCATCATTTGGGCGTGGTATTCGCGTGCGGTATCCGGATCAAAGGCGACATCGTCCAGGCGTGGGGCCGGGTCGCCATCTTCATCAACTACCAGCTCCATCACCAGCACGCCTTCCAAAAACCAGAAAGGCGTGGGCACGCGCACACCGGCTTCCGCGAGGCGGTACAGGGCATCGACTTCGGCATTCAGCCAGGCATCTTCCGCTTCTTTTTGGCCAAAGCGAGTGCCTTTGGACATGGCGCGGGCGCGGCGCGAGTTGCGCACGGTGCGGCCCTCTTGATACTGCACCGCCTGTTTGAAGCTGCGTTTATTGGCCTCTTTATAGACTTTGGCACAGCGGATTTCATCGTTGGCGCGCACCACAAAGACTTGCGCCTCTTTGCCACTCATCAACTGGAACAGGACTTCATCGATCAAGCCATCATCAACTAATGGCTGTAAGCGTTTGGGTATTTTCATCGGCGCTCGGAGTTAAGGAGTTAGGTCGCGCGCATGATAGCACTCTCATCGAATGACGGGAAAAGACCTTGTGTGCATAAAAACAGCACAGCCATGCTGGCTGCACTGTTTGCGAGGGGGCTACTGGTGGTTAAGAATCCTGGATCGGTAAATATTTTTTCAGGAAGTTTTCTATTGCCTCAAACGTTTGTTTGCGATCAGGATAATAGTCCAAATAGTGGGTCCCGTCTTCGAGCTCGATGTACTCATACACTTTGCCCTCGTCTTTCAATGCATCGGCCATAATGCGGCTTTGTATTACGGGTACAGAGGTGTCGTCTTTGCCATGAATCAACAGGATAGGAATTTTTACCCGCTCAGCCATACGCACCGGTGAAGTTTCTTTAAGTTGTGCTTTGTCTTCACCGAACTGTTTGCGCGCCGTATTTTTGTTGGTGAAGTTGCGATAACTGTTACGCATTCTGACTAGATCCGACATGCCTGCAAAACTGATTGCACACTGAAATAAATCTGGCGTTTTGGTGGCGCCCATGAGTGCGGCATAGCCGCCATAGCTGGCGCCGACAATGCAGACTTTTTTCGGATCGGCAATTTTTTCATCAACCAGATATTTCACTGCATCTTCAAGATCATCTTGCATTTCCAAACCATAACCGCCCACGGCTCGCATCATAAAATCATGGCCGTAGCCGGATGAGCCGCGAAAATTGGGTTGGAATACAACATAACCGCGATTGGCCATAAAAGTTGAAAACATATCGAAACTTACACCGTCTTCACTCATTGGGCCACCATGGGGCAGAATGATGGTGGCGGTAGGTTTTTTGGAAAACGTCTTGGGTAGCGATAAAAAGCCTTCCAATTCCAAACCATCGCGCGCTTTGTAGGTACGCGATTCTTTTTCGACCAATACGTCTTCAGTTAAATCAGGATATGTGGTGGCGATTGGGGTAATGATTTTTTGGTCACGATCACCGAATAAATAAGTGCCAGGGTTAGTATTATTGGTAGTAAATAAAATGTACTTGCGCGCATCGCTACTCATACTACCAATGTAATTGCGTGTGTCTGGCAATGCTTTATCCAAACCGGCCTGAAAGGCTTGAAATTCCTTGTTCCAAAATACACTTTTGGAATTGCCATCGTTGTAGTAAAGGCCCACCACTTCTTTAAGTGCAGTGGAGTAAATCAACCGACCGGTTACATCATAGTCCGGATCGCTCAACACCAGCTCACGCGGATATCCGGGTTTGGATAAATCGGTTTTGAACAGCGCCTGACGCCCCTCGTGATCGGCAAAAATATAGAGTTCATTTGGGTTGTTGCCGAAACCGGCGATATCGATAGATGGCTCGTCAAATACAACATACTGCCAAGCGACAACCCATTTATTGGTGGCGCTATCTAATACTTTGTAAGTGACTTTGCGTTTTTTATCGTCGTAGTGTTCGCCGATACGTACATTACCGGCGCGATCTGCATACCAGGAACGCACAGAGGGTGAATGTTTTTTTACACGCTTTAATCTCCCGGTGTAGACATTCGCTTTGTACACGGTTTGATGCAGTGGCATTTCGCGATCCACACTCAATAAAATATGGTCAGGATCCTCAGGCAAGTAACTAATAACTCTATCCTGAAATTGGCTGACCCAATTGGCATCGTCATCAGGTTTAACCAGCGTTATCATTTTGCCGGGTTTTTTTGCATCAGTTGCGAGCAGACGTGTCTGCATATATTTAACGCCATTAAACATGCGGCTATCAAAACGCAAACTCATTAATATCCGGTCGTTGTTTGCCCAGGTAACCCAATTAAATTTAAATTGTTTGTTATCGGTTTTTGTGGGATAAAAAACCTTACCGCTCTCAATTTCAAGCACCATCACCACCGTATCGCCACCCACATTTTTCAACGCAAGTAAATGCGTACCATCGGGCGAGAGTTCGATGTCTTCAATCAATTCGCCTTTGTAAAAAACTTCCAGCGGCAGCGGGGTGTGTTTAGATGTGGTTTCCGCAGCGTTAAGGGATTGACCGGAGCAGATTAGCGCGAGTAGAAAAATTGCGCGCAATAGATTGGCTCCACGCAGGCAAGTGCGGGGGAAAGAGAGCAGATGCATACTCATGTCCTTTAGGTGATTTCTCTGTTGTGTCGTTAGGGGTGCCGGGCAGTTCAGTCCTTGATCATCGGGTTCCGTGAGCAATCCGCTCTTATCCAGGTTCCTGTCACAAGTAATACAAGCTGCACCCGCGCAGTATCCACAAGCCCGATTTAGGCGTCAATGCACTTACTGCACAGCGCCGTTAAATAGCCTCCGGCTAAATTAAGTTTGGTTTAAGCCGGCCTGTTTAACCTGTTCAGCGTTAAAACACTATTTGTTCGATCTCTGCTTCAGGAGCACTACCATGAAACCCATTTATAAATACCTATTGATCGCTGGCTTGGTTAACCTCGCTGGTAGCGCACAGGCGCGTGATCTGGGGCCAGATGAGGCGCTGAAATTGCGTGATTCTGGTACGATCCAATCGTTTGAGAAACTCAATGACCTGGCACTGGCACAACACCCCAGCGGAGTCATTCGCGAGACGGAGCTGGAGAATGAATATGGCCGCTATATTTATCAACTGGAAGTGGTTGATGCCAAAGGCGTCGAATGGGATCTGGAGCTGGACGCCACTAGCGGCGAGATACTCAAAAACCATCAGGATGATTAACGTTCAGAATCCATTACTGAATCGACTGTGATGCAAACCATTACGCGCATAACACTCTATATTTCTCTCGCCGCGCTCACCTTGGGGGTCAGCGCGCGCGATCTTTCGCAAGATGAAGCTCTGCGTCTGCGCGAACAGGGGCGGATAATTCCGTTAGAAACATTGTTGGCACTTGTCGCGCAGCGCCATCCGCAATCCAGTTTACTTGAAGTGGAATTGGAAGAAGATGACGACATTTACATTTATGAAGTGGAACTTGCCACACGCGATGGCGTAGTGCGCGAACTCGAAATTGACGCACATACCGGGAAGATTTTAAAAGACGAGGAAGACGATTAATGCGGTTACTGATCGTTGAAGATAACGTTGCCCTCGCCGATGAGCTCACTGCTGATTTGCAGCGTGCTGGCTACGCCGTCGACTGGCTGGCCGATGGCCGCGATGCGCTCTACCAGGGCGCAACTGAGCCTTATGATTTAATTTTGCTCGACTTGGGTCTGCCCGGAATATCTGGTCTGGAAATTTTGCGCGAATGGCGTGCCACCGGAATGCATCGCCCGGTATTAATTCTCACCGCGCGCGACCATTGGGCAGAGCGCATCGACGGTTTAAAAGCCGGCGCTGATGATTACCTCACCAAACCCTTTCACCCCGAAGAATTACAGCTGCGCATTCAAGCGCTGTTGCGCCGCGCTCACGGGCAAGCAAATCAACCACAATTGGATGTTGCGGGATTGCAACTCGATGAAGAACATCAAACCGTTATTAAAGAGGGCGCACCGATTGAATTAACCGCCGCCGAATTTAGTTTGTTGCGTTATTTTATGTTGCACTGCGGAAAAATTATTTCCAAGAGCCAACTCAATGATCACCTTTACGACGGTGAGACCGAACGTGATTCCAACGTGATAGAAGTGCACGTTAATCACTTACGCAGCAAGCTCGGCAAAACATCTATCGAAACCAAACGCGGCCAAGGTTATCGTTTTATTGGTATTGATACCTGCGTAAGTAAATCATGAAGCGCGCACTTAACTCCATTCAACAGCGCCTGAGTATCAGTTTAATTGCCGTGCTAATTATCGTGGGGCTAATACTCGCACAGATAAGTTTGTGGTTATTTGATCAGGGCTTGCGCCGTTATCTGGAAAATCATCTTCGCGACGAAGCGGAATTATTAGTCGCGGCACTCGCACGCGGCGCCAATGGTATTGAATTGGATCAACTGCGCATTTCTGCTTCCTATCATCGCCCTTTTTCTGGCCATTATTTTTGTATTCATATGGATGATCAGCAGTGGCGCTCGCGGTCGTCCTGGGATTTTGACTTGCCTGATCCAGAACAACCGGGGCTAATGCCGAATTTAGTCGATGGCCCACAAGCCCAACAATTATTAATCGTGCGCGCTGATTATCGTCGCTTCGGGAAAAATATCTTGATTGTCGTAGCGCAGGATTACACTCCAATGCTCAACAGCTTTGGTCGTGTGCAATGGATTGGTGGTGGCTTCGGTTTGGGCGCACTCTTACTACTAGTATTGTTGCAACGCCATTTAGTTGCACGCGCACTGCAACCATTGGAGCAAATACGCGAACAAATCGCGCAATTACAACAGGGGCAGCGCGCCCAGTTGGATGCGCAAGTGCCGCAGGAATTGCAGTCTTTGGTACAGCAAATCAATCACCTTTTACACCACACGGAAGATACCCTCACTCGCTCGCGCAATGCGCTCGGTAATCTCGGCCACGCATTAAAAACTCCCCTGGCGATTTTATTTAGCCTCGCTAATCGTCAGGAATTGAATAGCCACCAGGAGCTGCGTGAGAATTTGCGTAACCAGCTCACGCATATGCAAGAGCGTATTAGCCGCGAATTGGGTCGCGCGCGTCTCGCTGGCGAGGCTTTGCCTGGTGCTTATTTTGTCTGCGCAGCAGAATTGCCTGATTTGGTGAGTACACTCGAACAAATTCACGGGCGGCAGTTAACGATCAACTGGTCGGCAGAGGAGAATTTGCGTCTACCCTGGGACAGGCAGGATATTCTGGAGCTGCTAGGAAATTTGCTCGATAACGCCTGCAAATGGGCGCAACAAAAAGTCGCGCTCGCAATTACGCAGGACAACAATAATTTTATTCTGACCATCAATGATGATGGCCCCGGCATAGCGCCGGAGTTGCGCGCACAAGTGCTAAATCGCGGCGCGCGTATTGATGAACAAATCCAGGGGCACGGCTTGGGCTTGGGCATAGTGCGCGATATAGTAGAACACTGCAAAGGCGAACTCAGTCTGCATGAAAGTCCACTCGGCGGCCTGCAGGTTGTAATCCGTCTACCTGCCCCCAATTCTTGAGTCAGGCCTTTTACGCACGATTTCAGCCGCAGGATGATCTATTCCTGCGCCCCCTCTGGCGCTCTCTCACTAGAAGATTATTTTATGCGCGGCATGCATTCCTCCGGGTTATCTGCTCATCCCAATCAAGATCTACGCCCCGCTGATGTCAAAGTAAATTTGCGCCAGAGCATGGCGTATTTGCTACCGTATCTGTGGGACTTCAAAGGACGCGTGATTCTTGCGGTAGTCGCGCTGCTCGCCGCAAAAGGCGCAACACTGGTGATGCCTTGGGCGCTCAAACATATTATCGACGGCGTGGATCGCAGCATCGCGCCGGAGTTAGTGCTGCCCGCATTTTTTATATTGTTCTACGGCGCACTGCGTTTTGGCAGTGTATTTTTTGGTGAAATACGCGATGCACTATTCAGCCGCGTTACCGAACATGCAATGCGTAAAATCGGTTTGCGAGTATTCCAGCATTTACACTCACTCGAACTGGCCTTCCATCTTGACCGCGCTACCGGTGGTATCAGCCGCGATATAGAGCGCGGCACTAACGGCATCAGTTTTTTGATGCGCTTCTTAATGTTCAATATAGTTCCTACACTGTTTGAAATTCTGATGGTGGCGATTATTTTTGCCGCTGCCTTTTCTATTTGGTACGCAGTGATCACCTTGGTTGCAGTGGCGATCTACGTGGTGTTTACCATCTATACGACCGAGTGGCGCAATAAATTTGTGCGCGAGGCAAATCAAGCCGATTCATCCACCAGTACTCGAGCGATTGATTCGCTACTCAATTATGAAACCGTAAAATATTTTAATAACGAACAGTATGAAGCAGAAACCTACGACAAATTTCTTGCTAACTGGGAAAGTGCCAAATTAAAAAACCGCATGTCACTGCTCGCGCTCAATTCCGGGCAGGCATTGATTATTGCGTTGGCGATGACAGCGATGATGTGGATGGCAGCGCAGAGTGTAATCGATAAAGAAATGACCCTCGGCGATTTGGCGATGATTAATGCCTATATGATCCAGTTATTTATTCCGCTCAACTTCCTCGGCTTTGTCTATCGTGAAATTCGCCGCTCACTGACTGATCTGGAAAATATGCTGGCACTGTTAAAACGCAATCCCGCTATTAGCGATAGCACAGATGCGCAACCGCTGCAGGTCAGCAGAGGTGCGATTGATTTGAAGCACGTGGATTTTGGTTATCACTCCGAGCGCCCGATTCTAAAGCAATTCAATTTGCACATTCCGGCGGGCACCAAGGTCGCGATTGTCGGTTCGTCGGGCGCGGGCAAAAGTACCCTCTCGCGCCTACTCTACCGTTTTTATGATATCCATTCCGGCAGCATCCAGATTGATGGACAGGATATTCGCAATGTCACGCTGGAAAGTTTGCGCCGCGCTATCGCCATAGTGCCGCAGGATACAGTGCTGTTTAATACCAGCATTCGCGAGAATATTGCCTACGGCAATCCACAAGCGAGCGACGAGCAAATTGACCGCGCGATCAAAATGGCGCATCTGGAAAACTTTATTAACAGTTTACCGCAGGGCGATAAAACTTTGGTCGGCGAGCGCGGCTTAAAAGTGTCAGGGGGGGAAAAGCAGCGCATCGCTATTGCACGGGTATTACTAAAAGGCTCACCCATTTTAATTTTTGATGAAGCAACTAGCGCATTAGATTCAAATTCGGAAGCCGCGATTCTCGCGGCGATGTATGAAGTTGCCAGCGGCCATACAACACTGGTGATCGCACACCGTTTATCAACCGTGGTGGATGCCGATCAGATTATTGTGTTGGATGCCGGTGCGGTTGTTGAACAAGGTACGCACGCTGAGCTATTAGCGCAGCAAGGAAAATATGCGCAGATGTGGGCAATGCAATTGCAGGACGAGCATCAACCCGTAAAATGACGCTGGTCATCTTGAAGGGGTGACATTGTAAGCTATTTACAAAACTCGCGAACATGGCAAAAATCGGCCGTGTTCGCGATTATCCTCTACAACGTCAGTTAAAAATTATTGCCGTTGTATGTCAACAAATGGGCTGTACACACCGTTTTTATCGAACGCGGCAATTTGGAAAATATAATCTCCTTCCAACCATGAAAAATTGTAAGTATTGGTCCAGGCATCGTTGATACTGATGTAGGTATATTTGGAGTCGTTTGCCTTTTTATACCTAATTTCATAGCCACCTAAATCGGTAATATCTAGATGATCACCATTTTCCCGTTTGTTAGGTGCGGTCCAACTTATGCCAACCGGCCCCGCCACATGAAGACCGTTAGAGCTCGATGCAGCTGACGAACTGGACGACCAACTCGATGAGCTAACAGCCGGTTTCGATGAGCTGGAGGAACTGACGGCAGGGGCAGAGGAAGAACTTGATGAACTCGGTGGAACGACGACAGGCGGGCTTCCAGGACTTGTTGCTTGATCAACCGGTTCAATCTTTATCCAGTTCATGTTAAATCCGCCCAACAACGCCTTGACTCCAAAATAATGCCTTCCGGCAGGTAAGGTCACGGTGCGTTCAACGCTAGTCCACTTTTGCCAACCGCCCGTTACCGGCACGGTGACTGTATCAAAAATTGTTGTGCCACCTGCTTCGTGCAAGGTAAAGCTTCCGCCCGCGCTCAAGCTGGCAACACGGTATGTAATTTTATAACTTGCAGTGGCGGGAATAAGCACTTCAACATTTTTGTAGTCCATCCAATCGCCAGTATTAATATTTCCGGCGTTCTTGCCCCCTCCAACATCCGTCGTTGTCTCATTCCAAATACCGCTCATCGCAGAGTATTCCTCTGACTGAATGGTTAATGGCATGGCCGTACCCAAAGGCTCAATCTTGAACCAGTTGACATTAAATCCACCGATTTTCGCAAATAGGGTGAAATAGTGATCCCCTTCTGCCAGATCGACTTCAGTTTCAACATCCACCCAGTTTTGCCAGCCGCCCGTCTTGGGAATACTCACAACTTGATGAGTGGCATTGGTGCTCACCTCGTTTAAAGCAAGACTACCGCCACCATTCAAGCTGGCAACACGATAAGTAATTTTGTATTTTCCCGTAAAAGGCAGTGTCACTTTGGTATTGGAGTAATTCATCCAATCGCCCGTGTTGATGTTGCCAGTATTTTTTCCACCACCTATGTCTTTGGTTGCCTCGTTAAAAACACCGCTCATGGTTGCGTAATCTTCAGCTTGGATAACAATGCCACCCGGCGCTGGCGAGCCAGGTAAGGGCGCAGTAGTAGATGCACTGGATGTGACTGACGAAACAACGGAGGATGAAATGGATGAGGAGGCAACTGATGAAACTGATGATGAAGCAACAGATGATGAAATCGAAGATGAACTTGATGTCGAAGCTGCTGCACCATCAGTGTTTTCAATTTTAAACCAATTGACGTTGAACCCCCCTGCAGTAGCAACCAGAGTCAGATTATGGTTACCGGCCGTCAAGGCGACTGTCCGCTCAACATCAACCCAGGTTTGCCATCCGCCAGTCTTGGGAACAATCACTGTATCAATGACATTTGCGCCTGTTTTTAACTGGAAAGTGCCCCCAGTGCTGAGACTTGCAACGCGATAAGTAATTTTGTAAGTGCCCGATACGGGTACTTCGATATTGTTATAGAGCATCCAATCGCCGGTATTAATATTGCCGGTGTTTTTCCCTCCGCCAACATCGGCCGTCGCTTCATTCCAAACCCCACTCATTGCGGAATAGTTTTCGGCTTCTACTACACTGAGGAATGGAGCAGCAGCAGGCGCTGGGGAAAATGCGGAATCCGGATCTATATTCTCCACTTTGAACCAATTGAAGTTGAACCCACCAACTTGTGCATAGATTTTTAATGTCTGTGGCCCTTTTTGCAAAGTAACTATTTGCTCTACATCCTTCCACACCTGCCATCCACCGGTTTTGGGCACAGTGATTGCTGGCGCGAGATCTACATCGGTACCTGATTTCAACACAAACTTGGCATTGTTGTTAGGTGAGGCCAGACGGTAAACAATTTTGTATTTTCCGGTCACCGGTACATCCACTGTGTAGGTCATCCAGTCGTTAGCACTGATGGCACCGATATTTTTTCCGGCGCCTATATCAGCTGTATTTTCTGAGATAACACCCGACATCCCTGCGTAATTTTCGGCTTCAACGGTGATGGGAGCAGGGCGCACCACACTGGCTGCTGCGCTGGGGGCGAACATCATAAAGGGGGCACAGAGCGCCATGGCGATAGAAGCGTGGCGCAACCGCTGCTGCCAATTCAAGCCGCGTTTTAATTGCAGTTGGTCGATAAAACCCAACTCAATTAATATTTCACCAATTGGGGCAACTTTTGCATTTGGATCGGATGTGTCTAACAGCCGCTTTCTTCTGGACTGCTCCTGGATCGCAAGATCAAGTTGCGCGGGGCTGATTAACCCCTTGCTGACTAAAATGTCCCCTAAGCGGGTTAGTTCTTTTTTTTTGAACATGATTCCTCCAAAACTACAACGGCATGAATTTGCACGCTGTATAAGTTGAATCCTAACGAGTGGAGGGATTACTCCAGTTTGGAGTGTAGAAGAGTTTTTCTTGGTGTGATTCAAATCACTTGAGCTGGCCTAACAATATTTTTACATATGAGGAACGACGGATATTCTTTAGTTTGTTTTTCGCAGAATTTGAACCGTTAACACAAGTTTGGGCTATTAAAATTGAATCTCATATAAAATATTTCGTGCGCGAGAGGCTCGACACAACTTTTATAGATAAAATTCCAGCCCGCCATGATTTGCGGTTAAAACTTCAATCCCCATGTCACCAAACCCCATACACAGCTTTTTTATAATAAAGGGTAAAGTTTATTCGTATCCCGATGACTAACTGCTACCTTTTAAGGGCGTACGCTCGTGCTCCAGTCATTTCGGCTACTGCACCTAACCAATATTGATTATTATCGCGACCCTTTGGCGCGATTAGTCATTTGGTTTTTCCTTGTTTGGTCAATAGGTTCCCACATATGAACAATAAACTACCCCTTCGCTCGCTGGTCTCGGGCGCGGTTTTGTTAAGCTTCTTAATCGGTTGCGATTCCAAAACGACAGACACTACAGCTACAACGGCGACACCACTGCCCGTCGCCACGGCCGAATCTGCCAAAGTGGAATGGCCAGCCATTACCAGTGCGGTCAAAAAAGACCCCGCCGTTGAAGCGCGTATCGATGAGCTTATGGCCAAGATGACGCTGGAAGAAAAAATCGGCCAGTTGATACAGCCAGAGATAGGGGATCTGACCCCAGAGGACGTGAAGCAGTATCACGTCGGTTCAGTACTAAATGGCGGCGGCAGCACACCCGGCGGCAACAAATACGCACCACTGCAAGATTGGATAACCATGGCGGATGGCTTTTACAACGCCTCGGTAGACAAATCCAATGGCCGTATTGGTATTCCGATTATGTGGGGCACGGACGCGGTCCATGGTTTGGGCAACGTCGTTGGTGCAACCCTGTTCCCACACAATATCGCACTAGGAGCAACCAATAATCCGGCACTCTTGAAAGAAATTGGCCGTGTCACTGCCATTGAGATTGCCGTGACCGGCCTGGATTGGGACTTCTCGCCCACCGTTGCCGTCGCACGCGATGACCGCTGGGGTCGAGCCTATGAAAGCTGGTCGGAAGACCCACAAATCGTCGGCGCTTTCGCCGGGGAGATGGTAGAAGGCTTGCAAGGTGAAGGCGGCTCGGAGAAATTTTTATCCAATGACCACGTGATCGCCACCGCCAAACACTTTATCGGCGACGGCGGCACCCTTAATGGGGTAGATCGCGGCCCAACCCAGGGCGATGAAAAAGAACTGCGCGATATGCACGGCGCTGGCTATTTCAGTGCACTGGAATCCGGTGTGCAGGCGGTGATGGCCTCCTTCACCAGCTGGGACGGCACCCGCATGCACGGCCATAAATATTTGCTCACCGATGTTCTCAAAGGCCAAATGGGTTTTGATGGTTTAGTCGTAGGCGATTGGAGCGGCCACAGTTTTATTCCCGGTTGTACCGCGGTGGATTGCCCGGAATCATTGATGGCCGGTTTGGATATTTACATGGTGCCCGAACCCAACTGGAAAGATCTGTACAACAATTTGTTGGCGCAAGCCAAAACCGGCGAAGTGACTGCCGAGCGTTTGGATGATGCCGTGCGCCTGATTTTGCGCGTAAAAATCCGCGCCGGTTTATTTGAAAAAGGCGCACCATCCACT
>CAZCJR010000068.1:0-25783 GCA_964499225.1 uncultured Cellvibrionaceae bacterium | reverse complement strand
CGGGCATCTGGTCGAGCTGTGCAAGTTGATCAAGCGCCAATTGCCCATTGGCAGCCTCATACACCTGCGTGATGCCGAAAGCACGCAAACACATGTGCGCGCTGTATCTGTGCATGCTGCTATCGTCCACCACCATCACACCCTGCTGCACAATATGGTCATGCAAGCTCAGTGAAGGGTTTGGGTTGATCGAGGTACTGAGTGAAATCATATGTCGCTCACTGGCTCCGAGATGCGGAAGAATAGCAAATTTACAAACGTTCTCTACATCAACTACCGCTTGCGTGCGACCCATCATCATTTAACTGGCTACTCGCTTTAGGGTAGCAGCTAGTGCGACAGGCTTGCGGTAAATCGATGGGCTAACGACTTTGATGCCGAGATTCAACCCCTGCAAACTTTCACAGTGGCCCAGAATCAACCAACCCCCGGGACGCAGTGACTGCAACATATTCTCGATCACTTTTTGTTTGGTCGCAGCATCAAAATAAATCAGCACATTGCGTAAAAAAATCACATCGAATTGTTCGTTAGTTTCGCGCGGATTTAGAAGGTTATGCTGTTCAAACTTGATACGTGAACGCAGCGACGGAACAACCGCCAACATGCCTTCATAGTCGCCAATACCGCGGCGGCAATAATTTTTTAAATAATCTGCCGGAATATGATCGATCCGCTCAGCGCGATACACACCTGTGCGTGCATGATCTAATACTTTGCCGGAAATATCGGTAGCCAAAATATCCCAATCGGATTTGCCCAGTGTATCGGCCAATACCATCGCAATACTGTGCGGCTCTTCACCGGTCGAGGCGGCAGCACACCACACACGCATTTTGCTATTACGTTGCTGCGGAATAATTTCATCGCGCAGAAAATTAAAATGCGCTGGCTCGCGGAAAAAATAGGTTTCGTTAGTGGTGAGCAAATCCAGCATGGTGTGGCGTTCTTGCACCCCGGCAGGGCTGGATACGTACGCGAAATAGGCTTCGTAATCTTTATGCCCAAACAACTCCAGACGGCGCCACAGACGGCCAGTCACCATCGCGGTTTTATCAGCACCAATAATGATGCCCGCTGTGCGATACACGTAATCGCGGATTTTATGGAAAGCAAACTGGCTGATGTTGGTATGTGTACTCATAATCCTGGCCGCTACTGGGTTCATCATGGTAGGCACTGCTGGTGCCGGTACGTTGAAATATCCTTGATCACACTGTGTGGTGATTCGCCCGGAGGCAATTCACCTTCATTGGTTCCCAGTGTGGCGGTTTGGCAAAAAAGTGGTGAGAGTAAAAATACTCAGGTGGCGTGAGGGATAACACTTAGAGAGGCACTCTTTCGGGAAGTGAGGCGCGGGTTGCCCGACAAAACCAAAGCATAGACAGCACGCCGCACGCCCGCGAGAGCTACGTACAAGCTATTGAAAACAGAAGAATTGCTGGGGATTAACGACTGGCCACTGGCATCATAAAATCGCGCATTAATTCCATGGCGGAATTAACACGTAATTTTTCCATGATACGTGCGCGATGGTTTTCTACCGTGCGCACGCTCAGGTTGAGCTTGCTGGCGATGTCTTTACTCGGTAACCCGTCGAGCACGGCTTGCAATACCTCCTGCTCTTTGGGTGTAAGCAGGGCAATGCGCGCCTCGCGGGTTGCCAGGTACAAGCGCTGCTGGTGGAGTTGACGGCTGAGCGAGAGCGCGGCCTGCAACTTTTCCAGAAACTGATGGCCGTTGATGGGTTTCTCGACAAAATCGAAAGCACCCTGTTTCATCGCCTCCACTGCCGCACTGACCTCGGCATAACCGGTAACGATAATCAGTGGCGGCGGCACTGCGTAGCGCTGCTGCAGCACTTTGTGCAACTGCAAACCACTGACGCCGGGCATGCGCATATCGGAAATCACACACTCGCAAGGGCGCGGAGAATAGGCTTCAAGAAAGGCTTCCGCACTGTTAAAGCACACAGGGTCTACCCCTATGGGCTCAACAATGCCGCTCATTAATTCGAGGGTGATACTGTCGTCGTCGATCAGATAAGCAGTCGCTACGGCCGTTCTATTCATGGAGCACTCGTCATTAAAAACACCTGATTAATATCCTGATGCTGAACGAGTGTAGCAGAATGCGCCAAATTTACCGGCCAGCGTTCCATACCTACTACAAAGCGGACACGCACCTATCGAAAAGCATTTACGTGATTCGATCACAAGCTCAGGTACTGGCGGTCGGGGGATAGTCCTTAAATTGTGATATGCCTATTTTTTAATTCAGTTAAGTAGTTAATAATTTTTTTCTGGGTAGACAGGCCAATCGCCCGATCCAAGGCTGCGCGCGCGGTCCGATGATCTTGTGTAAGGGTTAAAATATGCGCTTTCGCCACCCACCAAGGCTGGAAGGTTTGTGTAAATTTTTTGTCCATGCCTTCTAACTGTTCAATTGCGGCTTGTGGATGACCGGCTTCTGCTATGGCGACCGCGCCTGCAACCAATGAACCTTGTGTTGGAAAATGTTGATTAATTTGTCGATATAGATCAGCAATAGCCTTCCAAGGTGTAATGCCAGTGAACAAACGATGGCAGTGCGCGGATTGTACGGCGGCTTCCAACTGGAAATAGCCTGGTTTGCGCTGGGTAAAGGCGTCCAACAAAATGTTATCCGCCTGTTGAATCATCTTTTTGTCCCACAGCTGTGGGTCTTTTTGAGCGAGTGGAATAAAAATATCGTCCGTAGAACTATGTGCTGGCTTGCGCGCCTGATTGAAAAGCATTAAGGCGAGTAGCCCTTTCGCTTCGGCGGATGTAGGTAGCAATTCACAGACAAGATTACAGAGAAAAATGGCTTCTTGTGTTAAATCGCTAATGCGAATTTCTATACCGTCAAGATCATCGTTACCAATGCCATAAGCTCCATAAATGGCTTCCAATACAAATTGGATGCGGTCAGGCATATCGTTTATTTCTGCTTCATCGTAACTGAGTTGTTGCGCACGAATTGTCTGTTTGGCGCGCACTAACCGCTGTGCCAATGCGCCGGGAGACACTAACATCGCCGATGCTATTTCATTGGCTTGCAACCCCAGTACGGATTGCAACATCAAGGGCATGCGCATCGCCTTCTCTATCTCCGGGTGCGCGCAAGTTAGCATAAGGGCTAAGCGCTTATCGGGAATTTCGGCTACCAGCTGCAGCATGTTGTCATCGGTAAAGTCTTCATCAACTGCGCTAAAAAACCGGGATGCTAGCGCGAGTTTTTCGTGGCGTACCTTTTGTAGCAACTGACGTTTTGCCACCGTAAGTAGCCATGCCTCCGGGGAGCTGGGGATACCTTTTTCCGGCCAATGCATCAATGCTTTGAGCAGTGCCTCAGACATTGCATCTTCGGCGGCGGCAATATCACGCCATTGGTAGGCGAGCCATGAAACTAATCGCCCGAAAGATTCCCGGGCGACAGTTTCAGCCACTTGATGAACTGTGGGTGCCATTATTGCGCAGGTGGTGGCAATACAGGCCGAACTTCTGTAGTTCCATTTAATGTGCAGGGGCTGCGCGCAGCCCATTCCAATGCGTCCTCTACACTATCTACCTCAATTACAAAGTACCCGCCGAGATGCTCTTTAGTGTCGGCGTAAGGTCCATCCATAATCTGCCGCTTTCCATCGCGAATACTGACTTTTACACCCGTAGCAGGTGGCTGAAGACCGTTACCGCTAACGACTACGCCGGCTTCGTTCATAGCGCCTATGTAGGCCATCCATCCCGCCCAGTAGGCGGGCGCTAACTCGGGGTTATTGCGCTTGTTTACTTCGTCAGTTGCTTCAAAATACATCAACATGTACTGCATGGTGGACTCCGGTGAGTAGAATAACGGTAGTTATCTAGCCTCGTTTTCGAAAGACTAGAGAATTCAGCAACCGATTGAGTTGCTCAGTAAAGTAGATGTATGAAGTATTGCGTAATCGACAAATGGATGAAAATATTTTTTGTGAAGAGGCAAGTGAAGAGGCAAGTAGCGACGGACAACCTGCAGATTGAAATACTTTATACCGATTAGCCTGCACAGGCTTTGCGCACATCGTCATCTTTTAGTGAGTTATACATGAATAGACCAATCTCCCCCGAATATCTCCAGCGCTTTGGCGGCCTCGCTCGCCTGTACGGGCAGGATGCGCTGCAATTACTGACCAATGCACATTTTGTGGTGATAGGTTTGGGCGGCGTGGGCACCTGGGTGGCTGAGGCCTTGGCACGCAGCGGTGTGGGCGAGCTGACGCTAATCGAAATGGATGACGTGTGTGTCACCAATACCAATCGCCAATCCCACGCGCTTAAATCCAATCTCGGGCGCCCGAAAAATCAGGTCATTACCGAGCGCCTGCGCGATATCAACCCCGAGCTGGTGATTCATTCGATTGAGGATTTTATCGACCAGGACAATATGAAAAACCTGATCGGCAAACAGCACCATGTGGTGATCGATGCGATTGATGCGGCGCATTTAAAAGCGCGCTTGGTGGCTTATTGTTTGGCGATAAAAGTGCGCCTGATTACTATCGGTTCATCGGGCGGAAAACGCAATCCGCTAGCGGTGACGGTCGATGATTTGGGCCGCAGCATTAGCGACCCTATGCTCGCCAAGGTGCGCACACAACTGTATCGCCACCATAATTTTTCGCGCGATAAAAACCGCAAATTCCGCGTCGATGCCGTCTACTCAACCGAGCAGATGGTCTATCCGCAACCCGACGGCTCAGTGTGCATGGATAAGCAGGCGCTGGCCGATGGCGTGAAACTGGATTGCGCGGGCGGTTTTGGCTCCAGCGTTATGGTGACGGGTACCTTTGGATTTGTTGCGGCAACGCGGGCGATAGAGCGTTACCTTGATAAGCAAGCGGGGGATAAGCAAGCGGGGGACAAACAAAAAGCGGCAGAATAAATTACTGCGGCGGTTCCGCATCCGCCAAAATTAGCGCGCGTTCGATAATCCTACCAAGACCATTATTACGCGAGGGCGTGAGATGCTTCTCCAATCCTAAATCCCGTAGCGACTGAATGAGATTCCCCTCCCTGATCTGCACCGATGTTTTGCCATTAACCTGCACCAACAACAGCACCGCTAATCCATTCATCACACTGCTGTCGGAATCAAACGCAAAATAATGCTGCTCACCTTCTCGCCCGTGCGCCAGCCAAACCGGTAATTCGCAGCCCTTGATCAGATTCGCGGGTCTGCGGATATCCGGTTTTGGCCGAATTAACTTTCCCCACTGGATAATTAACTTGTATTGCTGCTGCCAGTTAGTTGCAGCGGTTAATTCGGAAAGTGTTACACCATCAAGGTCATCGGGTTTAATCACGCAGAATTACTCAAAATACGACAGGAAAGTGATTATAAAGGTAAGGGCGAACTTTAAGAATCTTTACCCAACCATCACCACTTAGGTTGTAACTCTGCGGGTAGAATGCAAAACACACAATAATTGCTGCTCGACAGCAAAGCGCAACTACCACACCCGCACAGCTCTCGCGAATGACAAATAATATGTCTATCCACCGAGGGATGTTTATGAAATCGTTTTTATCTGTTGTTAGCGCAACACTATTTGCTATTGCACTCAGCGCTTGCAGTTCAACCCAGACCACTCAACCACAGGCTGGAACCAACCCATCTTCGCCTAAAATAATTGCCTACTACATGGGCGACGGCTCGGATCTGCAGCGCTACAACACCGGCCAGCTCACCCATATCATCTACAGTTTTTTGCACTTGGACGGCAATCAGCTCAGCTTTTCTTCAGCGAAAGACAAACAAGCACTGCAGCGTTTGGTTGCACTGAAAAAACAACATCCCCAGTTAAAAGTTTTGCTCGCGCTCGGCGGCTGGGGTGGTTGCGAAACCTGTTCGGATATTTTTAACAATGCCGACAATCGCAAAGCCTTCGCCCAATCTACCCTTGCGATTATTGAAGAATACCAAGCCGACGGTATCGATCTGGATTGGGAGTATCCCACCGTGCCCGGTTATCCGGGACACAAATATGCAGCCTATGATCGCGTTAACTTCACCTCACTCATAGAAGAATTGCGCAACGCATTTGGCAGCCGCTATGAACTCAGTTTTGCCGCCGGAGGTTTTGATAGTTTTTTAGAAGCAGCAGTGGATTGGGACGCAATTATGCCGCTATTGGATAACGTCAACCTGATGAGCTACGACATAGTTAACGGCGCGACGCCGCATACCGGCCACCACACCGCACTTTATTCCACACCGCAACAAAAAGACTCCACTGATAACGCCGTACAATTTTTATTACGCAAAGGTGTAGCGCCGGAAAAAATTGTTATCGGTGCCGCCTTCTACGCGCGAGTGTGGGAGCAAGTTAACGCTAACAATAATGGCCTGTATCAAGCGGGGGTTCATGTTGACGGAGCTAATTACAACGATTTTTCCGCGCGTTTTAATCCGGCTGATGGCTACGTTTATTATTGGGATGAGATTGCTAAAGCATCCAGCATATATAACCAAGGCAAAAAAATATTTGCCACTTTTGATGATAAACGCTCACTCGCCGAAAAAGCCCGCTATGTGCAAAAGCATAAACTGGGCGGCATGATGTTTTGGCAATTGCCGCAGGATACTGACAAGGACGGATTGCTTGATACTATTCACAAGAATCTGATCGATAAAGTCAAATAAACTTTATCCCCGATTTTACTGCAAACTTTTATATGAGTTTGCAGTAAAACACCATCAAAAGTTATAAGTAGAATAAGAGTTGCACAAGCTGCTGTCAGCAATACAATATTTGTGCTTTACTTGTGGAAATTCACGACACATTAAAAACCATCATGACTATCCAGCGCGATATTTTAAAAGCAAGGTTGCTTGGATTACTCATTATTATCACGCTCCTGTCTCTTGCGTTTCAGGCCTATGGGCCGGAAAAAGTGCTAATTTTGGGTCATGATTCAGATTTACCTGTCGGTTCAATCGATGATCGCGGCAATGGTGGAAAATCTATCTCAACACTCACACGGGATGGCAATAGGTTCATTCTCGATTGCGAAATTATCGCCTCCGAGTATCAGTGGCCCTACTGCGAAATCAGTTTTAGTCTTCATGACCAGAATGGCAAAGGTGTGGATTTAAGTAGTTATGAACAGGTTACTCTCTTCGCAAAATATTCCACCCCACAAACGTTTGGTGTGCGTTTTCAGCTGATTAATTTTAATTCTGCTTATTCGCTTGAGGAAGATACCAATTCACTCAAATATAACGCGATTGAATTATTCGATACCCATGAGCGCTATCCGCAAGTGATCAAAATGAGCCATATGCAAGTGCCTACCTGGTGGCTCAGTCAGGGGAAAATTCCGCCCGAATATTGGGGGCCGGAATTTAACGAGGTTCGCGGTGTGCAGGTCTCGACCGGTGAACATGTAAAACCTGGCAAATACCAAATGATAATTGAGCGGGTTGAGATCAGCGGAAAGTACATTACAGACCGTCGTTTGTATTTACTGCTGCTCAGCGCATGGACGGTAGCGGCACTGGCACTTTTTATTAGCACGTTAAGCAAAGCAAAAATAGAGCTGCAGTCTAACAAGCAGCGTCAACAGCAGCTCGAAGACCTCAATCAGCTGTTAAACATGGAACACCAGCAACTTGAAGAGCGATTGACGCGCGACCCATTGACCGGCGTATTGAATCGCGATGGCTTAGCACCCGTATTCAACCAAAGCTGGGGTGCAGATTCGACTCACTTGTTGTCGTTAATTTTTATCGATATCGATCATTTTAAAAAAATCAACGATACCTACGGTCACAACATTGGCGACCAGGTGCTACTCGCATTTGCGCAAGTGCTAAGTGAAAACACGCGCACCCATGACTTGCTGGCGCGCTGGGGCGGAGAAGAGTTTGTACTGGCCTGCCCGGATACCACCTTGGAAAACGCCTGTGGTCTGGCGGAAAAGTTGCGTCACTGTATTGAAAAAGGCGAGTGGCCGAAAGCGCTGCAAGTGACGGCGAGTTTTGGCGTGGCGCAGATATTTAGCGGCGAATCGCCCACCGATTTTATTGGTCGCGCCGACAAAGCGCTTTACGTTGCCAAAGCACAGGGGCGCAATTGCGTGCGCGCCTCTACCCAAGGTCCAGCGGCCTTAACTGCAGTGAAATAAGCGCACTGCATTGCGGCTGGTTGCCACGGATATTTCCTGTGTAGTTACGCCACGCAAATCTGCCAACACTTGTGCGATCTGCGGAAGGTACTCGGGGCTGTTGCGCTGTCCCTGCTTACCTTGAAGTGGCATATCCGGCGCATCTGTCTCCAGTACTAACCAATCCAACGGAATTCTAGTCACTGCAGCCCGGGTTTTTTGCGCGCGTTCATAAGTAATAGTTCCTCCGACACCGAGATAAAACTCCATGTCCACATACTGCTGCGCTATTTCATAACTGCCGCTAAACGCATGAATTACACCACCCCGTTTTGGTTTATGTTTTTTGAGTAACGCAATTAATTCGTTGTGGGCTCTGACACAGTGAACTATCAGCGGCTTTTGCAATTGATTGGCAACCTCAATGTGCGTAACGAGTAGTTGTTGTTGCAACGCAAGCGGAGTGGAAATCATTTTATCCAGACCGCATTCACCCACCGCCACACAGCGCACAGCATTCACATTCGCAGACGGTAAAAATTCTTGGTGGATCAACGCGGCGATTTTTTCCCGAGTGACGCAATCCAATACATTCTCGTTGTCGGTTTTAAACCAGAGTTGCTGTTCAATCCAATGCGGATGTATGCCTGCCGCATAAAATAATCCATCGTATTGCGCACATAATTGCGCCGCCGTTTGCCACTGGTCCGGCGTCACACCGGGTATTAACAAGTGCGTAATTCCTTTTACATTACAATCCCGCCAGAGCGCCGCGCGGTCTGCATTGAACTCGATAAAATCAAAGTGGCAGTGACTATCGAAAAAATGGTTAGCTATAGATTGCATAGCGGTTCCTTTCGGGTATAAACAGCTAAAATTTACTGTCGAGATAGCTTGGCTATTCCAGCAACACTAAATTCTTCTGCGGTATTGGGCAAAACAAGTATTTCACGACTATGCTCTGATCTGGGAAAAACGGCGCAGACTGGATGCTGTAAAGAATATCAATCAGGAGAATCTGCCGGCAATTATGCTGACCGACTCAAAGAACAAATACCAACGCGGAATGGTGTATCTCTTTGCCATACTTGCCAGCCTGCTTATCGCGCCGTTTTGTGTGATTCGCTATCTCAATGGCGAATTCGCCAACGCCATAGTAGATCTGGGAATTGTTATAGTCGCGCTGACTAGCGCTGTCTACACCTACCGGCTTGGTCAAGCGACACAGCTGGTATCCAACATCACCGCTCTACTCTACTCGTCCGGCGCGGTCGCCGTCGCCCACTTGAATGAACCCATCTTTGTGTTTTGGCTATTCCCGGCCCTAATCGCCAATTTCTTTTTACTGAGTGCCAAAGCGGGGTTGATTGCAAACTCGTTAACCATCGTCGCCGCCCTGCCTATTGCGTCGCAACTCAACACCGGTACCGAAGCTTTTGCGATGGTTGCCTCGCTGCTGATGTGCGGCAGCATGGCCTACGTTTTCGCACTCTTGACTCACAAGCAACAACTACTATTGCAAGGTTATGCAAACCAGGACGCACTTACCATGCTGGGCAACCGCCGGGTGATGGATGAAGAAATGCGCCTTAGCGTTGAGGATTTTGCGCGCAACCAGATTCCGGCGACCCTGATTATCCTGGATCTGGATTTCTTCAAAATGGTGAATGACAAGTTCGGTCATACCACTGGCGATGTTGTA
The DNA here is from genome assembly GCA_964499225.1 of uncultured Cellvibrionaceae bacterium. Classification (GTDB taxonomy): domain Bacteria; phylum Pseudomonadota; class Gammaproteobacteria; order Pseudomonadales; family Cellvibrionaceae; genus Cellvibrio. The sequence continues at coordinate 15,916 of CAZCJR010000068.1, read as the reverse complement.
TTGGTTGACTTGGCCAACTTGTTAACACGACGCATACGCAAAACGGATCGGGTATTTCGTTTCGGTGGCGAAGAATTTGTAGTGCTCGCGCGCAACACCTCGCTCACAGATGCTCTGGTGATTGCCGAACAGTTACGTGCGCAGATTGAAATTGAACTCAGCGATCCCGATGGTGCACTCACCGCGTCGTTTGGTTGCGCCCAATTACGTGCGGATGAAACCCAGGAAGAATGGTTTGTACGCACCGATAAGGCGGTTTACCAAGCCAAACAGCAAGGGCGCAACTGTGTGGTTGCTGCAGAGTAAACGCGTAGCTCCCGACGCGTGAACTACCGCCAGCTTTGCGATTCTTAATACCCCGATCGACAGCCCCTGAGCTATGCTCGCACTTGAACTAATTGATTATCAGGGTTATCCATGCAGTCACTGATCAGCAGTATTATTGAACAAGTCGACCAAATCGTTTTAGGTAAAGACCAACAGGTGCGCCTGTCCCTCGCCTGTCTTTTCGCCGAAGGCCATCTGTTAATTGAAGACCTGCCTGGCATGGGCAAAACCACTCTCGCCCACTGCCTTGCCAAAGTATTGGGTTTGAAATTTGAGCGCGTGCAATTCACCAGCGATTTATTACCGGCCGATATTCTCGGCGTGGCGATTTTCGAGCGCGAACAAGGCGTATTCAAATTCCACCCCGGTCCGGTGTTCACCCAAGTGTTGCTGGCCGATGAAATTAACCGCAGTTCACCCAAAACCCAGAGCGCATTGCTGGAAGCAATGGAAGAAGGGCAAGTCACTATTGAAGGCAAAAGCCGCCCGCTACCCAAACCGTTTTTTGTGATTGCAACACAAAACCCCCTATCGCAAAGCGGGACCTTTCCGCTGCCTGAATCGCAACTCGACCGCTTTTTAATGCGCATCTCACTCGGCTACCCCAGCCCCGCATCCGAGCGCATGTTGTTTCAGGGTGTCGACCCACGCGCACGCATCCGCCAGCTCACACCTATCGTCACCCACGAACAATTAGCGGCGATTCAAACGGCGGTACATCAAGTCAAAGCCAGCGATGCGCTGCTCGACTATGTGCAGCGGCTGGTTGCCTTTACCCGGAGCGACACTCAATTTGCTTATGGATTATCACCGCGTGGCGCACTGGCGCTGCTGCGCGCGGCCAAAGCCTGGGCGCTGATTCACAACCGCGAATATTTGGTGCCGGAAGATGTACAGACCGTATTACCCGCTGTGGTCGGTCACCGCGTGCGTGGGCGCGGCCACAATCAGGATTCCGAACCGCTGGTCAAACACCTGCGCGACAGCGTGAACGTGCTGGGTTAACCAATGAACGGGCTTCTCTCGTCATGGCGTACGCGCTGGGAACGGCGTTTTTATCGCTGGATCGACCAACGCTCACCGCGCGCGCGTCAGGTGCAACTGAACCGCAAAAATCTCTATACCTTTCCCAATCTCACCGGGCTGCTCTATCTGTCCATCACCTTTGTGATTTGGCTGCTGGGCACCAACTACCAGAACAATTTGATTTTGGGGTTGAGCTATCTACTGGTCAGTATATTTGTGGTCAGCATCCTACACGCCTTTGCCAACCTCGCCGGAATCAGTATCCGTTTTGTCGGGTCGCGCCCGGCGTTTGCGGGTGATCCGGCCGCTTTTGTGGTGGAGCTCAGCTGCACCAATAAAGCTGGCTGCGACAATCTGGAGCTGCGCTGGCAGGATGGCGTGAAGAGAAGCGAAACCCAAGTCGTCACCCTCAATCACAATGAACCGCAACAAATAACTGTGCGGGCTCAAAGCCACGAACGCGGTTACCTAAGGCCGGGGCGATTACTGGTGCAGAGCCGCTTTCCGCTCGGGATTATCCGCTGCTGGACCTGGGTTAATCTCGATGCAACCGCGCTGATTTACCCCGCGCCTATCAGCACCGATGAACCCCATGCACAAGCAAATGGGGGACGGGAAGAAGGCGGTGCCAGCCAGCGCGGTGGCGATGATTTTAGCGGCCTGCGCGATTACCAAGCGGGCGACCCCATCAAACACATCGCCTGGAAGCAATACGCGCAAGATAAAGGCCTGTTTACCAAAGAGTACGAGGCCTACTTTTCGGCTGAAAAATGGCTCGATTGGGACAGCCTAAACCATCCGCAAGAGCTGCGTTTATCTGGCCTGTGTTACTGGGCATTGGAGTACGAGCGGCGGCAGATTCCCTACGGTCTGCGCCTGCCCGGACTCAGCCTTGCACCGGCAATAGGTGAACCTCACCAGCAGGCGGTGTTAACCGCACTGGCCGAATTTAACCTGCCGCGCGAGGCCAAGCATGCTCGCTAAACGATTGCGCACTCGCATCGCCGCAACAAGCAAAGCGCCGAAACAAGCCGAGTATCTGGCGCGGGACAAACTCGCCTGGCTGTTGGTTATGCAAGCTATGCTAATTTTGCCGTTGCTGTTCGGCCTGCCCTTTTGGCTCTGGTTAGTCTGGGCGATTGCGGCTTTTTGGCGCACCCAAATGTTTCGCGGTCGCTGGGGCGCTCCTGGCAGCCTGGTCAAAACGCTGCTGGCGTTGATCTGCGCGGGCGGACTATTCGCCAGCTACGCAGGAAAAACCGGCACCGAAACTATGGTTGGACTACTGGTGTGCGCATTTTCGCTCAAGCTGCTGGAGGTTAACTCCGCGCGCGACGCCCAACTGCTGGTGTTTATCGGGTTTATCATCACGGCCGCACAATTTCTGTTTAATCAAACCCCGCAGGCCGCCGCTTACGCGCTCCTGTGCGTGGTAGTTTTGCTCGCCAGCTGGCGCTCGCTCTATCTCACCCATGTGCAGTCAACTCAACTGCGCCTGAAGCGGGGCGGGATGATTTTGCTGCACGCCCTGCCAATCATGCTGGTGATGTTTGTGGTGATTCCGCGCCTCGGCCCACTCTGGGCGATTCCCAACCAGCAGGCAGCCAAAACCGGTTTTAGCGACAGCCTCTCACCCGGCGACTTGGGCAATCTCGCCCTCGACCGCTCGCCTGCATTCCGGGTGGAATTTACCAATCAACCGCCGCCCGCTGGCCAGCTCTATTGGCGCGGGCTGGTATTGGATATGTTTGACGGCCGCACCTGGCGCATGCGCGACAGCTGGGGCGTACAACCACGTAATCCGGCTGACGATGGCAGCATCAACAGTGCACTGACCGATTACAGCATCATCGTCGAACCCCACGGCCAGCCCTGGCTGTTTAGCTTGATGACGCCGCAGTCGGTTGAAAATACAACCAACTCAATTCGTATTACTGCCGATTCGCTGTTGATGAACCGCATCCCGGTTGCCCAGCGAATGCGCTACCAGGTCCGCTCAGCGCTGGAAATCGAATGGCCAAGCGCGCCGCAGCTCACTGCGCCGCAGCAAGATTTTTATACTCGCCTACCCAACGGCAGCAATCCGCAAACCCGCGCGCTGGCTGAAAGCTGGCGCAGCCAAAACCTGAGCGACGAGCAAATTATCGCGCGTGCCCTGGCCCTGTTTAATCGCGAATTTACCTACACCTTGCAACCGCCCCTGCTCGGGCAGCACTCGGTCGATGAGTTCTTATTGGTCACCAAACGTGGCTTCTGCGAGCACTTTGCCAGCAGCTTCAGTTTTTTACTGCGCGCGGCGGGCATACCAGCGCGAGTGGTGGTTGGTTACCAAGGTGGGCGCTGGAATCCGGTGGAAAACTATCTGCTAGTCAGCCAATCCGACGCCCACGCCTGGACGGAAGTCTGGATAGAAGGCAAAGGCTGGCAAATGATCGACCCCATTACCGCCGTGGCCCCCAACCGTATCGAACAGGGAATGGATGAAGCACTGAGCGAAAGCGACCAGGAATTAGTGGCCGATGCCTGGCGGTCATCGCAACTTCTCTACAACCTGCAGCTGCGCTGGGATGCTGCCAACTATAGCTGGCAGCGCTGGGTGCTGAATTACGATAATGAAGCGCAAGAGGGATTGTTATCGCGTCTGCTGGGCGGCACTGAAACCTGGCGTATTACGCTCTGGCTGATTGGTTTGGGCTTAATCGGCGCTGCCCTGTTTGCCTGGGCAATGCTGCGCAATCATCAAGGGCCCGTGCTACGTCCGGAAACACAGGCAGTGAAAAAACTGGAGCACAAGCTTGCACAGTTGGGATACCGGCGCAAAGCCGGCGAAACCCTCAGCGATTTTATCCACCGTGTGCTCTACAGCGAACCACAATTGAAAAAAGGCTTAACGCATATCGCGCACTTATTTGAACAAGTGGCCTATCAAAATCACGCTGAACATCTGCCGCAATTGCAGCAGGCCATAAAACAGTTTCCGCGCTAATCCAAAAACGGTTTAGTTATCCCTCGCTAACATTTGTCAAAACTTTTTTTGTCTTAATTTCCCCTTAAGTTTCGCCCTCTACTCTGCATCCTAAGAAATCCCAAATCCGAGGATGCAGTAATGAAAGACCTTTCTATCGACGTATCCGAAGCAACCAGCAGCAGCTGGCATATGCCGCGCTTGCCGCAGATTAAAATTCCCCGTTTTGGTTTGCAGACTCCCGGCTCAGCAGAGCGCGCGGCGGTAGAGGCTTACATTCACGACCGTTTTGCCGGCGTACATCACGCCGAGGTCACCCATTTTCTGCCCAACCTTATAAGCCTTCGCTGCGGTGGTGAATACTCGGCAGCAGTAGGTCTTGCGCCTGCCGGGAATGGGAAAGTGTTCGCTGAGCAATATTTGGCAGCGCCCATAGAGCAGGTGATTGGCGAAAAACTCGGCCTGCAAATAGCACGCGATCAAATCGTCGAAATCGGCAATCTGGTATCGACTTGGAAAGGCAGCAGCCTGTTGTTATTTATTGTGATCGGTGAAGTGATGGAGCGGTTGGGCTATCACTACGTCATGTTTACCGGCACTCGTGAAGTGAAGGCGTTACTGGCGCGTTTACATTATTCGCCAGTCGTTTTGGCTGATGCCAATCCACGTTTATTGCCCGACGGCGGCGCCAGTTGGGGCAGCTATTACACGAACAATCCGCAAGTGATGTTTGGCGATACCCGCCCGGCGATGGACGCCGCGCGCAAAAATCCGATGTACCGCGCAACTGTCGCCGCTATCAGTCGTCCGATTGAAAAAATCTGCACTCAACTTCGCGCGGCCAATCAATCAATGCAACTGAATAGCGCGCAAAATAAGGAGTTGAATGATGAATAAAATTCTTGCTGCGATCTATCATCACGCAATCACCACACCGAAAAAAATCGCCTTAACCGGTCAAACTACCCAACTAACTTATGCCGAACTCGCCGCACAGGTTGATGAGCTGGCAAATTGGTTGATCGAACAACATGTTAGCCGCGCAGGTCTGTGGGGTGAAAATTCCATCGAGTGGGTTATTGCCGATCTCGCCGCATGGAAAGCCAAAGTCACCTTGGTACCGCTGCCACGTTTTTTTTCCACCACGCAATTGCAATATGTGATCTCCCAAGCGCAACTGCCCTGTCTGCTGGTATGCGGTGATATAGCGCCGGTGGCCGATGTGAGCGCAAGAAATACCTCACCGGTTGAACATATTTCTCTTGATCAATTAAGTGGCATCGATCAATTAACTGATAACGAAGCCACAACGGTCATTGATTTGAAAGGAATTGATTCGACGGAAATTGATTCGATTGCAAAAATCACCTTCACCTCGGGCACAACCGGAACCCCAAAAGGTGTGTGCCTATCTACTGCAGCATTGGAAAATGTCACACTCGCATTGGCGGAGCGAATTTATTCAGCGCCACATGCTGATATTGACATCAATGTGCATTTAAATTTATTGCCGCTTAGCACGTTGTTAGAAAATGTTGCTGGTGTTTATGTACCGCTCTATCTCGGCAAGCGCGTTGTTGTAGTTTCGGGAGCCGCACTAGGTTTAACGGGAAGTTCGCAATTATCCTTGCCGACACTCTTACAAACATTACATCAATACCAACCCAACAGTTTGATTTTGTTACCACAAATTTTGCAGGGTTTTGTCGCTGCCTGCAGCCAGGGTTTTAGTCTACCTACATCACTGAAATTTATCGCCGTGGGTGGCGCACGCACACCTGCACCACTCATTGAGCAAGCGCGTGCACAGGGAATTTCTGTGTATGAAGGTTATGGTTTGTCTGAATGCGCATCGGTCGTGAGTTTAAATTCTCCCGTCGCCGATAAGATTGGCAGTGTTGGTAAAGCGCTCGGTCACGTAGAGATAAAAATTGATGCAGGTCTTATCAAAGTGCGCGGCAATGTGTTCAGTGGTTATCTGGGTCAAACAGCCCAAACCAGTGATGAATGGCTGGATACCGGCGATCTCGGCTATATCGACAACGACGGTTTTATTTTTATCACCGGCCGCGCAAAAAATCTGTTGATCAGTAGCTTTGGGCGCAACATTTCCCCCGAGTGGATCGAAGCAGAATTATCACTGTGCCGATCAATTGCGCAAGTGATGGTCATCGGTGATTCACAACCGTTTTGCAGCGCCATAGTGGTGCCATCATCCGCTCAGGCTACCGCAGAGCAAATCACGCACGATATCCGCCGGATAAATCAACACTTGCCTGATTACGCGCGAGTACAAAAAATTATTGTTGCAGCAGAGCCCTTCACGCCCACCAACCAATTGCTAACTGATAACGGCCGTTTACGGCGCGCGGCTATTCTCGGCCAGTATTTAACTGCGATAGCCGCTATTTATTCGGCCCCTGATTCTCACACAGCCGATTTTTCAACATCTAATTCTTCCTCACCCAAGCAACATGCAGGAGTTGTCTATGACATTCTTTGAACGCTTACAAAATGAAACTCAAGCTGAGCGCAATTATTTATTGAGTGCGCCTCTTATTCAACGTTGCATCGGTCTCGGCCAATTTAGTCTTGAGGAGTATCGGGAATTTTTGACGCAAGCCTATCACCACGTAAAACATACCGTTCCGTTATTGATGGCTGTCGGTAGTCGCTTGCCGTCGGAAAAAGAAAATTATCGCGAAGCCATTGCTGAATACATCGAAGAAGAACTGGGCCATCAAGAGTGGATATTAAATGACATAGCAGCTTGTGGCACTGACAAAGAAGCGGTGCGCGCAGGTCGCCCCAATCAAGCAACCGAACTGATGGTCGCTTACGCCTACGATACAGTGATACGCAATAATCCCATGGCGTTTTTTGGCATGGTGTTTGTACTTGAAGGCACCAGTATTAATTTGGCAAGTCAGGCGGCCGATATTATCCAGAAACATTTAGGTTTGCCGAATAAAGCATTTTCGTATTTGCGCTCGCATGGCAGTCTGGATTTAGAACACATGGTGTTCTTTGAAAAACTGATGAATGGTTTAACTGAGCAAAAAGATCAAGACGATATAGTTCATGCTGCAAAAATGTTTTTTACGCTTTACGGAAATATTTTTCGGTCGATTGAGCAGCAACCTATCGCACAAGCGGCATGATGAAAACATTATTCGCACTGGGGAACACAAGATGAAACTCAAGGGTAAGCTTATATTACTGACAGGTGCCAGTGGTGGTATCGGTCAGGCGATTGCGCGGCGGCTGGCAGCCCAGGGGGCGCGCTTGATTTTAGTAGGCCGATCTACCCAGCAACTGAATGCACTTGCACGTGAATTACATGTGCTGGTAAATGAAGGTTTTATATTGCAGGCCGATATCACCAGTCGTAACGGGCGTGAAACTATTCGCACCGCACTGCTCGCATTGAAAGAGCCGCTAGATGCACTAGTCAATTGCGCCGGTGTTAATTTATTTGGAATGCTTGAAGATAATGACCCGGATGCCATCGAACAATTAATTGCTACCAATGTCACAGCGACAATTTTACTAACCCAGCTAGTGCTGCCATTTTTAAATAAAAACAGCGGCCGCATCGTTAATATTGGTTCGAGTTTTGGCGGCTTGGGTTACCCCGGTTTTAGCGCTTATTGCGCGAGCAAATTTGCACTGCGCGGCTTTAGCGAAGCGCTGCGCCGCGAGTTAAGTGATAGCCCGATGCAAGTCGCTTATCTCGCCCCGCGCGCTACCAACACAAGCCTCAATAGCGATGCTGTTTACGCAATGAATCGCGAACTGGGTACAGCAATGGATGAACCAGAAATTGTAGCGGCCCAGCTTGAATCAATGTTATCGGCACCGCGTATGCGCGATCGCAATATTGGTTGGCCGGAGCGACTTTTTGTGCGCATCAACAGCATTTTTCCACGCATTATCGATAACGCCTTGCGCGGGCAATTGCCGGTGATTCGTCGCCATGCCCAATCATTGCCGGCACCCGAAACACAAGCCAACAACGTTTCAATCCGTTTATCCTGAAGGTGACATTATGACTAGCATAATTATGAAAACTTTTTTTACCAAAACCGCCATACTGAAATGCGTTGTGCTGGCTGCACTTGGTAGCCTGGCATCAATCAGCTACGCCGATGAAGTGGCCGACATTCAAAAATTGCAAACCCGCTGGGCGGAAATTAAATACCAAACTCCGGAAGCCGAGCAGGAAAAAGCATTTATCACGTTGGTTGCTGAAGCGGAACAACTGACTGCAGCTAATGCCAGTGCGCCCTATTTGATTTGGGAGGCGATTATCCGTTCCACTTATGCGGGCGCCAAGGGCGGTTTAGGTGCGCTCGATCAGGTCAAACAATCGAAAAAGCTTCTTGAGCAAGCGATAAAAATGGATGCTGCTGCAATGGATGGCTCAGCCTATACCAGCCTCGGTTCACTGTATTATCAAGTTCCCGGTTGGCCTGTCGGTTTTGGCGATGACAAAAAAGCCAACGAAATGTTGTTAAAAGGCTTGAGCTATAATCCCGATGGCATAGACTCCAATTACTTTTACGGAGACTACCTGTTGGAACAGAAACAATATCAACAAGCGGTCGCGGCATTTGAAAAAGCGCTTAACGCAGCGCCTCGCCCAGGTCGCGAATCTGCCGATGCCGGTCGCAAGGGTGAAATTGAAGCGGCCATGGCCAAGGCTAAAAAACATCTATGATGGATTAACGAATCAATGCAAATATTGTTAGTGGAAGATGATGAGTTGCTCGCGGAAGGTATAGTCAGCGCCCTATCGCGCGCAGGCTTTGCGGTGAATTGGTTGGCTACAGGTAAAGCAGCCTGCACGCAAGTGGTGGCGGAACCGCCCGATATTATGCTGCTCGATCTCGGCTTACCCGACATGGATGGCATAGACGTTTTGAAATTAGTGCGGCAAAAAAAATTGCCAATACAAGTGCTAATTCTCACCGCACGCGATAGCACTAATGCCAAAGTCATCGGCCTGGACTCCGGCGCCGATGATTACCTCACCAAACCTTTTGAGCTCGACGAGTTACTCGCCCGCCTACGGGTTTTGGAGCGACGTCTTGGCAACTCCTCTTCGTCACTGATTAATATTGGCCCGCTAAGTTTAAATACGGCGCATCACGAAGTGCTATTAGATGGCATTGCTCTGGTGTTATCGCGGCGCGAATATATGTTGTTAAAAGCGCTTGTCGAACATGTCGGTGTAATCCAAACGCGCGAGGGCCTCGAAGCCAAACTTTATACCTGGGGTGATGAAGTCTCCAGTAATGCGATTGAAGTACATATCCACAACTTGCGCAAAAAATTGCCACCTGATTTTATTCGCACCCTGCGCGGCATTGGCTATATGGTGCCGCGCCAATGAAATCCATTCGTGGATTTTTGGTGATTGTGTTATTAGCTATAGTCACGCTTGCTAATTTTGCAGCTGCGTTGCGCGGCTATTTAGGTAGCATGGATGAAGCCGAACGCCTGTTTAATCAACGCATGTTGCAACAGGTGGATTTATTAAATTACACCTTGCCACAATTGCGGGAAAAAACTGCGGCGCGCGCGGAGGTATTGCAGCTTCCAGCTCGTACATCCGGTACTGATGCCTCGCTGGAATTTCAGTGGGTCGCGCAGGACGGGCAGTTACTGGCGAGATCAGCCGCCATGCCCGAGCAAATGGTAGTGCCACTGACTGAAGGTTTCCGCTTTGTTAATTTTCATCACTATCGCTGGCATGTATTGGTAACACCCAGTAGCGATAACGCTAGCTGGTTTATTGTTGCCGAGCGCGCTGACCAGCGTTACCGCTTGGCCGAATCCATGATTTTACAGGCCGTGTATCCCATGGTGTTGGCCATTCCAGTTATTGGCCTGATTATTTGGTGGGTGCTGGGTGTTGGTTTAAAACCCGTCACTAATCTCGCGCGCGAATTGCGTCAACGTGAAGCAACAGATTTACATTCGCTCGATCAGCAAGACATGCCCATCGAATTAGTACAGCTGGCGCAATCCGCTAATGATTTATTGCGTCGCCTCGACGCCTCTTTCGCCCGTGAAAAACGCTTCTCGGGTGATGCCGCCCACGAACTGCGCACACCTATAGCCGCATTAAAAATCCACTGTGAAAATTTATTACATGAACTGCATCCCGCGCCTGCCTCGGTAGAGAAATTAAAACTGGGGATTGAACGGATGAGCTATTTGGTTGAGCAAATTTTATTGCTCAATCGCACCGCCCCCGATCATTTTATGGGCAGCTTCGAGCCAATTAATTTAACCCAATTAGTAAAACAAGCGATTGTCGAACAAAGTGAAGCGCTGGAATTGAAACAGCATCAAATTGAATTCAATGGCGATGAATGTTGGGTTTCTGGTGATCGTGCCGCACTGACCAGCCTGCTTAATAACCTGCTAGGCAATGCCATCAAGTACACCCCGGATGCCGGGCGGATTGCTATTAATACCTGGTTGCGTGGTAGGGATGTCGTGTTGGAAGTGATGGACAATGGACCCGGCATTCCAGACGCTGAGCGTGAACGAGTATTTGATCGCTTTTATCGACTAGGTGGTGATCGCCACAATTCAAAAACGACCGGTTGCGGTTTAGGCTTATCCATTGTGCAGCAAGTTGTTGATTTGCACGCTGCGCATATCGCACTAACACAGTCCCGTTTTGGGCAGGGTCTGTTAGTGATGGTGACCTTTGCTGCCAGTTTTGCGGCTGGTGCTGACACAAAAAGTTCTCATCAGAATAAATTACTCGATCACAAGGCCTCGACCAATGAAACGACTGATTAACAGCGCACTACTGACGTGTTTATTGTTCTGTGCGGTTAGCAAAGCGGAAGTTCCGACTTTTACAATTGAGATACGCGACCATTTATTTTTCCCATCGCAATTAACCATTCCAGCAAATACTAAAGTGAAGTTGATTGTTATCAATCGTGATCCAACACCAGAAGAGTTTGAGAGCTATGAACTCAACCGCGAAAAAGTGATTATGGGCGGCGCTAAAGCAATTATTTTTGTTGGGCCTTTAGTGCCAGGAGACTATCCCTTTTTTGGTGAGTTTAATCCCAAGACAGCGCAGGGTATTATTCGAGTGGAGAACTAATATGGTCGATGCCGTACTCTTGGTATTACGCGAAGTATTGGAAGCTGCATTAATTCTGAGCTTACTTCTGGCGCTGAGCAGTAAACTCCAGCTAAGTTTTCGTTGGAGTTTTTTCGCGCTGGCTACGGGACTTCTTGGTTCCTGGTTGCTGGCGCACTACGCCTATGCGATCGCGGACGCTATCGAGGGTACAGGGCAAGAATTACTGAATGCAGCGCTATTCTGTGCCGTCATTATTAGTCTTATCCTTGTCAGTTTATTGATACTACCACTCGCATTTAAGCCGATTTCGCCTATACAAACGCCCAGCAGGACAATCGTGATTAATCATCACCAACTGATATATGGCTTATTTATTATTATTGTTAGTTTTTCCCTGGCCCGTGAAGGCTCAGAGATTTGGATTTATCTCTCAGGGTATACCCATAATCCTGATGCACTTTCTTCCGCACTTATTGGCGCAGCTATAGGTTCCGGGATAGGTATGAGCTTAGGTGCAATCACTTATTATGTTTTTGCTTTTATGCCGAAAAAGATATTCCTGCCTATTTTTTTAGTGGTTATTACCTTACTCGCGGGAGGTCTATCGATGCAAATTGCCAAGCAGTTAATGCAAATTGGCCTGCTCGATTCGGGCGCCCCACTCTGGGATAGCTCCTTTCTAGTCAATGAACACTCCTGGTTGGGCGAGTTACTTTATGCGCTAGTGGGGTATGATTCGCGCCCAACGCCAATTCAGGGATTTTTTTATCTGTTGACGGTCGCGCCTACTTTACTTGCCTGTATTTGGCATAAGCGGCGCTTGCGAGTAATTACTCATGAATAAATATTTCACCAACACCGCCCTGCTTTTAACGGCAGTCATTACGGCACAGGTTCATGCGGAAATGAATCGCGTTTATCACCCCTACGTAGAACAACATGAGCGTGAGCTGGAGTATGGCTTTACTCTGCGCGATCTTGGCGGCGACCGCGTTTTATTAAATCGCGCCGGAGTTGGCTATGCATGGAATGATAAAATTTTTACCGAAGTGTATCTTCTGACCGAATCTGTTAACCATGAAGGCGGAGAAGTTCGTGGTTACGAGGCTGAATTGAAATGGCAGATCACCGAACAGGGAGAATACTGGGCGGATTGGGGCCTATTACTGGAGGCTGGCACTGCAAAAGATATCAGCAGCCATGAATTTGCCGCCGGTATTCTATGGGAAAAAGAATTGGCAAGCAGTTGGGTGCTGGCGGCAAACGCCATCGCAGAGTACGAATACGGCAATGATATTGAAGATGAGTTTGAAACCGCCCTGCGCGCACAATTACGCTACCGCTACAGTGTTGCTATTGAGCCTGCGCTGGAGTTGTATTTGGATGATCAGGATTGGGCTGCAGGCCCTGCATTAATGGGTACGGTAAAATTATCCAGCCGCAAACAACTCCGCTGGGAGCTGGGCTTACTATTTGGCTTGGATACAAAGACGCCAGAAAATAGTTTGCGCGGCGGAATTGAATTCGAGTTTTAATTTCTGAGAAAGCAAAACCCCTCGGCTATTAACCGAGGGGTTCTGTGGTTTTGGTCGTCAAGCGCACTTCTTAATGACAAGAGATACGAAATCAAGCACGGTTTTTTCTTCTAACCAGTACCAGACCTGCAAAGCCAATCAGTAACATTACCAATGGGCTGGACTCAGCTACGTTGGCTTTAGCGGTCACTACCACATCATCCAAGAAGTTACCCAGGGTACCGGCATCGTAGGTAGTGAAGCTAATGGTACTGAGGTTGCTGCTGGCCACAAAACTGCCAGTATATTTTTTCCAGCTGCCAACTACGTGGTCAGTCAAGGTGGCGTTGAGCATGTCAACACTGAACGAGAACTGCTCATTAACACTGGTACGCGCGCTGTAGAAAAAAGAGACATCGTAGGTTTGGCCGAAAACGGTCGCAAAACTTTGGTAGATCGAAAACACACCACCGTCAAACGGGTGCGCATTCAGTTCTGCGTGTTGGTTACCTTCTGGCGCTACAACACCAGCGTAATGATCCCAAATTTCAATGTTGTCACCTTCCCAGCCATTAACGGCTGCGGAGGAGAAATAGCCCCAGTTTCCCGTTGCTACATTGTTGTCTTCAAAACCGCCATTCACGATAAGATTAGCGTTAGCGCCCGCACACAGCAGACTCGCGACTAGACTCAGGCAAACGACGTAAATAGATTTAAGTGACATAAATATTTCCTTGTTTTGATCGATTACTGGGGCAAGATGTAAATCCTCCCAGATGTCGCGTAAGTTAGCAAAACTCACGCCAGAAAAAAATTTGTCATCCCAATCAACAATTTAACGATAACTGCATCACATTAAAATTCGCCAGAATGTAAAAAAAATCGACACGATGAACTAATTACCAAGGAAACATTCCAGTAAATCGTCTGATCATTGACGATATCGATTACTGACCAATGGGCGGGTATTACCCCGAAGCAAAACAAGCAGGAATCTTAATGGAAAGACTTCATGAGCGCCGCTGACCAACAGCGGCTCATTCGCGCGGCACAAGACGGTGAAAGCCAGGCCTTCGCGCAGCTGTTAGAGGATAACTACGACAGCATCCACAGGTTTGCCTACCGTTGGTGCGGCAATAAGGCCGATGCGGAAGACGTGGCCCAGCAGGCCTGTATCAAGCTCGCGCAAACTATCGGTCAATTCCGCTTTGAGGCGGCATTTAGCAGTTGGTTGTATCGATTGGTGATCAACTGCGCCAAGGACTGGTACAAGAGCCAGAACCGCCACCAGCACGACAGCATCGACGATTGGACAGAACCGGAGCGAGCGCCAGACCGTAGTGCGGAGAACAGTATTTACCTCCAGCAGCTGTTGCGCTTGCTCGACCAAATGGCCGAGGGATTTAAAGAGACCGCGCTGCTAGTACACGGTGAAGGCCTGAGCCATGCCGAGGCCGCCGCGATACTGCAACTGAAAGAATCCACCGTCTCCTGGCGGCTCCATGAAATTCGCAAACAACTTCAGCTTCTGCAACAACAACCCGACGGAGGCTGGGAGTTTTCCCTGTGAAAAAAAGACTATGAACAAACAAGACATGAACGAACATAATGTAGAGCAGTTGCTGCAACAGCAGCCACCCAAGCCGGATGCTGAGGCGAAAGCCCGCCATCTAGCCGCCGCTATGGCAGCTTTTAGTGCGCAACAAAATGTCGCGCAAGACGCCCTGAATACCAGTGAAACCGCGGCGGGAAATTTATCGGCGACAGCCCAAACTAGCAGTGAGGAAAAAAAATCCAATATTCTCCAAGGATTTTTACAGCGCTTGCGTCTTACCCGTGACACTAACCATCACGGGAACAAATCAATGAACAGCACCATCAATAGCACCGCCGACAACACCACTAACAAGGGATTTGATAATCGCCCTTTTTGGCAAAAACCGGCATTGATTTCCGGTATAGCTGCTTCAAGTCTGGCGGTACTTGCAGGCGTAGCGTTTATTCAGCATTTGACGATTAATTCAGAGCAGCAAGATTTAGCTGCGCGGATTGCCGAGCAATCATTGCGTAGAAGTGAAGCTCAAGACGAACCGTTGAGTTCACCAAATCTAGCAAAGGAAGCACTGCGCGAAGACAAGAAAGTTATGGATGAACCCGCTGTTGAAGAAATTGTTGTCGCTGGCCTCCGAGACAGCACCGTGCAAGCGGCGGAAGTAAAACGCAAAGCGAATGGTGTGGTAGATGCAATTTCGGCAGAAGATTTCGGCCAGATGCCCGATGCCGACATTGTAGAATCGTTGCAACGCGTCGGAAAAAGCGAAGCTGAATCAATGGCAGTTGCTGCTGCACCAGTGCCATCCATAGTGGCCGGCGCACCTGCATTAAAATTGGACCTAAGCGCGCAACCACCACAAGAGTTCCGCGACCGCTTTGAAGATTTCAAAGAGAATGCCGTTATCGCCACGAGCGATAATCCGATCTCTACTTTTTCTATCGATGTCGATACCGCGTCTTACAGTTTTGTAAGACGCATGCTCAATAACGGCCAAATGCCCGCAAAAGATGCGGTGCGCAGCGAGGAGCTGATCAATTATTTTGATTACGCCTACCCATTGCCTAGAGATCGCAAAACGCCTTTTGCCACCTACACACAAGTGATGGATTCGCCTTGGAAAGCAGGTAACAAATTAATCCATATTGGTATTCAGGGTTATCAATTAGCAGCAACTGAGATTCCAAAATCCAATCTGGTGTTTTTATTGGATGTATCCGGCTCCATGGATGAACCCAGTAAATTGCCGCTGGTAAAACAATCCATGAGTTTGTTGTTGGACACACTTAGACCTGACGACACTATTGCCATAGCGGTTTACGCCGGAGCGGCAGGTACAGTGCTGGAGCCAACAAAAGTCAAAGAGAAAAATAAAATTCTCGCGGCGTTAAATAATTTGCAAGCGGGTGGTAGCA
>CAZCJR010000067.1:0-26869 GCA_964499225.1 uncultured Cellvibrionaceae bacterium | reverse complement strand
TTCTTTGAAGAATTTTTTCTTCTGGCGCATCTTTTCGTAGATGCTGAATAAATGCTTTTCGCGGCCAATCACAATCGAATTGATGTTTTCTTTCATCAACCGTTTTTCAAACGAGGTTTGAATTTGCTCGACTAATTCTTTGCGGTTGCCGC
The DNA here is from genome assembly GCA_964499225.1 of uncultured Cellvibrionaceae bacterium. Taxonomy (GTDB): domain Bacteria; phylum Pseudomonadota; class Gammaproteobacteria; order Pseudomonadales; family Cellvibrionaceae; genus Cellvibrio. The sequence continues at coordinate 26,717 of CAZCJR010000067.1, read as the reverse complement.
GCGCGGTTTTCAGCGCGGCTTGCAGGCGGGTAGCGCGCAGCGGGTACATGCAATAAAAACTGCGGTCTTCCAACTCAAGACGCACTTCATTCATGCCGAGCCGGTGGGCGATAGGCGCATATATTTCAAGGGTTTCTTTGGCGATACGGCGTTTTTTTTCGGGCGGCATAGCGCCGAGGGTGCGCATGTTGTGCAGGCGGTCAGCGAGTTTAACCAATATCACGCGCAGATCGTTGGCCATGGCCAAGGCCATCTTTTGGAAGTTTTCCGCTTGTTTCTCGGCGTGGGATTCAAATTCAATCTGGGTGAGTTTGCTCACACCATCAACTAAATCGGCAACCGAATCGCCAAACTGGCCGGCGATGGCTTTTTTGCTGATGCCCGTATCTTCAATCACGTCGTGCAACATGGCCGCCATCAGACTTTGATGGTCCATATGCATGGTCGCGAGAATATCGGCAACAGCGAGGGGATGGGTGATATAGGCTTCGCCGCTGCGACGTTTTTGGCCGTCGTGGGCTTGTTCGGCGTAGAAGTAAGCGCGCTTCACCAAATTAATTTGGGAAGGTTCCAGATAAGACGAAAGCCGGTGGCTCAAAGCCTCTATGGTTTGCACGTCCCTCTCCAGATCACGCGCCAGACAACAGACCCGCTATGGAAAGCGGGTACTGGCATAGCAATAATCGACTTAGATATCGTTTTCGTACACACGCTCGGGTTTTGGTTGCGGCAACGTATCTTTTTCCAACAGGATGCTGGCATCGATAAAACCTTCTTCGATTTCGCGCAGGGCGATAACGGTAGGCTTGTCGTTCTCTGGTGCAACGTGTGGCTCTTTACCACCGATCGCCAATTGACGTGCGCGTTTGCTGCCAACCATCACTAATTCGAAACGGTTATCAACGTGATCCAAACAATCTTCAACGGTAATACGTGCCATAACTTTTGCTCTACTTTCTATAAGTGATTTACGGACACTAGGGAAAATGCAGCTTGGCTGCGGTCCGGTCGGCTATTATGCGTCAGCAGCAGCAACTATGCCAACCGCGCATGACTAAATTTAAGCCAATAAGTCTTTCAGTAACTGACGATGGCGCTCCGCTTGGCGCGCAAGGCGGATATGCTGGCTGGTAATCAGCGCCTGGAATTGCGCCAGTGCGACGGTGAAGTCATCGTTTACAATCAGATAATCTGCCTCCACGTAGTGTGACATCTCGCTGATCGCCTCACTCATTCGCGCGTCGATAACAGCAACATCATCCTGACCACGGCCGGTCAAGCGCTGACGTAAACAGGCCAATGACGGCGGCAGGATAAACAAGCTCACCATATCCGGCATCAACTTGCGCACTTGCTCGGCGCCCTGCCAATCGATTTCCAAAATTACATCGATACCCTGGTTTAACGTATCGACCACCCATTGCTGTGAGGTGCCGTAAAGATTACTAAACACCCGCGCATGTTCAAGAAACGCACCCTGCTCCAGCATGGACTCAAAAGTCGCGTGATCGACAAAGTGGTAATTCACTCCATCGATCTCACCTGGGCGCATAGGGCGAGTGGTGTGGGAGATAGAAACGCAGACCTCCGGATTGGATTTCACCAACGCGCTGACCAGACTGGTTTTGCCAGCACCCGAGGGCGCAGAAACGGTATAGAGGGTGCCAAGATTAGCCATGAAAGAACCTTATCAGCAGAAAATGGAGGCAGCAAAATTGTTATGGGGGAAATTATGGCACAGGTTGTTGTAACTCACAGCCAAAGCTGCAGAGTTGTACCCGTAGGGGCACCGCTTGCTGCGCCCTATCCAGGATTAAAGGGACGGGTGCAGCAAGCAGCGCCCCTGCGTGTGCCCCAAAATGTGGATAAATATGTCATAGTAAGTCTTATCGCCGGTCAGCTCGTGAGTATTCCATGTTGCGTCAACTCCTCTCCATCACCCAAACTGCTGAACGCCTGCGTGTGCGCCCCGAATATGTACGCGAATTGGTGGCAAAAAAACGGCTGAGCTTTACCCACGGGGAACAATTGGACGCAGCGCAAGTGGAACAGCTGGCGCGCCTGATGGAAAAACTGCGCAAGAAGGGTATTGCAACGCTGGTGGAAATTACTGCGCAAGAAAACCCCGATCAGCCGCTTTAGTTACTTCCAACAGCCAAATACAATAGCGCCTTCGATTTGTATAAAATCAGTATTCTATTTTTTGAACGCCCTTAGTTTTAGTTCCGTTTTAGTAACGGCGAATTATGTATCGCTGTGCGGACAAGCAAAGGTCACAATAGGTAGGGACAATGCCTTCACAAAATATCGGACTTCAATATCGTATTACCCAAACACTGGTTCTCGCGCTCGGCATCGCCGTTTTATGGATGTTTAATGTCCTCATCCAACCCCAAGCGGAAATTCACCGGGTTAATTTTGGTTCGCAAGTTCAGCTCATCAGCGTTGTGCCAGCGTCAGACGCAGTTTTGCGCGGGCGCAATGTGCAATTCTCCATTCGTTGGTGGCTGTTGGAGCCTTTAGCAAGCGGTACTACTATCTCGTACCGCTTGCGCAATCGCCAACAGGATGTCGCCGTTCTGGACACTACCAGTGTACAAACGACTGGCCAGTCCTATACCGAGTTACCTGCAGACGGTTTTATTTTTACCGATAAGATTTCGCTACCCATTCCGCCTAATACCGTCCCCGGTATTTATGAAGTTGTTACCTATTTATATCCATTTGAAAATCAGGCGCTGGAACCAAGCCTGGGCTCGCCGATTTTTTCGCCGCAACGAACTTTATTCACTCTCACCATTCTGCCCTAGTACCTGCTATTCATGACGACATTCCAGTTACGACCTGCCTATTGGACAGGCTACATATTATTTTTATTTATCAGCTGCTATTTAATTGATAGTTGGACGATTACTCAAATCAATGTCATCAACTACGCCGTCGTCGCTGTTTTGTTCGCCATGAAAATAGTGATCAGTTGCATCATTGGGGCGCAAATTGCGCAGCTAACCTCTGAGCAACTCAAACCGCAATTGTTGATGTGGTTGGGCGGGGCATATCTGCTGTTTCAATTAGCCTATTTTCCAACACACAGTGTTATCGATTCATCAAGTTGGATCTTCTGGCTCACTCCTCAGGCCGCGGGGCAGTTTGTGGCGGCAGCACTGATTACGCTAACCATCCTGCTGCTGCGCAACTATCTACAACGGCCAAATCCTGTAATCGCCGTCGTTTTTATCATCTTGGTGTATATCGGATCATTTCAAAATTCGTTTTTCCAAGTGATTTTTTTATCGCTTGGTATGGCGGTGGGTTACGTTTTTTACTCAGGCAAATTTGCTAATGTTCGCTCAGCAGTCGCGTTGGATGTGAGCGTGAAACCATGGTTTTATTCCAGTCTGGTGCTTGTATCGTTCATTGCGAATTTGTCGCCGCTATTTTTTAACGGTCTCAGTATCGCAGTAAAATATTTACTGTGTGTATCTACCAGTGCCGGAATTCTTTTCATCGCCGCGAGCAAGCCCGGCGTTGTTCTGTTTGAGTGGTTTACTGGTTGGCTTGGCTGGATAACTGGCAATCGGTCCGCTGAAGATCGCGCAGCGCAGCAATCGCTCATTCGAAATCGTTCAGCCGCTAAAAGTTTTCCTCGCTGGATTACCTACGCAGTTGTTTCTGCGGTTCATCTGATGATTCTTACATTGCTTGCGTTACTTATTGTGGAGCTGCCAGTACGTGAATGGTCATTCCGTTCTACTCTGAATTGGGCAACAAATTCTGCATTTTTTGTTGCTATAGCCAGCGCGTCGCTGTTTATTCTCTATTGCATCTTGCGAATCCTTTTAAGCCGCTTTGCATCCTCTCTTTTACTGCTGATGGTGATTGCATTGCTCGCCAGCGCCAATGCATTAAAAATACGTTACCTTGGCGTTCCACTTGCACCCAGTGATTTCCACTTAATCGATCAAGCATTGGATTCTTTAATATTTATTGCCGGTAAAGCCTTGGCAATACTTATTTATCTGGGCATTTTTTCTTTGCTAATATTCTTTGCCTTCACTGTAAGGCGCTATGCGAAAAAAATGTTGAACACCAATCCCTGGATCGGGTTGCGTGGAGTGGCGGCATTTTTCGTATTATTTTTTGTGCTTTTGCAGCCGGAAAAATTGGCGTTGGGCAAGCGCTTGCCCAATGTGTGGGAGCTAGGCAGCGGCGTGGGGCTCTACGCCCATACAGGTTTCGCGACGGGATTTTTATATCGCTATCAGCAATTTTATATTCGGGCTCCGGAAAATTTTTCATCTGAGTCCACATTGGGTTTGGCATCCTCACTCAACTTGCATTCGGTAACTCCCGCTGTTAATCAGGCGCAACCACCACATATTATTGTTATTCAGTCGGAGGCTTTCTGGGACCCGGGCAATTTACACAAGAATCTCTATCCGCAAGGTTCTCCCGGCAATCTTGCGCTACTCTGCGAATCTCACAGCCGGGGTGATGGCTACTGTCAGACCGGCGATGTTGAGGTGCCAGTATTTGGCGGCTCCACTGCCAATAGTGAATTCGAATTTCTTACCGGATTATCGATACACCTATTGCCCGAGCACACCACACCTTTTGTCCATTACATCCAAAAGCCTACTCCCAGTATTGGCTGGCGCGCCCAAAAAGCCAACTATCAGACTCTGGGCATACACCCCAATGGCGGCTGGTTTTGGAACCGCGATAGAGTCTATCCACTGCTGGGTATTGAAGAATTTCTCGATATAGATGCATTTAACGGTTTGGCGAGCAATCAGTTTTATGTTGCCGACCATTCAATCAATAAATTGATTAAGAACAGGATCGATGCTGCAACACAACCGCAATTTATATTTGCAGTAACTATGGCGAATCACGCTCCTTTTACCGATGAACGTTATGCACCATTAGAGGATGAACCAATTGATTGGGAGCAGCTGCCTGCACTCAATGCCAGTGAGCAGCGGGCGATTCAAACCTATTCGATAGGTGTGCGCGAGTCCCGCCTTGCATTGGAAGAGCTAATCAAAAATTACAATCAAAAAGACGCACCGCCCGTCATTATTGTTTTCTACGGCGATCACTTGCCCATCTTGGGAGAAAATTATTCGATCTACGACAAAACTGAGTTTAAAACCGAGTCAGTCTATCAGCTGCATCAGGGTTTCTATTCCACGCCTTATCTCGTGTGGAGTAATCAACCGCTAGCGCGCCCACTGGCAAAATCGATGACTGTCTCACTGCTTGGGCAGGAAGTTTTGGAACTGGCTGGGTTAGGTAGTAGTGGATTACACCAGTTGGTAACCCAACTGCAAGATACGTCACTATTGCGAAGACCAACACGCATGCAAGTTATGAATAATGAGCGGCGCGCTCCATTAAACGAGTCGCAAAAGGCGCTTGGGACACTTTACCGCCACGCCATTTTCGACGCGCTGTTTCATCAAACGGCGTTGACCTTTTTTGGTTTGCAGCAACCACTTGATATAGAGCTGTCTGTGGCCTTGGACGAGTAAACTTATTGCGCTAGTTCTTCGCGCACCTGGTAATAGGTCTGCTCGGAAATTTTTTGATAGGCTGCCGAGTCTTTCATAAACGCGGAATAAGACTCGTAGACTTTTTTGAACTGTGGATCTTTAGCGGATTGCTGCTCATATACCTGCTGCGAAATTTCGTAAAAGCGCTTTAACACTTCATCCGGCAAACGACGCACTTGCACACCCTGATTTTCTACCAGCTCTTTTAACGCACGGCTGTTGTGTGCGGTGTAGCTGTCGAACATATCCTGACTCATCGCGCGGGCAGCGTAGGTCACAATCGCCTGTAAATCTTTGGGTAAATTCTCAAACGCGGTTTTGTTGATGATCAATTCCATCGACGGCCCTGGCTCATGCCAACCGGGATAGTAATAATATTTGGCGATTTGCTGAAAACCAAACGCCAAATCATTTTCCGGCCCGACCCATTCGGCTGCATCGATAACACCGGTTTGCAATGCGGTGTAGAGTTCGCCGCCGGGAATATTCACCGCGGTACCACCGGCCAGATTAAATACTTCGCCAGCCAAACCGGGAATGCGCATTTTTAAACCGCGTAAATCCTCGACCGTATTAATTTCGCGATTAAACCAACCGGCCATTTGCACACCGGTATTGCCCGCTGGAAAGGGAATTAAATTAAAGGGTGCGTAAAGTTCGTGCCACAATTCCAAACCGCCACCGTGGTTAATCCAGCCATACAATTCCTGCGCGTTCATACCAAAGGGGACTGAGGTAAAAAATTGTGCGGCGGGCACTTTGCCGCGCCAGAAATAACTGCCGGAGTGACCCATCTCTACACTGCCAGAGGAGACAGCATCAAACACACCCATCGCGGGGACTAATTCGTTTGCGCCGTACACATGAATCTGCAAACGCCCGCCGGACATTTCGTTAATCACACGCGCCACATTTTCTGCACCCACACCCAACCCGGGTGTGTTTTTCGGCCAGGAGGTAACCATTTTCCAATGGTATTGTTGCGACGAAACATGATCGCCCACGGGCGCATTTTTTTCTGCGATTTTGGGTTTGGATTTCTCCAGCACCAATAACGCAAAAACGCCCGCGAGGGCGGCGATCAGTAACAAAATAATGAGCGGATTCCAATTTATTATTTTAGCTTGCGGACTCATATAATCGATCTTAAAAAATAATGGAAAAGGAAAATGTTTTTTAAATCGCCTGCAGCTTCGCGTATTGCATCACCAAGCGTTTGATGCCGATGGTTTCAAACTTGACCTGGATAACCGCGTTCGGTCCCGAGCCTTCGAACTGTAAAATGACGCCTTCGCCAAACATGGCGTGGCCGACGCGTTGACCGAGACGGAAACCGGTGTCTTCGCCGGTGTCGTACATGGGCTGCCGTGTTGAGGGCTTGGTGAGTGGGCGATTAAAACTGACCGGGCGGGTGACCGCGGTTTTTAAACGCACTTCTTCGATACAATCTTCAGGAATTTCTTTCACAAAACGGGACACCGCGTTAAAGGTTTCATTGCCGTACAAGCGACGGGTTTCTGCGTAACTGATAAATAACTTTTCCATAGCGCGAGTGATGCCCACGTAACACAGGCGCCGCTCTTCTTCCAATCGATCAGGGTCATCCGCCGACATTTTATGCGGGAACAAACCCTCTTCCGCACCGGCTAAAAACACCAGCGGAAATTCCAACCCCTTGGCCGAGTGCAGCGTCATTAATTGCACTGCATCTTCAAATTCATCGGCTTGGGTTTCACCGGCATCGAGTGCCGCTGTGTCTAAAAATTGTTGCAGCGGTGAGAGTTCTTCATTCTCTTCTTCTGCATCGAATGCGCGACAGGCAGTAATTAATTCCTGCAAGTTTTCGCCGCGCGCCTGACCTTTCTCGCCTTTTTCATTTTGATGAAATTCAAGCAGGCCGGTATCTTCAATAACCTGTTTGGCGATCATATCGAGCGAAGCTGTATCGCCGTGGATATCAATCGCGCTGGCATCCTGCGCGAGTTTTTCAATCAAATTTAAAAATGATTGCACTGCATTACCAGCGCGCGCTGCGAATACGCGCTTGCCCACCATTTGCTCCGCTGCCGCCCAGAGTGAACAACCCTGTTCGCGTGCAAACAAACGAATATCGTCAACGGTTTTGCCGCCGATACCGCGCGTCGGGGTATTAATCACCCGCTCAAAACCGGCATCGTCGTGACGGTTGCTAATCAAGCGCATGTACGCAATTGCATTTTTAATCTCAAGGCGATCATAAAAGCGCTGGCCGCCGTAAATACGGTAGGGAATGGCCTCGCGCAATAGCGCTTCTTCCAACACCCGCGACTGGGCGTTGGAGCGATATAGAATCGCGATGGTTTTTTTCGCGCGGCCTTTGCGCGCCCAATCCTGAATGCGCTCGACAATAAAACGCGCTTCGTCCTGTTCGTTGTAAGCGGCGTAAAGCGAAATCGGATCGCCTTTGTCGCCTTCCGTCCACAGCTCTTTGCCGAGACGGCCGTAGTTGTGTTTGATCACCGCGTTGGCGGCTTTGAGGATATTGCCGGTGGAGCGATAATTTTGCTCAAGCCGATAAACCTGGGTGTCGGCAAAATCCTGCGAGAAGCGCTGGATATTTTCGATTTTTGCCCCGCGCCAACCGTAAATCGATTGGTCATCGTCGCCGACGGCTGATACGCAGGACGTTTTACCGGCAAGTACGCGCAACCATGCGTATTGTACGCTATTCGTGTCCTGAAATTCGTCTACCAGCACAAATGGGAAACGTTGCTGATAGTGTTCGAGAATGTGTGGCTTGTGCAGCCAGAGTTCGTGGGCGCGCAAAAGAATTTCAGCGAAATCCACCATGCCACCGCGCTGGCAATCTTCTTCATAGGCGCGATAAATCTGCAACATAGTGCGCACAAACGGATCGCCACTGTCTTGAATATGCTGCGGGCGCAAGCCTTCATCTTTCTGGCCGTTGATGTACCACTGCGCCTGCTTATGCGGCCATTTGTTTTCGTCGATATTCAGCGCTTGGTAAATGCGCTTGATCAGACGTAGCTGGTCGTCGCTGTCCAAAATCTGGAAGTTCTGTGGCAGCTTTGCATCCTGCCAATGGGCTTTTAACAATCGGTGTGCAAGGCCATGGAATGTGCCTACCCACATGGTGCGGCTATTAATGTGTTGTCCGTTCTGATGAAAAAGTTCATCAAGGCGCGCGCGCATTTCGCGCGCCGCTTTGTTGGTAAAAGTCACCGCCATAATCGAATAGGGCGATACTTTTTCCACCTGAATCAGCCAAGCAATGCGATGCACCAGCACGCGGGTTTTACCGCTGCCAGCACCGGCGAGAATCAACTGATTGCACGCTGGCGCCGAGACAGCATCGCGCTGAGCATCGTTAAGCGTGTCTAACAGGAGGGAAACATCCATAACCAAAGCCAGTAAAAAGGGATGCTGCGATTTTACTGGCTAGATATACATATAGCCATCATTGTTTTTGACGGCTTAGGGGTTTGGACCACCAATCACTTACTGTTGTGGCTTTTGGCGCGGACCAACACCACGGCCAAAAGGGCAACTACCAAGACCAGCAGCGGTGCGGATTCAGGCAGCGCGCTAGGTGAGCGTGCCTTGCCGATCTGATAGCCAGCGAACGCGGCCCCGATCGGCGGTGCGGGAGTAGCTTCTTTATCTGCATTGGTTTGATCACCTGGCAGCAAGGATTCAACTGAGGCACATTCAACGCCGGCGGCCAGGGTCGCTCCAGAGGATTCAGTGCAATCGAGCAGCGACGCATTAGCTGAGGCTGAGGTCATCAAAACGATAAAAACAAGCGTGTGTTTTAGGGTGGCCGAGCTGCAGAGGTGATACATGTCCTTTCCTCACAGAGCTTTGGTTTACAGGGTAACAGTGACTCTAGCAGCAAATTTTCGTGATTCAAGTCTCATTATTTCCTACTATTCAGCGCCATTTTGGCTGCTTTGCGTGTTTAAGCGACAAGCCCTTGATTTTTCAGGGGCTCGCGCGCATCCGCAAAATTGATAGCTAATAGAGAGTTATAAGCGGAAATTTAGAAGGGAAAAAATGATCCAGGAAGTTCCTGTTTGCGCAGGAGCGCGGCGACATCCATGCTCAACGCAACACCAGCATGCACCAAAACGCCGCCCCAAATAGACCGGGACTGCAACGCCAGTATGCCGAGGAAAAGGCCGAACAAAATTGCACCGGTTGCTTCCAGCGCCAGCTTGGGTAGGTGGATCATCATGTAGGGAACGCACATCACCCAGATGGCATTGGCACCTATGGCAGGACGCAAAGCATTGAGCATAAAGCCGCGGAAGAAGAATTCAAGAAACACAAACTGGCTCATGTAGAGCAGTTGCCAGAGGAGGAAGTCCAGCCAGCTGCGCCCGGCCTGGCGATAGAAGGGATAGTGATTGACGAAATCCTCGCCAAAACTCACCAGCACCACAAATACCAGGATCGGGCTGAGCAGTAAAAGATAGCCGCGCCAGTGTTCGCTAACCTGATTCCAGCGCCAGCCAAAATCGCGCATGGATTGGTTGAATCCAAAACGAATTACCAGCCAGGGCAACACAATAAAGGTGAGCAGGTGGCACAGCGTCCACCAAATATAACCGCACAACTCCAGCCATCCCTTCGCTTGCAAGGTCTGCACATAATGTTGCTTAGCATACCCATTCCACTCCGCGAACCAACCAAGAAGAGCGAGCAAATTGTCGGAAAACTTGGCGTAGTGAAGGATTAACAAACTGACCGACACGCAGGCAAGCACCAACATGACACGGCGCAATGTTGCGGGACGATCCAGCGTGTAAGAAGTGGATGCCCGGTCAATATCGTCAAGCGCATGCAAAATATTGCGCGGATGAAGGGTATCAATTAGGTGGGCGGCGAGGCTCATGGCTATTTTTTCTTCTTCGCGGCTTCGCGCGCGGCGGCTTGGGCGCGCTCATAGCTGTCGAGGAATTTGAAAATCACATCACGGGCAAGGCGGGTTTCGGAATTAGACAGGAACACCATGCCGATCTGTAAATCGTGGTTGAATACCATCTCAGTGCGAAAACCTTTCACATGGCCGCCGTGGTGAATAAAGTTTTTGTAGCGCCCATAATCAAACACCCGCCAGCCCATGCCATAGGCGGTATTGCCCACCGCTTTGCGTACGCCGTAGTAGTTTTGCGCCGGGGTGTTTTTGGTCACGCGCGACTGGATGGGGTTGAGCACAGCAAGCGGTAATACATCCTGACGCTTACCCATCTGCGCGAGCAAAAAGCGCGACATATCCACAATACTGGCATTCACTCCTGCCGCAGGTGCCACTCGGTACCAATTGCCGGTGACTGCAGTAGGTATCCAACGCTTGCCGTTGTTGACGTGCGGCGCAGCCCGGTTGGGTGAAGCGTTGTAGCTGTTCAAGCCATAGGATGCGCTGCGCATACCCAGTGGTTCAAAGATTTTCTCTTCGGTGTACTGCTCGAAACTCATCCCCGATTTCTTTTTGATCATCTCGCCCGAGAGACTGTAGGGCACATTTTGGTAGGCAAAACATTTGCCCGGCGGGCAGACAAAATTCACATAGCGCAAGCGCGCGACTGTATCGGCGTAGCTCTTGCCTGCGTCAATGAAGTGGCTGTAAGTGTGGCGTGGCAGACCCGAGGACTGCGAAAGCACATGGCGCAGGGTGAGCTGCTTGCCATAGCGTGCATTGCTAAAGGTGATATTGGGTAGCACTGAAGTGACGGTGGTGTCCCAACTGATTTTGCCCTCGTTTACCAGAACACTTGCAGAGGTAGCGGCAACAGGTTTGGAGAGCGATGCAAGGCGAAACACCGTATCCGGCGTAACCGTTTCACGGGTTCCGGCGCGGCGCACACCGTAGCCGTTGAGCGATTTAATCTGCCCACCCGAGACAATTACAACTGCCACTCCCGGTACAAAGGGGGCAATTTTTTTGGCGACGTAATCTTCAAACTCGGGCACGAAGGCTTCGGGGTGACCAACCGGATAACGCGGCGCTTTTATCGGTGCAGTCGTCACCACCGGGATATTCACGGCGGCTGGTCGCGCCTCTTTGGCCGCAACCGCTTTTACCGCGGGCTTGGGTGCTGGCGCTGCTGAACTGGCAGCAGCAGCAGCGGTAGCCTTGGCCGCTGAAGATACAGCGGCCGATGCAACTACTACCGGTGATGGCGATTGGGTGAAGGCCATGGGCTGAACAGCATTGGCATTAGCGGTGGTGCCGGGTACCGCCGCGGCCGCACTTGTCGCCGCACTGCTTGCCTGCTGAAACGGCAGGGCGATGGGCACAGTCACCCGCTTTTCACCCGATGCCTGAGTTGCAGGTGCTGCTACCATCAGGCTCAGCGCGGCCGCTGTGGCGAAACGCACCCATGCACAAAGATTACTACTTATTGTTGATCGCATAACCAAACAGCTAACTCGTTAAGGGTCTTCTAAATTAGATGACCATAAAATTGGGGGGTAATTAAAAAAATGCGACCATTCCTTCTCATCATCAATATTTTCTAACAGGTTACTTTTTCTATTACAGATTCTTTCTGACAACGATAAATGCAAGAACGCCACTTTTGTCGTATCGCCAGCGAGGCAGCACGGCAAAAAGTGGCGTTATCGATCCTTTGATTGCACCCGGGTTCGCGTATTAGTCGAAGGCCTCAGGGGCAGAGTCCTGCTTTGGTCGTCGATTCAACAACTACAGGGTTTTAATGTACTCAATCAAATCCCAGCGCTCCTCATCGGTCAGCGGCTCTAGCACTTTGCCATCCACCGGTGGTGCATGTTGAGTGCCGTATTCGTGGCCGCTATTAAAATCGCCGCGCTTATCGGCCTTGAAGGTAAAGCCTTCATAACCTTCGGCGCGCAAGCCGATTTTGATTGGATCAAATTCGCGGCTGCCCACTTGAAATTCGCTCGGACGATAAAGCCCGTCTTCAGGGTCACCCTCGCGTTTTACCGGTAGGAGCAAGTCATAAATGCTGGGCACCGAACCGTTGTGCAGGTAGGGCGCAGTCGCCCAGATACCATTTAACGAACGCGCTTTGTAGGATAGCAGCGATTGATAGGGCGATGCGGTGGTGTCCGGTTGATAGTTACCGGATTTTACACTGGCTTTGATTTCATTATCAAAGAAGGATTTCGCCAGCATATACAGCCAGTCCAGTGCGCGCCGCGGCCACCATTTATCCGGGTCGGGTGCTGTAGTCACCTCTCCCATGGTTGCCGCCGTGAGAATTTGCACCACCGGTGCCCGGTCTTTAATTACCAGCGAGCCGACACTCTCACTCTGGTAAGTGTTCCTGAAATTGCCTGAGTAGCCTTTGTAGTTAACGCTGTTTTCCGCCATCGCGGGATCGGTGCCCGCTATATCAATGCTGGACATATTGGCGACCACGATGCGGTCGCGGTCAGTGCGATCAATTACCTCGTGGCAGGATTCGCAATACTCCGCATAAAGCTGCCGACCGCGGCGCACTTTTTTGCCGTCGATTTGCCATTCGGGCAGCTTGTCGAAAATGGCTTTGGCTATTTCCTGTTGTGGGTTATCGGCCTTTTGGGTTGGCCATACTGGAGAGGTCAAGCTGGCCAGATGGGACTCTATACGCGACAAGTTGACCAGATCGATTGAGGAAGTGAAATCGATTTGGTAGCTCTTACTCTTCTGGCCGGTCACCACCGATGGCAAACTCCAGCCGCGTTTGTGCGCCGTCCAATCGAGAATCCCAAACACCCCGATCACTTCACCGGTATTGCGCCCGAGCGGGCCGACGCCAGCGTTGCTTGCCAAACCATTCCACTGCACATAGTCGGACTGTACTATGTCCCATAGGAAGGGGTAACTCACCGGCGCGTTGGGGTCGTTAAAAATCAGCGCCTTAATGCGGTTCATATCGTTCATGGTCAGCGCGGGATAACCCTCTTTGCTGGACATCAAGCGGTCGATAATTTTGGCAAATTGCAGATCGCCAATAATGGTTTCACTGATATCTTCCAGCACTTTATCCACCTGCACTGGCGTAAGCAGATTGGTATCCTCATCGCCCGCTTTACTCATTCCCAGCAACACATCGCGCAACTGCTTGCGGCTGATTACGTGTTCTAAAACCCGGTTATAGATACGCCCAAAGGCATCGAGGCGAGCGTAGCCGTAGTCGACACTCGACTGGTTGATGTTGTTATAAAGGCGAATTTTACGCGCCCAGCGCTTGAGATCGGCCTGTACCTCGTCGGCATCGGAATAGGTGTTATTCAACTCCAACACCTTTGCGACGAAGCGCTGGTTTTTCTCGCTGTCGGTCATGGCAATTTCCATGCTTTTTTGTAGGTCGGTAAGAAAGCCCACCATGTCGGCCATTGCCGGGCCGCCGTCGATACGCATTGCATGACCTTGATAATTAATTTGTGCGGTATGGCAGGCGGCGCAGGTGTAGCCGATGTAGTCATTACCACGATAGGATTCTTTGACAAAACCGACCGGCAAACCGTCGGGGTTGAAGAAGGTAGGCTTTTGCGGCAGATAGCGGTATTTATCGATCAGGCTATTGGCGCGGAACAGCTCGGTTGAATCTGCCTGCTCCAACGCGATAAAAAAATCATAGGGTATTAACGCCGAGCCCTGGGTGGTGTTGTAGTACCAGAGGCTGTCGTTAGCGCTCCAGCCTTGATCCAGGTAGATGGGGGTGGAGTAGTTTTCACCGAAAGCACCGTTTTCAATCGCAATCGCACCGCGATCCGGGTCATCGTCCCAGCTCTGGTAAATCTTGCCGATCAAAAGACTTATCCCCATAGGGATGGAAAGAACAATCAGCAGCTTGGTCAGCCACCAAACGTTACGTCCGGAAAACAGATTACACAGGCCGTTTTTTAATGCGCCCATAGGGTTAACTCCTCTTTAGTAATTTTCCTATCGTTAGGCTTCTTATGTGGTTCTGGTGTGGTTCGTGTATGGATAGTGACGACTTATCAGGGTGGCAGAAAAATCAAACTAAACGAGGTAAGTTGTCGCTCGTTAAAGATACTACTCAAGCCCGCAATTACCAAAAATAATTATTACCGCGCATTACACGAGCTGCGCTTCAAGCGCGGTGGCTTGCAAGTCGGCGGCCATGCGATTAGTGTAGCCGCAAGTTTTTTGTACCCCGATTATTCGTTAAACACTCTTGAGGAATCGCCCATGAAAAAGACCATTTTTGTAGTAGCCGCCGTTGTCAGCCTGACCAGTGCGTGTAGCTGGGTAAAAGTCAGCGAGCAAGGTGCCAGTGTGGCAGTCGCCAATGCTGCGAACGTACGCAACTGTGAAAAAGTGCGCACCGTAAGCGTAAAAGTGAAAGATAATTTTGTTGGCTCAATGAAGCGCTCACCCGAGAAAATCGCGACTGAGTTGACCAATATGGCGCGCAACGAAGCTACCCAGTTCAATGGCGATACCATAGTGCCAGTGAGTCTGGTACAAGATGGACGTCAGAGCTTTGATGTTTATAAATGTAACTAGGTTTTATCAGACCTTGGGCGCTCGCCCGAGGTCATTCATCCCAAATCGCTCCCCCCACTCCCCCTTTTTTCACTAAGCTCACCGCTGCGCCCAAAACTTTGCTAGTGTAAGCAATAAGGTGCTTTGTCTTATTTCTGTCACACAATTGCCATAATCTGGCGCGACCCATTGGCTTTACA
Organism: uncultured Cellvibrionaceae bacterium; assembly: GCA_964499225.1. Classification (GTDB taxonomy): domain Bacteria; phylum Pseudomonadota; class Gammaproteobacteria; order Pseudomonadales; family Cellvibrionaceae; genus Cellvibrio. Next base: position 11,481 of record CAZCJR010000067.1, on the reverse strand, counting down.
AGAATTGGTTTAACGAGGTACAAGGTGTCTAACGCCTATTTCAATCGCGAGCTGAGCCTGCTCGAATTCAACAAACGTGTTCTTCATCAAGCCTATAACCGCAGTTTGCCGCTGCTGGAACGGTTGCGTTTTCTGTGTATTTTTTCAACCAACCTCGACGAGTTTTTTGAAGTGCGCGTCGGTGGACTGGTGGAGATATTGGAGCGCAACGCGCCGCCCACGCAGGGGCCGGATGGCCTGACCCAGACCCAGACCCTGAACGAAATTGCTGTACGCGCCCACGAGTTGGTGGCCGAGCAGTACCGCATCCTCAACAGCGAAATGCTACCGATTATGCGCGATAACGGCATTCGTATTTTGCGCCGCGAGGAATGGACGCCGGAGCAAATCGCCTATTTGAAAAATGTGTTTTTGTCCGATGTGCTGCCAGTGCTCAGTCCGATTGGTTTGGACCCCGCACATCCTTTTCCGCGTATCCTCAACAAAAGTTTGAATTTCATCGTCAAGTTGGATGGGAAAGATGCCTTTGGCCGCAACTCCGGCCGGGCCATCGTCCAAGTGCCGCGCTCGCTCGCGCATATTATTGAGTTGCCCAAAGAGCTTAGTGAAGGCGGCCGCAGTTTTGTGTTTATCTCCTCGATCATTCATTTTTTCATGGCCGAAATTTTTGTGGGCATGACAGTGATCGAAAGCTATCAATTTCGTCTCACGCGCAACTCGGATATTTTTCTCGACGAAGAAGAGACAGAAGATTTATTGCGCGCGGTGCAAGGTGAATTGGCCTATCGTCAATACGGCGATGAAGTCCGGTTGGAAATTACCGATACCTGCCCGCCTGAACTAGAACAATTTTTGTTGCAGCGTTGCGAAATTAAAGAGCGCGATTTGTACCGCATCAATGGCCCGGTGAATTTAAACCGTTATGGCGATTTGTTTGATTTGGTGAAAGAGGCTGCACATTATTTCAAGCCGTTTGTGCAAGCCATGCCCAAATTGCCCAAGCGCACAAACTCCTATTTTGAAGTGCTGCAGAAGCAGGATATTTTGCTGCATCACCCCTTTGATTCATTTCAGGGGGTAGTGGATTTTTTGCGCGAAGCCGCTGCTGACCCGAATGTATTGGCGATTAAACAAACCCTCTACCGTACCGGCTCTAACTCGCCGATTGTCGATGCGCTGGTGACCGCGGCCAAAGCCGGTAAAGAAGTCACTGCGATTGTAGAATTGCGCGCGCGTTTTGACGAAGAACAAAACGTGGCTCTCGCCGAGCGCTTGCAGCGCTACGGTATTCACGTGATTTACGGCGTGGTGGGTTTTAAAACCCACGCCAAAATGATTCTGGTCGCGCGCCGTGAAACGGGCAAGTTGCGTTACTACGTGCATTTGGGAACGGGTAATTATCATCCGCGCACCAGTAAGCTCTACACCGATTACGGTTTGCTTACCTCCGATAAAGATATTGGCGAAGATGTGTATCGCATCTTTTTGCAATTATCGAGTATGGGCAAGGCCTCCAAAATGGAAGCGCTGTTGTACGCTCCGTTTACGTTGCATAAAGGCATGGTGAAACGCATCCGCACGGAAAAAGAACACGCTGAACAAGGCAAACCCGCGCGCATCATTGCCAAAATGAATTCGCTTTACGATGAGGAATTGGTGAACGAACTTTACGCCGCATCGCAAGCCGGTGTGCAAATCGATTTAATTGTGCGCGGTGTTTGTCAGTTGCGACCGGGTGTCGCGGGTTTATCAGAAAATATTCGCGTGCGCTCGATTATCGGCCGCTTCCTCGAACATCATCGCGTGTTTTATTTTGAAAATAATGGCAACCCGGAATTATTTTGTTCGAGTGCGGATTGGATGCTGCGCAATATGTTCCATCGTGTAGAAACCTGCTTCCCCATCAAACACAAAAAAATCCGCGACCGCATTTTGGAAGATATGCAGCTCTACATTGCTGACAATACCCACGCCTGGATTCTTCAAGGTGATGGCAGCTACACCCCCACCCAACCACAAGAAAACGAAGATGCGATAGACGCCCAAGCGATTTTGCTGGAACGTTGGTCGGCGCATACGGCTGGCTGACCTCCATTTATTTTCGGAACTAGCATAAACAGCGGGCGCCATTTATGCCCATGTATGGGCTATTGCTGGTCACTCCAATCTCAATTAATTTTTATATATAAAATATATTGTTGTATGTAAAAAATATTGCCTCTTTACTCGTCCTAACTTCCGCTATTTCGATGATTGCGCTATCACTGCACACTTACTGCTTCTTTACTAAATTTCATATGCCCAATGTAATCGGTAGCATTTGTCGAGTAAGTCGAATGGCGGCTTTCAATTGCATTCCTGCAATTAGCTTCAAAAACTCGGGCTCAAGTTTTTAGATCGATGTCGGATCCCTAGATCTTTGTGTGAGTGACGGAAAGTCGCAACTCAAATTGGGACGGTTTGGCTAAAACTTCCGGTAGGCATCAGGACGCAGTTACTACCACTAGCAACTGAGAGAGCGACAAAGATTTGTCTATAAGTACGTAAATACGCAGCTACGGCCAGAGAAATGCTAACAATTAGAATAATAATCCTGTTTTCAACTCTGCTCATCGCCACCCTTGGGTCGGCGTACACCATGGTGTATGGGTCCGAGACGCGCCATACATTACTGCCCAGTGACCAAGGTTTGTATCCATGGCGCGCGACTTTCAGTTCGGACCAGGAATTCGGAGGAAAGTCTGTTATTGATGTGAGAGACAGTATCTACAACATAAGCTTCGATTTCATCGTCATCCCCGCCCTTCAATATCCCTATGTAGCTTACAACTTGATATTTGAGGATGATGCCGATCCCGGAAATGTCGAGGACTGGTCCTCCTATTCTTTCCTCGAGCTGCGGGTTAAATGCAGCCCCGACAATATCTTGCACTTGGTGCTTTTCACCCACGACGATAGGGTCACCCAATCGTCGACTGATATTAATATGTTCCGCCTTTCGCGCACGACCTTCAGCTGTGGTGAGGCTTGGAGAACAGCACGGTTCGATCTTAACCGCATGGTTGTCGCTGATTGGTGGCTGGAAAGACATGACCTCAACATAGCTGATCGCGATTATTCGCTCGATAAAGTGCGAGCTCTCGCTATCACGACCTCGGTGGAGAGCCCGGTTGATACGCCCTCAAACTTCATCATCCAAGAGTTGGCGCTGGTGGGCCGTAACTGGTCGTTGATTTACGCGCTCTCCGCACTCGTTCTCATAGCTTGGGGCACGTTTATTGGCTGGCTCGCCTACCAGTTTTATGTCACGCGCGAAAAATCCCCGGTCGTACATGAGATAGCTCCTCTGGCGTACCTGCCTACAAATCTGGAATCCCGGCAGGAACGTGAAAAAGAGGCTGTGCTTAATTATATGGCATCCCAGTACGTTAACCCGCAGCTGAGTGTCGATGTGGCGGTACGCGAACTGGGCATGAATCGAATCAAAATCAACGAGATTCTGCGTGCGGAGACGGGCCTGACCTTCAGTACTTACCTCAATAAATTGCGGCTGGCGGAAGCGGCACGCCTGTTGTCCGACAAGCACCTGGGGGTGGCCGAAGCTGCGTTCGCAGTCGGCTACAACAGTCTCTCCTACTTCAATCGGGTTTTTAAGAAAGAGTACGGTTGCAACCCGTCCACTTACAAGGGCACTAGCGCTGAGGCCCTTACGCCTTAATCCATTTGCACAATTTGAACAAAAAATTGCACTTTTCGATTGGTACAAGTGATTTTGAGTAAAGAGCGCGTAGTTGTAGCGGCCGCTTTGTAATATCTATTCGCAATCGGGCGATAGATCCATTCGACGAGACTTTACTTGGCTTGGGTCGACATTTATCGGCGCACGCTAATATTCCAACAATAAAATGATAACGGTTACGGAAGACACCATGACATGAGACGCAACACGTCGTCTTATTGCTAATAAGATCGAATTCAACCCAAATTGCGCGGAATTCATCAGCCCTTTCATTTCTGTGAAAGGGTCTGGTCTGTTCATTCGCCCCTAAATGGTTGCGCTAACATAGCCCCCGTTAAATCTGGATGTGCACCCGTTTAGAGGTTTTTGCCGAACCGTCAATTCACCACTAATAACGAGGTTTATATGGTCAAATCACAAACATATCCTTGGCTCGTTTCTTCGTTGCACGGCTTGGCCGCGCTACGAAAACCAGTCGCGGTCGGTTGCCTTGCGGCGCTTGCTGTTATGCCACCCTATTCACACGCAGCACCAAAGCAGGCGGAGTATCTGGACCGCGGCGTTGTCGCGTTACCTTCTGGCAATGGCATATTCATTAGCTGGCGTATGCTGGGCGATGATCCGGGTAACATCAGCTTCAATGTTTATCGCAACGGTACCAAAGTGAATGGCTCGCCCATCACTAACAGCACGAACTTTTTTGACGGCAGCGGAACCGTGAGCGCGGCCTATACCGTGCGACCGATCATTGATGGGCGCGAGCTTCAAGCGAACCGGGCCAAACCAACCTGGAGCAACCCTTACTGGGTTATCAACCTGAACCGTCCTGCGGGTGGCGATGGTTACACCTATGCGCCCGGCGATGCCAGCGTGGGCGATCTTGATGGCGATGGCGAGTACGAAGTAATCCTCAAATGGGATCCTTCCAACCAGAAAGACAATTCACAGTCCGGCTCTACCGGTAATGTCTATATCGATGCCTACAAACTCAACGGAACCCGCTTATGGCGTATCGACCTCGGTCGAAATATTCGTGCAGGTGCGCATTACACCCAATTCATGGTCTATGACCTGGACGGCGACGGTAAGGCCGAAGTGGCTGCCAAGACAGCACCGGGGACGCGCGATGCAGCGGGCACGGTGTTAGGCGGCGCAAATGCGGGCACTGATTACCGCAACAGCGGAGGCTACGTTTTATCGGGTCCGGAATATCTCACTATTTTCAACGGCGAGACCGGCGCGGCTATGGCGACCACGGATTACGTGCCCGCGCGCGGCACTGTCAGTTCATGGGGTGATGGATATGGAAATCGCGTTGATCGTTTCCTGGCGGGCATTGCCTATGTGGACGGCCAGCGCCCAAGCTTGATTATGGCGCGCGGCTATTACACCCGTGCGGTGGTCGTGGCGTGGGATTGGCGCGATGGCAGGCTGACCCGTCGCTGGACGTTTGACAGCAACAGCTCGGGGAATGGCGCTGCCGCCGGACAAGGTGCGCACTCGCTCACCGTTGGCGATGTAGACAACGATGGCAAACATGAGATCGTCTATGGCTCCGCCACTATCGATGATGACGGCACCTTGATGTACAGCAATCGTTTTGGTCACGGCGACGCTTTACATTTATCCGACTTCCTCCCAAGTAGGCCTGGCCAGGAAATTTATATGGTGCATGAAAACAACGCCACTGGCGTAAGCATGCGGGATGCACGCACCGGTCAGGTCATCTGGAGTTTGCCCAGCGGTGGCACCGACGTTGGCCGTGGTGTGATTATGGATATCGACCCCCGTCACCCCGGCGCCGAGGCTTGGGCTTCCGTCGGAGGGCTGAACAATGCTACTGGACTCCAGATAGGCTCTACGAAACCCGGTTCCGTGAACTTTGCGGCCTGGTGGGATGGCGATCTGTTACGGGAACTGCTGAATGGCAACACCATCGATAAGTGGGATTACGCCAATGGCGCCAACCGACGTCTGCTCAGCGCCGGTAATTACAATGCGGCATCGATCAACGGGACAAAATCGACACCGGTATTGTCCGGCGATCTATTTGGTGATTGGCGCGAGGAAGTGATCTGGCGCAATACCAACAATACGCAGTTGATGATTTTTACCACCACCGCAGTGACCACTACCAAGCTGCGTACATTGATGCACGACATCCAGTATCGCGAAGCGATTGCCTGGCAAAACACCGCTTATAACCAGCCACCGCACCCGAGCTTTTTTATCGGCGATGGTATGGCCACCCCGCCAACCCCGGAGCTGTATTTTGTGGGCGACAACCCGAACGACAGCCAACCTGTGAGTAGCAGTTCAGCAGCCAGCTCGACGCCGGGGTCAAGCTCGGCCGCCAGTTCATCAGTCGGTGCTATTGGCGTCAACTTGGGTGGTAGCTCCGGTAACGGACAGGCAATACTCAACTGGACGGTAGAGGGTGCGGTAACTGGAATCGAAATTTATCAAGACACTGATTCCAACCCAACCGGCCGGACGCGTATTGCGGTGCTCGGCGTAAGCGCGCGCAGCTATACCGTGACTGGCCTCACTAACGGAACGCCTTACTGGTTTTGGGTGAAATACATTACCGCCGATGGTTCCGGCAATTCCAACGCGTTCAGCATAACGCCAGCTGGCGGCGCCAGTTCCGTTGCAACAAGCAGCGCGGCGTCAAGCAGTGTCGCTATTTCAAGTTCACGCAGCAGTGTCGCGTCCAGCGCAGCACCGTCGCGCGGCAACTGTAGCTACGTCATCACCAACAACTGGGGTAGCGGATTTACCGGCGCAATTCGCATCACCAACGGTGGCAACAGCCCTATCAACAATTGGAATGTGAATTGGACCTACGCTGGCAATACCCGTCTTTCCGGGAGCTGGAACGCAGCTGTCTCGGGTACCAATCCCTATTCGGCAAGCAACTTGAGTTGGAACGGTGCAATCCAACCTGGCCAATCTGTTGAATTCGGATTCCAAGGCACTTACAGCGGCAGCGTTGAAACCCCTACCGTGACAGGTTCGGTGTGTAACTAACAGGAACAGGCTCGCTAATGCGGGCCTTGTTCAGTCGGCCGTAAGTCCCATCAACGCTACAAGCGTAACCCCTCACTCATCCTTGTTTAACCATTGCCGATGCTCTCGTAATAACGTTACGGAGAAGCTTATTGCGAAAGCGCGCGGCTAAAAAAGTGAGAATTTTTATGAAGAATGTCAAATACAATCTGTTCATTAAATTGGGCATAGCCGCCACTATGCTCACTTTTTCCTTTCAGGCTGCCAATGCCCAGCAAGCCGCTTGCAATTGGTACGGCACGCAATATCCGCTATGCGCTAACACGGCAAGCGGTTGGGGTTGGGAAGACAACAAAAGCTGTATTTCCCGCAGCACCTGCAGTGGCCAACCATCACCTTACGGCATCGTCGGGGGCAATGTGGCCAGTAGCAGTTCATCGGCAAGCACTAGTTGCCCGGCGACAACCGTAACTCCACATTTGAAGGTTGGCGCTAATGCCTGGCAGCAAACGGGATCTGCAACACTAAGCCACGGCACCAGCATTATTTTGGGCCCACACCCTAGTAGCCAAGGCAGTTGGAGCTGGACCGGTTGTGGCACATCGGGAGCCGCGCGTGAGCAAACAATTGCGCCGACCAGTACCTGTGAGGCACGCGCAACCTTTAGGAACAGCTGCGGAACACAAAGCACCTACACTTATCAATTAACGGTTTCTTCTACACCGGCGAGCAGCAGCGTTTCCTCTTCGTCCACCCCCAGTATCGGTAATGCAATCAACGCCTACGAATTAGGGTTACGCAGTAACGCGGGCGACCAAACGGCGAACCTTGATGCAGCGATTCAATATGTATACAGCAGCGGCCGTTCAAACACGCTCTATATCCCCGCCGGTAACTATTTGATTTCGCGCGATATACGTTTGCGTGCTGGCGTTAATCTAACCGGTGATGGAATCGGGAGAACCGTTTTCTCGCGCAACAACGCTAACGGTTACCTGATCAGTAACGCGCGCGATGCAAACTTAAATAACGCAGTGGTTTCGCGGATGAGCTTCCGTAACAATGACCGGGTTCTACTGTTACAAGGTGTACGCAACATCAAATTTACCGATGTTGAGTTCCAGGGCGGCATGGTCAGGTTTGAAAACAGCTCCAATGTCACGCTGGACAAAAATGTATTCAACGAAAACCGCGGTAAAGCCGCTTATGCGAGCGATGTAGTTGATCGCGCGACTATCACCAATAACCGCTTCAATAGCATTTCGGAAGGTTCGATCAATTTGAGCAGACACTCCAACAGTTATGTTGCGAATAACTACATAACCTCGCCGACATTGATCTCGTCGGGTTATGCGGGCATCCGGTTACCAAACACCGCCTATAACAATGTGGTTGAGAACAACACGATTATTAACCACGGGCGCGGGATTTTTATTCTTTCCAGCTCGCACGACAACACCATTCGCAACAACACCATCACCAGAACCAGCTTGCAGGGTATGTTGATTGAAGCATCCAATAACCTGATCGAAGACAATACGATTATTGATGCCGGTAACGAAGCGATCTATGTCAATCCCAGTGTCGCGGCCTCATCACCCACGCCTTCACCAGCGAATCGCAATACCATCACAGGCAATAAAATCTCGGATACCCGTGCATTTTTGGGTTCACGTTTTGTTGGATTGCGGATCAACGGCACGGGCAACCGGGTGACTAATAATTCGGTCTCATCGCGCTACGGACGCAAGTTCAAAGAAATTGCCTCCGATAATACTGATCAAGGGAATACTTATCCATAAACCCGTGTGACTAGTCCATAAACCTGTGTGACCAGGGTTAGCGATAAGCGTTGGAATAATTATTCTGGCGCTTATCGCTGGCGAGGCTTTCATATTTGTTCCGCATCGCCCACTTCCCCCCTTCACAGCACTCTTTTTTTGCCAAAGCCCCCGCATTTTTCACAAGAATAGTTGTGCGCCAATTCCCGATTAAATCTTATTTATATATCCTGCGTAGACCGGCCACTTCAAAGTAACCGGTTTCTCTTCTGCAGGTTAAAACAACAAAACAAGAATAGTCATAAATCAACGTTGTACCTGATTCACGACACTTATCGGCAGATAAACCATGCCGCAGCCGAAAGGCTTGCGGTTCTGTTCGTCTACAGCACGCTCCAAGGGTCCAAAAAATGATCAGACAATTCAGGCAGCCCGCGCTGCGCAAAACGCTCATCACATGCCTCTACGCCATCTTGGCTGGGCTTATGGCCGCGCCAAGCTTTGCCGCCCGCCAGGCCGAGTATCTGGATCGCAGTGTAGTTGCACTGCCGTCCGGCAGCGGTGTCTTAATCAGCTGGCGTATGCTGGGCGACGACCCAAGCAATATCAGTTTTAACGTCTACCGCAACGGCGCCAAAATCACTGGGTCGCCGATTACCAACAGTACTAATTACCTCGATACCAGTGGTACCGCCAGCGCTGCTTACACCGTGCGCGCTGTCGTTAATGGCACCGAACTGGCGGCCAATCCCGCCAAGGCAACCTGGGCTAACCCTTATTTGACGGTCAACCTCAACCGCCCCAACGGTGGCACTACGCCAAGCGGCGAGGCCTACACCTATTCACCCAATGACCTGAGTGTGGGTGATTTGGATGGCGATGGTGAGTATGAAATCGTCGTTAAGTGGGACCCGTCCAACGCTAAAGACAACTCCCAATCCGGCTATACCGGTAACGTGTTTATCGATGCCTATGAAATGAACGGCACCCGTTTATGGCGGATTGACTTAGGCCGCAACATTCGCGCGGGCGCGCACTACACCCAGTTTATGGTCTATGACCTTGACGGTGATGGCAAAGCCGAAGTGGCCCTGAAAACAGCTCCAGGCACGCGTGATGCTGCTGGCACAGTGCTCGGCGGTAGCAATGCCAATACCGACTATCGCAATTCCGGCGGCTATATCCTCAGTGGCCCCGAGTATCTCACCGTGTTTAACGGCCAAACCGGTATCGCAATGGCGACGACCGATTATCTGCCCGCGCGCGGTACCGTCAGCAGCTGGGGCGATAACTACGGCAACCGCGTTGATCGCTTTCTCGCTGGTGTTGCCTATGTTGATGGCACACGCCCGAGTTTGATCATGGCGCGTGGTTATTACACCCGTGCGGTACTTGTTGCTTGGGACTGGCGCAACGGCCAACTGACTCGTCGCTGGACGTTTGATAGCGACACCAGTGGCAATAGCGCGGCTAGAGGTCAGGGTGCACACAGTCTTACGGTGGGTGATGTGGACCAAGACGGTAGAGACGAAATCGTCTACGGTGCTGCCACCATCAATGACAACGGCACCCTGTTGTACTCCACTGGCCTCGGCCATGGCGACGCATTGCATCTCTCCGATTTCATTCCCAGCCGACCCGGTTTGGAAGTGTTTATGGTGCACGAGGCTAATGCGACCGGCGTTGATATGCACGATGCCAGAACTGGTCAGATTATCTGGAGTATTCCCAGTGGCGGCGCCGATGTGGGTCGCGGTGTGATTATGGATGTGGATCCGCGTACCCCCGGTGCAGAAAGCTGGGCGAGTGTCGGTGGGCTGAACAGACCAACCGGCGGACAAATCACCAGTACCAAACCGGCATCGACCAACTTTGCCGCTTGGTGGGATGGCGATCTGCTGCGCGAACAGCTCAACAACACTATGATCGACAAGTGGAATTACGCCAGCAATAACAGCAGCCGCTTGCTCACTGCCTATAACTACGGCGCAGCTTCCAATAACGGCAGTAAATCGACCCCCGGTTTGTCGGCCGATATTCTCGGCGACTGGCGCGAAGAGGTTATCTTTCGCCATGAAAACAACAGCCAATTGTTGATTTTCAGTACACCGGTCGTTACCACCCACAAATTACGCACCTTGATGCACGACACCCAATATCGCACCGCTATCGCCTGGCAAAACGTTGCCTACAACCAACCACCACACACCAGCTTTTTCCTTGGTGATGGCATGGCGACGCCCCCTGCACCTGATCTGTATTTTGTCGGTACCAATCCAAATGCGACGGCACCCGCAAGCAGTTCATCCAGCAGTGCGACTAGTTCGTCGGTAGCCGCCGCGACTGTGGCACTTGGCGGCATGGCAGGCAATGCGCAAGCAGCACTCAATTGGTCGGCCAACGGCACTATCTCTGCAGTGGAAATCTACCGCGATACCGATTCCAACCCCGCCGGACGCACCCGTATCGCCTCCCTCGCCGCTGACGCGCGTAGTTATACCGCGACCGACCTTAGCAACGGCACTACCTACTGGTTCTGGGTGAAGTACACCGCCGGCGGCGTTTCATACAACTCCAACGCCTTTAGCGTGACGCCCACAGCGGGCAGCAGCGCAGCGCAATCGTCCTCGGTCAGATCCTCTGTAGCCAGTTCTGTGGCTAGCAGTGTGCCAGTGTCGAGTAGCTCGCGTAGCAGTGCGGCATCAAGTGTTGCTTCCAGTGTTACATCGAGTATTGCATCGAGTGTCGCATCCAGTGCTGCAACTACCAGCGGCAACTGTAGCTACGTGGTTAGCAATAACTGGGGCTCAGGTTTTACCGGTGCTATACGCATTACCAACAGAGGCACCAGTGCGATAAACGGTTGGAATGTGAATTGGACCTATGCGGGTAATACGCGCTTGACGGGTACCTGGAATGCAACTGTGACCGGTACCCGTCAAGCGCGTATTA
>CAZCJR010000066.1:1195-27192 GCA_964499225.1 uncultured Cellvibrionaceae bacterium | reverse complement strand
TACTATCACCACCAACAAGTTAGATCTGTCTGTCAACAATCACGAACTCCGATAACATGGTGTGCCAAAATCACCGCTGCACAATTGTGCGCAAGCGCGCGCCTTACTACCTCACGAGGGTAGACTGAAGCACCATCAATAGTTCCGAAGAATAATTCCTCGTAAGTAATAAGACGATTTTGGTTATCCAGAAATAGAACCGCAAAGACTTCGCGCGGTTGATGGCGCAGCTGGGCGCTCAAGTAGCTGCGTACCAAATCCGGGCTGGTGAGCAAGTCGCCCGTTTTCATCGCCGCCGATAAATGACGCCGCCCCATCTCCAGTACCGCCTGCAATTGCGCATACTTGGCATTGCCAAGGCCGAGTCCTTTGCAGAACTCCGTTTGCGACGCCTCCAGCAGCGGGCGCAGGCCGCCGTACTCCTGCAACAACTCGCGTGCAAGATCGACAGCAGATTTCCCTACGCAGCCAACACGCAAGAAAATAGCGAGTAGTTCTGCGTCGGATAAGGCGCGCGGGCCAAGGGATAATAGTTTTTCACGGGGGCGTTCAGCGGCGGGCCAATCGGCAATTGACATGACATTCTCCTTTATGCGCTGTTAAAAAGCGCGCTTCCTTGTAGTGAACTCTGATCATTACTTTAGTACCGCAACCCTTAGCGACAGTTACGGAAAGGCCCGCAAGAATGGTATCTTATCGGGCATTCGTCAAGCCCTACGGGGCTGGCACCGTTAGTGGCCAATTACACAAAGCAGGGCTAAGGTTGTTCACTAGACGTTCTTTTTTACCGCCGGAATCCAACCACCGCTATGACATCACTTGCCAACAAACAGATTCTGCTCGGTGTAACCGGTGGTATTGCCGCGTATAAAAGTGCCGATCTCGTGCGTCGCCTGCAAGATGCAGGCGCCAGCGTACAGGTGGTGATGACGCCCGCAGCGCAGGAGTTCATTACCCCGCTCACCATGCAGGCACTTTCAGGAAATCCCGTGCATACGCAATTGCTCGATCCAGAAGCCGAAGCAGGCATGGGCCATATCCAGCTGGCGCGCTGGGCTGATTTGGTGTTGATCGCCCCCGCCACTGCGGATTTTATGGCGCGCCTGACACAAGGCATGGGCAATGACCTACTCACTAGTATCTGCCTCGCGACTGCCGCACCTATTGCGATAGCACCGGCCATGAACCAGGGCATGTGGCACAACCAGGCAACGCAAACCAATCTCGATATACTAATCCAGCGCAAGATTCATATATTCGGCCCCGCCGATGGTGGCCAAGCCTGCGGCGATATAGGCCCAGGGCGTATGCTCGAACCCTTGCAGCTGGTCGATGCCGCAGCCCATCTTTTTACCCGCGGTAGTTTGGCGGGCAAAAAAGTAGTGATTACCGCCGGCCCCACACGCGAGGCGCTCGATCCAGTGCGCTACTTGAGCAACTACAGTTCCGGCAAAATGGGCTATGCCCTTGCTCAGGCTGCCGCTGAAGCCGGTGCTGAGACAATTTTGATCAGCGGCCCAACCCAGCTGGCTACACCGGCACGGGTAAAACGCATCGATATTCTCAGTGCCGAGGAAATGCTCGCAGCCAGCCTGAATGAAGCAAAGGGCTGCGATTTATTTATCGCGGCCGCGGCCGTAGCCGATTATCGTCCAGCGCAGATCGCCGCACAAAAAATGAAAAAAGGCGAGAGCGATACCCTGACGCTGTCGCTAGTGAAAAATCCTGACATAGTGGCGAGCATTGCGGCACTCAGCCCAAAACCCTTCACGATCGGTTTTGCTGCAGAGAGCGAAAACTTACTGGAATATGCGCGTGCTAAATTGCAGCGCAAAAATTTGGATTTAGTCGTAGCCAACGATATCAGCGATAGCAATATTGGTTTTAACAGCGATGATAACGCCGTTACAGTGGTCGATAATAATTCCACGACCGAGCTGAGTCAGCGCAGCAAACACCAGTTGGCGCGCGAGCTTGTCGCACTCTTCGCCCAAAAAATAACAGCTCGATAATCTTCAGGTTTGTTAGCACAACAAACATCACGTTTCAGTTAAGCAGAAAGGTACAGGTGTGAACCCAAAGGACTCTTCAAAACCGAAAACCGAAGCCGGCGTGCAGCTCTCACGCAGCGCGCAGCGCGCTCTGGAAGCAGCTAAACACAAGAGCGCCGTGCAACAAAAAATACTGCTGATTTTATTGGGCATAGCACTGATCCTTAACGCTGTTATCGGCTATGTGCTCTACCAAAAATTGGTCATCGAACAACAAAAGGAAAATTTACATAGGCTCACACAGGAAAAAGTCGACGAGCGAAGCAAAGCACTCGCACGTTATTTCCAACAACAAGCGCAAGTAATCGACAAACTCGCGAGTGAACCTGAGTTACTTGCCAGCCTCGAGCCAACGAATCCGCAGAACACCCCCGAAGAACGCGACTTGCTCGAACGAAAATGGCTGCGCGCCACTGGCTCCGCACTCAAAATCCGGGTGATTCCTCTTGGCAGCGCGCAGCTGGATCGCGAAGCAGAATTTCCTATTCGCTATGCCGAGCTGGATTTGATCCAGCGCGCAGAAAAGCGTCAACCTGCGCTGCCGGAATTGGTAGGCATTAATGACCGCTGGATGATTCACTGGATTCGCCCATTGGCGGCCGATGAAAAAAGTGCGCCCTTGGGCACGCTGATGGTCACCCTGGATGCGAGCGAATTAATTAATTTGGTTGATACCGCAGAGCAAAGTCTGGGCGAGTTTGTACTATTGCAGCAATTTACCGGCAGCCCACCGCAAACGGTCAAAAAACTCGGCACTGGTGCTGCAGGCAATAGCTTGCAAAGTAATATTACCGGTAGCCATCTCGTCGTGAAATTTACCCCTTCAGAAGTACTATTGCAGCAGGCCGAAGAAATGCCAGCGCTTTGGTTAAGTATTGTGAGTGTAATTGCGGCGGGTAGTTTGGCGCTGGTGTGGTTCCTCAGCAAAATTCTTGTGCGCATAGAATTAGGGGAGAAAAATGCGGCGACACCGTCGGTGGCAGACGTAGTCAAATCCAACAAAGAATCAATCAGTACTGAAGACACAATGGCCAGCCCGCTGTTTCAGACACAAGATATTCTCGATATCGCGGTAATCGATGAAGACGAAAATATTCTCGGCCTACAGCAAGCATCGGGTAAAAAATCCGGCGCTAGCGCGCGCAATAAAATTAATGAAGAAGATGTGCCCGCTGAAGTTTTTCGCTCTTACGATATTCGCGGCCTAGTGGGTAGTCAGGTGACGCCTGAGCTCGCACAATTGATTGGCCAAGCCGTGGGCAGCGAAGCAATTGATCGGGGCGAGCAGGCAGTCGTCGTTGCGCGCGACGGCCGCACTCACAGCGAAGCGTTAACACAGGCGCTTATTCGCGGCATTCTGCGCTCGGGCTGCAACGTGATTAATATCGGGGTAGTACCGACACCGCTAATGTATTTCGCTACCTTCCACTTCGATGATACCAGCAGCGGTGTAATGGTTACCGCAAGCCATAACCCCAAAGAATATAACGGCTTTAAAGTTGTTATTAATAATCGTGCGCTCGCTGATGAAGCGGTAGTCGAATTACGCTCGCGTATTATCGGGCAACGCTTTCATCAAGGGCTGGGTGAAGAAACTCCTCGCGCAATCATTCCCGATTATATCGATCGCATTTTTTCTGATGTTGCACTCGCAAGCAACGTAACCATTGTGGTTGACGCGGGTAATGCGGTGCCCGGTGTGGTCGCACCGGCATTGTTTGAGGAATTGGGCTGCGACGTGATTCCACTTTTTTGCGATCTCGATGGCGAATTTCCCAACCATGATCCCGATCCCACTATCGAAAAAAATCTGCAGGCATTAATTGCCAAAGTGCAGGAAACCAATGCCGATATCGGTGTCGCTTTTGATGGCGACGGTGACCGCTTGGTCGTTGTCACACCCAAGGGCGATATTATTTGGCCAGATAGATTATTGATGTTGTTCGCTAAAGATGTGCTCTCGCGCAACCCGGGTGCCGATGTATTGTTTGATGTAAAATGCTCTCGCCAGTTGAATCAGGTCATCAGCAGCTACGGCGGCCGCCCGATTATGTGGAAAACCGGCCACTCACCCATGAAAGCAAAAATGGAAGAGACACAGGCGCTGATCGGCGGCGAATATTCCGGGCATATCTTTATTAAAGACCGCTGGTACGGCTTTGATGACGGTATTTATGCAATGGCGAGATTGCTGGAAATCATCACTCTGCGCGACCAAAAAATCGATGATATTTTTGCGGCCTTTCCACAACTCTATTCAACACCGGAAATTAAAATCGCCATCCCTGAACTGGATAAATTCGGGCTGATTAAAAAGCTTAGCGAAATTGGCGATTTCGCCAACGGCACCATCACCACCATTGATGGTTTGCGTGTGGATTACACCAAAGGTTGGGGACTAGTGCGCGCCTCCAATACCTCGCCCGCGTTAACGCTGCGTTTTGAAGCGGAATCGCACGAATCACTGGAAAAAATCCAGCAAATTTTCAAACGGGAATTACTCAAAGTCGATACCCGTCTAACATTCAATTTAAATTCACAGGATTAATTTGTTATGTCTTTGAACCGCGAATCAGCGATGAATATCGCCAATGTATTAACCGAAGCACTACCCTATATCCAACGCTTCACCGGCAAAACCATCGTCGTGAAATTTGGTGGCAATGCGATGGAAGGTGAAGAATTGCAAAATAGTTTTGCGCGCGATATTGTTCTGATGAAATTGGTCGGTATGAATCCTGTAGTGGTGCACGGTGGCGGCCCCCAAATCGGCAGCCTGCTGGAAAAACTCAATATTAAATCCGAATTTATCAATGGCATGCGCGTTACCGATAGCGCCACTATGGATGTCGTAGAGATGGTGCTGGGTGGCACAGTAAATAAACAAATCGTCAGCCTGATCAATCGCAATGGTGGTCAGGCAATCGGTTTGACGGGTAAAGACGGAAAATTAATCCAGGCAAAAAAATTAACCGTCACCCACAAAACACCAGAAATGCTCGCACCGGAAATTCTTGATATCGGCCACGTGGGCGAAGTCGATAATATAAATACGTCCGTGATTGATATGCTGATCAACAGCGATTTTATCCCGGTGATTGCACCTATCGGGGTGGGTGCAGACGGCGCCTCGTACAATATCAATGCCGATTTGGTCGCTGGAAAAATTGCCGAGTTTTTACGCGCGGAAAAACTAATGCTTCTCACCAATGTATCTGGCCTGCAAGATAAGCAGGGTAAGGTTTTAACCGGCCTGAGCACACAACAAGTGGATGGATTGATTGCAGACGGCACTATTTACGGTGGCATGCTGCCGAAAATTGCGTGCGCACTCGACGCGGTAAAAGCCGGAGTAACCAGTGCACATATTATCGATGGGCGTGTTGATCACGCTGTATTGTTAGAGATTTTTACCGATGTCGGGGTGGGCACACTGATCACTAATAAAACACGCAATGCTTGATCTGAACGTGCACGTCGCAGGTGAATTCGGGCGTGCACTATTCCGAATGGAATCACTCTGAAAGGAGTCGCTATGCTTAAAACCCCCAACAAAACCCCGCGCCGCCAACAAATTCTCGAATGCCTGGCGCGCATGCTAGAGGCCAGCCCCGGTGAGCGCATCACCACTGCGGCACTAGCGAAAGAAGTCGGCGTTTCTGAAGCGGCGCTCTATCGCCACTTTCCCAGTAAATCCAAGATGTTTGAGGGGCTGATTGAATTTATTGAAGAGACGATTTTTTCGCGCGTGACGCTGATTCTGTCTGAAGAAAAATCCGCATTAAAACGCTGTGAAAAAATTCTGTCGTTGTTGCTCACCTTCGCCGAGCGCAATCCGGGTTTGACGCGCCTGCTCACTGGCGATGCGCTCACTGGTGAAACCGAACGGTTGCGCGTACGTATTGCCCAGTTTTTTGACCGCATCGAAACCCAGTTAAAACAAATTTTGCGCGAAGCGGAATTACGCGAGGGGTTGCATCCGCAATTACCTGTCGCCGCTGCAGCCAATCTGTTAATCGCGTTAGCCGATGGCCGTATCGCGGAATTTGTGCGCACCGAATTCCGCCGTCGCCCTACGGAACACTGGCAAGAACAGTGGCAGTTAATTGCCCAAGGTTTTTTGGTCGCTAGCGAATAGCCGCACTAAAACAAAACCCACCCATAAAAAAACCGGCAGCTGCCGGTTTTTTTATGTTTATGAATTCACTACTGGGTAATCTCAATAAAACGTTTGCGATCATTTTCAAATTTTTGCTCGACTGCCCTGTATTCTTCTTCCCGCTGCTCAATCTGGACTTGAATATCTTTTTCTTCCTGAACCAAATTGTTAATACTTTTTAGTAGCTCTTCCGGTAGCTGGCGGCCAGCGCGTTCGATTCCCGCTGCTTGCGACTGATAGCTTTGCAAGCGGCTGCGGGCGGAACTGAGGTTTGCTTGTAAAATACTGATATTGCCACGCAGGCTCTCCAGATTACGGCTTCTAGCAGCATCTATATCGGCAACATTGCTGTAACTGCGGCGCAATTGAATATCGTCGCGCTCGCGCGCCTCACGCTCCAATCTCTCGCGGTACAGCCGCTCGCCTTCGGCGCCTTGTACTACCGGCGCAATAACCTTTATTACCTTGCCACTCAGTGAGACAATTTCGTAACCTTTGTTTACGTACTCGGGAGGGATATTGCTGTCTAGTACCGTGACCCCTTGATTGTTCTTATAGCGATAGATCACCTTGCTGGCCGTCTTATTTTGCGCAGCTACCCAGCCGCTCAATAACAGCGAACTACACGTGATCAATACCAACAACAAGTTACGCATCTGGGTCAGTTACCTCTCTCGTATTACGCCACATCTACACCGTAGGTCGCGCGGTATTCTTTGATTTTGTCTACCATCGACTCTTGTCCGCTTTGGCGTTCAAGATAATCGATGATGTGATTCAAACTGATAATGCTAATGACCGGAATGCCAAACGTTTGTTCAACTTCCTGAATAGCCGAAATCTGACCCTGGCCTTTTTCCTGGCGATTCAAACCGATCAATACTGCCGCTGGCTTGGCACCCGCCGCATCGATAATGCTCATCACTTCGCGTACCGCTGTGCCCGCTGTAATCACATCATCCACAATCAACACCTTTCCATGTAGTGGCGCACCTACCAGAGTGCCTCCCTCACCGTGATCTTTAGCCTCTTTGCGATTGTAGCAATAGGGCAAATCGCGCTGGTAGTGATCGGCCAAGGCTATCGCGGTAGTCGCAGCCAAGGGAATACCTTTGTAGGCAGGGCCGAACACTATATCGAACTCCACTCCAGCTGCAGTGATAGCCGCCGCATAATAACGGCCTAACTCAGCCAGTGCTTGGCCAGTCTGGAACTTGCCCGCATTAAAAAAATAGGGGCTGGTACGCCCAGACT
The DNA here is from genome assembly GCA_964499225.1 of uncultured Cellvibrionaceae bacterium. Taxonomy (GTDB): domain Bacteria; phylum Pseudomonadota; class Gammaproteobacteria; order Pseudomonadales; family Cellvibrionaceae; genus Cellvibrio. The sequence continues at coordinate 19,728 of CAZCJR010000066.1, read as the reverse complement.
TGAGCAAAAACTCGCCAAAGCATAGCGCCTGGTGTCTGACAGCCAGCTGAATAAAGTCAAATTGGTATTTTTCCATGCAAAGTACCCGGCTATGAACTAAGTTTGAGATGACAAAATAAATACAACGAGGCCTCGCCCACGAGCCAGACCCGCATTTGGGCTACAGCAGCTATCCAAATGTAAGGATGTGAAAATTCGTAACGTCTACCACAAAAAACCCAGCCTTGGCGGTAACACAATCACACAAAGCTCGGGTATGATACACAGTCCGTAATCAAGGGGCTAACATGAGAGTTATCAGTCTTAGCGTCGATGGTATTTTTCAGGCGGCGCAACGCGGCCTATACATTTGGCTCGCGAATCAAGATGCAGATTTTATCTGCTTGCAGGATCTACGTGCACTAGAGCGCGAGCTGGAAAAACCTGAATTCGAACTCAAGGGCTACCATGCCTATTTTTTCGATTCCGGTACCAAACATTACAACGGTGTGGCGATCTACACTCGCCTCCAACCCAAAGCGCTTATTTATGGTTTGGGCTTTGCATCGGGCGTGGATATGGAAGGCCGCTACCTACAAGTGGACTTTGAGCAGTTAAGTATCGGCTCATTGCTCGCCCCGGGCGCCAGTTCAGCGATGGAGTCCCAGGAAGTCAAAATTAAATTTTTCGATGACTTTCAGGCGCATCTGGACAAAATTACCCGTAAACGTCGCGAATACATTTTTTGCGGCAATTGGCAGATGGCGCACACACCCAAAGATGTGAGCAACAGCGCGACCAACCAACATAATTCCGGATTTTTGCCCCACGAACGCCAATGGTTGAGCCAATTATTCAACCAGATTGGTTATGTCGATGCTTTTCGTAAAGTAAATAAAGACGGCGACGAATACAGTTGGTGGCCAAAAGGACTTAAAGATGATGGCGACGGCTGGCGCACCGATTTTCAGGTGGTGTCCAATAGCTTGGGAGCTAAAGTCGAATATGCCGCTATTTATAAGACCCAACAGTTCTCCAGTCACATGCCCGTCATTATTGATTACGATATAGAACTGTAAGAATATGAACATTAAAAAACCCGCTCCAGATTACGCAGCGGGTTTTTTATGATCTGCAATTCACCAAACCATCAATCCACTGCAAGCGCATCGTAAACCACGACTTTGCTCCACAAATGCTGGTGCTCGTCGACAAACTTTTTATGCAGTGGATGCACCTGATACACATCCTGCCCCGCCACATCGTCAAAGCCGAGCAGTTCGGAGACGTGATAGGAGTTATCTACCACCTCACGCTTTTCCGTCGATGCCGGAACACCCACATGAATGCTACGCACGGTTTCAATCGCGGCAAGGGATTTAACACCGGCAATCAATTTAGCGCGATCAGCACTCGAGTCGGGATTTTTGAGCCAGAAAAAAACATGATGCTGTAATTTGGGCATAGGGTGAGTCGCTGTAGTAGGTGTTGCCAGTACTCCGGGTGAAGCGAGAACCGCTCCGGCGAGAGCACTAGTCGTTAAAAAATCACGGCGTGTAGTAGTCATTGTTGCTCCTGTCTTGTTGCGTTTAGGTAGGAGAAAATTACGCCGATTTATGCCAAGCACAATAATTTTTACGCAATATTACCCAAGCACTACCGCCGTGCCGCTGGCCGACACCATTAGCATACTGCCATTCTGGCCAATTACTTCATAATCCAGATCTATACCTACCACCGCATTCGCGCCCAACTCGCAGGCGCGCTCTTGTAGTTCTTGTAGAGCAATTTCACGCGCTTTTTGCAATTCACGTTCATAGGTAGCCGAGCGGCCGCCGACCAGATCGCGAATGCCTGCAAATAGATCCTTGAATAAATTTGCTCCCAGAATTGCTTCGCCCGCAACAACCCCGCAGTAGCGAGTAATGGTTTTTCCTTCAACATTTGGTGTAGTGGTGATCAACATAAAGTCTCCTTGAATTATTCAGTTTCGCGAATAAACGTTTGCAATACACGATTTAAAAAACGGCGTCCCAGTACCGTAGGCCGGGCATAGTTCTGTACGATTTCAACTAACCCTTGCTGGGTTAATTTTTGCCATAGCGGCTCAATTTGCTGCCAATCAACACCAGTGCGCTCACCAAAATAATTCATCGGTACACCCGAATGCAAGCGCAATGCATTCATCATAAATTCGAGCGGTAGCGCAGCGGGTAACAACAAATCGCTGCCACCACCAAATGTATTTTGATGGCCACCCAGATTGGTGGAGATTTTTTGTGAGTCGGCGGCTTCCAAATAGTGTTTAGGTAACCGGGTTTTCCACAGGCGCAGAATTTTATTTTCAAGAGGAAACGTAATTTTCCCGTGGGCGCCCGCCCCTATTCCGAGATAATCACCAAACTCCCAATAATTGCGATTGTGGCGCGCGCGCTTTTTGTCACGCGCGTAGGCGGATATTTCATATTGCTCATAGCCAGCGGCAGCCAATAACTCAATACCTGCATCCTGAATATCAGCGAGGATTTCCTCTTCCGGCAACACCGGAGGCGCAGAATAAAATGCAGTGTTTTGTTCGATGGTTAATTGATACCAGGAGAGATGCTCTGGCGCCAGCTCTATCGCCTGTTGCAAATCAGCTTTAGCCGCATCAACGGATTGCTCAGGTAAGCCATGCATTAAATCCAGATTGATATTATCGAAGCCCGCATTACGCGAGACGCCGATTGCGCGCAAGGCTTCATCCCGACCATGCACACGGCCGAGCAGTTTTAATTGTAGATCGTTAAAACTTTGAATACCGATGGATAAACGATTCACCCCTGCTGCGCGAAAACCGGAAAACTTTTCCTGCTCAAACGTACCGGGATTTGCTTCAAGCGTGATTTCGATATCGGGTTCAAAGCCGATAATGCCCTCGGCGTCTTTTAAAATCTGGCCAATCGCCTGTGCCGACAACATACTCGGTGTACCGCCGCCAAAAAAAATGCTGGTGAGCTTGCGACCCTGTGCGAGCGATTGATCTTGTTGTAAATCAAAGCGTAATGCAGCGACGTAATCTGCTTCTGGAATATCGTTGTTGGCCTGATGGGAATTAAAATCGCAATAAGGACATTTTCGAATACACCATGGCACATGGACATAGAGTGCTAGCGGTGGCAATTGTAGTGGCAGCGGCGGCAGTTCCAATTTGGATTGGCTGGACATGTTATTTACTACCGACAAGTTATTGATGGTTAACCAGCGCAGATAATTTTTGTAGCAGTTCCTGCATAGCTCGACCGCGATGACTGATGCGATTCTTTTCTGCTTTATCCAATTCCGCCGACGCACAATTGTGGCTGGGCACAAAAAATAATGGGTCATAACCAAACCCACCTTCCCCACGCGGTTCCGTAAGAATCACACCTTCCCACACACCGTGGCATAAAATCGGCGTTGGGTCTTCTGCATGCCGCATAAATGCCAATACAGCGTGATACCGCGCGGTTCGCTTTTCAGAAGGGACACCATCTAATTCTTGCAATAATTTCGTATTGTTATCTGTGTCTTTTGCTGCCTCACCGGCGTAGCGCGCAGAATAAATTCCGGGGCGACCATTCAATGCATCGACTTCAATACCGGAATCGTCGGCGATAGCCGGCAAGCCGGTTTTGGTACAGGCATAACGCGCTTTGATGATGGCATTTTCAACAAAGGTCAAACCGGTTTCTTCGGCGTTTTCACTAAAAAAATCCGATTGCGGCACCACTTCAAAACCGCTGCCGTTTAACAGCTGCTGGAATTCGCGCAGCTTACCGGCGTTGCCGCTGGCGAGAACAATTTTTTCCATAATAAAAACCGTTAATTCGGTGTTGATGATTCAGTGAAAGAAAAGGCGCCCATCGGCGCCTTTGTCATATGACCTACGTGCAACATTATTCGGTATAGAGTGTGCGATTAAAGGTAAAAGTCATCGGCCTGACATTTTCGTCAGCAACGACCTGAATATCAAAGTGCAGCAACTCTTCATTGTTGAACACAAAAGGGGCGAGATAATAAGTCACATCGCCTTCATTGACTTCGATAAATTTCAGTTTTTGCCTTTGCTGCATCAGGTTTTTGCTAGCGCCGCTCACAACTGCAGGTAAACCCAAACTGGTGCTACCATTTTCGGTTTTGGTAAGACTAATATTAACCAGAGCGCGATCTCTACCGCGCACCAGTTTGTATGCATCGGCAACCTTTGCCGGAATATCCGTGCTGTGAAACACATTGTAGTGAACTGTATAGTCGCCAAATTTTGCAGTTGTACTGATTTCTTTGGGTTGATCAATTTGCGCCTGTGCTGCTGCAGCCATACACATCAGCAACAGGCTGTGGAGTAACTTTTTCATAACAATACACTCATGGTTGATGATGTTGTTAGACTGCCCAGCAGACTATTTACTCAAATGATAGATCGCCGTCTCGCCAAACAAATTGGGCATAAAATCTTTCAAGGTCTGCCCGGATTCTTCGTTCACCACCTGACGATGGATCACCTTGATATTGCGCTCACGGCAAAGCACTTCAAAATCATCAAACGTACAAAAGTGAATATTGGGTGTGTCGTACCACTCGTAGGGCAGCAGATCCGATACCGGCATACGGCCGCGCGTGGCCAAATAAAAGCGCGCTTTCCAGTGGCCGAAATTGGGGAAAGTGACAATACATTCTTTGCCCACGCGCAACATTTCATCCAATACCAAATGCGGGAAATGCAATGTTTGCAGCGCTTGCGTCATCAACACCGTATCGAAACTTTTATCGGCAAAATTGCCAAGGCCCTGATCAAGGTTTTGTTCGATTACATTTAAGCCTTTGTCGATACAGGTATTGATTTGCGCGGCGTCGATTTCCAAACCGTAACCTTGTACTTGTTTGGTATCGATCAAAAATTTTAGCAGCGTACCATCGCCGCAACCCAAATCGAGAATGCGGCTACCCTGTTGAATCCAGTGTTGAATTTCGTTGAGATCTATACGCATCAGATTTTCACTCCGGCAAGATAGCGACCGAAAACTTGCTCGTAGCGTTCATCGGGTAATAAAAAAGCGTCGTGGCCGTGTTTGGATTCAATTTCCGCGTAAGTCACCGGGCGGTTGGCTCCAACCAATGCATTCACAATTTCGTGCGAACGCTCGGGAGCAAAACGCCAGTCGGTACTAAAAGAAATTACCAAGAATTTGGCGTCGGTCTGTTTAAAAGCACTGACCGGATCGTCATTGAATTCCCGAGCAAGGTCAAAATAATCCAGCGCTTTGGTGATGCGGATATAGGAGTTCGCATCAAAGGTATTCGCAAAACTGTCGCCCTGATAGCGCAGATAACTCTCGATCTGAAATTCCACCGGTTCATCATTGCCGAGTTCAAAACTGCCGCTGCGTAAATCGCGGCCAAATTTTTCACCCATCGCATAATCGGATAGATAAGTAATGTGGCCAATCATGCGCGCCACTGCCAAACCGTTTTTTGGCAAGGTGTTGTGCTCGATATAATTACCATCAAAAAAATTGGGGTCGCTGATAATCGCTTTGCGCGCGGCTTCATTAAACGCAATGTTTTGCGCGGACAGTTTTAACGCAGAGGCGATCACCACGGCATGACGAATGCGCTGCGGGAAATCCAGTGCCCAGCGCATAACTTGCATGCCACCGAGGCTGCCACCGATCACAGCGGCCCAGACATCAATACCCAACACATCAGCCAAACGCGCTTGACTTGCGACCCAATCGCGCACGCGGATCATCGGAAAATCGGCGCCCCAGGCTTTGCCAGTTGCGGGGTTGATCGAGCGCGGCCCGGTCGAACCGTGGCAGCCGCCGAGATTGTTCAGCGCGACCACAAAAAATTTGTTGGTATCAATGGGTTTGCCGGGGCCGATATAGGCATCCCACCAGCCGGGGCGTTTGTCGTCCATGCTGTGGTAACCGGCGGCATGGTGATGACCGGAAAGCGCGTGGCAAATCAGTATCGCATTGGATTTTTCCGCGTTTAACTGGCCGTAGGTTTCGTAAACCAATTGGTATTCATTGAGCGTGCGGCCGCAAGCCAGCAACAGTGGCGCGGCGAAGCGATGAATTTGGGGAGTGACAAGACCCACCGAGCCGGCAGGTATTTGGTTTGGCATGATGATCTCTTTAGCACGATAAAAGAGTAACACCCGCGCAGAGCACAGGTTTACCCAGTCGACTTTAAACGATGCGACAGTCTAAAGAGACCCACTCAGTGCTGCAAGTTATACACTGACTAAAACGGACTGGTGGTGATGATCAGGCTATTGGCCGCCGCGCAGGGACTGTCGCCCCTGCTTGATTGAGACGACCTGTGCACCTGCAAGCTGCGGCGCTTGCTGTTCCACATCTGCCATTAACTCAGGCTCCAGCGGATTCGTCAGCAATTCTTTATAGAGCGGCTCAATATTCCCCAGCGCTGTTTGCAACTGATAAATATTGGTCTGCAACACTTCCAACTGTTCGCTGTGGCTATTGCGCTGGGTTTGCAATTGCGTCAGGCGCAACATGTGATGCTCCAACAATTGTTTTTGATAGTGGTTGTGATGGAACAATGGCGCCAATGCCTCTTGCAGCCAGTGATTGATATGCAGATTTAAATCGATATAAACCGCGCGCACCTCTTGCACCAGTGTATTGATAAAGCGGCTGATCAGCGCGCCCTTGTGCGAGAGCACGGTGCTCAGGGATTTGCGGAAATCGTCGGCGCGCGCATGCAGCTGGCGCAGCTGGCGGCGCTGTTTCTGAATTTTTAACAGGTGACGCATGATCAACTCATCGCCGGTTGCCGTCTGTTCGGGGCGTTCATAAATCGAGGTGAGTACGCGATTACAGCGCTCAATTTCGCGTTCGAGATGACGAACGTTGCTGTCCACATCATCAAAAAATTTGCTGATGGCACGCGCCAGCCCAACAGTAGTCCAGCTCTGCGCCAGACTTTGATGCGCTTCTGCAATTTGCAATTCCAACTGCGCGGTACTGATGGGCCCCAGCAGCGATAATTTTTGCGATTCCAGCAACCGCTGGCTGGTGCGCAAAGACAAAGACTGTTTGTGGTATTCATGATGCGTGCGGCGGATGGTATCGCGCAGCTCATGCAATTTTTCACTTGCCGCTTCAGGCGCAACTCTGCGCAATTCTTCCAGTTCTTTTTCACAATCATCCAAGCGGCGCTGCAAACTATTGCGCGCATTAATCACCATCGCGTAGCTGTCACCGATCAGGTGATGGCCGATAATCTGCTGCTGGTTGCGCATGACACATTCTGCCAACATGCGCTCCAACTGTGAAAAATTACTACGTGCTAATTGCGCCTGGTTGCGCCCGACTTTGCCAAGCAAACCCTGCTTGGCCGAAAGCGCCACCACATGTTCAGATGACAAATTTAGCTGGCGCGCCGTGAGTTTGCGCAATTGATTAATGTTGGCTTCAATCTCCTGCGGCGGGGTGAGGTCGTCCCACAGGCTGTCGATTTTATTGAGCAGAGCGATCACGGCGGTGCAGTTGTTATCGCGTAATACCTGAATATGTTCGCGCCAGATAGCCATATCGCTCGCGGTGACACCGGCATCGGCAGAAAGCAAAAACAAAATCGCCTGCGCATCAGGCAAGGTTTTAAGCGTGAGTTCCGGCTCGTTACCGAGTGCGTTTAAGCCGGGTGTATCGACAATACGCAAACCCTGACGCAGCAGCGGATGATCAAGGCTGATCAGTGCGTGGCGCCAAGCGGGTACGGTGACCATGCCCTGCTCGTCGCGCTCGCCTAATTCATCCTGCGCAAAACCCAATTTAAGCGCATCGGCCACGCTAACTTGTTTGCTCGCTGACACTTGATTGATGGCCGCGCGAGTCTGCTCGTGATCTTGCGCATCAAAGTGAATCGCCACCCAGTTTTGCGGGATGCGTTTAAAACTTTGCAGACTGGTATTGGTACGGCGGGTTTCGATCGGCAGCAGGCGTACACAATTGGCGGGCTGATGGGCATCCCAGAAAATTTCGGTGGGGCACATAGTGGTGCGCCCCGGTTGCGATGGCAGCAAACGGCGGCCGCCGCCAGTGTATAAAAGGGCATTGATCAGCTCGGTTTTGCCGCGCGAAAACTCGCCCACACAGGCAATAGTGAAACTCTCACCGCGCAACAACTGGCGCGCGCGCTGTAAGGTCTTGCCCATATTAGCGCCGGACATGTCGTGCTGCTGGCTCCACTGCTCACAACGTTGCAAGCGCTCATCCAACTGGCGTTTCCAACGGTTGTAGTGGGTCATCTGGCGATGCAGGGCTCTCACGTCCATAGCGGTATTCTCAATATCTATTGTGGCGTTATTTACATTGTTTAATAACTGACCGAAATAAGCAGCCTGAGCTTACATAATATTTTTATTCAGTCATTAAAGCGGAAAACCACGCCAGTGGCTAGATCTTGAGCAGTGAGTGGTCACTTCAATAGGGTAAATGGAGGGAGATTGCTACTTTGTGAAACATTTGACGCCAGGATAGGCCACCCGGTAATGCCAACTTGCACACCGGGTGGTATTTTTTCAGAAGAAGGCACGCGAATGCCAGGAGAGAAGGCCCATCAAAAAGATGCTTGCAGACGGACACGTAAACTGCGTGGTTCGACGGGGTGAAAGTGTAAATCCTCAACGCCCTCGTCCGCTTCGCCCGATAGTCGCGAAGGGTAGAAATAATCGATGTCGTGATCGGCGCTATCGAACAAGTTGAGAATATCGAGCCCCACTGACCACTGCTGCCAGCGATAACCCAAGCCGAGATTCACTACTTGGGTTGCATCGGCTTGATGCTGGTCAAAACTGTCCAACACCCGCGCAGCAAAATGGCGGTAGCGCAGCGCACCGTGAAAACCGGTTGCGGCAGGTGCATAGCTAATGCCAGCGCTTGCGACAAACGGTAGCGAGCCGTCCACATACTTGCCCTCTTCAATTTCATTGCCGGTAAAACGCGAGCGCGTCCAAGCCAATTCAGTATCGACACTCCAGCCCTGCGCAAACCAAAAATAACTCGCCACTTCTACACCGGAACGCTCCGATGCGCGGCTCGCCTCGGTATTGCCCGCATCGCCTACAAACAATAATTCCGAGTCCAACTCCAAATGCCAAAGTGACGCAGAAATACTGTAGCGCTTGCTATCAAACAATTTTGCACCGACTTCAGCGCCCTGCGAGCGCGATAATAAATCGACTGGATCAGTCATTTCACCCGAGACCGGATCAACCACAATCGTTGCACCGCGAGCATCGTTCGAATGAAATCCCTGGCCGAGATTTAAATAGGTTTCAAGTTGATCGTTGATGCTGTAACTAAGGCCGCCTTTCACATTGGTCATGCCATCAGACGCATCGCCGGAGTTTGGCGCGAGATCACTACGCACATCTACTTGCAGATAATCGTGGCGCAAGCCAAGATGTGTACGTAATTTTGCAGTTAACTGAATGTCGCTTTGCGCAAAAAGCGCCAATGATGTCTCATCAATCGCATCAACGCGGGTAGACGTCAAACGATTGCGCGCGCGGGTTTTGTACAAACCTACCTCATCAATTGCATCATGTCGGATTTGAACGCCTACTTTTTGCGTCGCCGATTTTCCAGCGACATCGGCTTGCCAATTGCGCACAATTTCTCCACCGAGCAATTGTCGATCATCAACTTGCTCAAATTCATCGCCATTGATGGGATCATCTAAAAAGTAAGTGAAGTTGGAAAATAAATTTAAATCTGAATCGACAATATAAGCGCTCATGGCCCAATTCGGATTAGCCCACTGCGTTGAGATGCTGTAACGACTAGAATCACCACCTACATCTGTATCAAGCGATCCTAATGAATCGATAATACCTTGCTCAACGGCGCGCTGAGGAATTTGATCCGCCGCATTCCAGCGATTGCGATAGCCCATCGCTGTCAACGAAAATTCACCGCCAGCAAGACGCGACGAATAACGTACTAACAAATTGGTTTTGTCTACATCTTCATCAATATCCGTCCAGGGGCCGTCGTAACGCTGCGCTTCTACACCAAACAATAAACGCCCCGATTTAAGATCAAGCTGCGTCGCGCTGTATAAACGTCGGTAGCCGTAATCACCTGCGGTAAGATTCACTTCGCTCTTATCAAGTGAATTTTTTAGCGAAAACTGCGCGGCGCCTGCACCGGAAAAATCGCCGACTTCGGCGTAGTAAGGGCCTTTGCGATACTGAATATCCTGAATCAATTCAGGAATAATAAAATTTAAATCGGTATAACCTTGCCCATGTCCGTGACTGCGCATGTTAATTGGCATGGCATCAACCGCGGTTGCAAAGTCAGTACCGTGATCCAAATTAAAACCGCGCAAAAAATATTGGTTAGCCTTACCTGAACCGCTGTGCTGCGTAACCACCATACCAGGCACAAATTCCAGAATTTCGCCGGTGCGCGATACCGGCCGCGCGGCAATTTCGGCACTGCCGATAATACCTTCAGCGGCAGCAATACTGGTGCCCAATAAATCAGTGCGGTAGCCATAAACAACAACATTTTCTACTAACAACATTTCACCGCTGTTCGGGGCTGCATTCGCCGCTATATTCACAAATAAAGGCGTAATACTCAGGGCTAAGCAATAACCGGTAAAACTATTTTTAACACACATAATAATGTCCTTAACCAATCCAACGTTCGACTACCCATTGCATCGCCACTAATGCAATCACGATTGATGTGCCCGTAAGTGCATAGCGCGCGTACCAAATTTGATTACGCACAAAAATAAATAGCGGTAATAATAGCAAGACGATTGCCATTTGCCCTATCTCCACACCAAGATTAAATGCCAATACCGTGAGCAGTTGTTGATCTGCCGGCAAACCCAATTCACCCAACACGCCCGCGAACCCCATACCGTGCAGCAAACCAAAGGCAAAGGTGAGCCAACCCAAGCGCGTGACCAGTGGAAAAATATTGTTGAGCGCAATTAGCAATACCGAAATGGCAATGCCTACCTCTATCCAGCGACTGGAGAAATGAAGTAAACCTAATGCGGTCGCGCTAAGCGTGATGGAGTGGGCAAGCGTAAATGCAGTTACTATCCAGGTAGTGTTAATAACAATACGGCGCACACTTGCCTGTGCAAACCATTGGTTGCCACGCCGAACCAACACACAAGTCAACAGAAGCGACAACAAAAACAAAATGTGATCGATACCAATCCAGATATGTACCATGCCCTGATAAATAAATTCGCCCAGTGTTGTCCAGACACTACCGCTGGCGACATCCCAATTAATCTCGCGCTGGCTGTCGCTGAGTACACGGCTACTGGCTGCGGTATCGCTGCGTAGATTCAGCAGTAATTTATGCTCGGCATCTTCTTTAAAAAACGCGCTGTAACTAACACCAATAGCACCAGCCAAGGCACATTGGGCGCGCAGCGGAACCAGTAAATAAGCTTCATTAAAGTGTGAATCAATTTTCCATTCATTACTCAATACCAATGTGCATTTGCTATCTCCGCGTTGAATCACTAACTGATTGGCAAGATATTGATTAACGCTGTCGGTGCGAGTTTGTAATTCACGCCAGCGCAATTTTCCATCGCCATCACTGTCCACACCTATAGCTTGCTCAAGATCATAGAGGCGCACTTGCCACTCACCGGTTACTAAACCTTGATCATTGATTTCCAGATTGGCATAAGCGGTACTCAGTTGATGTGCGGATACCGACGCAGAAAAAATGATTAGCAGAGTAAAAATTAGCCGTGAGAGAATACATATCATCATGCTTCTCCCGCTTCATTGACAATGGCTACACCCGCTGCTTGCTGGGCACGTACCAGTAAATGTTTATCGCTCGCTTCACGCGCCTGCTGCCAATTACGTTCAGCCCACTGTAAAGCTTTAACCAAGTCAGGAGCGACATCCAAATAATACATTGCCAAATCGGCAGCATGCGCTTGATCGTCACGCTGTTCTCGTAGCGCGATGCGCTCACGCACTTGTGTTTGCCAGTGAGTTGCACCGGCGATTTTTTTCTCGGCAATAGCAAGGCGCACCAAAAGCGAATCATCCGCTTGCAAGCTGGTGCTAACCAAAGGTGTTAATTCATCGATGACAATTTGATTATTTTGCAACGCGAGATTTATATCGGCCCATTGCACCCACACGCTAAGTGAGTTGTTGGATTTTACTTGGTTAAGAAAATTGAGCGCGGCTTGCGGTTGATCTAAACGCACCGCCATATCAGCGAGTATTTGTAATACCCAAACCTGACGTTCGTCCGCAGGCAAGCCCTGTGTAATAACGAGTTGTCGCAACTGCGCGTAACTTTCGCTTAATTCTTTATCGCCGAGCGTACCGCGCGCCTCCAACGTGCAGGCGCTCAGCGTTAATAAATCGCTATGGCCTAATAAGCGCATGCAGGCTGCTTGCGCCGCAGTGGCATCCCCCTGAATTAAATACAAGCGCGCATTGAGCAAGTTAGCAGTATTATTGTCAGGTTGCTTCGGAAGAATGTTTTGCAGAATTTCTTGCGCAAGCGTAAATCTGTGTTGGTGTTGTTGCACCTGCGCCCAGGCGAGTAACACATCAAAATTCTGCGAGTTGTTTTCGACGAGCGGTTTCAATACCGCTTCCGCTACACCGTAAAACCGCGATTGACCTGGTTGTGCTGCTTGCGCTAAATATTCGTTTGTCAATTGCAAAACAGGTTCAGGATCTTCAGGTTGCAAGCGCTGTTGCATTTGCAATGAGCGCAGAGTCTCTGAGGGAGTGGCATTCCACTGCGCGATAATCTGTTCCGGCGCTGTAGGAATATAGGCTTCGGCCAGTGTATGGCTACTGTGGATAATTCCACCGCAGGCAACTCCCCACGACAATAATATCGGTAAAAGTCTGTTCATTTTTAGTACCCGCTGCAAATTCAGCTATTTAATAAATTTAACGCTTAACGTCACAGTCGATTGTTATAGATTTTTGATGTTGGAAAAAACCCGCCATCCATTGCGGGCATTAATCGACAATTTTTCTCTTTTATTGCGTTAACAAATCATCAAACGCTGTCTCATCGGTTACGTCCTGCGTAACCGTGCGACTGTTGAGCGATAAAGGTGTATCGCTTTCCATTTGATTGAACGCCTTGCGCGTGTACTCACTCATAGTTACCGCAAGTAGATCGATAGTGATATTCACTATTGCTGTAGTCGATGTGCTTTTTCCATCGGAAACAGTAAAGGTGAATTGATCCATTCCAATCACATCGGCATTAGGCAAATAGGTAAATGAACCATCGCTTTGCAATGCAAGTGTGCCCTGCGCCGGTTGCGATGACACTGCAAAACTCAGGGCATCTTTGTCTTTATCGCTGCCCATTAATTTGCCGGTTACCGGCGTATCCGCTTGCGTGCTAACACTGGTGCTCATTGCCGTTGGTGGTGCATTGACTTTAGGCGGTTTCTTTTTGTCATCGCCACCACACGCACTGAGCAACACGGCAATGCTGACGGGAAGTGCGAAAAATAAATTTTTCATTTCCATCTCCTTAATTTGAACCGGCCAATGGATCGGCCAAATAGGGGAACATATTTTTCATCATGCTGGCGTTGAGCGGCGCTCCATCGGTAAAGGGAACATTACCCACATTCGCATCGGCGGGCTTACATAAACCCAAATCGGTATCCACACCACCGACTGGAATTGGATAACACAAACGCCCCATGACTACGCGCAAAGCGATATCCACCACGTCATCACCAGGGCGACGACCGTTGGGGAAACCGGCGAGATCATTTCCGGCAACACCAAATGCGGATTGCTGCATTTGTGCTGTTGCCGCAATACCCGTGTTTAAGCGCAACATTTCCGACGGAGTAACGGTTTTTAATTGATTCACGCCGGGGAAGCCGGTGAGGAAAGCAGTCACCAAATCCATACGCGGAAAATTGGTGGGTGCGAGAGTGGGAAGGCTTGCACCGAGGGTGGTATTCACTGCATCCTTAAATAAAATATTTAATAGTTCCGGCAGCGATGGGTGAGTTACATAATCGGCAAACTGGCCATCATTTTTTGGCTCGGCAACGGAGAAGCGATCTTTATCTTTCAAACCAATCACTAATTCATTCACTAACGGATTACCCAAACGCGACACTTGCGTGAGCGCGCCGCCATTCACTTCGGTTTTATTAAACGATGCCTGCGGATTTAAAATGCGCGCCTGCGGCAAGCTCGCGGTAGTCCAGGTACCGATCACACCATTGCCACTGCCCACCAAACAACTTTTGGGAATTTCGAGCGAAATTGCGGTGACATTTTTATCGAGCAAATCATCATTCATTGCCGATTGCGTAATGCCGCCGGGGAAGCCGCCACCATCGCCCGCACCTGGAGCGCTATCGCCTTCGACCGGAACATAATTTACTAAATCAAATGTTTTGCCGAGGTTAACGACGAAGGGGTCTTTACGCTGGCCGACAAACACTTTGCCGTTGGTGCTACAGCCGGGAATTGCAATTTCGTAAATAAAACTGTTGGCATAGGTTGCATAGACAGCCGGCGAGGTAAACGTTTTATTGCCGATATAATCCAGCGGCTTGTTGAATGTTGTACCCATGCCCGATGCCATGGGCACATCGGCGCGAGTACCGGTTTTACGATCACCGCTGCGCAATTTAATGCTGTAACTTTCACTAAAGTTCACAGCAGACATATCACTCGCCGTAACACCGCCAACATTTTTCAGCGGCACTGCAACCGAGCGACTATTGCCTTCAGGACCAACTGTGAGTTTCACACCTTCACCGCCGGCAAGCGTTTGGCTAAAACGGAATTCAAAGGTGAGGTCTTCTACTGCATCACCTGTGTTATCCACATGGATGCTGTAGACCGCGTGTGGGTCCATCGCAAAATAATTAGGACCGCCGTAAGCATCTTGCAGCGGAATATAGTTGGCAATCAAGGTGACGAAATCAGCGCGACCAGATTCGTAACTGTTAAAGGCATAAAAATCGGTTGAGTCCAATGCGGGTGAGCGGGTGATATTCGGTGCTTCGCGGTGGCTGGATGCAAAGCTGCCAGTGGCGAGCAAACTCGCACAGAGGGTACCGATAACGGCCGATAAGTAATTATGTTTCATTGTTGGCTCCTTGGTTTATGTGACTAACACCAACCAAACGGCTCAACTTACGTTTTGGATTCAACTTTCTTTGATTATTTTAAAATCAGTTGAAAATAGTTTTTTTGCGGGCATAAAAAACCCCGCACTGGGCGGGGTTTTAACGATCACACAAGCTCACATTTTCTAATTACATCGCCACCAATTCCGCCGTGTACAACACTGTCGTCGGTTGGCCAGTGGGCGATCCGCCGAGCGGCTCCAAACTCACGGCGAGGGCCGCGACTTGCACCTGATCAAACAGCAACGAACGCGGCAAACTCAACTTGCCTTGTTTGGGTAACAGGCCAAGCGATATTGGTGGGCGACCATCGGCGGCGACCATCCATAGTTCGTAGTCCTGATTATCCAATGCGGTGAATTTATCGGTGGCGGTGACGACCAGTTGATCCTCGCGCAATTCGATTAACCATAAGGCTTGAGCTTTCTCGCTTTGTACAACGGCGATTTGACCTGGCAATAAAGGTTCGACCGGCTGCAAATTGACGAGCAGTACTGCCAGCAAAATCGCGGCCGCGGCAGACAAACCGGCGAACCATTGCAGCCCGCGCGGTTTGCGTTGCGGCAAAGACACGACATTGGTTGATGCAGTCGGTGTCGCGATCGTAAATCCTAAACGGGTTTGAATGCGCTCCCAAACTTCCGGTGCCGGTTGAACAGTGGGCAATGCTCCACCTAATTCATTCAAGCGACTTTCCCAGCGCCAGAGGGTATTGCGCATGCTGTTGTGCTGCATCAACAACCGCTGGAAACGGACGCGCGCGGGGCCGTGCAAACTGCCCAAAACATATTCGGATGAGAGGGCGTTTTGACGCTCTTCGGTCAAATAATTCATGATTCAAGACACCTCTTTAAACGTTCCAGACCACGACGAATCCAGGTTTTGACGGTACCCAAAGGGGTTTCCATTTGATCGCACACTTCCACGTGGGTGAGACCGCGAAAATAGGCCATTTCTATTGCCTGGCGCTGCCCCTCATCGAGCCGGTCCATGCAACGGTCAATACTTACGCGGTCGCGCTGTTCGTACAGTTCCTGCTCCGGAGACTGTTCATCAAGCGCCTCTTCCAAACCTTCATCGCCGGTTTCGCGACGGCTTTTGGTTGCGCGCAACATATCGAGCGCGCGGTAGCGGACGATGCTAATCATCCAGGTGAGCACTGTGCCCTTCTCCTGTTGGTAGTCGCCGGCGTTGTGCCAAATGCGCACAAAGGCTTCTTGCACCGCCTCTTCCGCTAAATCGCGACGACGCAACATTTGCAAACTAATCGCGTAGAGCTTACCTGCCGTCTGGCGATACAGATCGGCGAACGCCAACCGATCGCCCTGCGCGGTAGCGCTGAGCAGATGTAGAAAATCATGATTCGGATCCATAGGAATTCTCATTGTTATGGTTGCTCAAAAGCCCCTGTACTCCGACAGAATTGGGCCGGTTCAATTGCTCTACGGGCGAGAATGGGTTTTGGATTCAGATTTCTGACGAAAACAGTTAGCTGGCGAGCCAGCCGACCTGTAGGAAGAGAGTAGCCTAGAAAAGGACCTGGATGAGAATTAGCGAGGATTAACGGGGCAAAGGTGACTCGTAGGTGCGCAACAACTCGACCACCTCTACTTTATAAGATTTGTACCAGCGTGAGCTTCCCTGCTGCTGCGCTTGCAAATGTTCAGCGTTTTGCTTCCAGTGTTTGATATGGTCGAGACTCGGCCAATAGGAAATTGCAATTTCGCGATCCCCTTCGGTAGTAGCAACAAAATCCAGACAGCCGTATTGCGTCATCGCCAGCTCGCGCATGTGTTTGGCGGTTGCAAAATACTCATCATCAAGTTGCGCGACTTCAGCATGGAAAATAACGGCGTACATAGGGGTTCCTGTTACTACCAATAACCCAATACCAATTGCGGATTCACCCCAACAAGTACGGCGAGGCGGATAATTAACATATCCACAATTTTTAAGCCCAGCAGGATAATAATCGGCGATATATCCAGCACACCGCCTAGTGGCGGAATCAGTTTACGGATAGGTGCCGCGAGCGGGTTGATAATTTGGTTGGCGAGAGTGAGCAGCGGATGATGACTCATCGGCGCAATAAAACTGCCGATAATACTGATGATCATGCACCAGAAAAAAATGCTGGAAATAATGGTGAGCGCACCGACCAAACCCCAGAGAATTAACGGTAGTGGATTTAGGATAATGCCCCACACACCCAAAATCATGGCAAGCAGGGATGTGGCAATGAGCTGCACCAGGATAATCAAAACGACCGAAGCAGTATCAATCCCCAATACACTGGGAATCACTTTGCGCAGGGGTTTTAACAGCGGCATGGTGATTTTTACTATCGCTTGCGATACCGGATTATAAAAATCGGCGCGCACCAGTTGCAGTAAAAACCGCAAAATCACAATCACCAAAAATAGCGACATCAAGCTATACACAATTAAATGCAAAATATTAACGAACATGAAACTCTCCGGTGATGTATTTCAAAAAATGTGGTGCAACTATAATCTTATTTACCCTACCGTTTATTTAACCAACCGCTATTTACCTAAAAGCTCAGATAATTCCACTGCTCGATTGGAACAAGCAGTCATGGCTTTTAATACGCTTGCGCGCAAATTGTCTTGCTCGAACGACAGAATTGCCTGTTCGGTGGTGCCTTTGGGCGAGGTGACACGGCGGCGCAATTCGGCCACATCAAGCTCACTATCTTTGGCGAGCATGGCGGCGCCGAGTGCGGTTTGCAAGGTCAGCTCAGCGGCGCATTCGCGTGTTAATCCCAATTCAACTCCCGCATCGATCATCGCTTCCATCAGTAAAAAGAAATAGGCAGGGCCGGAACCGGAAACGGCGGTAACAGGATTTAATAAAGCTTCATCATCCAACCACTGCACAATGCCCACTGCACCGAGAATCGCATTAGCGGCAGATTTTTGCTCATCGCTCACAAACGCATTGGCAAATAAGCCGCTGGCACCGGCGCGCAATTGCGATGGTGTATTAGGCATACAACGGACGATGGCCTGATCTTCACCCAACCAATTCGCGATACTCGCCGTGGTGATACCCGCCGCGACCGAAATAATCAACGGCTTATGTGCTAAGGATTCGCGCAAACCCAGCGCGACTTCTTTCAGCATTTGCGGTTTTACCCCAAGCACAATCACATCGGCATTAGCGGCGGTTGCGGCGTTATCGGTGCTGACCGCAATACCGAATTCATCAGCCACTTTATTAAGTGTTTCCATGCGTGGACCGGCTGCGCTGATTTGCGCGCGGGTAAAACCTTCGGCAAGCAAACCACCGATAATCGCCTTGGCCATATTGCCCGCGCCGATAAATGCAATTTT
>CAZCJR010000066.1:0-1095 GCA_964499225.1 uncultured Cellvibrionaceae bacterium | reverse complement strand
TAACCCTGCAGGTTTAAGGATTCGAGTGCGCTGCGCAATTTAGCAAAAGCGGCGCGCTGCGGCGCGGAATTGTTGGTCGCGGCAGGTATCGCCATCAGCCCGCGCAGTCTTAAACGCGGCAACTGGCTGATCGCCGCCACTAATACCGATAATTCTGCAAGGCTAACACCCGACTTGGTCGTTTCATCGTCTATATTTACTTGCACACAGATATTCAGCGGCGGCAGCTCCTCCGGGCGCTGTTCACTCAACCGCTGGGCGATTTTCAGTCGATCGACCGAGTGTACCCAACCGAAGTGCGTGGCTATCGGGCGGGTTTTGTTGGATTGGATGGGGCCAATAAAGTGCCATTCGATATCCACCAGATCGGCGAGTTGCGCTTGTTTATCGAGCGCTTCCTGCAAATAGTTTTCGCCAAAAGCGCGCTGCCCCCAAGCATAAGCTTCCGTCACGGCCGCAGCCGGCTGGGTTTTACTGACGGCGATCAACTGCACAGTTTGCGGATTTCGTCCGGCGGCAGCGGCTGCTTGATGAATTCGTGCGGTGACTTTCGCGAGCTGGTCGTCTATCTTGTGCATATCGTTATCAATGATCACTAAAAGTCTGCTGTGCGGATGAATAAAAAAGGTTGCTCTGATGGATATCACCGAACTCCTGGCCTTTAGCGCCAAACAAGGCGCGTCTGACTTACACCTCTCGGCGGGTCTGCCGCCCATGATCCGTGTCGATGGTGATGTGCGCCGTATCAACCTGCCGCCTATGGAGCATAAACAGGTACACGGGCTCATTTACGACATTATGAATGACCGCCAGCGGAAGGACTACGAAGAATTTCTGGAAACTGACTTTTCGTTTGAAGTGCCCGGCGTGGCGCGCTTCCGTGTTAACGCCTTTAACCAGAACCGCGGCGCGGGCGCTGTGTTCCGTACCATTCCCTCCAAAGTATTGACCATGGAAGAGTTAGGCATGGGCAATGTGTTCCGCGATATCTGTGCCGTACCGCGCGGGCTGGTATTGGTAACCGGGCCAACCGGATCGGGGAAATCGACCACGCTCGCCGCGATGATCGACTATATCAACGACAACAAATACGAA
>CAZCJR010000065.1:0-27650 GCA_964499225.1 uncultured Cellvibrionaceae bacterium | reverse complement strand
CCTGCACTTCATCAACGCCTTGCGCGAGCAGGGTTTTAACGGTGACTTGAATCCGGACTACGCCAACCGCACGGTATTGGCGACGGATAACTCAATCTATCAAGTGCTGCCTCAAGGTGTGCTCTACCCGCGCGACACCGCCGACCTGGTAAAGATTACCCGCCTCAGTCAACAGCCCAAATTCCAGACAATAGTGCTCAGCCCACGCGGTGGCGGTACGGGCACCAACGGCCAATCGTTAACCGATGGCTTGGTGGTGGACACCTCCAAGTACATGAACCAGATTCTGGAAATCAACGCAGAAGAGCGTTGGGTGCGTGTGCAATGTGGCGTGGTGAAAGACCAACTCAACGCGGCGATCAAACCGCACGGATTATTTTTTGCGCCGGAACTCTCTACCAGCAACCGCGCCACCATCGGCGGCATGATCAATACCGATGCATCCGGCCAAGGGTCTTGCCGCTACGGCAAAACCCGTGACCATGTATTGGAATTAAAAACCGTATTGCTCGATGGTACTGAATGGACTTCTGCTGCAATCGATGAAACCGAGTTGGAAGCGTTATGGAAGCGCGATGACCGCGTAGGCGAAGTTCACCGAATTATCGATGCGATCCAACGCGAGCATCACGCGTTGATCGACGCAAAATTTCCCAAATTAAACCGCTGCCTTACCGGTTATGATTTGGCGCATATCCGCGATCAGCAAGGCCGTTTTAACCTCAACAATATTTTGTGTGGCAGTGAAGGGACACTTGGCTTTATCACCGAAGCGAAAATTAATTTATTGCCCATCCCAAAATATAGCGCGCTGATTAACGTCAACTACCGCGATTTCAACGTCGCCCTGCGCGATGCAACGCAATTGATGACGGCAGAGCCAACGTCGATCGAAACCGTCGATTCAAAAGTATTGAATCTGGCAATGAACGATTTCGTTTGGCACAGCGTGGCGGAATTTTTCCCGGCACCCGAAAGTGGGGAAAAAATTCAGGGGATCAATCTGGTTGAATACACAGCAAATTCTGAAGAGGAATTAAACGCTGATGTAAAAAAGCTAACTGATTTACTGGATAAAGCCGCACAAGACAGCAACACGGGCCGCATCAGTTATTCCATCGCTTGGGGCAATGATGCGGTGAATAAAATTTGGGGCATGCGCAAAAAAGCCGTCGGTCTGCTCGGCAATGTAGAAGGCGAGATCCGTCCGGTTCCTTTTGTGGAAGACACTGCCGTACCTCCAGAAAATCTCGCCGATTTTATTTTTGAATTCCGCGCAGTGCTCGATGAGTACAAACTCACTTACGGTATGTTTGGTCATGTCGATGCAGGCGTATTGCATGTGCGTCCTGCTCTGGACATGAAAGATCCGGCGCAGGAAAAAATGGTGCGTATCATCACTGATCGCGTTGTTGCGCTAACACAAAAATATAACGGCCTCTTGTGGGGTGAACACGGCAAAGGAGTTCGCTCCGAATACGCGCCTGCCTTTTTTGGCGAGCTGTATCCGCAGATCCAACGTATTAAAGCGGCGTTTGATCCGCGCAATCAATTAAATCCCGGCAAAATCGCAACGCCCGCTGCCGATATCAAATTATTAAAAATTGATGAAGTGACTACGCGTGGGCAACAAGATCGAAAAATTCCTGTGCAGGTCTGGGAAGGTTATAGCGAAGGCATGCACTGCAACGGCAACGGCCTTTGTTACAACTGGAATCCTAATGATGCTATGTGCCCCAGCTGGAAAGGCACCCGCGACCGCAAACACTCGCCTAAAGGTCGTGCATCGTTAATGCGTGAATGGCTCAAACAACTGAGTGAACGCGGCGTTAACGCGGTTGATGAAAGTAAAAAATTAAAACGCGCCAGTTTTCTATTTAATCTACCCACACGTGTTATCAACACGCTTGGCAAACGCAACGGCGAATACGACTTTTCTCACGAAGTGCATGAATCCATGGCCGGTTGCTTAGCATGTAAATCCTGCGTAGGTCAGTGCCCGATTAAAGTGGATGTACCCGAATTTCGCGCCAAATTTTTAGAATTGTATTACAGCCGCTATTTACGCCCGCTCAAAGATTATTTTATCGGCGGTTTGGAATTTATGATTCCAACACTCGCCAAAATGCCTTGGGCTTACAACATGATGATGAAGCCGCAGTTTATGCAGACGTTTATGGCGCGTTTTATCGGCATGGTAGATAGCCCGCTGCTCACCGGTATAAGCCTGCATAAAGCGGCCGAAAAACTGGGGGTCAATTACGCAACATTGGAAAACATTGCGCAGCTCACGCCCGCCGAAAAAGCCAAGGCCGTGATTCTGGTGCAAGACGCCTTCACCAGTTACTTTGAAACGCCGCTAGTGATCGACGCGCTTAAGCTGCTGCAAAAACTCGGGTTTGTGCCCCTGCTTGCACCCTTCAAACCCAACGGCAAACCCCTGCAGGTTCACGGCTTTCTTAAAGCCTTTGCCAAAGCGGCGGACACCAACGCAACCCAACTTAACGGCCTTGCCTCATCCGGTATTCCGCTGATGGGCATTGAACCGGCGATGACGCTCGCCTATCGCGCGGAATATAAAAAAGTCCTGGGCGATAACGCACCCAAAGTGCAGTTGATTCAGGAATGGCTCGCACAACAGAGCGAACAACTCGCGGGCAAGATGAGCCATTTCAAATCAGCCGAGTTCTCACTGCTTGCGCATTGCACTGAAAAAACCAACGCGGTGACTTCGGTCAAAGACTGGCAAACTGTTTTTGTTAAACTCGGCCAACAATTAAACGTTATCGAAACCGGTTGCTGCGGTATGGCGGGCACCTACGGTCACGAGAGCAGCAATGTAGAAACCTCAAAAAAAATCTACTCGCTCTCCTGGTCACAAGTTGTCAACAATCCCGTCAACAATGGCAAACTGACGGCCACAGGTTATTCCTGTCGCAGCCAAACCAAACGGATCGACAATGTAAAACTGCCGCATCCGGTACAAATTTTATTGCAACAATTGATTTAACCAACCCACTACCTTCATTGACTGACGAGCCACGACTATGAAACTGTTACGCAAATTATTTGGCGCAAAACCCAAGGTTGAACCTATCAAGGCCGCACCTATTCCGGTCGCGGAACCCAAAGCGCCAAAACCGGTTATTACACTGGATGTGGTTGAACAAACCAATGATGAAAGCGAACTACTCAAGCTCGCCAGCGACGGCGCCACCAGCCAATTGCGCCAAGCTGCTGCGGAAAAGATTCATAGCCGTGAGATTCTGGAGCAACTCGCCAAAGCGGTAAAAACCAAAGACAAAAATGTATTCAAAATTGTCAAAACCAAATTGGACCTATTCAAAGCAGAAGATGCAAAATTAGCCGAACTGGAAGTCAGTGCTGTACGCCTGTGTGAAAAACTGGAGCGTCACTCCCACTTTGAAGCCGATTCACTTTTTAAAGCCAAGCTGACAGTGCTACAAACTGAATGGGATGCATTGGGACCAGTTTCCATTGTTGTTAAGTCGCGCTACCAAAGCGCCCTCGCCGCCTGCGAAGCAAAAATCAATGCACGCGCCCAAGCTATCGCCGATGAAGAAGAAAAACTGTCACTTGATCAACAAGCACTGCAATTGGCTGAGGAGGCTTACGCGAGCCTCAAACAACTCGCGGGCGATGTCTACCGTGCATGCCATGTTGATGAGCTGGTCAACGCTAATTACGAATTAAAAATCCAGGAACTGAGCAATGCTGTACGCTTGGCGGCTAATCGCCAACTGCCGCTAGATAAGCTCACTAAAGAATTTGAACACCGCAAACAGCAAACCTTGAATCTAATCGACCAGATCAAAACGTCGGGCACCGTTAAACAACTAACGGAAAAGCTTGAACAAGCTGAAGATTCGAATGTCGTTAAAAACTCCCAGCAAAAACTGCAACAATTAATTCGGTCAGCAAAAGAGTTTGGCGAGGAATTACCAGAAACCTTGAATGATGCCAAGGCGAAACTGGATGCAATCTGGGCTGAACGCCATCAGACCGAACAAGCGGCTAAAAACGCCCTGCGCGATTTCAGTGAACTCGCACGCAAAGGTTTGTGGGCAGCGGAGCAAGGGTTTGTGCGCAAAGCCCGCGCCATCCAAAAAGAGCTGCAAGAAAAACGCGCGCAATTAAGCGAAATCCCCAGAGGCATACAAGCCAAACTCGATGACTTTGAAGCGCAGCTTGCAAAACTTGGCGATTGGCATGAATTCGCCGTTACACCCAAAAAAGAAGCATTGATAAGCCAAATGCAAGCACTCGCAACCAGCAGTATCGCGCCTGAAAATCTTGCAACTAAAATTCATGAACTGCAAGACAGCTGGAAAGAAGTGAGCAAGGGCGTGCAACAGCAAGACGATGAACTCTGGCAGCAATTCCAGCAAGCCTCGGCGGTCGCCTATGCACCTTGCAAAGAATTCTTTGAGGTACAAGCCGCAGAGCGCGAAAAAAACCTGACCAAACGCCGTGAACTCGTCAGCCAATTGCAACAATATTTACAAGGCTACGATTTTGCCAATGCGGTTTGGAAAGACGTTGAACAAACACTGAAGACCGCGCGGGCTGAATGGCAGACATACTGGCCAGTGCCGCGTAAAGCAGGCAATGACTTGCAGAAAGAATTTGAAAATTTGATGGAACAATTGTTTGGCAAAATTACCAGCGAGTACGAAAGCAATAAAAACGCCAAGCAAGAGCTAATCGAACAAGCGGAAACTTTAGTAAACGCGACCGATGCGCGCGCAGCCACTGAGACTATTAAAAAGCTACAAGGTCAGTGGAAATCGATTGGTAAAAGCTGGCATAAAGAGGATCAACAACTCTGGCAGGAATTCCGCAAACACTGCGATGCGGTATTTGCGTTGCGCAATCAGGCATTTGAAGCGGCGAAAGAGCAGCGCCAGGCAATCACTGCACAAGCTGAACAATTGATCGAACAACTCAATCAATTTGCCGGGCAAACACTTGAACAACTCAATGCCGCCAAAACAGAAATCGAATCGATTAAAGCGGAATTCGTCACTTTAGATTTACCCAAAGAAGTTGCCAAAGTGCTGCAGAGCAAATTCAGCGCCAGCCTCGCCGCTATCGCTACTAAACGCGACAGCGCCCGTAACCAAGCCGAAGAGCAAAGCTGGACAGATTTGTTCAATGCAATCAATGCACTGCGTGAATATGAACTCGCAGTCATCGCGCAAACAGCAAGCGATAAGCTGGATGCACAAAAAGCAAACCTGGAAACACTTATCGCCAACACACCGCGTTGGCCCACCGGCACGCTCAATCTGTTGCAACAACGCTTGACTAAAGCAGATGCGATCACCAGTGCCGATCAGGTAACCAATACCGAGCTCTTGCACACCCTGACAATTCGCGCTGAAATTTTGGCGGGCCAAGAAAGCCCGAAGGAAGATAAACAACTACGCATGGCTTACCAGGTAAGCCAAATGCAACAAGGTTTTGGTCAGCGTGATAGCAGTTTTGATCCATTAATATTGGAATGGGTTGCCGTGGGCGGGGTTGCTACTCCGGTCTACACACCGCTGCTGACACGTTTTAATAACAGCAGGCTGCTGGGAATTAAGCACTAACAGCAATTCAGCAATTCAGCAATTCAGCAATTCAGCGAGAGAATAAAAAAGCGAGCCGGGTAAATATCTGGCTCGCTTTTTTTATTAATAGTGCGCTAATTATTTTCATGCTCATGCAAATAGCGAGCGCAAAAAAAAGCAGCCACTGAAGACCAGTGGCTGCAATATAAAGGGAGAGGTCAAACAACTATACAAAGGAGAACTCCATAAAGAACTACTCTGAATACCAGCTCGATGGAAGAGTTCCGTACAACAACTATGAGCTTAAAAAAACTGGCGGAAAAACTCCGCCAGAAGAAGGTCAAACACAACCCCTGTTCATTGCTCTGTCGATAGTGCAATGAACATTGAGCCAATCCTAACGGTTGCATACTAGTGGGTCAAGCTTTTTGTCATTTTGACTTTATGTTACCGTTTACTAATTTTATGGCTGAATTTCTTTTCATTAATAAGTATCTTTTACCCCAAACTGACGTCAAAATCTTTATCGATGCATAAAGGCGCGCACAAACTGATATGGCACAGCAGTGTGTAACAGGGCACAATCCACAGTTAATGTCTGACTGGCTGGATTATCGGCGGGTTGAATTTTCCAGAGGAGATAAAGAGTGGTTAAACAGCCTTTAATTAGTATGCGCCCGGAATCCAAGGGGCTGTCGTATGGGCGACCGGCCGCCAGCCAGATCTTCGGTTTTATCCGCGATGCAATTATCAGCATGGAGCTCTTGCCTGGCCAAATGATTTCCGAAACAGCACTGGCGCAGCAATTTGGTGTGAGCCGAACCCCGGTGCGCGAAGCGCTGATCCAGTTATCCCATATCGGTTTTGTCGAGGTTTTGCCCCAGCGCGGAACCTATGTTTCCAAGTTCAGCATGGAGAAAATTCTGGAGGCGCGTTTTATTCGCGAAGCCTTGGAGGTTGCCGTCGTCTCTCAACTCGCCATTAATGCAAACGGAGCCACTCGCCTGGAGGCCGTCGAAGCTTGTGAAAGAATTATCATCGACCAAAAGGCCGCTGCAGCTGATAATGACGCGCTCGCCTTTCAAAACCTCGATGACGATTTTCACCAGACTCTTGCAAGCTTTACCCAATACCCGCGTGTTGCTTCATTCATCGAAGCAGAAAAAGCCCATATGGATCGTGTACGCAATTTGAGCTTGCATGTCAGCGGCCAATACAAACGTATCCTGAGCCAGCATTCAGCAATCACCAAAGCCATCAAGGCGGGTTCCGCGGAGAAAGCAGCTGCTGCAATGAGTGTGCATTTAAAAGATGTTTACAACATTCTGGAACTGATTCCACAGGAACATCCGGAATATTTTATCTAGACACAATATTTCAGTATCGACCGGAAGACAAAGCCACCTCGGCACTGGAGTCTCGTGTTCGCCCCCGCTAAGCGATTGAATTTAAAGACGCGTTGCGCAAAACACTGGCTATACTCCAATGCATGCTGCCGCGAACTCCGACGCAAACATGCCCAACTACCATCCCCCATTATCACACTTGACGGAGCTGCCTTATGCTCCGACCTGAACGCCATTACCTGCGCATAAAGATACTGCGCAAGCTAGTCGAGTTCGCGTGCAAAACCATCTTGCGAAAATGTGTGCTAGTAATCCTCTTGTTTTCATTCATCGTGTGTGCGGAACTCGATTCGAATAAAATGCAGCAGGTCATGCAGACTCGCTATGGAAATGACGGGATTGTTTTGTTGGATGCATGGAACCGTATGCTGGAGCACATCAGCAACGCATCAGCTGAAGAAAAACTGCTCCAAGTTAATCAATTCTTTAATCGCAATGTTCGCTTTACCGAAGACATAGCCCTGTGGAAGAAAAGCGATTACTGGGCGACGCCGTTGGAGGTAATGGGGATGCGGGCGGGTGATTGTGAAGATTACACAATCGCAAAGTATTTCAGTTTGTTACAACTTGGTATCGCCAACGAACAACTGCGGTTGATTTACGTTCGCGCCCAAATCGGAGGCCCACACAGCAAAATATTTCAAGCACATATGGTACTGGGTTATTACCCAACTCCCGATGCTGTTCCGCTGATTCTTGATAGCCTGACCAATACGATCGAACCCGCCAATAACCGCCCTGATTTACGCCCGGTATTCAGTTTCAACAGTGAAGGCTTATGGGTGGGCAACCAATCAACATCAGCAGACCCCACAGCGCGACTATCGCGCTGGCGCGACCTGCTGGCACGCGCAAAAGACGAAGGATTCATATAATGGATACGACTGCGCACCTCACTAAACACTATTTACCAACACCAGTAATGGTGAACGCGAAAAGGCCATAACGATGTCATTAATTAAACAATTATGGATTGGAATTATTGTGCTCTTGCTGCTGGTACTCGGCGGCAACTTTGTGATCAGCACCATTACTGCTAAAACCTATTTGCAGGAGCAGTTGCGCCTCAAAAATATTGATAATGCCAACTCGCTGGCGCTGTCGATATCGCAAATGCCGGATAAAGATCCAATCACACTGGAGCTGCTGATCACCGCCCAATTTGATGCTGGCCATTACGAATATATTATTTTTCAGGATACCGACAAAAAACCCATTGTTGCGCGCAACTTTGAAGACACCAATCCGGAAACTCATAACGTGCCACAATGGTTTGCCAAACGGGTGACATTTGATGTGGCACCCGGTATTGCCCAGGTACAGGATGGCTGGCAGCAAGCCGGAACCCTGGTGGTAAAAAGTCACTCGCGCTATGCCTTGGAAGCACTCTGGAAAAATACGCGCGATTTATTGGACTGGTTTATCTGGGCAACCTTGCTTAGCGGTTTAATTGGCAGTTTTATTTTGAAATATATTTCGCGCCCGTTGGATTTGGTGGTGAATCAAGCTGAAGCCATCGGTGAGCGCCGCTTTATTGTATCGGAAGAACCCAAAACCAAAGAGTTCCAACGCTTGGTACGCGCGATGAATACACTTTCGCAAGGTGTTAAACAAATGCTTGATAAAGAGGCGCGCCAACTCGAAATATTGCGCCGCGAATCGCAAAAAGACGCCTTGACGGGGCTTGCCAATCGCACCCACTTTTTAAATTTACTCGATACCCAACTCACTCGCGAAGATGCGCAAGAGAGTGGCGTTATTGTGCTCGCGCGTGTGATGAATTTGAATGAGCTAAACAATCAACTAGGGCATCAACAAGTCGATCAACTACTTCGTGCGATTGCAGGGGTATTCAGCGATATTCAGGATAAATATCCCGACAGTTATGCAGGCCGCCTAAACGGTAGCGATTTTTCTTTGCTCATTCCAACCGACACCCCCATTGATATCCTCAGTACCGACGTATCACAAAAGTTGAACTTCCAATTAATTGCGGGCGGCTTCGAAAAAGTTGCACTGCCGTTGGCACTCTGCAGCTTTAGCAGCAGCGATAAGCGCAATGAACTCTTACACAAACTCGACGGTGCATTGGCTCAAGCAGAGCTAAAAGGGAACCGTGCAGTTATTACATTAGGATATGATCAGCCGGAGTATGCGCAGCAAAATTTAACCGAGTGGCGTAATGCCATAACGGAATCGTTGACGACGCAAGGTATTGAACTCGCAAAATTTCCAGTGCGCACCAATGGTGGCGACTTGCTCCACTACGAAGCTGCCGTGCGCCTGGAATTGGATGGCGAACTGCGAACTGCCGGTTATTTTATCCCTTGGGCTGTGCGCTTGGGTTTGATGCCTGAAGTGGATTTGGCGGTAGTGAAATTAGCACTCATCCAACTCAGTCGGGCACCAGGGCCACTGGCAATTAATATCTCGGCGGCGGCGTTATGCAGCGTCAATTTTCGCGAGCAAATCATCGCACTCTTAATTGATCAACCACAGAGTGCAAAACATTTGTGGCTGGAGTTCACCGAGGTATGCGTACTACGTCATTTGGAAGAACTGCGCGCATTTTCTGCACGTCTTCGCAGCCTCGGCTGCCGGGTTGGTTTGGAGCATGTAGGGTTGGAATTTACTCAGTTCGGCAATTTGCAGGATATGGGGTTAAATTATTTAAAAATAGATAGTGCAATTATTCGTGCCATCCAGGACAACACCGGCAGTCAAAACTTTGTACAAAGCCTGTGCACACTCGGCCACTCGCTCGGCATTGTGATGATTGCAGAAGGTGTGGTGAGTGACGCTGAGCAACAAACGTTGTTAAAGGTAGGAGTGGATGGCCTGACCGGTCCGCAGATCACTTGATAACGCCTTCATAAAAAAACCGGCTCTGATTAAAACAGAGCCGGTTTTTCAACATTGATCGCATAACGGCAAAATGAGATAAAAGGTAAATTACCCACGGTAATGTGCGCTACAGATGCAAATTGTCGCCGTCATCCAACAAATCAATTCCCTGGCGCTTGCCGCGCAACTCGCGGCGATTAAGCAACTTGTGTTGTGCCGCATCCGGCAAATCGGTAAAGCGAATTACACCCTGTTCGACTAATAAATTCACCACATCTTCCATAACCCTGGCCATGGTTTGGTCGGTCTGCTCAAGAGCGAGTTGCCCGGCGGTTTTTTCCTGCTGGATAAACGCCAATAACTCTGGCGCATCATCCGCCATCACTTCTGAAAAGTCGCTATCGGAAATTTTACTGAGGGCAATTAATTCGCCTGCTGCATTGCGTTTGATGTACATGCGGTTCTCTCACAAAAATTCACTTTCCCCGAATAAATCCCGCATATTGCGCGGGATTTTTAGCTTCGCCTGCAACAATAAATTAATCAGTAATTAATTTATTGTTATTGAGCAGCTGCGTAATAATTTGTTGATCCGTTGTTGCCCCGCTATACAAACTCTGCAAATTAACACCACTCAACACAATTGTTTGTGTTTCTGCCGAACTGGTATAACCAGCGCCTACAGTATGGGAGTCTGCAGTGAACCCACCCATGTGACTGATGTGAACAATAGTGTCACTGCCGGACACTTCAAAGTGCAGATAATCAGCAAGATTGCCTGAGGCGTTATTGGCGCCAACATGCTCCCCTTGCAGTAAATCGCGCAGATCCAGTACATCACCGCCATTAGTACTACTACCCGCGGCTGCGGTGGCAAAGTTCTGTATTGTATCTACAGCAGGCGCACCTGCCGCGCCCTGATCACCCAAACTCCACACAAACACATCCACAAAGTTCTCGCCCGCCTCGCCACCTTTAAGTAGGTCATTACCGGCGCCCCCACTTATACGATCGGTGCCACTACCGCCATTGATAGTGTCATTACCGCTACCGCCGAAGAAAATATCGGAGCCGGCCGCAGCACTTAGATTGTCGTCTCCCGCACCACCATAAATGATGTTATTACCACCGCTGCCGTTAATGGTGTTATTGCCATTTCCGCCTTGAATATATTCGTTGGCGGAGGAACCTGTGTAGCTACCGGACTCTGTAGTGGTGATATCCACGGTGGTGTAAGCCGCCTTCAAGGTCACCACACTAGACACCGAGGCGGTCGCTCCACCATTCACTTCCGTCGAGGTCACCTGGACTGTCAGGTTCGTCGTCAGCGTGGTGTAACTTCCAGGAAGATTCAAAGTAAGGTTCGGTAAATCGGCAGGCGCAAACTGCCAAACTCCACCGCCCAAATTGGTACCTGCATTGAAACCCAAGCCCGTCGGAACCCCACTGATTTTGATGGACAGGGACTCTGAGCCATCGGTATCAACCAAACTGGTGACCACCGGGAACTTAACACTGGTTCCTCCTGTGCCCTGTGCAACAGCCAGTAAGGATTTACTCACCACCAGACTAGGCGCCAACGCAGAGCCAACAGCGACGTTTACAGTAGCCGTGCTGGTAGCACCAGCAGTATCGCGGACGGTATAGGTGAAACTTGCACTACCTTCGAAATTACTGGCGGGGATGAAAATGGCATTAGTGCCCGAGAGGCTAACCGTGCCATTTGTAGCTCCCTGGACACTGACAATACTTATCGGATTGCCTTCCAAATCTGAGTCATTGGCCAATAAGGTGGAGACAGGAATAGCCAATGCCGTATTCATGCCTGTTTTTCCCGAATCAGCCACGGCGGTAGGCGCATCATTCACCGCAGAGACACTGAGGTTAACTTTCGCACTGTCGGTGTCACCTTTGCCATCACTAACGGTGTAGATAAAGCTAGCCGGGCCCGAGTAGTTCGCTGCAGGGGTGAATATAATGTTTTCACCGACCAAGCTAACAGTGCCGTTTACAGCGTCTGCTACACCGGTAATAGTCAGGGTATCGCCATCGGCATCGGTATCATTTGCCAAGAGGGTCGCGGCCGCAATATTGAGCGGCGTATCCTCAACTACCGCGAATACCGAAGTGGAATAGTTGGGGATACTGGATAGCAGATCATAAGTTACGCCAGCGTCATCACTGAGCTCTACCTTGAGACGCGCATGATTACCCTGATCCCAGTAAATAATCTCAACATGGTGTAAACCACTAGCCGATAACGTAAATGCATTGTGTGTAGTCGTCGTTAAGGATTGGTTCCGGTCAACTTGGGCAACCACAACGCCGTCGACTGTTATTTGATAACCGTCGTCGGCCTGTACTTTGAAATTATAGGTTCCCGCACTTAATTCGACAAAACCACGCATGCGGATTATCGCATCAGTTGTTGTCGCCGGATCAGCACTGAGTGAGGCCGCATCGCTACCTAAAAATGTTTGCAGGTTAGTGCCGTTGCCCAGGTTGTTGCCACTGGTAAAGGCTGCGCCATAGTCAAACGTTTTAGCGGTGAAGGTTGCGTCAGCAGTGCGTCCATTAATAAAACTGTAGATCTGCTGGAGATTAGTCAGGTTTGCGCCATCTGTACCGTCTCTAAACCCAAAATACTCTGAGAAAAACCCGGTGCTGGTAGACGTTGAAGGTACGGCAGAATCGTCGACTGCATCCGGCGCTGTATTAGGTTTCACCACTGTGATATCCACGCTGGCAGTCGAGCTGCCACCTTCTCCATCGCTAATAGTGTAAGTAAAAGATGCCGGGCCGTGATATCCGGCAGTTGGGGTAAACACCACATTGCCCCCTACAATACTGACACTGCCATTTACCGCATCTTGTACCGTGTCGATTGTGAGGGTATCGCCGTCCGGGTCGGTGTCATTGCCCAGCAATTGCATAGGCGCCAAGGTCAAAACCTGATCCTGCCCGACGCTTGCCGTGTCGGCCGTCGCGGTGGGGCCATCGTTCGTGCCGCGCACTGTGATGGTGACATTGGTGGTAGTGCCGTCAAAACTCGTTACGGCGAATGCCTCGGTTGTACTTTCCCCCTCTTTCAGCTGCTGAACGGCTGGCAAACTGTTATCGATGTTGTAGATCCACACACCGGCAGTGGTGATAGAGAAACTGCCATAGACTCCCGAGGTGCTAACTTGGGCGTTGAAGCTAGCTTCACCTGCATCAGGATCGGTAATGATCAGTGTGCCTGTGGCACTGGATTCAGCTGGCGTATCCTCTTTCACCGCACCAGTGCCGCTGCTCAACACCGCCGCATCTTGCACAGGGGTTACCGTAATGGTGGCCATTGCTTGGGTTGGATCGGTCAGACCGTCGTTGTCGCGTGCCGAATAACCAAAATCGGTGGACCCATTCCAGTCTGCATTGGGCATGAAATAGACAGGGCCGGCAATCAGGTCGCCCGAGGCGATTGGGGTCGTCATGAGAGCATCGGTATAAAGCACACCATTGGCCGGCAGGCTGTTGATCACATAGCCGACGATGGTGCCGTCGCTATCGCCGCCCGCGAGGTTGATGGCGATCAAACTATCTTCTGCACCAGTCGCGATTACATCGTTAGTCTCGGGCGGAACAGCGGCGGGCAGCGTTACATTGATGGTGACAGTGGCCGTATCAGTCAAAGTGCCGTCAGTGACGCGATAAGTAAAACTGGCCGTGCCGGTGAAACCGGGGTTTGGGGTAAAGGTAACCAAGCCGCCGCTGATCGACACACTACCGTTGGCTGCACCGCTTACCAGATCGACCGAGAGGCTATCCAGGTCAATATCCGTATCATTCAACAGCAAGTCGGCGACGGGAATATCTATCGCTGTACCTCGGGTGGTTGTGAAGCTGTCATCCACCGCATTAGGCCGATCATTAACTGGATCAACAGTGATTGTCAGGGTGCTGCTCGAACCGGTGTTTGTTATGTAAGTGATAACCGGCACTGGGCCGTTGTAATTAGGCTCGGGAGTAAAGCGGTAGTCGCCGGTCGAGAAGATAGTAATGTCACCTACGCCAGCAATGATGGCATTGGTACCCGCCAGATAGGTGTTGCCGTTAACTTCGTAGCTGGCAATTCTCAGGGTGTCGTCCACGTCCGAATCATTGGACAGCACATTGCTAAGGGCAAAATTATCTTCCGGGACGTTGATAACTTCTGGTGCCATCACACTCGGGTCGTTGACCGGATTTACGGTAACCGTGACGGTTGCCGTATCAAACTTACCGTTGCCATCGCTGATCGTGTAGGTGAAGCTGGCAGCACCGTTAAAGTTTAGGTTGGGCGTGAACACTACATTTGACCCGACAAGCGCTACCGTTCCACCGACAGCACTGCCTGGCGAATCGAACTGGACGGTATCGCCATCGATATCCGAGTCATTACCAAGCAGACTTGCAATTGGGATAGACACCGCTGTGTCTTCGTCGGTAGTGAAACCATCGTCGACAGCAGTAGGTGCATCGTTTACCGGGCGGACAGTAATCGTGAGGGTGCTGCTTGAGCCGGTGTTGGTGGTGTAGGTGATCACCGGTACCGGGCCGTGGTAATTGGGTTCGGGGGTAAAGCGATAATCACCGGTTGAGAATATTGTAATGTCACCAACGCCAGCAATGATGGCGTTGGTACCCGCCAAATAGGTGTTGCCGTTCACTTCATAACTGGCAACTCTCAGGACGTCGTCCGTATCTGAGTCGTTGCTCAACACGTTGCTCAAGATAAAGAAGTCTTCATCCACGGTGACTGACTCGGGGTTCATGACACTCGGCTGATTCGCCGGGTTAACGGTTACCGTCACAGTGGCAGTATCCGAATTACCGTGACCATCGTTAACGGTGTAAGTAAACGAGTCGGTACCTGTAAATCCGCTGTTGGGTGTGTAGATAGGGTTGCCGGTGACCGCATCTATCACCACTGAGCCATTGGCACCTTGGGTAATGCCACTAACCACCAGACTATCGCTCTCTGGATCTGTGTCATTGCCGCGCACGGCGATGGCCACCGAATTACCCTCGATAACCGTTGCAGTATCATCATTTGCGACAGGCGCTGCGTTGACATCCTTGACGACTATGGTGATGACGCTGTCAGTAGTGCCGCCTTTACCATCGGAAAGCGTAACGGAAAAGCTATCGCTGCCAACGTAGCCGCTGTTGGGTGTGTAGGTAAAATTACCGGTCACTATATTGAGTGTAAGCACGCCGTTGTTGGGAGCGCTGAGCAGTGAATAGCTGATGGTGTCGCCATCTGGATCACTGCCACCGACGGTGCCTGGAATAGCCACATTTTCATCGGTGGTGAGGTTTTGGTTCCCAACGACCGGCGCATCGTTGAGCGTGTTAACGCCAATGGTCACTGTGCTGGTTGCCACACCGCCATTACCGTCACTAACGCTGACCACAAAACTGTCGCTGCCGCCGTATCCGGCATTGGGCGTGTAGGTAAAGGTACCCGTTGCGGGGTTCAACACTACGGTGCCATTGGCCGGGCTACCAGTAACGGTGTAAGACAATGTATCGCCATCGGGATCACTCGCGCTGATAGCGCCATTGACCGGTACGTCTTCGTCGGTAGTCAGATTCAGATTACCGGCAATAGGCACGTCGTTAACGGGCGTCACGCCGATACTGACCAAACTGGTAGTGGTGCCACCATTGCCATCGCTAACCGTCACCACAAAGCTGTCGCTACCGTTGTAACTAGCATTAGGGGTATAGGTGAAGCTGCCGGTCGCCGGATTCAGGGTGACAGAACCATTGGCTGGTGAACCTGAAATACCGTAAGAGAGCGTATCGCCATCAACATCCGAGACAAAGATTTGGCCATTGATCGGCGTATCTTCCGGCGTAGTTAGGTTCACATTGCCGGAGGTAGGGGCATCATTAACGGGCGTAACACCGATATTCACACGGCTAGTCGTAGTACCGCCATTGCCATCGCTGATGGTGACTACAAAGCTATCGCTACCGTTGTAGTTGCTGTCAGGCGTGTAAACAAAACCGCCTGTGGCTGGATTAAGCGTCACTGTGCCATTGGTCGGCAAACCAGATACGGCGTAACCCAGCGTATCACCATCGACATCGGTGGCAGTGATTTGGCCGGTGATTGCAGTATCTTCCGGTGTTGTAAGATTTTGATCGTTCGAAACCGGCGCATCATTGACCGGATTAATACCAATGGTGACGGTGCTGCTAGTCGTGCCGCCATTGCCATCGCTAATGGTGACGACAAAGCTGTCGCTGCCGTTGTAGTTAGCGTTGGGCGTATAAATAAAACCGCCAGTGGCAGGATTGAGCGTCACTGTGCCGTTAGTCGGTGAGCCAGATACCGTGTAGCCAAGGGTATCTCCGTCGATGTCACTGGCAACGACCTGGCCGCTAACCGGCACATCTTCATCGGTCACCAGACTTTGGTCGTTGCTGACCGGCACATCGTTAACAGGGGTGACGCCAATGGTGACAGTGCTGGTGGCAGTGCCGCCGTTGCCATCACTCACGGTCACGACAAAACTGTCGCTGCCGTTATAGTTGGCGTTCGGCGTGAATACGAAAGCACCTGTTGCCGGGTCAAGCGTCACGCTGCCATTGGCCGGTACGCCGGACACAACATAGGTGAGGGTGTCGCCTTCAATATCCTGCGCAACTATCTGGCCATTGACCGGCACATCCTCATCGGTAGTCAGGTTGATGTCATTGGTGGTCGGTGCATCGTTAACCGGTGCGATATCAAGCGTGATGCTGGTATTGGTGGAGTTGCCACGGCTATCGGTGACCGTCACGACAAAACTATCGGGACCGTTATAGTTTGCATTCGGCGTAAAAGTAAATTGGCCGGTAACGGAGTCAAGTACCAGCGCACCGTTAAGCGGCGGCGTGGTAAGGGTGAAGGTCAGTGCATCGTTTTCAATATCATCGGCAATTATTTGGCCGGTTACTGCTTCGTCTTCATTGGACGCGATCACTTGATCAGTCACCAAAGGCGCGCGATTGATATAGTCGGCGTCATTCTCGACTGGTGCAGACCCAGATTGGGAAGCGGATGAATAATCAAATGCCTGGGGATCGGTGCTTTCAATAATACGGGTAAGCTGAACAAAATCGTGGCCTTCACTGCCGCCACCGCCGCCGGTATTACCCGCCGCAGTTTCTTCCAGCTCTTCCAATAGGTCGCCGCCCTGCTCCAACACGGTCAGAGCCTCTTGCACACTGGCATCGCTCAAAAAGGCTTCATCAGCTTCAGTGGCTGAGTCGGCAAGAAAATCGCGGCTCATGCCGACTTCCATCCCACCATTAACTACTAGCGGCTCACCATTTCCTACATCCAGCTCAACCCGAGCACCTTGCGCCGTTACCAATACGTCGTCGTCATTTAATACGCTGCCCACTGTCAGGGCCCGCAGCGTACCATCGGGGGCTTTCGCCCAAGCTTGACCTTGAAGAAAAGAAACCTTGGCAACGGCATTACTCATAGATGACTCCACGTCATTTTAAAATGTGATGCAACTCACGGAGTGAGCGCGATGATGTGGAGTCTAGCGACCAATGAAAATTGCGCCATTGGACTAAAGGACAATAAGCAGAGTTTTTTTACGTCGATAAAAGAATAAAGAATAGAAAGAGCGGATTTTCGTTAAAAAAGGTTTAAGTTCCAGATTTGTTGGAGAACATAAGTACCAGCTGTAGACGATCGCGTACCCGTAGCTTCTCAAAGGCAGCGCCCAGATGGGCTTTTACCGTGCGCTCGGTGATATCCAAATCGCGCGCGACCTCTTTGTTGCTCTTACCCGCCGCGACTAGTTCGGCGACGGCTCTTTCACGACTAGTCAGCAGCGACAAATCCGCTTGCGGAGTGAACGCAGCAGGCAGGATACGCGCAGTAGCCAACACCAACTGCCGCATTAAATCAGCACCCAGCCACATTCCACCCGCAGCAACAACTTGTGCGACCTGCTCAAGTACCTGTGGAACTGCCAGATAATGCACATAACCACTCGCACCCGCCTCCAATGCAAGGCGCGCCTCTTGTGGACTTTCAATTGCCGTCATCGCGACAACCCGTCCACCCGCAGCACTTAAACCTTGAATCTGGATAAAGCTCAACTCGTCGCGCAACAACAACCATACAAACTCACCTGCATTTGCTTGCGGAGCGGCATCACTCAGTCGCGCTGCAGGAAACGCCTGCAGCCAGCGCGGCGAATATATGTCGGCGGGTGAAAAAAACAGGTGTTGGATCATCGTTCGGTCATAGCATTTTGTTGCGCGCGCAGCACAGGTTTTAATAAATAGGCAAGCACCGTTTTTTTACCGGTGAGGATATCAACCTGCGTCATCATGCCCGACATGATCGGCAAGCTTGGATCAAACCCGGCACGCTCGGTACGCACGCGAACAATATAAAAGGTTCGTTCTTTTTCATCGGTAATGGTATCGGGGCTGATATGTTCGACCTTGCCTTTTAATCCGCCGTAAACAACAAAATCATAGGCGGTAAATTTCACAATCGCTTCCTGCCCGGGGTGCAAAAACGCAATATCTTTGGGCGATACTTTTGCTTCAATTAATAATTGGTCGTCGAGCGGCACCATCTCTACCACTTCATGCCCCGGTTGCACTACACCGCCAACGGTATTGGTAAATACGCGCTGCACAGTGCCGCGCACTGGCGAGCGAATTTCCGCGTATTTGATTTTATCGGCAAGACCGGTGCTGGTTTCTGAAAGCGATGCAATTTTACTCAGCACTTCCGACAACTCATTGCGCCATTTATTGCTGGCGAGCAATTCTGTCTCACGCAATTTCCCTTCCGACTCCTGCACCGCCAACACCAAACGTGACTCTTGAGATAACGCCTGTTCGCGCTCCCCACGCGCGTTAGACACATCGCCCTCCAGACGTAAAATTTCCACTTCAGAAATTGCGCCGCTGGCGAGCAGAGGTTTAGTGACATTTAATTCCTGGGTTGATAATTCCAATGCGCGGGTCACTTGCGTTAATTTTGCGCGCACTTCATTGAGCTCTTCCGAGCGCTGATCCAATTGACTGCGCGCAATACTCAGCTGCTCATCCAACTCTTTACGATTGGATTCATACAAGCTGCGCTCGTGATTGACTATGTCCGGTGCATCAGCAATTAAATCATCGGCAAATACTAACGCTGTATTAGAAGTTAATGCTTGCAGTCGTGAGGCGCGGGCTTGTAGCGACAAGTATTCCGCACGGTTCTCGCGAAAGGTAGAAATAAAACGCGTGGGATCAATGCGTAATAATAAATCGCCTTTTTCCACCACCTGCCCTTCGCGCACCAGGACTTCCTGCACGACGCCGCCGTCAAAAGATTGGATGATTTGCAACTGCGATGAAGGAATTACTTTGCCTTCGCCGCGCGCCACTTCATCCAGCGGTGCAAATGCCGCCCACACGATTAACAGAAGAACAATTAGTGCTATAACGCGCAAGAGCGCGCGAGCACGTATGGGTTCTTGTTGCAACTTGGCCCAATCAGAATCTGTTACCCAATCTTTGGGTTGCTCGTGCAGAGGGTCTAACCAGCGGGCGTAGACTTTATCGATATAGCGAGTTGCGGGCAGGCCTAATTTATCCAACCAGCGACCAATACGTTCAAACCAGATTTTATCGCGCGAGGCCATCATTAGGATGCCCTCCCGATTCTGCCTTGACGCAGCGCTTCAACTACTTGTTCTTTTGGCCCATCAGCGACAATTTTTCCGCCGTCGATCACAATAATGCGATTCACCAATTCCAGCAGCGAGGTGCGATGGGTAATGACCAGCAAGGTTTTGTGTGCGGCAAATTCCACCAGATTACGTTTGAATTCTTCTTCGCTGGTGTGATCCATTGAACCCGTCGGCTCATCCATTAATAAAATGGGCGGATCACTCAAGAGCGCGCGCGCAATACTGACCGATTGGCGCTGACCGCCAGACAGTAATTGCCCTTGCTCGCCCACCGGCATCGCCAATCCCATCGGATGCTGGTTTACAAAATCAGTGAGCCCACTCAACCGCACCGCTTCCAGAATTGCATCATCACTCGCGTGCGGCGCGCCCATAGCAATATTGTCGCGCAGTGAACCGAAAAACAAATTCACATCTTGCGCTACATAACCCATATTGCGGCGCAGTTCAGCGGGGTCGAGCTGGCGAATATCAATTCCGTCAAGCAGTACGGTTCCCGATGTTGGCTCATATAACCCCGCGATTAATTTTTCGACTGTCGTTTTACCCGAACCATTCCGGCCAAGAATACCGACGCGTTCACCCGGATTAATTTTAAAGGCTACATCGCGCAGTACTTCACGTTCATCTTGCGGATATTTAAACGCAACTTTTTTAAACTCAATACCACCTTGCAAGCGTGGGCGACTGATCCAGTTGGCATCCACTGGCCGCTCAACCGGTTTCTGCATAATCATATCCAGCGCAGTCAATGCAGTCGCAGCACTGTGGTATTGCATCAACAAACCTGCGGTTTGCCCCACCGGCGCCATAATGCGTGACGACAACATATAGGCAGCGATTAATCCGCCCTGGCTTAAATTCCCTTCAATAATCTGGTAAACACCAACAATAATAATGGCAACCGATACCGCCTGCTGAATCCACAGGGTGCTGGTGCCAACTGAACCAGATAGCAAACGCATTTTGACGCCCACACGCGATACCAATAATGTGGTTTTTTCCCACACCGCTTGCATGCGACCTTCAGCGCCGAGAATTTTTACTGTTTCCAATGCACTTAAGCTTTCGACCAACGTCGCATTGCGTTGTGCCGAAGCCTGCATGGAATTTTCTGACAACACATGCATTTTGTGTTGTACCGCTGCGGTGTAAATCATTACCAGCACAACGCCCACTAGAATCGGAAATACCAATGGCCAGGAAATTAATAACACGACAATTAAAAACAATAAAACAAAGGGTAAATCTACCAGCGCCAAAATAGTCGCTGAGGAAATAAAACTGCGAATGGCTTCGAAGGATTGCAACCCCGCCGTAAATGATCCCACCGATGCCGGCCGCTCAGACAATTTCATGCCCAGCACCCGCTCCATAATGCTGGCGGAAAGTGTGACGTCAACGCGGCTCGCCGCGAGATCAACAAACCAGGCGCGCATCATGCGCAACACAAAATCGGCGCTGATGGCAATCAACATTCCAATCGACAAAACCCAGAGGGTATCGGTAGCGTGATTAGGCACTACGCGGTCATACACGTTCATTACAAACAGCGGTGAAACCAGCGCAAAAAAATTGATCAATAATGCAGTGAGCAATACATCGCGGTATAAATATTTGTGATCGGAAATCACACCCCAAAACCAATGCGCATCGCGATTTTTCGCATTCGCTGTTTTACCAATTTCGGCCGTGCGCGCATCAAAGCGTTCTTGCGGGCGCACATAAATTGCACGGCCTATGTAGTGGTTCGCCAACTCGGCGAGGGGCATATCCACCACTGCATCGCCCAATTCGGGATAAAGCACTTGCGCAACATCCGCTTTCTGCGTCAGCAATACACAGGCTTGATTGTCATCCAATAGAAGTACCGCAGGAAATAGCGCGCGATTTAGTTGGGATAAATCACGCTGCACGATTTTGCTGGTAAGGCCCGCGCGCGTTGCAGCGCGAGCAAATAAAGAAGGAGTAAGTTGATGCACGTCCAGCGGCAAGCCAGCCAGAAGCGTCTCGCGGGTACTGGTAATCTGGTGCGCGCGCGCAACGATTAACAAACATTCAAGCAACGGCCCGCCGGTGTTGGCTGCAGAGGAAGCATCCATGGAAAGCTGAACATCAAGGGTCATTAGGGCTCCGGGAGCAGCAAGCGGGCAAACCAATTAATAGGGAATCTTATCGGTGGTCACATCAAAAGCCTCTGTAATATAGATGGCCATTGCAGCACGCGCAATTTCATTACCCTGCATCTGCGGCGCATGCATAAAAAAACGCATCAAATTGCGGGAATTTGATGCGTTCTCGGCAAAACTGGAACGGGTACCTGACTATTCGCTACGCGTCACTGTGACATCCACTCGGCGATTAGCGGCCTTACCAGCAACGCTGGAATTATCAGCCACCGGGCGAGTTGCGCCAAAGCCGTCGACGGTCATGGGAATTGTTTCCAAACCATTTAATACAAAGTAGTCACGTACACGCTGCGCGCGGGCTTTTGACAATGGAATATTGAGCGCATCAGTACCAGTGTTATCGGTATGGCCTTCAATGCTTATTTGTACAACCTTGGGGGTCGCTTTGATACTGGCAATCAGTTGATCCAATTTCTGTGTCGCCCCCGCTTTTAATTGCGAGCTACCCACATCAAATAATGCGTCGCCTGCAAGCGGAGTTAATTCGCTAATCAAATCATCGCGACCTAGCGCAACGGGAGCAATATCCGGGCAGGCGGATTCGGAAATATTCAGCGAGTCTTTTACTTTGGTGTCATGCAATATGCCAAGACCGTCGCGCACAATACCAAGTGCAGGCAAAAGCCTTCCCATAGCCGCAAGCGAACGCGCGTAGGCAATTTCCAAATCGCCATTGGCAATAATCAATGCGCGGCTAGCCTGAAAATATTCGTTTTCAGCGTCGAGCAAATCGAGCAAGGTACGCTGACCGATATTGAATTGCTCGGAGTAAGCGGTGCGCACTTTATCGCTTGAAATACGATGCTGTTGCAATGAGGTGAGTTGCTCGCGAATGCGCTGGGCATCGTTATAGGCAATTTGCGTGTTCTGACGCAAATCAACGCAGGCTTGATCGCGCAAATCTTTCGCTTGGTTAACTTGCTCCAGCGAGCGACGCACTGCAGCACGGTTGGCGCCACCGCTGTATAAATTATAGGTAAGTGCCAATTCCACTGCGCTTTCGTCGCCAAAGCTATCGGGATCAATGCGATTATCAAAACCGTTTTGATTGCGACTGGTCACTTGGCGCGCGCGCAATTCTGCTTTGGGATAATAGCCAGAACGCTCAACTTTTACCGCTGCCTGTGCCGCACTGATATTTTTAATCGCGGCATGAAAACCCGGGTTACCTTGATAAGCGAGAGTCAGTGCAGAGCGAATATTGTCCGGCAGTTTTTGTTGGGTGAGATCAACTTCTGCTAAATCTTCTGCAGGCAATTGCCCAACCACACGCAAATAGCGCGCAGTAACATCATGAAGATTGGATGCTTCGGTTAACAAATTGGATTCAGCCAATGCCAAACGACCCGCAACTTGCTCCAGATCCACACGGCGGCCCACACCGGAAGTAGCACGCTCTTCTATTTGACCAAACACCTCACGGTGTTTCGCGTAATTGTTACGCGCCAAATTAACCAATTCGCGGTTGCGTTTTACATCTTCATAAGCGCGCACTGCCTCGAGTGCCGTAGTTTCAATCGTATTTAGTAATTCGTAGTAACGCACCAACCGCGAACTATCAAAGCGGGCAACCTCGCCCGAAGTACCAAACCCATTAAACAATATTTGGCTGAGAGTGACCTGCCCTTGAGCAGTATTGTAATTTCCACGCCCATCGTAATCCCGATTAGCTTTTCCAGCCGATGCGCCTATATCGACGGTGGGCAAATAACCTGCACGGGCGACGCGCACATCCTGTGTAGCCGCACTGAATTCATGCCAGCTTGCTTGCACATCCGGATTGGATTCTATCGCTTGCAGGGCTGCGTCTTTCACATTGTTTGCCGCTGCCGTTTGCGCCGCGACCTGACCGGTAAACGCAAACACCGACATCAACACTAGCGAATGAGCGATCAGGGTAAACCGGTTAAATAAAGAAAATGGCATTAGAATTTTTCCACATGGATTGTGTGCAATAACCAATTTAGTAACAGGGTTGGCTTCACTATTACCAATAAATACCGATACTTGACTGAAAATCGCCCAAGTGTAGAAATTCACGGAGATGCAAACTCAGTAATGAGTTCAAGATGGCAAGAAAATCCCTATTGCAGTAGCCGATTCAACTGCATCCGGATCGTAAAATCCAGGAACTTGGGTATAACATTGTAAGAATTATAGTGGCGTATATAAAAAAAATGTTTTTAGATCAACGCCCTTTTTAGTGGCGCAAAAAACATCCAACCCAATGATTTAATCATAACTCATCGATGCTTTATGCCACAACAGCATTTACAAATGTGACGAAAATCACACTTTTTAATTCTCCCGCGTTTAAGAAAGACCAAAAATTTAGGCCTGTAATCAGCTTTTGCTATAAATAGCGATTGTAAAATCCAAGGTATCCTGCAATTCATTGCCAAGTATTGAATCCCGTAGTTCCGGCACCAACTTCCAGGCGAAAGGTGTCATAGCCAACAGGGCCGCACGCATGTCGCGCTCACCTACCCTTAGATCGCCGCCCAAATGGTGCTGCCCTACTATCGTAAAACCCTCTGGAGTTACCGGTTGGGCATGCGGACGAACGTCTTTATATATACGCGAGCGCAGACCGAAGAGGTGATTCTCGCCGGGCGTGACTATAACCAACTTGCCGCCGGGTTTTATTACACGACATAACTCGCTGTCTTCGCTGGGAGCGTAGATCCGCGTGACCACATCTACAGAGTTGTCGGCTAACGGTAAATCAAAACTTGAGGCCACACAGTAGGTCAGTCTGGTTTTTTCTTTCGCCGCTTTGGCTGCGAGACGTACACCAGCTTTGGCAATATCTATTCCATAGATCTGCGTTTGGGGCAATGCGTCAAAAAAACCCGCCGTAAAATAGCCTTCGCCGCACCCTATATCCAGCAATGCTTCCGTTTTTGCAGGTACTAGTTCCTGCAAACACAGC
Organism: uncultured Cellvibrionaceae bacterium; assembly: GCA_964499225.1. GTDB lineage: Bacteria > Pseudomonadota > Gammaproteobacteria > Pseudomonadales > Cellvibrionaceae > Cellvibrio. Next base: position 2,972 of record CAZCJR010000065.1, on the reverse strand, counting down.
TTGAGTGATTTAAAAAATCCCGCCTGTAAAAAACGGCGGCGCGCCTGCAGTTGTTCTCGAGCATCACCTGGTTCCAGTGAATGTTTATTTTGCACTGGCAATAAATTGAAATAACCTTCTTTAGCGCGATCAAATTGATGGCGATTCACACAAGCCAAGCCTTGGGCATTTTGTAAGAGAGGTTGATGACAGAGCGGGCAGCGCAAATCTTTCATAAGTATTGTCGAAGAAAAATGAGCGCGCAGGATGCCGGCCCGCTAATCGTTTGGCAAGCCACATAAAAGCGACAAGGGCACTCAACCAATATTGTTAATATCGGCAGCGTGCCCTGAAGTTGACTAGTCTTCGTTTGGCAATTCGTAGCGATCGATAATATCGCGCACCAAACCGCTACGCACTATATCTTCACGCTCAAACTCATGAATATAGACGTTGGGCAAATCCTGCAACAGCTCTACTGCATCCGCCAGGCCATTGGGGCCGCGAATATCGCTCTGCTTGATATCACCATTAATAACGACTTTACAATCTTCGCCAATCCGGGTGAGGAACATTTTCATTTGTGCCGGGCTGGCATTTTGTGCCTCATCAAAGATAACAAACGTCTTGCTGTTAAAGGTTTTGCCGCGCATAAATGCGAGCGGCGCCGCTACTATACGACCGTGACGTAAACAGTATTCCACAGTTCCGGCGCCGAGGCGCTCATTTAAAATATCGCGGAAGGCGTCAATGTACACAGAAAATTTTTGGTCGAGGTCGCCGGGTAAAAAACCGAGATTCTCACCTGACTCCACTGCGGGGCGCGTTAGAATAATGCGTTCAATGCGGCCCGACTCCAGCGCCTCTGCAGCCAAGGCACCAGCACAATAGCTTTTACCAGTACCGGCAGGGCCAATACCAAAGGTGAGCATGTGGCTATTAATAGCATTGATGTACTGCTGCTGGGATTTCGTTTTAGCGCGAAGTGGTTGGGGAGAGCGAGGGGGAGAGTAAGCTGTTTCGACTTGCTGCGAGCGGGATTTTATTTCGACAATGTTGTCATCACTTCGTTGATTTTTTCGCGATTTATGCCGCGAGGCTGGATAGCTAGTATCATCGTATGAGTGATGGTTTGCACTACGTCTGGCATGCGTTTTTCTTGCCATAAAGAATAATCCCCTTCAGGTCTGGAAATAATACGGGCGATTTCGCAAAAGCCCAATATCGTGAAGTTACCCGAGAACGCAATTTTCTATGGAATGATGTCTGTGTCGTTTACCCCCTTCTATTACTTATCGATCAGTTGATGACTAGCTAACAATTCAACGCTGATTAAAAAACAATAAAACATTTCGAGTAAAACACTTGCAGTAGAACGCTTTCACTAAAACAGAAGTCTGTGACAGATAGATTACGCTGGCGGTGCCAGAAATCTACTTTGAGAACGCAAATGAAGATGCTACCTGATCGACGACAATCTTCACATGCTGGTGAGGCGGCTACTGGTGAATTTCGCCACCTTTGACTTGATACTAGGCTTATTTTAAAAAGCGGTCAATCACTTAATTGAAATAAAATTGACATAGCCGCGACATATAAACAAAGCAGCCAACACGGCATTTTTATTCGTCGTTATCGTCAACTTGCTTAGTGACTTTCTTTTTTGGTGGAGCGAAACCATCAACTGCTGCAGCTGTCTTAAGCGCAGTTGGCACGCGACGATTGCCGACGTTTTTCTTATCGCGCTCACGCACTTTCACTTTGGGCGCTTTGGCATCGGGCTTTTTATCTTTGGCCGTTGTTTTCTTTTTAGTACCGACCGATTTGCCGGACGTCTTAGTTTTATCCGGGCCTTGATATTTGCCCTTCAAACCCGGCATAGTAATTAACTCGAAGGTTGCGCCCAGGTAACGTTCGATTCCTTTGGTGAGATTCCACTCTTTCGCATCCACCAGAGAAACTGCCCTGCCCTCGTTATCGGCGCGACCAGTCCGGCCGATACGATGTAAATACTCATCGCCCGAATAAGCCATATCCATATTCACTACCAGCTCCACACCGGGAATATCCAAGCCGCGCGCTGCTACGTCCGTCGCTACCAATACAGTGGTTCTGCCTTGGCGAAAATGGTCAAGTGTGATTTTGCGTTGGTCTTGAGTTATATCGCCATGTAAAGTGCCGACGCGAAATTTGTTATAACGCAACAAATTATCCAACTGCGATGCTTTGAGTTTGGTGTTGGTAAAGACGATGACTTTTTCAAAGGTCGATTTTTGCAGCAATGCAACCAACAATTTTTCTTTGTGTTTGTAATCGTCAGCCAATAACATTTGTTGGGTGATGTCATTGGGCTTTTCGTCGATATAAATTTCCTGCGCTTCGCCGAGGATGACTTGCTTGATCAAATGGCGTAGACCTTTTTGCTCCATAGTGGCGGAGAACAAAAACGTTTGGCGATCAGTGCTGCAGGTATTGGTGATTTTCAGTACGTCATCACTCAGGCCCATATCAAGCATGCGATCCGCTTCATCCAACACCAAGAATTCAAGGCCGGAAAATTCGGTCGATTTGTGGGAAATGTGCTCACCCAATCGACCGGGCGTACCCACAATGATTTCCGGGTTCTTACGCAACATCGCCTTTTGATACTTCAGCTCTTCGCCGCCGCATACCATTCCCACTTTCAAACTGGTGAACTTCAGCAGCTGTTCTGCGTTTTTAACAATCTGGCGCGCGAGTTCGCGCGTGGGAGTCAAAATCAGAATGCGGGTTGAGCTCGGGTTCGCCGCAGGTTTGGCCAAAATCGCCTGGAGTGCGGGCAATAAAAATGCGGCGGTTTTGCCGCTGCCTGTTTTGGAACTGACAATGAGGTTCTGGCCTGCCACCGCCGCCGGAATCGCTTTGAGCTGAACCGGAGTGGGCTGTTCGTAACCCAATACATCAATCGCTTTGCGCAATTGGCTATCGCTAATCAGGTCGTGGAAAACAGGCTG
>CAZCJR010000064.1:5557-27922 GCA_964499225.1 uncultured Cellvibrionaceae bacterium | reverse complement strand
CATCAATTGCTACCGCCGGATTTATCTTTTATACCGGCGATAAATTTCCACTGTGGAAATTTATCGCCGGTATAAAAGATAAATCCGGCGGTAGCAATTGATGGCACCCATTTGTAATTGGGTTGCTCCATCCCTTCTTTGTGTGTGCCTTCGCCAATTTTACCGCCGCCGTAATTTTCACCGTAGGTGATTACTGGCCAACCGTAATTTTTTGCCGCGCGATCAATATTTAATTCGTCGCCACCTTGGGGGCCGTGCTCACCTGTCCACAATTCTTTAGTGGTGGGATTAATTGCTGCGCCCTGTACATTGCGATGGCCATAAGACCAAATCTCGGGCAACGCGCCTGGGGTTTTTACAAAGGGATTGTCTTTAGGTACAGTGCCATCGGCATTGATGCGCACCACTTTGCCTTGGTGGTTATCCAGTGTCTGTGCTTTGTCTTTTTCGCTGTAACGATCGCCCAGCGTGATAAACAAGGTGCCGTCCGGCGCCCAAACTAAACGCGACCCGAAATGCCCGCCCGAATCTATCTTCGGTTGCTGACTAAATACGCGCGTGACGTTTTCAAGTTTGTTGCCATTAAGTGTGGCGAAACTGACTGCTGTGCTATTGCCGCCCTTGCCGGGTTCGGAATAACTGAAATAGATTTTTTTACTGGTGGCGAAATCCGGGGCGAGCACCACATCGAGCAAACCGCCCTGACCCTGGGCATAAATTTCTGGTAGGCCTGCAAGGGGGTCACCGACTTTGCCATCGGCGCGCACAATGCGCATGCGGCCGGGGCGCTCGGTGACCAGCATGCTACCGTCCGGCAAAAATGCCATACCCCAAATATTTTCCAAACCTTCGGCAACGGTTTTAACCTGAATGTTGCCTGTCTCTGTTTTTACTGAAAGGGTTTTTACCGAAAGGGTTTTTGCACTGGTAAATGGAGCGATTGCAGCGATAAAAAGAGCGAGACTGAGCGTGCGAAGTTTCATAGTGATCTCCTGAGAAGTAACCTCAGGGTAACAAGGCGGATGCACAAGGGCAATTCAAGGTTTGTTAAGCGAATTAACACTCTATGGGCGCAGTTGCATCCGGTTCCTGCGCACATTTTCCTTTCATCAGATGCAAGAAGTGTTTGAGGCTTTTACTCTCACTCGTCTCGAATTTTTCATCAGTCACCACGATCGACTGGATGCGATCCAATCTGAACGTGCGATAGTCAGCACGCAGATGACACCAGGCCACCAGCGTCCACACCTTGCCCCAAAAAATCATGCCGAGCGGTTCAATCGTACGCGAGCTGTGCTGCTCGTCGGCGCGCACATAATCGATAGCAACGCGCTGACGTAAACGAATCGCCTCGCGCATCGGCTGGCTATGGGCGGTGTAGTACTTTTGCACCTCTTCCATGTTGGGCACCAGTAGCGGCAGGCTCTCGTCACTGTGGCGCAAATGATCGGGCAATACCGATAGGATTTTCTGAATCGCCTGATTGGCGTGGATCGCCATATCTGTATCGCCCCAACTACTCACCATACGCGCGCCGAGCAGCAGCGCCTCCACTTCTTCCCGATCAAACATTAGCGGCGGCAGTTGGTAGCGATGCGACAGCCGATAACCCACACCCGCCTCGCCCTCGATGGGCACCCCCGACAAACTGAGCGACTGGATATCGCGATAAATGGTGCGCTCCGAAACACGCAAATGTTCGCTCATCTGTTTCGCGGTGAGTACTGTGCGGCGATTGCGCAGCAGGGTAGTCAGTTGGAACAGGCGTTCGGCGCGATGCATAAAAGGCTCGGGATAAGATGCTAAATAATGAAGTGAATGCGCTATGCTAACCACCGTTCCTGACAGTTTATGTCAGTAAGCGATTAAATGTTAAGCGCCCAATCCACTCCCGTGCCGTAAATGCTTGGGAATTTGTGCCAAAGATCGGGTTTTCGTCGCGAAAAGTGATCGCTTCTGAGAGCCCCTGTGCTACCTTTATTGGGCGTTACCCCGCACACATCCCCAGGTGATTGACCCGAACAAGGCGAGTTTATGCAGATTTTTTATCCCGAGATCAAACCTTACCAGCGCCACCAAATTGCCGTAGAGCCTCCCCACGAATTGTATGTCGATGAATCCGGTAACCCCGACGGCATTCCGGTACTGTTTGTTCACGGTGGTCCAGGTGCGGGGTGCGGCAAATATGACCGCCGCTTTTTTGATCCGGAAGTCTATCGCATCGTTCTGTTTGACCAACGCGGGGCGGGCCGTTCGCGCCCGCACGCAGAATTAGAAGGCAACACCACGCAAAAGCTGGTGGAAGATATAGAAGTGATCCGCACCACCCTCGGTATCGATAAGTGGGTGTTGTTCGGCGGGTCATGGGGTTCGACGCTTAGCCTCGTTTATGCACAGGCCCATCCCGAACGCGTGCTGGGTTTAATCCTGCGCGGCATTTTTCTTTGCCGTCGCGAAGATCTGCTCTGGTTTTATCAGGAAGGCGCCAACCGTTTATTTCCCGATTTTTGGGACGATTTTGCCGCACAAATTCCTGAAGCAGAACGCAGCGATATGATCGGCGCTTACTATCGCCAATTGATCGGCGATAACCAAATCCAACAAATGACGGCAGCAAAAATCTGGTCGGGCTGGGAAGGTCGCACTGCTACCCTGAAACCCTGTCAGGATGTAGTCGACTCCTTTACCGAACCGCATCGCGCTCTGTCACTCGCACGCATTGAGGCGCACTATTTTGTGAATGATGCGTTTCTGGAACACAACCAGATATTACGCGACGCGCATAAACTCGCTGGTATTCCCGGCATCATTGTGCATGGCCGCTACGATGTGATCTGCCCACTCGACAACGCCTACGCACTGCACAAAGCCTGGCCAGGCTCTGAGCTGCAAATTATCCGCGAAGCGGGCCACGCCTCACGTGAGCCGGGAATAGTCGATGCGCTGATTCGTGCTACCGATGATCTGGCCAGGGATCTGCTCAAAACCGGCGACAGACTGGCGTAGAATAAAACCCTCGTCCGCACCCGAAACGGAGCCCCATGGCTCCGTTTTATTTTGTGCGGAATCTGAGGCAGTTTCTGGAATAGATTCTGTAACAGATAGTTCGATGGTATGATCAAAACCGCAGGCTTAAGATCTGCCGCTGCCATAGGTTATGGCGGTGAGAATAAATCACAATACTGACGATCAGGCTGATCACATAATTAATAAAATGCCGTACAGCCGCAGCGGAGCAGTGACCTATGTATCAAGTCATTTTTAATACCCATGATGTTGTGCTGTTAATGACAGCCTATCAATGCATTTTGTTTGCGCTTTTGTTGCTCACCATCAAGCGAGACAAATATATCCGCAATGTTTTTCTCGCGTTTTTTTTGCTGCAACAAGCCGCAATTCCATTGGATATTTTAATTAGCTTTGGCGCGGAATTTCGCCACATTGCGATTGAATGGTCGCCGGATTTATTTTATGTATTTGGTTTTGGCTATTGGCTGGAAGGCCCACTGCTTCTTTGGTATACACGCTCGCTAATCTACAAAGACTATCATTTGCGCGTAAAAGACATGATCTATTTGCTGCCTTTTATCGCCTACGCTGGCTATCAGTTAATTTTCTATTACAGTCTGGATGTAAGCGATAAAGTCAGCATCCAGCAAGACTACGATTTGTCAGTCGCACCACAAATCATGAATTACGTCACTCTGTTCCGCGAGTTATTCCGAGTGGCACTGGGCGTAATTTGCTTGATTGAAATAAAACGCTACACCCAACATATTCGCACCAATTTTTCGGATATCGACAAAATTGATTTAACTTGGCTAAAAATTCTGGTGATCGGATTTTTGGTGATTCGCTTTTGGGCAGTATTGGTCGCGGCGATGATTATTCTGTCAATCAGTTTTGGCATCAGCACCAATTTTGAAATTATGGGGTTGTTGGGCAACTACACCACATTTTTGTTGGTCAGTATTCTCATCTTCTTCGGGCTTGGGCATTCCAGTGTATTTGAAGGCTTGGACCTGCGCACAACATCAGAACCAGAATCGGTGAAAGACGAGCAGGAACCCGAAGGGCAAAAAGATAAAATAAAGCCGGAAATGATCGAGCAGTTGACTCGTCATATGGAAACAGAAAAGCCGTATCTGACCCCGGCGTTAACGCTGGAAAAACTGGCGGGGCAGTTGCGCCTGCAACCGCGCTTGTTATCCAATATCATCAACCGAAATTTTGATTGTAATTTCTTTGAGTTCATCAATTCCTATCGCGTTGAAGAGGCTAAACGCATGTTGGCGGATAAACAATTCGCCGATAAAAATATGCTCGATATAATGTTAGATGTCGGATTTAACAGCAAAGCCACCTTCAACACTCTGTTTAAGAAAAAAGTGGGCATGACGCCGAGTGAATACCGCAAGTCGGTGAATGTTGATTAATTTTTTAATAAAGTGCTTTTTATCGATTAGGTAGTCTATGTTAGGTTTAATACAGCGCGTTAAAAAGGCATCAGTCAGTGTCAATAACGAGATCACCGGTGAAATTCAACAGGGTATTATGTTGCTGCTCGGCATCCAAAAAGCGGATACCGAAGAAACCGCTAATAAACTCGTCGACAAAGTCCTCGCCTACCGGATTTTTTCCGATGAAAATAACAAAATGAATTGCAACGTACAGCAAGTAGATGGCGGCGTTTTAATCGTCTCTCAATTCACTCTCGCCGCCGACACCAAAAAAGGTCTTCGCCCCAGCTTCTCGTCCGCTGCGCCACCCGTACAAGCAGAAGCGCTCTATGATTATTTTGTGATGCAGATGCGCAGCAAACATCCACAGATTGCAACCGGAATATTTGCGGCTGATATGCAAGTGAGTTTGATTAACGATGGGCCGGTTACGTTTATGTTGGAGATGGAATAACCCCCCTATGTCGTCAACCGCTCATAAGAATATTGATCTGGATTTTTAAGCAATGGCTGTGGGCGCATGAGGAATTGGTGCAAATCACTATTGAAATTGCTAGGAGCTGAGCACAAAAAACAAGCATTTCTATTTGCGCTGGCAGGGGTTGTCGCTTAAATCGTCTAATATTTTTTGTGATGGCGTCGGTATTAAAAAAAGAACAAGACGTCAAAAAATTTTGTGCTAACATCCTTAAAGTCGTAAATAACATAATATCTTTCAGGGGTGCGGGTTGATCCAGGCTGCCATGAATCATTTAGCAACCCAGCTAAATGCATACCTCAAGCGCACCAATAATCTCACTGAAGATATTGTCGTGGTATCCAGTTTGGTTGAGAGCGATGGTAGTGCTGCACCGCACACCAACAATAAGTTAATTTTACTGTTGACCAATATTGAAAAAGATACTGTGCCGCAATCTGGTGCGGCGCGTGCTACTGGATTTGATGGCCGCGCATTAGTTGGTAGTCGCTCCATCTATTTAAATTTATATGTGATGGTGGCGGCGAATTTCAGTGGCAGCAACTATGCTGAAGCACTGAAATTTATCTCAAAAGCTATCGCATTTTTTCAGATGCAACCGGTGTTTGATAAACACTCAACCCCGGATCTGGACTCTCGCATCGATAAACTCGTATTGGATATCGAGAACCTGAATATTCAGGATTTAAGTAACCTGTGGGGTTTGTTGGGCGGGAAATACCTTCCCTCCGTGTATTACCGTGTCCGCATGGTAACCATTAATCCTGATAACATACTGGCGCAATTACCCTTGGTGTCCAAGCCACAGGGCGATCTACGCGGTTAATGCGGGTCAGCATCCATGGCACATTTCAAACCGATATTGACCTTGGCGGTTGAACACCTTTTTTTTGCCGATGGCCGCTGCACCAATTTGGTTTTTACCACTACGCCTGCAACCCGACGCGTATTGCAACAATATCAATTAGCGGTTAAAGCGGAAGAGAGTGGGATTGCTATTTTTGCTGATCAGGAATTTTCAATTGCTTTTGATAACGAGGCGGTGCTGCGTTTTGAAGTGTTTGCGCAAGATCCTTACTTTGGCTTCTACACATTGGAAGCCCAGAATAGAAAATTCCCCTTGTTTTACAGCAGTAAAAATATTACAGCAGATAACACCAGCCTTGTGTTGCTGGGCGAACAACCGGCAGAATCGCAAGGCACGCGGACCGTACGCGCAAAACCCGGCGATAGAACGCCGCTGCTAATTGTGGATATAGATTTAAGCGGTGCTGAGTTTGCAACCGTGCGCGAGGCTGACTCAGCCCCCATCGCACGAACCATCAAATTCAACACGCGCGATATTTACTGGAAATACTATTTTTTCGGTGAACTTGCGAAAATGGAATTAGAGATCCATGATTTAGGTTCGCAAATGACGGTGGCTTTTGATTCTAGCGATGAAGTTGTCGCCAAAAATGGTAAGGCGTTTATTTCGCAGGCTCCAATTGCAATGAGCAGTGCACCAAAACAGCGATTTCAGTTAAAAGATAAAGGCAACGCAGGCAAGATCCTGATCAAGCGTTTACCCAACGCAGGAGTTAACTTGATCAGCAAGAGTAGGGATCTCAGGGGGCAGCAAATCCTTGTTGCAGAAATTTATGTAAATCAATAGCACTTAAAGGAAAGAATATGGCTGGCGCGTATAAAACTCCCGGCGTCTACATTCTCGAAAAAGACGCTTTTCCCAACTCCGTTGTTGAAGTAGCTACCGCCGTTCCGGCGTTTGTTGGCTACACGGATTTTGCTGATAACAAAGGCAAAAGTCTGCTCAACAAACCCTGGCGCATTTCTTCAATGGCTGAATTTATCAGCTATTTCGGAGGCCCGCCGCCAGCCACTTTTAAAATCGCGCGCAAGGGCAGCGCTGCACCGACACCCACAGTATTTGTTGCTGCACCCGGTGCATCGGACGATGAAAATAAAATCGCTACCGAAATCAACAACGCGCGCGCAGCGGTTGCGGCTATCGCTGGTGTGGATAAAAACCCTGATCCATTTAGCAGCGCCGACGAAGATTTTTCACTCGGCAAAGAGGATAAGTTCTTCCTCTCGCTCGAAGGCTCTTACTACCTACTCTACCGCAGCATGATGTTGTTTTTCCAAAACGGCGGCGGTGCCTGTTATGTCGTCTCTGTGGGTGACTACAGCAAAGGCATTGAGGAAGGCGATCTTTCAGAAGGCATTCAACTGCTCAAGAAAGAACAAGAGCCAACCATGCTGGTAATTCCTGACGCTGTGTCATTGGCATCGGCTGATTGCTACAAGTTGCAACAAACTATGGTTGCGCACTGCGGCTATGAAATGAAAAACCGTTTCGCCATTCTCGATATCTACGACGGTTTCCTTGATAATCGCGATAACGAATGTATCGACAATTTCCGCAATAAAATGGCCACCAATTTCCCGGCCTATAGCGCGGTTTATTATCCCTGGTTGAATAGCTCGATTGTGCCAGTGAGTGAATTGTCATTCCGCAATATTCACGCAGACAGCCTCGCTGATCTGGTAAGTTTGCTGACCCAGGAAGTGCGCGAGACTATTGCGTCGCTGAAAAAACAGGAAAGCATTATTGCCGAGATTAATAAGCTTCCCGATACACCCAGCAAGAGCAGTGCAGAAAATAATGAACTGCATAAAACACTCAGCGCTGTGTGCCCGATGTACAACAAAATTCTTGCTGGCCTACAGCATAAGTTAAATTTGTTGCCACCAAGTGCGGCTATGGCCGGTATCTACACCATGGTGGATAACACCCGTGGTGTGTGGAAAGCACCTGCCAACGTTAGCTTGAGTGCAGTGTCCTCGCCCACCGTGAATATCAATCACGAAGAGCAGGAAGATCTCAACGTCAATACCGCTGGCAAATCAGTGAATGCGATCCGCACGTTTATCGGCGAAGGCACTCTGGTGTGGGGCGCGCGTACGCTCGATGGCAACAGTCTCGACTGGCGCTACGTGAATGTGCGCCGCACCATGATCATGTTGGAAGAGTCGGTAAAACTGGCAAGCAAGGCCTATGTGTTTGAGCCGAACGTCGCCAATACTTGGGTCACCATCAAGAGCATGATTGGCAACTTCCTTACTGGTGTGTGGAAACGCGGCGGTTTGGCGGGTTCAAGCCCTGAAGATGCATTCAGCGTGCATGTGGGCTTGGGTGAAACCATGACCGCCGAAGATATTCTCGAAGGCATTTTGCGTGTGACGGTATTGGTTGCCTTGAGCCGTCCGGCAGAATTTATCGAGATTACTTTCCAGCAGCAGATGCAAAAATCTTAAGTACCCATTTGTTCTACTAAACCGTTAGTTCTACTACACGGTGGTATTAATCAATAGGTACATAAAATTAGCGCGAGGTTTTTGTCATCGATTTGCTGGGCGATTCAATTCGTATTGGCAAGCAAGGACTTCGCAAATTTTTCCATCCATAGATAAATTAAGGTAGAGATTACTATGGCAGAAGACGGCTCAACACAATCAGCCAATATTTGGCCACTGCCCAAGTTTCACTTTGAAGTGAAATGGGATTCCAACGTCATGTCCTTTCAGGAAGTGAGCGGTCTGGATATCCAATCAGAAGAAATTAAATATCGTTCAGGTGATAGCAAGCAATTTTCTGTAATCAAGATGCCGGGAATGAAAAAATTCGGCAACGTGACCATGAAAAAAGGCGTGTTCAAAGGCGATAACAAGTTCTGGGATTGGCTCAACCAGATTAAATTGAACACCATCAAACGTGTTCCTATCACCATCAGCTTGCTCGACGAGAGCAGTGCGCCCACTATGGTGTGGACCTTGGCAAATGCCTGGCCGACTAAAATTTCTTCTACTGATCTGAAGTCAGAAGGAAATGAAGTCGCGATTGAGAGCATTGAAATTGTCCACGAAGGTTTAACCATTGCAAATGGTTAATAGCGTGCACACGTAAATGTCAGCAGCTTCTCCGGTAGATAGCACAGAAGGCGGTTTATACCCGCCTTCTGCGTTTTATTTCAAGGTGGTTATTGGCACAACCACCAGTGACGTCGATTCCTCATTTCAGGATGTGTCGGGTATCTCCAGCGAAATGTCGACTGAGGATGTTCCTGAAGGTGGTGAGAATCGTTTTGTCCATAAACTACCGACTGCAATTAAACAGAGTAATCTGGAATTAAAACGCGGCATTGCATCTGCGTCTTCACCACTGGTGGGTTGGTGTCAGGAGGTGATGGAAGGTGATTTTATTACGGCGATTGTGCCCAAGTTGATCAGCGTTTATCTACTTAATGAAAATGCTGAGCCTATTCGCGGTTGGACCTTTGCCAATGCCTTTCCGATTAAATGGGAAGTGGAAGCCTTTAATTCAACCAAAAATGAAGTGGCGATTGAAAAGATAGTGTTGAGCTACACCTACGCCAATCGCATTTTGTAATCTTAAACGACTTTATAGCGTCAGCCGATATTTTCACTTAATACCATTGCGACAAATCCATCATGGCCATAGAAATTAAACAACTGCTGATTAAATCCAATGTGGTGGACGAAGATGACGATGAACGTGTTGAAGACAGCCACGCCGCCACTGCCAATATCAAGCAAGAAGTATTGAGCGAATGTCGTCGTTTGATTGTGGAAATGCTCCGCGATAAAGGGCAGCGTTAATCATGACACTGGCTAACGGCACCAAAATAAAATTAAAAATTTCGCCCTGTGATGTCAATGACGGTGTCGCTACTGTCAATGGTGATACTCCGTTTGAAGCACTGATCAATCCGGCTGGTTACACTCAAAGTTCGTCCATTATGTACGCTGAGAATCAGGCACTTGGCCCCGGTGGGGAGAAAAAATACAGTAAATCCAAGCCCGATAAAATCGAATTTAAAGAATTGATCCTGGATGGTACCGGCGTGGTTGAGGGCACTACGAGCAGCGTGCGTGCGCAAATCGCCCTGCTGCGCAAAGTGGCTTATGACTACAACGGTGAAGAGCACGAAGCGCCTGTGGTCGAAGTGTCTTGGGGGCCGCTGCTATTCAAGGCGCGCATGGATGCCTTGAAAGTCAATTACACTTTATTTAAGCCTAGCGGCGAACCCTTGCGTGCAAAAATGGATTTGGCTTTTACCGCCTATAAAAGCACCGAAGAAGTTTTTCGCGGTGCGAGTCTTGAATCACCGGACTTAACCCATTTAGTCGAAGTCAAAGCGGGCGACACCCTGCCCATGCTCTGCTATAAAATTTACAAAGATAGCTCATATTACCTCGCCGTTGCGCGTGTCAACCAGTTGCATAATTTCCGCCAGTTGCAGCCCGGGCAACTGCTACGTTTTCCTCCGCTGGTGTAACGCGATGGCTGATTCTCCCCTTAAAAATAGCGACGGCGTTGTCGGTTACTCCATATCTTGTGACGGTAATCCTATTGCCACTACGACTGAGGTCGTATCGATTGATATTCAATTCAATATTAATCGCATCACCACCGCCACCTTGGTTTTCAATGATGGCGATATGCCGACGGGCACGTTTCCACTGAGTGAAACTGATACCTTCAAGCCAGGCAGCGTAGTAAAAATCCAGTTGGGTTATGACCAGGATCTAGTCGATATTTTTACCGGTGTGATAATAAAACATTCGATAAAAGTTAGCGGTGAAAATGACGCACGCTTGACGATTGAGTGCAAAGACAAAGCGATCGCAATGACTGTCGGGCGCAAAAACGCCAATTACATCGACAAAAAGGACAGTGACATTATCACGCAATTAATTGGTAGTTACTCCACGCTTACCGCCGATGTCGCAGCGACCACCACTACCCACAAAGAGCTGGTGCAATTTTACTGCAGCGATTGGGATTTCATGGTCGCGCGCGCAGAAGCCAATGGCATGTTGGTGAATCTGGATGCGGGTACCGTCAGTGTAAAAGCGCCAGCGGTTAGCGGTAGCCCGGTACTGTCTATTACGTACGGCATCGATATTGTCGATTTCAGTGCGGATCTGGATGCGCGCCATCAATTCCAAAAAGTGAGCGGCAACGCCTGGGATCTCGCTACTCAAGCACTGCAGCAGAGTGAGGCTGCCAGTGTTACGTTAAATGCGCAAGGTGATATCACCTCGGCGACCCTTGCCAGCGTCATCGGTTTAAGTGAGTTTCGGTTGCAAAGTACGGTGCCTCTGGAATCAGAATTTCTGACGAGCTGGGCAAAAGCCCAACAGATTAAATCCGGGCTGGCGCGTATTCGTGGTCACGTCAGTTTCCAGGGCAATGCCTTGGCAAAACCCGGCACGCTGATTGAACTGGCTGGGCTGGGCACTCGGTTTAACGGCAATATTTTTGTCAGCGGTGTTAATCAACGCGTGGTTGACGGCAATTGGACTACACGCGTGGAATTTGGCATGTCACCCAATTGGTTTACCGAATCTACCGATGTGATCGCACCGCCCGCATCCGGTATCACGGCGGGTATCAGCGGTTTGCATATTGGCGTGGTGATGAAGCTGGATGCAGATCCGGAGAGCCAGCATCGTGTGCAAGTATCGATTCCGGAAATGAGCGCAACTACCGATGGCTTTTGGGCGCGTCTTGCCAATTTTTACAGCTCCAATAGTTTTGGTGCGTTTTTTATTCCAGAAATTGGCGATGAAGTTGTGCTGGGTTTTTTTAACGACGATCCATCGCACCCCGTGATTCTTGGTAGCCTTTACAGCAGTAAAAATGCACCGCCCTATACGTTAGCAGCGGAGAATAATACCAAAGCGATTGTCACCCGCACCAAAATGAAAATGGAATTTGATGAAGAGAAAAAAATCATTACCATCATTACGCCTGGTGCAAACAAAATCGTGATTAGTGATGATGGCAAGTCGATTTTGCTGCAAGACCAAAACAGCAACAAAGTCACGCTCGATTCAGCCGGCATTACCCTCGACAGTCCCAAGGATATTACGCTCACAGCAAAAGGAAAAATTGTACTGAATGCGACTAATAATATTGAAGCCACCGCAAAAATGGATATCAAACAAACCGGATTAAATATCACCAGTACAGCCAATGTCGGCTTTACCGCAAAGGGCAGTGCAACCGCCGAAGTTTCTGCTGCGGGCACTACCACTATTAAGGGTGCGATGGTGTTGATTAACTAACGTGTTTCACAATGACTACTTCTATCGAGCAATTATTTTTAGCGCGTTAATCGTTCTAGCAACTAAAAGGGAAATTAAACAATGCCACCTGCAGCAAGAATTACCGATATGCACGCTTGCCCGATGGTGACCGGCATAGTGCCCCACGTAGGCGGGCCGATTAACGGCCCCTGTGTGCCCACCGTATTAATAGGCAGCTTGCCCGCCGCCGTATTGGGCGATATGTGCGTTTGCGTTGGCCCACCTGATTCTATTGTGAAAGGTTCCGCCACCGTCATGATCGGCGGCAAACCGGCAGCGCGCATGGGTGATACCACTGCCCACGGCGGCAATATTTTGTTGGGTATGCCGACAGTAATAATCGGCGGTTAACAGACTGGGTGCAGATATTCGCTATGAGCAATAAATCGTTTTTAGGAACAGGGTGGAGTTTTCCACCGCAGTTCACCAGTAAGGGATTGGCAACTGTCACTGCGGAACAGGATATTCGTGAAAGCTTATTGATTCTGTTATCGACCACACCGGGCGAGCGGGTAATGCAGCCTATTTATGGTTGCGGTTTAAAAGCGCATGTATTTGATACGCTCAACGAGAGTAGTTTTGCGGTGATGCGCGATACCGTGGAAAAAGCGATTTTATTTTTTGAGCCGCGTGTGATTGTCGAGCGCATCGATGTGAGCGACGAGGATTCTCGCGAAGGTATAGTACAGCTTCATGTTCACTACCGGGTGCGCGCGACTAACAATCGCTACAATTTGGTCTATCCGTTTTATTTTAATGAAGGCAGTAATGTCTCGGTCTAAGCCATTTCTCTATCTGCGACTAGCTCTGTGGCCGACGCGGGCTCGCTTATGAGCGATACGCCGTTTGCACCGACGGAATCGTCACTTCAGCTGCATGTCCGCGATGGCATGAGTCGGCAGCGACGCTATTTGCCTGCCCTTGAGAAAAACTATTTTAACGTTGATGAAATGTCATTTGAGCAACTGCTTACCCAGTTGCAAGATTACGCGCGGTTAGTGAAATTACCTGGTGTAGAATTTTCGTCTACGGATATTGAACAGATTCTGTTTGCGCGCGATGAAATTGTGGTGATGGCGCAAATACTCGCGCTCAATATCGATGAACTTGAGCAGCGTTTTAATGCCCGCCTGCAGCAGGAAATTGGCAGTGAAGAGTGGGCATTGAGTGAAACGCAAAATCCCGCCTCAGTATTGGGTTTGGCGCGCTTGCTGGATCGCTGGTTGAGCCTATTAAAGCATCCCCAAAGTAGTGCCGGTGAAAATCTATACGGGTTGATTGAAAGCGTTATTCTCGGACTCGCCAAAGAATTGTATCGAGTGCATGGCGTTATGCCAGAACGGGTTAAACAATCCAATTATTTTTCCGCACACTTTATGAGCTTGATTACCGCCGGGGGGGAAATAGATGAGCTGCGCGATGATCAAAATTCCAATCCGCATGTGGAAATTAATGTTCGCTCACTGTATTCCTCGTTACTGAAAGCAGCGGATATGGTTCAAGTCAGTGCTCGCCAGTTGTTGCCGGAATCCATGCAGAGCAAAAATCATGATCCGGCGCTCGCCCTGCGCATCGCGTTTGTCACTCTCTACCAAAAACTGCAGCAACGTTTAAATCGTTTTACACTGGATTTTATCGACTTTTATTTTACCCAAGTGTTGCAGGCTAAACCGCGCCCAGTGCAACCCGATAGTGTCTATTTAGTATTTCAACCTGGGGCCAAAGAGCGCGATATCCGCTTGCCAAAAGGCACAGAATTTTTTGCCGGGATTGATAGCGCGAGTCAGGATATTGTTTATGCATCAGATGATGAGGTGGTTATCAATGATGCACAGGTGGAGCAGCTTTACAGTCTATTTTTTCCGCGTGTGAATCTTGATCTGCGCTTCAATCAGGCCGCGCACGTCAAATCAGACAGGGTCCAAAATACCCCGACGCGTGCCCGTGTTTCCCTGGCAGATGGCTGTTGGCTCAATGCAATTAGTGCGCAGCCAAAAGCCGATAAAAAAACGCGCGATAAATTTGTTGCACAACCCTTTTTTGGTGCGGCACGCAATCTCACCAACAGCGATGGTCGCGCGAGTGACTCCGCCATTAGCGCGCGGCTCGGTTTTGCAGTGGCGAGTAATGTGCTGCTGCTGCGCGAAGGCCAGCGACAAATTACGGTAGATCTGGTGTTTGAAAATATCGCGCGCCAGCCGTGGAGTAAACTGGGCAACATCCTGCGCCATTTACCGAATATTAAAGACAGTATTGCCGATGACAAGGCGAAATTTTTTGCTTACTTCAGCAAATTATTTCAGCTCAGTCTGACTACTGCTGAGGGTTGGTTGGATATCACCGAATATAAACCAGCTTACAGCGCCACCGATCCCAGGATCAAACCCAATGCTGTCCGTTTGAGTTTTGCGCTGCCGGAAAATAGTCCGGCGATTTGCGGTTACAAAACCGAAGTGCATGGCGATCCTTTAACAACCGTACTGCCGGTGTTACGTTTTACCTTAAAAGAAAACTATCTTCAGTATCCCTACGATATTCTTAAGCAGTTAGTGCTGAGTGAAGTGCGCATTCAAGTCGATGTAAAAGGCTGCCACGATTTGTTACTGCACAATAATATCGGCCAGCTTTCCGCGCTTTCTCCCTTCGCCCCTTTTGGGCCAATGCCCGATGTTGGCTCCTATTTTATTGTCGGTCACGAGGAGACGCGCAGCAAACAACTGAGCGCTTTAACTGTTGATATTGAGTGGAGTGGGTTGCCGACAAATGCGGGCTGTTTTAAAAGTTGGTATCGCGGCTATCCACATCCGAAAGACAACCATTTATTCGTGACCAGTGTCAGTGTATTGGCTGATGGTCGCTGGCAACCGCCTGCTGATAGCAGCGGTCATCAATCGCTGTTCAATTTTCCCTTAAAAAATGGCACTGCTCATTTGGTTCCTCCCAAAATCCTATCAGCCAATAGCGCGATTCCATTTTATAAAGCACAGGACCAACATCAGGCAAAGCGTCCGTTTAATTATTCACCCTTGACCCGTTCCGGTCTGTTTAAATTTACCTTACAAGGTCCGCCGGGCGCCTTCGGGCATCGCGAATACCCTAATTTGCTTGCAGAAGTGTTGACGCACAACACGCGCGCAAAACACCCGCGTTTCGCGCAGCCCATTCCCAACCCGCCCTACACGCCGGAAATCAGTGCGATACGGTTAAATTACTCAGCCGTATCGATTTTGACCCTAGCCGATACTGGGCGCGATGATGACCCCTGTTACAAAGATCAATTCTTTCATTTGCATCCATTGGGATGGGAAGCGATATCGCCGCTACGCCATCCGCGTTTGTATTTATTGCCGCAGTATCGGGACGATGGTTCACTGTTTGTTGGCGTAGCGGCAAGTGATATCCAGCAATTGAGTTTATATTTCCATTTGCAAAATAATTCCCTACCGTTAAGCGAGGCATTACTTGCGCAAGCGCGAGCAGAAGGCCGTACCAGCGCGCTCACTCCTGCCGCTTTAGTTAACTGGTCATATTTGAGTGACAATCATTGGCGACCACTCAATCCGCGCTATATTTTGAGCGACTCGACCGAAGGTTTTATGACCTCGGGAATTGTTACCCTGACCATGCCGGAAAAAATAACTACCACCAATAGCATTATGCCGGGTGATCTATATTGGTTAAAAATCAGTGCGAATAAAGCACTCAGCCACTTCAGTGATCTTTTTTCAGTGTATGCACAGGCAGTAAAAGTCAGTTGGCGTTCGGGTGAGCATCCGCCCGCCGACCATCCGATGCAACTTCCCTCCGATACGATTAAACGCCCGCGTCAAACCATTGCGGGTATTACTGGTATCAGCCAAATTACCAGTTCATTTGGCGGCGTGGCGGCAGAAAATCTCGCGCATTTGCGTACACGCATTAGTGAGCGGTTGCGCCATAAAAATCGCGCGCTTACTCCGCTTGACTATGAAATGTTAATTCTGGAAAAATTTCCACAAATATACAAAGTGAAATGTTTTGCCAATCTGCGTAGCGACCCGCTATCACCTATTTGTCCCGGCCGACTATTGATTATTCCTATCCCGCATCGCCACATAAATGACGGACATGGCTTCAAACTTTTTTTTGATGGACATCTAATGTTATCCATCAAAGAGTTTATTGAACCGCTTACACCGGAATTGGTACAGGTAGCTGTAGAAAATCCGGTCTATGAAGAAATTCAGGTGCGCTGTGCTGTACAGTTTAAAAAAGGTCTACACATAGGTCGTCACCAAAATTTATTAAATCAAGCTCTATGTGATTATTTGTCGCCTTGGTGCGAGCAAGGAAATCGCGTACATTTTGGTTGGAGTGTGAGTGAGCAGGAAGTTAAATCGTTTATTCACAATCTGGGTTATATCGATCATGTCACCGATTTTTCATTGTTACGTATTGCACCGCAAGGTGAGGGTTTATTTATTCTCGACGATACCGGTAGCGTCGAGGGCGATGAAAAATATCGCCAAACCATGAAGCCCACCTATGCGTGGAGTACCGCTGTACCCTTGCAGCACCACTACATAGAAACGCTTGATCAACAGCTGCAGATCCATGCCCAGCGCACGGGTGTAGACGAACTTGAAGTGGGTAGTACTTTCATCATTCCCTAACAGGCAAGTATAAATAGGCAAGCACGATGGAAAAATTAGATAGAAACGCCCTTAAAAATAAATTCAAAAAAGGAAAAATGCCCTCAGAGCAGGACTTTTCCAATTTGATAGATTCGATGGTCAATATCCTCGAAGAGGGCTTTGACAAAACCAGCCGCGATGGTTTAAAAATTTCCCAGTTGATGGGGTCGGGTAGGCTATTTAGTTTTTATAAAAATATCGCAGTGGAGAGTCCGCAGTGGTTTCTCGAACTGAGTACCAGTGAAAATAAACTTCACTTTGGTACACCTAATTGTCCGCGCGTGCTGAGCCTTTACAGTCACAGTGATGATAGTCAGGGAAACCTACGCGTTGCTGTTGGAATCAACAAAGAAAATCCGCAAACGACATTGGATGTCGAGGGCACAATCGCTTCTACTGGGCGCATGGGCAAGAGTGGCGAAATGGCCGCACCTGCCGATGGCGAGTGGCATGATATCACTAGCGCTTTAACCGGCTGTGAGGCCTTTGAAATTGTCGCCGGTGTGGGCGGGCAAGATGCCGATGGCAAATACGCATTGCTCCACGCTTTCGCGCTGAATACCTTCAATGGTAAAAGCAGTATCACTACGCACGATGCTCATTTTGGCCACAAATGTAATCGCCTTGAATTGCGTTGGCAGCCGGTGCCGGAGCAGGGCCAATTTCATTTTAAATTACAAATGCGCGTGCAGTGCTCCTATGGAAAAAGTATCTGGATTAAATATCACCTGACGCGTCTCTGGTTTGATCCGCTGATGTTGGATAGCAATCACGCTCCTGATAATTAATTGATATTCGCCAGCTACTCGTTAAATAAACACTTTAGATGAGCACCAACATGACCGAATCCACTGCACGCGAATTGCATTTTTATCTGACGCTGGAACAGAGCAGCCTGATATTGGAGGCATTGGTTGAGCAGCCATTTAAACTGGTATTTGAAATCATCGGCCAATTAAATCATCAAGCGCAGCCGTTTTATCGAGAGGGTGCAGATCGCACTGCGCCAGCGCTCTTCGTAGTTAACGCAGCTGATTTTAGTGTTTGTATAAAAGCACTGGGCGAATTGCCGTACAACCGTGTCTGCCAGTTAGTTACGTATTTGCACCAGCAATTGCAAACACAACAGGGTGATGCAGCTCATCCTGGCGATCCAAACAAAAGTAGTGCGGCCAAAAAGACCATGCGGGAATTTGATTAATGAGTTCGTCGGACGTCATCCAGCGCCTGCAACAAGATGCAGATGGTCTCGACTTTGCCTGTTTGCGCAAAGACGGCATCGCGCGCGCGCAGGAATTAGCGGGGAACATCTGGACCGATTACAACTTGCACGATCCAGGCGTCACTATTCTGGAACAGCTGTGCTTTGGTTTAACCGAGTTGGCTTATCAAGCCAAGGTACCCGTGGCCGATTATCTGGCGAACGAGCGCGGCCTGATTGAGTTTAATCAATACGCTTTACACAAACCGCAGGATATTTTTCCGACGCGACCAGTAACCGCCGAAGATTATTGCAAACGGTTATTGGATGAAGTGCCCGAGATAGACGCTATTACCGTCGCCACTGCTGACGCGCCTGGCAGTTACGGCGCCTGCCTCTATCAAATTGCAATTAAACTATTGGAGCCGCTGATTGGCCCGGCCTACAGCAATGAACAAAAAGCACAAGTCGTGCAGAAAGTACGCAGCGTATTTGTCAAAAATCGCAATCTCGGTGAAGATCTCGACAGTGTCAACATTGAGCAAAGTGAAGCCTGTTTTTTAAAAGGCGTAATTGAAACGACTGGCAAACGCAATCCGGCTGCTATTTATGCCGATGTGTTTTTTCAGGTCGCGCGTAAAATTTCCTCTAATATCCGCATGGAGCGCTATGAAACTCTGGCGCAAGAGCAAATGGATCTGGCCGATATATTCACCGGTCCTCTCACTCGCCACGGGTATATCTATAGTGAAGGATTAAATTCACACAGTAGCACCAAACCACTGGAGGAACTCAATGGTTTGGTAGCGCAAATTGAGGGCGTGAAAAAAGTTTATCGTTTGGAATTAGTTGATAGCAGTGGTAAGGCGCTGGATACTCAGGCGATTGATCAGAAGTCTTTTTTCCTTAAATTCCCTGACGATATTGCACAGCAGCAGTGGCTCAAAATTGATTTTAATCCCGGCAAAACCACTGACCCGGCCGGTGTAGTAAAGGCGCGCGGTGAAACCATTGAAAAACTCATGGAAGAAACCCGTCGCTACTTACAAAAATTGGAATTTGAATACCGGGCTTTTCGCACCAACAAAACCAACGCTGCCAATTTTTATCCATTGCCGCAGGGGCGACCACACAGTTATTCTGCTTATTATTCAGTGCAACATCATTTCCCAAACCTTTATGGTATTAATGCGGCGGGCGTGCCGGGCAGCGAATCGGTTGAGCGCAAAATGCAGGCGCAACAACTCAAATCCTACCTATATCCGTTCGAACAACTGCTAGCGAATATGCTTGCGCATATCCAGAATTTGCAACAGCTGTTCAGTTTAAACGAACAGCCCAACCACAGTTATTTTTCCCAATATCTCGACAACCACCATATTCCCAACTTTGTTGAGCTTTACGCCGATAGCAAAACTGATCTGGCAGAAATTCAAGCTATTCAGGCGCGTCATGATCCGGCCAGTGATCGCAAAAGTCGCGCACTGGATACGTTGCTTGCCATTTACGGTGAAGATTTTTCGCAAGAGGCGCTGCTGCATTTTAATTACTATCATCAGGAGCAACCGGACTACTGGGCGATCGATAATAAAATTCGCTACTTGTTGCACTTGGTTGAGATCAGCAGCAGCCGCTCGGGCGCTTTTGATACCAGTGAGCCTCATTGGCAGTCCAGCAACCTCAGTAGTCTGCATAAAAAGCTCAATATTCTGCTGGGTATACAACAGCTGGACAGTCTGGTGCCTTTGTCACAGAGTTTTGCGGCCAACCAGATTAATTTGGTTGATGATGACGCGATTAGCCAAGACTTGGGTGCAGCAGCGGATATTGGCGGTATTGAACAACAGCCGGTACCCACGCTTAAATCTAGACAGCAACAGAAATTGTTGCAATGGAATTACACGCCCAGCAAGGCATTGACGCTTAGCCCTGCAATGATCTGCGAAGGCACAAGCATTGATGCTTATCGTCTGCGCCCGCGCGGTGAAGGCGATCAAGTGGACGTCTATTTTTATTCGCAGGCAAAAAATCGTTGGACCCCACTAAAAAAATCGGTAGAGCGCGAACAAGCCATCGCCTATGTACATAAATTCAAAAAAATAATCACCGACGTCAATGCCGGATCAGAAGGATTTTATCTGCTCGAACATATCCTGCTGCGCGCACGGACACCTTTAAAAAATGCCGAAACCGATGAACAATTTTCCGACGATTTTTATAACTGTCGGCTGAGTTTTATATTTCCTAAATGGACGGCACGTTTTGCCAATCCCGCGTTTCGCCACTTCGCTGAAAAAACCATTGCCAACCAATTGCCTGCACATTTATTTCCGCAGATATTCTGGCTGGAAATCAGTGAAATAGCGGACTTTGAAAGTTGCTACAAGCCTTGGTTGGATGCGCTGCAAGAATATGAACGGCAGAAGCTGATGGCGGATGTGAACAAAGGTCCAACAAAAAAATTGGATCAAGCGGCGCAAAAAGTGCGCACTTGGCTTGAGCGACAAACACCTTCTGCGGCCTATTGGATCTAAGCTATGCAACCTGAGCATCGCATTGATGAGCTGATTGTCGATCTGTCGTTTACGACGACCAGACTCGCTCGTCATGAAAAAGCGCGGCTTAGTAATTGGTTGAGTGAAGATCTGTTGCCAGCATTGGATCAACTATTTTCGCGCTATTCTCCCGGCCAACAGATTTTGCGGTTTGAAACCCTGGAATTTGATTTTGGCAATCTCACCAGCCGCAATTACCAACAAGCCATTCGCGAGCAATTGTTGCGAAAATTTGCACAACTGCTGCAAACACAATTATTGGCTATAGCGCCGACCAATCTGCGCTTGTCTGCGCATGCAGGCGGTGCAGACAGTCCGGATACGCGTATCGCGCTTACGCAATTGTTTAATTATCTGGCCAGCGGACAATTATCCGCCCATCTACTATTTGAACAACCGACCAAAAGCCTCGGTCGTGATCCACGAGGCACAGCGAACGCGAAAAATAATAATGTTGAACGCCGCACCGTCAACGCTGGAACCGTCGCAGATGGTACCATCAAAGCCAGTATCGTCGAAGACAAGATGATCGAAGGCAGCGCTATTGCCGATAACACCAATAAAAAATATGCCGTAAATGATCCGCATACTGATGGGCACCAAGTTGAAAAAGTTAGTAAACCCCTAGTCAGACAGATGGCATTACATGAACAATTATTGGATGCTGTTATTGCGCAACAAAATATCGCTGAGCTTTTACGCGAACTGCCGCAGCGCGATGCACTGATCCAGCGTTTGCTCACTCAGTTCTCGATGCCGCAACGGCTTGAATTGTTGCGGCAATTAGCGCCGCAACAGGTTCAAAGTGCTATTGCCCTACTCGACTTGCTGCAACTTTTCGAACGCAGCGCATCAAATAGCGGAATCGCCGAACTCAGTTCCCAACAGGTATGGCAATCGTTGTTGCACTTGGGGTTGGCGTATCCGCAAGCCAGTGTAAATTTTTGGTTGCGACAGATTCTGCGTAACCTTTCAGTAAGTGCGGCAGTCGATGAAATGCAACTGCAACAGCATTTAGCCGCGACTGAAATTCCATCCAGTTCCGCCGCTGCGCCATTGATAGAACTGCAAACACAGATCGCACAATTATCGACTAGAGCAAATACTTTTGCCGATGATGGGTTTTCAGCAGCGAGTTACCCCGCTGAATTAAATGTGCTGCCCGGACCTCACGTGAGCAATTCTGAGCAATTACGTCAGATAATTGCAGCTGCATTTGTCCGCGCTGATGTGAGCCAGTTGCAGCAAATTTGGCCGCGACTAATCGACAAGGAACCTAATTTATTATTGGCAGCATTGGAACACTATTTACCTCAGGCAGAAATCCGCCAGCAATTAACCCTGCGTTTACCGCTTGGGTTGCAGGCCGACATTATTGCATTGTTAGCGCCCGCGCTTAAAAACATGTTCAATCTGCTACAAAACAATGCGGTGCGTTTAATTGAACTATTAAACGAGCAAATAAAAATTTCGCGAAGCGCAAAAGAGGCAGGCCTATCTAGCAACAGCGTTAAGATGGGCGAGATATCGTCGGAATTGTTGCTGCGTCAGCTATGGGAAATTTCTCTCGGCTTGTTACTCAAAGCCCACTCTGTTGCAGAAACTGCCAATTACTCTTCCAGTAGTGATCATTTTCTAATGGCACTGGCTGCGCACTATGCAGACCTACATAGTGTTGAGGTGCAATCTGTGCAACGAGCGTTTCATTTGTTGCTAATAAATCCACAGGACAACAAGATTTTCCGTAAAAAATTATCTGACAGTCAGGACAGTCAGGACAGTCAGGACAGTCAGGACAGTCAGGACAGTCAGGACAGTCAGG
>CAZCJR010000064.1:0-5457 GCA_964499225.1 uncultured Cellvibrionaceae bacterium | reverse complement strand
ATAGTCAGGATAGTCAGGATAGTCGGGATAGCCGGGTCGAGCCACGTCCTGACATATTGAAAAGCAGTAAGCCGGAAAAAAATTACCCCGAAAGGACGAGCCGCGAAATTGCCCGTTTGCAAGCAGACAGTTTAAGCAGTATTAGTGACCATCAATTATTTGATCTTTGTTTGCGTTTAAAAAGCGGTGCGCTCGCCTGGTCATCGCTTGGGACTGATATCCCATTATTGCAACGGATGATTAGCAGCTATATCCGCCTCGGCCACAGTGCTACCGCCGAGAACTGTGCCGATTTTGTCGGGGCGGTAGATGCGCAAGCAGTATCCGGTAGTTCCGCTCCTGCATTTTATATTGCTGTGCTGCAAACGTTAATCGCCGATAAGTTGATTGACCTTGAAGCTATTGCGCTTAATGTCCAGCGCAGTGGTAATACAGTTGCAGCACAAGCACACACACAGGCCAAAGCACCGGCACTGGCGGTGACGGTGGCTCCGCAAGACTTACAGGTACAAAATTTTGCTCCAGTTTTCCAACAACACGAACCTATCCGTTCACGTAGCGATATAGTTGCAGACGGCGCAATACCGATGCCACTGAATGCAATTGCACTCCAACTACAACAAGAAAAAATTAACGCCGAAGCATTGGATTTGAATAGCGATCAGCTCGCGCAGTTGGTCGATATTGTTATCGCCCTGGATAAAACAATTGCAGTAGACATAAAGGCTGATCTGATTACCGCTGTTCACCAACAGGCGCTCCAAGCCAATCGCAGAAATGATTTTTATCGGCGGATACTAACATTGTTGGCTCGCAGAGAAATGTTGGATCTAATGCGTGTGTGTGAACAAGTAAATCAGCAAGTTACCCCCAATATTGAAGTCGTGTACACTAATCCGGTAACAAATTCTGACGATAGAAATATCGGCGTAGAGCAATATCAAGGGATGTTATTGGCAGATGGACAAGTTGTATCGGCGCTTGCTAAATCTTTGCCGATTCCTGATTCAGTTGCATTGACTCCATTCACAACGACAGTTAGCCAACAAAATATTGCACAACCAACTACGTCAGCAATAACTGCATCAAGTGAATCGAATTCGCAGCAATCAATTCACCCGGATACCATTCCGCAGGCTTCTTCGCAGCCGATAATAACGGCCGGTAATCTTACAGCCGTCGTCCAAGCGCTATTGGCGGAAGCAGAACCTGCGGCACGATTGCAAACACTTCACCTGGATGTGGCGCAATGGCAAAGTCTGGTAGCTGAATTAATTCAACAGTCACAGTTTTTAAAAAAAGATGCGAGTGTTGATCTGATCGATGTGGTTCACGCTCAATCAAATAAGGCGATTAATGCTGCGGCATATTATCGCTTGGTCATTGCAGCTGTTCTGGCGCAAGAACCGATTGACCTGGAAGCTCTTACAGCAGCAGCGAACAATCAGCAGAGTACATCGCCCTTGCCAAATAATGAGTTAGCAGCTAACACTGGCATAGTGGAGGATCAGCGTCATATCAATATTCGGAGACGAGAGATAGAACTGACTGACAACAGTTCGCAGTTCCCGGAGCATGAGCAATTCGAAGCGCTCGCTGCAAATTCAACAAACGAACTAATCTCAAATCAGTTACCCATTTATTCACAAAATAATTTCCAGCCGATTCCAGAACAAATAAGTACAGCGAGTTCTTCAACAATCACTGAATCAATTTCGCAGCAAGCGATTAACCCGGAGATTATTCCGCAGTTTTCTTCACAGCCAATAATAACGGCTGACAATCCTGCAGGTATGGCCCAAGCGTTACTAGCCGAATCAGACCCTGTGGCACGATTGCAAACACTGCACCTTGATGTTACGCAATGGCAAGGCTTGGTAGGTGAATTAATTCAGCTGGCGCAGTTTGTCGATAAAGATGCGCGCACTGATTTGATTGATGCTATTCAAATCCAATCGCGTCAGGTGATTAATGTAGCGGCTTATTATCGATCGGTCGCTACAGCTGTTCTGTCGCGCGAGCCGATTGATCTTGAAACTCTAACGGCAACAGCGAACAGTCAACTTGGTTCAGTTGCGAATCAACAAAAAGATTTGGCTGCTGATACTGGCCTGCAATTAAGCAAGGCTAGCAGTGCTGGAGAATTCAAATCGGACGGGAATCAATACGAAGCAACGATTGCTGAAAATAAGACAGATTTTTTGCCCGCCGAAAATTCGACAAACCAACCGATCTCAAATCAGTTGCCCATTTATTCACAAAATAATTCCCGGTCGATTCCAGAACAAATAAGTACAGCGAGTTCTTCAACAATCACTGAATCAAATTCGCAGCAAGCGATTAACCCGGATATTATTCCGCAGTTTTCTTCACAGCCAATAATAACGGCTAACAATCCTGCAGGTATGGCCCAAGCGTTACTAGCCGAATCAGACCCTGTTGCACGATTGCAAACACTGCACCTTGATGTTACGCAATGGCAAGGCTTGGTAGGTGAATTAATTCAGCTGGCGCAGTTTGTCGATAAAGATGCGCGCACTGATTTGATTGATGCTATTCAAATCCAATCGCGTCAGGTGATTAATGTAGCGGCTTATTATCGATCGGTCGCTACAGCTGTTCTGTCGCGCGAGCCGATTGATCTTGAAACTCTAACGGCAACAGCTAACAGTCAACTTGGGTCACTTGCGAATCAGCAAAAACATTTTGCTACTGACAATGGTCTGGCATCGAGTAATATCCACATTGCTGGAGAATCTGAGGCAGAAGCGAATCTATACCAATCAGCGACAATAGAAGATAAAGCAGATTTTTCGACCGTTGCGAATCCAGCAAACGAATCAATCTCAAACCACTTGCTCGCTAATTCACAAAACAATTCCCAATCGATTCCAGCACCCCCAAGCACAGCGAGCTCGCCGACCAGCGCTGAACCAAATTGGCATCAATCGACTAATTACGAAATCATTCCCGATTTTTCTTCACGGTCAAACATAACGACTGGCAATTCTGCAGCTATGGCCCAAGCGTTACTAGCCGAATCAGACCCTGTAGCAAGATTGAAAAGACTGCACCTCGATGTTGCGCAATGGCAAGATTTGGTGGCTGAACTAGTTCAACAGGCGCAGTTTGTCGAGAAAGATGCGCGCACTGATTTGATTGATGCTATTCAAATCCAATCGTCTCAGGCGATTAATGTAGCGGCTTATTATCGATTGGTCGCTACAGCTGTTCTATCTCGCGAGCCGATTGATCTTGAAGCCCTCACGGCAGCTGCAAACAGTCAACTTGACGCATTTACGAATCATCAGAAAGATTTGGCTGCTGACACTGGCCTGCAATTGAGCAAGGTTAGTAGTGTGGGAGACGTGGAATCAGAAGGGAATCAGTACGAATCAATGAGCGCGGAAAATAAGACAGATTTTTCGTCCGCCGAAAATTCGACAAACCAACCGATCTCAGATCAATTGCCCATTAATTCACAAAATGCTTCGCAACTTATTCCAGCACATCTACGCACGGCAAGCTCATCCACAACCATTAAATCAAATTCGCAGCAAGTGATTAACCTGGAGGGTATTCCGCAGTTTTCTTCACAGCCGATAATAATGGCTGGCAATCTTACAGCCATTGCCCAAGCACTATTGGCCGAATCAGAACCTGCGGCACGCTTGCAAACATTGCTCCTCGACCTTGCGCAATGGCAAGACTTGTTAGCTGAATTAATTCAGCTTGCGCAGTTTGTCGGCAAAGATGCGCGCGCTGGTTTAATCGATGCTATTCAAAACCAGTCGCATAAGGCAGTTGATTCGGCACACTATTATCGATTAATCATTGCGGCTGTTCTTGCGCGAGAACCAATTGATCTGGACGCCGTTACCGCAGCAGTTAACAAACAGCAAGGCGCAACTACAGATCATCAAACGAATGTAGTTGCTAACAGTGGCTTGATGATGGGCAGTCGTAATCATATTGAGACTGGGATACTTGCAGCAGAACAGAATGCGGGCGCTTCGTTGTCCGCGAAAAATGAGCAGTCATCTGTGCCCGTCGCAAGTTCAGCAGCTGAATTGATTGCAGACCAAATTAGCGCTGATAAACAAAACAATTCCCGACCGATAAGCGCATCAATATCCACGACTACCAGTATCGACACCATCGCGCAGGTTCTATTAACCGAGCCGCAATCATGGGGTCGAGTGCAACACTTGGCTTTTAGTGATAAGCAGTGGCAATCACTCTTAGTTGAATTAATACAGCAAGCACCGTCCATTCATGCAAGTTCAAAATCTGAATTAGTAGACGCTATTCAAATTCAGGCTAGTCAAGCAATTAATACATCAGGCTATTATCGGTTGGTGATTAAAGCGCTACTGGAAGAACAGCCACTAGATCTCGATGCTTTTGCGACGACAGCTGTTGATAATGAAACGAGCCGCGAGATTGATGGTCCCGGCTCCTTCGCAACAAATCAAATTAAAGATGCTACTGCTGTAGCAGAACAACACTCTCAGCCAACAAAAAGTTATTCGTCGTTAACAGGGAGTAATAATTCTTTGCGTAAAACTGCACTATCGCTGGCGCAGTTGTTTGCAGCTGAGCTGCCGCTAAGTCAGGAACAATTGTTAGTTCTGCAGCAGCATATTAATACCCTGCTCAATCGCTCCAATCAGGCGATAATTGCTGAATGGTGTGAGCTTTTAGCGGTTGCGCAACATGCGCACCTGCTTATCCATTCAGTGCCTGCCCATTTGTTACATCAGATAGCGATGCGTTTGCAGGCTGGCCGATATACATGGTTGGATGCCGTTATAAAACTGGTGATGGAAGCCTTGGCGTTGCTGGTTAGCGATATTAATAATCTGGCAATAAAACACGTCAGATGGGAATTTACGTTTAATCATCTGTTTACTTCTAATAACATCAATGGCAATACCGCCGAAACCAGCGGGCGCGCCGCCGAGCTTTCAATAGCGTTGTGCGAAAAATTAGCAACTGTCGCAGGTATTGATGATGTGCAGCGCCTGGTGAATTTAACCCAGCGCCGCATTGCACTGTTAAAGCCTCCTGCACAACAAAAACCTGCCATGCGTCTGCATGACATCGCCACCAATCCAGCCACCCACAACGACGCAACTACTCCGCAGTGGGAAGCTGGTTTGCATATCAATAATGCCGGACAGGTGTTGGCCGCAGCATTTTTGCCACGGTTATTTTCTATGCTTAACCTGATGCAGGACGGAAAATTTATTCACTTGGGCGCGGCTGATCGCGCGATACATCTGGTGCAATATCTGGTTACTGGCCAAAGTGCCACGCCAGAATATGAATTGATATTGAACAAAATTTTATGCGGTGTGGGTACCAGTATTCCAGTCAGCGCTGGTATTGATATTACCGAACAAGAGCATACCCTGATCGAGCAAATGCTTACCAGCATGATCCAGCATTGGAAAG
>CAZCJR010000063.1:0-28045 GCA_964499225.1 uncultured Cellvibrionaceae bacterium | reverse complement strand
ACTAAGCCTGCAATTTACCTGTGTGTCTGTACTTCAGCCCACGTATCGCCCGCTTCTGTTCATCAACCCATCTCCTGCGGGTCAACATCAATCGACCAGCGCACCCGTTTAGCGAGCGGCGAAACCTCTAATTGCAATGCGAGTTGGCTGAGTAATTGTTGCAGTGGTTTGCGTTGGGCGCTGTTGATTTGCAATTGATAGCGGAAGCGGTCGCCGCGTTTTTCCATCATCGCCGGTAGTGGGCCGAGATAAGTAAAGTGCGGGTGTGGCGCGTGCAGTTGCTCAGCTAGCTGACGCGCGACTTTCAGAAAATCGACTGCAGCTATGGCTTGTTTACTCTCCGCGCGAATTAGCGCGAGGTGGCGATAGGGTGGCAATTGGGTGATCTGGCGCTCATGCAAAATCAGATTGGCCAAGGCGTGATAGCCCTGTTGCACCAGCGTTTGCACCAGTGGGTGGTCAGTATGATGGCTCTGCAAAATCACGCGCCCGGTTTTTTCTTCGCGTCCGGCGCGCCCCGCCACTTGCAGCAACAGCTGGCCCATGCGCTCGGCACCGCGGAAATCAGTGCTAAATAACCCTGCGTCGGCATCGATAATCACCACCAAAGTGACATCGGCAAAGTGATGGCCTTTGGCGAGCATTTGGGTGCCGACCAGAATACAGGGCTCGCCGCTGTGTACATCGACTAACAGCTTTTGCATGCCGTCTTTGTTGCGAGTGGAATCGCGATCTACACGGATGACTTTGTGTGTGGGAAACAGCTGTTGCAAGACAACTTCGCTACGCTCGGTGCCTTGGCCGATGGGTTGGATTTTACCGCTGTTGCAACTCGGGCAGCGCTTTGGGATACCGCGTTGGTGATCGCAGTGGTGGCAATGTAAATGGCGCGGAGTTTGATGCACGGTCATGCGCGCATCGCAGTGATTGCAATTGGCCAGCCAGCCGCAGTCGTGACATTCCAGTGTTGGCGCGTAGCCGCGACGGTTAAGAAATACCAGCACCTGATTACCTTTGCCGAGCGTATCGCTAATTGCATCGATACTGGCTTGAGCAAAGCCTTCGTGCAGGATCTCGCCGCGAATATCAAGCAGTTGGATCTCGGGCGGTTTGGCGTTGCCCGCACGCGCTTTCAGTCGTAGATAGTGATAGCGACCTTGCAGCGCATTGTGCAAGGTTTCCAGTGAGGGCGTGGCTGAGCCGAGAATCAGCGGAATCCCGAGACGATGGGCACGTACGGCGGCGAGATCGCGCGCGGAATAACGAAAGCCATCTTGCTGTTTAAAGGAGCCGTCGTGCTCTTCGTCGATAATTAAAATGCCCGGCTCTTTTAGGGGTGTAAATAACGCGGAGCGGGTGCCGATAATAATTCGTGCTATGCCGTCGCGCGCTTGTAGCCAGGCATCCAGCCGCTCGCGGTCATTTAAGCCAGAGTGCAACGCCACAATTGGCAAATTAAAACGGCGCTGGAAACGCTGCAGGGTTTGTGGTGTCAAACCAATCTCCGGCACTAACACTAACGCTTGTTTACCTTTCTTAAGCGTATCTTCGATCGCTTGCAGGTATATTTCAGTTTTGCCGCTTCCGGTGGCGCCGTCGAGCAGGTAAGTCTTAAAACTGGCGTAGTCGATCTGCGCAAAAGCGACCTGCTGTTCATCACTTAACAGCAACGGCTGTTCACTCAACAGCTGCGCTGGATGCTGGGCAGGGCTGGGCGCTACATCGGTGGTCATGACCAAGCCTTTATCGATCAAGGCTTTAGCGATAGTGCGGGGAATATCCAGTAAGTCGAGATCGCTGCGAGTAAGTTGATGTCGTGTTTGCAGGGCAGCGAGTAAGGCCGCTTGTTTCGGTGAGCGTTTGAGCGCGCCCTCGGGTAAGCCCTTGCCCTCAGTGGTTAGCCTGAATACCTGTTCGCCGCGCAATTGTGCGGGCTCGCCTTGACGCAAGAGCACGGGCAATGCAGTTTGCAATGCCTCACCGGGTGCGCATTGGTAGTAGTCGGCGGCCCAGAGGCAGAGGTCAAGTAGCTCGCTATCCAGTGCGGGTCGCGGGTCGATAATCGCCAATGCCGGGCGCAGTTTCCCCAGATCTTGCGCGCTTTCTGTTTTGACTTTTATTAGTACGCCGATTAGCTCCTGACGGCCAAAAGGCACGCGAACCAATACGCCGCGTTGCAGTCCAGTAATGTCGATATCGGCGGGTGCCAGATAGTCAAAGCAGCGCCGCAAAGGCACAGGCAGCGCTATCTCCAGCAGTTGGCGTTGGGTCGATGAAGGTGTCGTCATGGAGTCGATAGTCGTCAAACAAGGCGGGCAGCATAACTGAATCGCTCCTGGGTTCGTATAAGAAGCTGTTTGGGGAAATTGATTTGGATGCAAATCAATATTGTCGCGCTGGTTTTGGTGTTAGATAGAGTTTAGTGATTGTGGAAGATCATTCTTAAAAGTAACAGATGTAACAACCGTGTTTGAATCCATATAAAAGTAGAGGTAGTGAGTATGAACCGTAGAGACTTTATGAAGCTGTCGGGCGCAGGTGCCGGTTTGGTGTTGATCCCAGTAAGTAATCTGGCTGTCGCTCAGGCGCCGGTGCATCTGGCGACTGATGACCCCCAGGCGAAGGCGTTGGGTTATGTGGAGCAAAGCCCTGATGCCAAGAGCAATTGTGCCAACTGTGCGCAGGCAAAAGGCGATCTAACGGCAGAATGGGTAGGCTGTAATCTCTTCCCCGGCAAGGAAGTGAAAGGCGCTGGCTGGTGCAAAGTATGGTCTCCACGACCAGCGTAAGTTTCGGCATCGCTTTCAAAACGATGGTTTTTTGCACGAAACGGCTGTTTTCAGTTGCGCGCTTAGGGTTTTCTGGTAGTATCGCCGCTCCCTGAAAACAGCCGTTTTTCTCAATCTATGTGCGGTGCTCGGCAAATGACCGGGTGGCGGCGCAGCTCACACAAGGCAATCATCATGAAAGCAGATATCCATCCCAATTACGTTAACATCGCAGTAACTTGCAGCTGCGGTAACAATTTCACCACTCGCTCAACCATGGGTAAACCCCTGCACGTTGACGTATGTGGCGCTTGTCACCCGTTCTACACCGGCAAGCAAAAGACTGTTGATACCGGTGGCCGTATCGATCGCTTCACCAAGCGTTTCGGCAGCCGTATCGCTGGCGCCAAGAAAGACTAAGTTCTTGCTTCGCACCATGCTAGCATCGCTAGTAGAAACGCCGGGAATGAAAATTCCCGGCGTTTTTTTATGTCTGGTTTTTTTGTGTTGTATTCCCGACGACGCTCTCGCTGAATGTGGCGCAGCATCCGGTGAGATATTTCAGGTGGTGCGTGTATCTGATGGCGATACGCTCAAATTGGCGGATGGCCGCTCGGTGCGTGTGCTGGGGATTAACGCCCCGGAAATCACTCATGGACAAAAAGCCGGGCAGCCGTTCGGGCGCGAATCACGCGCGGCGGCGCAAGCATTTATCGATGCGAGCAAAGGAAAGATCCGCCTCGGTTTTGAGCGGGAAACACATGATCATTACGGTCGCTTGCTTGCCCACGTGTACGATAGTCGCGGGCGTAGCCTGGCCTCTGCACAGCTGCGTGCAGGCATGGCGCTACAAGTAGCGGTTCCCCCCAATACTGCGCAGATGCATTGCCTATCTGGGCTGGAATTGGCGGCGCGAAATAAATCATTGGGCTTGTGGCGCGATAATTATTGGCGGCCGTTACCGGCTCAATCATTGCGCGGTGATGAAACTGGCTTCAGGTTTGTGCGTGGGCGAATCGCCAAAGTGGATGTCAATTCGGCTGTGTGGATGGAATTTGAAGGTAAGTTGGTCGCTAGAGTGGCCAAAAAAGACTGGCCGCTATTTGGCTATCAGAAGTCGGACTGGTTGGCATTCAAGGGTAAGTCGGTGGAGTTGCGTGGTTGGATAACGCTACAAAAATCGAAGCGTTCGCAGCAATTCAAGCCGCTAGTGATGCACCTGCGATCACCTTCATCCATGAAGATAATCGCAGAGTGAGTAATTTAGAACAGCTCTTCGGGTAAGGTTGCCTGCTCGCTCGTCTCTGTGCCAGCCGCCGATGTTCGCCCTGTATCCTCGTCTAAAAAGACCTCAAAAATTGCATCGGGATCACCTGGCATAGCGGGTTTACCAGTGTCAGGGTTGATCCGCACGGTGACTATACCTTCGGGTTGGCGAGGCAGCTGATCAGGAATACCTTCGAGCGCTGTACGCATAAAATCGATCCAGATAGGCAATGCTGCCGAACTGCCAAATTCTTTGCGCCCCAGCAGCGTGTTTGCATCAAAACCGACCCAAACGCTAGTGGCAATATTGGGGTTGTAGCCAGAGAACCAGGTATCGCGCGGGCCGTTAGTGGTACCAGTTTTTCCCGCGATATCGTTGCGCCCGAGTTGTTTAGCCAGTCGGCCGGTGCCTTTATCGACCACATCGCGCAACATCGAGTCGATTAGATAAGCGACTCGAGCGTCGATAATGCGCGGCGCCCGCAGGTTGTTATCCATGCTTGGCGTTGCGGGTATAGAGCTACCATCGTCCGCATAACTCAGTTGGTTGAACTCGCACTCTTTGCATACGCGTTTCGGGCGCGCTTCGTACACAATCCTGCCTTTGTCATCTTCAATTCGCGTCACTAAATACGGGTCAACTTTGAAGCCACCGTTGGCAAAGCTCGCATAGGCAGTAGCCATTTGCATCGGAGTAAGCGCATGAGTGCCAAGCGCGAGCGTTAAATCGCGGGGGAATTCTTTTGGATTAAAGCCAAAGCGGGCGAGGCTGTCGAGCGCGGTCTGCATGCCGATGCTGCGCAGGAGACGAATCGATACCAGATTGCGTGAGCGGTAGAGTGCTTGCCTCATGCGCATTGGGCCGATAAATTTGCCATCGTCATTTTCGGGGCGCCAAGCGATACCGGTGCTGGTGTTTTCAATCACTATGGGGGCGTCATTGATTATCGACGCGGGTGTGAAGCCGTTTTCGAGTGCTGCGGTATAAATCAGCGGTTTGAAGCTGGAGCCTGGCTGGCGAAACCCTTGTGTCGCTCGATTGTAGTGGCTTTGATTGAAGTCAAGGCCACCGACCAGTGCGCGAATTGCACCATCAGTCGAATCGAGTGATACCAGTGCCGCCTGAATCGCGGGCACCTGGCTAAAGCGCCACTGATCATCATCGTCTTTGGTAATTCGTACAACATCGCCGGGCTTTAAGAATTCGGTTACCGCTTTGTAGGCAGCCCCGCGACTATCTTCAGTGAAGTAGGGGCGGACACTCGACAACCCCTGTTCCCAGCCCAAATCAACATAGTCGCCATTGCTCATCAGTACGCGCAAGGATTTCTCCTGTACATCAACAACTGCGGCTGGATCCTGACCTCCCAGGCTGGGAATGCTCTGGAGCTGGTCTTGCCAGTCGATCAGGTCTGCATCCTCGGACGGTTTAAGACGCAGTTCCGGTCCGCGATATCCGTGGCGCAGGTCGTAACCCAGCAACCCTTTAAGTATCGCTGCTTGCGCGGTAGCTTGCATGGCACTATCGACACTGGTGTAAACCTTATAGCCTTCGGTGTAGGCTTTGTCGCCAAAGCGATCCAATACTTCCTGGCGTGCCATTTCAGAGATGTAGGGGGCTTGTACATCGAGGATTGTGCCGTGATAGCTAGCAGTATTAGGCTCATTAATCGCCGCCTCATAAGTAGTTTGGTCGATGTGTCCCAGCTCGTACATGCGCCCGATAATCCAGTCGCGGCGAATCATGGCGCGTTTGAGGTTAGCGAGCGGGTTGTAAGCTGATGGTGCCTTCAATACCCCCACGATCATCGCGTATTGGGCGACGCTGAGCTCCTGGACATCCTTGCCATAATAGATCTGCGCAGCGGCTTGGAGGCCGTAGGCCCGGTTGCCGAAGAACATTTTGTTATTGAACAATTCCAGGATTTCTTCCTTAGTAAATTTTCGTTCAATTTCAAGGGATAAGAGGATTTCGTTAAACTTGCGTGAGAAGATTTGCTTGCGAGTGAGAAAGAAATCACGCGCCAACTGTTGAGTAATAGTACTTCCGCCCGATTGGATGGCGCCGGACTTCAGAATTTGTGATGCGGCGCGCAACATGCCTTTTAGAGAAACTCCATGATGCTCAAAGAACTCTGCATCTTCGGCGGAGAGGAGTGCTTTTATATAAAGAGGCGGTATCTGATTAAAGGTTAGAGGAGTGCGACGCTGTTCGCCAAATTCACCTATTAATTTGCCGTCGCTTGAATAAACCCGTAAAGGAGTCTGTAATTTAACTTCCCTCAATGAATCAACCGATGGCAGTTTAGGGCTCAAATAAAGATAGAGCCCGGCGAATGTCACCAAAGTAACGCTGAGACCGGCCAGTAACAGCCAAAAAATAATGCCGAAGAAGGATTTTTTACTGAACATTTTTTCTATGTGAATTAATGAGTTAGCGCGATCGTCGCAGGTGGCGGGCATTATACGGGCTTTTTGCCTGTTTACATATTCATCGGTTTGTTGCAGGCTTAAGTTAAAGTGCTATAACATAAACAACGTCTAAGTTACGGATATAGATAGAAAAATGGGCATTTTAAGTTTCCTCGATAAGAAGGCTAAGCCGGTGGTCGGGCTGGACATCAGTTCCACCTCGGTCAAATTGCTTGAACTCAGCCGCAGTGGTGATCGCTACCGCGTCGAGTCCTATACCGTAAAAGCCCTACCACCCAATGCGGTGGTAGAGAAGAACATCGCTGACCCCGCCGCTGTAGCGGAGATTGTCAGATCTATGGTCAAACAATCCAAAACCAAGCTTAAGCATGCGGCGGTCGCCGTAGCTGGTTCGGCAGTGATCACCAAAATGATCGATATGCCGATGGATCTGAATGATGATGCCATGGAAAGCCAGATTGCCGCAGAAGCCGATCAATACATTCCCTTCCCTCTGGAAGAGGTGGCACTTGACTTCGAGGTGCAGGGTATTTCCCCGCGCAACCCCGATCAGGTCGAAGTGCTGCTAGCTGCTTGTCGGCGCGAAAACGTCGAGGTTCGCCAGCAAGTACTTGCAGACTCTGATTTGATCGCCGAAAAAGTCGATATCGAAGCGTATTGTATGGAACGCGCCTTTGAGTTGATCGCCGAGCAATTGGAGGATCAGGAAGGTCAGGTGGTGGCGATTATCGATATCGGCGCGACCATGACTACATTGAGCGTATTAGTAGATGGCAAAACGGTTTATACCCGCGAGCAGTTGTTTGGTGGCCGCCAATTGACTGAAGAAATCCAGCGTCGTTACGGTTTGTCACGTGAAGAGGCTGGTCTAGCCAAAAAACAAGGTGGTTTGCCTGACGACTACGACATGGAAGTGCTCATTCCCTTCAAAGATGCAGTGGTGCAACAAGTTACCCGCTCCCTGCAGTTCTTCTTCTCCGCGAGCCAGTACAACGACGTAGACTACATCATTCTTGCAGGTGGGGTTGCCTCGTTGGAGGGCTTGGTGGGATTGATCGAAGAAAAATTAGGTACGCAAACGGTGGTTGCCAACCCCTTCGCGCGCATGTCAGTTTCATCCAGAGTGAACGCGGTTTCGCTTGCGAACGACGCTCCTGCATTGATGATTGTCACCGGTTTGGCGATGAGGAGTTTTGACTAATGGCCAAAATTAACTTATTGCCCTGGCGCGAGGCATATCGACAAGAGAGGAAGCGTGAGTTCCTTGGTGTCATAGCGGGTATTGGTTTAGCCGCAGCATTTGGAGCTTATGTTTGGGTATCTAGTGTGCAATCGGCGATTGAAAATCAGAATGCTCGTAATCAACTGCTTAACCAGGAGATCGCTAAGCTTGATGCGCAAGTGAAGGAAATTAGCGAAATCAAGAAAGTACGTGATGATTTGTTGGCGCGCATAAAAGTTATTACTGATCTCGAGGGCACACGTCCGGTGATTGTTCGCTACTTTGACGAGCTTGCGAGGGCAATCCCAGATGGGGTCTGGATTAGTTCCGCAGAGCGCAAGGATAACGTGGTAACTATCGAGGGTGTGGCGGAATCCTATAATCGAATAGCCAGCTTCCTGCGGAATCTTGAAGCGTCTGATTGGTATGCGTCGCACAACTTAATTTCCGTAGATGCGGCACCTGAGGAAGGCGAGGATGCGAGTAGATTCAAAATGACTGTTGAGACTTCAGCGCCAGTCGATCTTGCTGCCGATCCCAGCAAATCCGCGGGAGGGGCACAGTAAATGTCATTTCAAGATAGTCTTGAACAGCTCAAAGAGTTTGATGTAAATAACATCGACTTTGAAAAAATTGGGGTCTGGCCTTGGCCTGCGAAAGTGTTTGTTTGCCTGTTGCTGGTTGGGTTGATATTCGCTGGAACTTATTACTTAAAAATCAGCGATCTGAATTTGGAGCTTGAATCCGTTGCAGCTCAAGAGCAGACCTTGCGGGGTACCTTCGAGAAGCGCAGTTTTGAAGCAGCGAATCTCGATGCCTACAAAGCACAAATGGAGGAAATGAAAGTCACTTTCGATTCATTGCTGTCGCGCTTGCCCGCAAAAACCGAAGTACCAGGACTTTTAGAAGATATAGGTACCCGTGGTAGCGAGAGCGGCCTGACGAACATCAACATTAACTTTCAGCCTGATGTGGTGGCCGAATATTACATCGAAGTACCTATCAATATTTCAGCAGATGGTGGCTATCACGATATGGGTGGGTTTGTGAGTGGCGTTGCCGGTATGCCACGTATCGTAACTTTGCATGACTTCTCTATCACTGCATCTAAAGAAAATAAAACGTTAAGCATGAAAATTTTAGCGAAGACTTATCGATATAAGTCTCAGGAGGCCGCGAAATGAGACGGTCACTACTAATTACTCAGATGGTGTGTGTGTTGATGTTGGCCGGTTGCGGCCAGTCTTCACAGCAGGATTTGATCGATTTTATGGAGGAAACAAAGCGTAGACCTAAGGGGCAAATCGAACCTTTACCTACCTTTAGTCCCTATAAAGCGTTTACATATAGTGCTATGACACTGCGCAGCCCCTTTGAAAAGCCTATCCCTATCGACGAATCGGCAGCAAAGGGAGGACGGGCTGTAGCGCCGGATTTGACCAGAGAAAAAGAGTTTCTCGAAGGATTCAATATTACGTCGCTCAAAATGGTTGGCACTATCAGCAAAGGTGGTCAGCTGTGGGCGCTTATTGACGATGGCGCTAACAGTGTAGTACCAGCGACGGTTGGGAATTACTTGGGGATGAACCACGGCAAAATAATATCCACCAGTTCAGCGCAAATTGAGGTGATGGAAATTGTCGGTGATGGCTCCAACGGTTGGGTTGAACGTCCCAGAATTATTAAATTAGAAGAGAAGGAATAAGCGGATATGTGTGCTCTATTCACTCCGGGGTTGAATATGCGTAAATTTGTTGTGGCATTTATTGGTTTGGTGGTATCGCCGTTCACATTGGCGAGCACTCTAAACGAGATTAATTTTTTCCAGTTGCCTGGTGAGCGTTTCGAAGTGCGCATGGCCTTTGATACGCCTCCGCCTGAACCCAAGGGTTACACCATCGAAAAACCAGCGCGCATTGTGTTGGATTTCCCCGAGGTGGTGAGCGCTCTCAAAGAGCGTCGGTTCCCTCTGGCGGTTGATAATGGTCAGAGTGCGATGGTATTGACGAGTGAAGGCCGTACACGTCTCATATTGAATCTCAACGATTTGGCTTCCTATACCACCCGAACTGACGGCAATAGCTTTATTGTCGAGGTTGGGGCGGCAAAAGGATCGGATAGCGGTCAGACGGCTCGCCCTGCTGTTGAGGTGGCAACGAGGTCATCTTTCAAGGAAAACGATGCAATAGGTAATCAGAATAAGATTACTAATATCGATTTCCGTCGCGGTACTGCAGGTGAGGGTCGCGTCATAGTGACGCTGTCCAATGCTAAGGTGAGTGCGGATATGGTTGGTACTGGTGCTGGCGTAAAATTATCTTTTAAAGGTGCTTGGTTACCACCAGAGTTGCGTCGTCGCTTGGATGTGATTGATTTTGCCACGCCGGTGTCTCTAGTGAGTGCTGCGCAAGAGGGTGAGGATTCGGTTTTAAATGTAAGCGCAGGAGGTGATTTCGATTATCTAGCGTATCAGACCGATAACGAGTACGTGCTGAGTATTAAGCCGTTGACAGAACAGGAAAAGCTTGAAAAGAAGAAAGATTTTGAATACACCGGGGATAAGCTTTCATTGGATTTCCAAGACATTGAGGTTCGCGCGGTATTGCAAATTATTGCCGACTTTACCGATTTAAATTTGGTTGCCAGCGATACCGTGCAGGGCCGCATTACCTTGCGTTTGCAGAATGTGCCTTGGGATCAAGCATTGGAAATGGTGCTTAAAAACAAAGGTTTGGACAAGCGTCAGGTCGGGAATGTGCTGATGGTTGCGCCAGCGGCAGAAATTGCGGAGCGGGAACGGCAAGAGATTACTACCAAGAAGCAACTCGAAGAGCTTGCTCCATTGAGAACAGAATATATTCGCGTGCGCTATGCCAACGCCAAAGAGATGTTTGAGTTGTTCCGCGGAGAAGGCAGTGGCGGTGGTGGTGGCGCTGGCGGCGGTGGTCAAGGAGGAAGTAGGGCTACCGGTAGTGTTTTGTCTGACCGCGGCCAAGGTGTGGTCGACGAGCGCACCAACTCAATTATAATCACCGATACCGTGGAGCGAATTGAAGCATTCAAGCGGTTGGTAGATCAAATTGATATACCTATTCGTCAGGTTATGATCGAAGCACGTATCGTTATTGCCAACACTGATTTTGAGCGTGAGCTGGGTGTGCGCTGGGGCGGCGTAGGCTTCAATGCTAATAACAACAGAATTATTGACTTTGCTGGCTCTCAAGAGGGGCTGGATGACGAAGACGGCACTAGTCCTTACAACTGGTTTAATCAAGGACCGGGCGACAATAAGTCTCTAAATATTCCTGAAAACAATGCTGTGAATCTCGCAGTGAATAACACAAACGCTGCTACCGCTGCGATAGGTGTGCTCACCGACAACACTTTTCTTTCTATGGAACTCAGTGCCTTAGAGACATCTGGCTATGCTGAAATTGTGTCCCAGCCTAAGGTGATCACCAGTGACAAGCAGATGGCGGTTATCAAGTCGGGTAAAGAGATTGGCTATCAGGAAAGCGCGCCGAGTGGCGGCACAACTACTGGCTTCCGCGAGGCAGTCTTAAAACTTGAGGTGACACCACAAATTACACCTGACAATCGGATTATTATGGATTTGGTGGTGTGGAAAGACTCTATCGGTCAGGTTACCGAGACTGGTGTACCCACGGTGGATATCACCCGCTTGGAGACGAAAGTGTTGGTCAACAATGGTCAGACGGTGGTACTGGGTGGCGTTTTTTCACTTGAGGGTACTAAAGGCGAGAGTAAGGTTCCGGTGTTAGGAGATATTCCTTACTTGGGTCGTCTGTTTAAGAAAACTATTGATAGCCAATTCAAAACCGAACTGCTGATTTTCGTTACTCCCAAATTGATGTCGGATACTATTTCAAACTAATGCGTAAACCCAATGTCTTTCTTGTCGGCCCCATGGGGGCCGGCAAATCCACTATAGGCCGATTGTTGGCTGCAGAATTAAACTTCAGTTTTCGCGATAGTGACCGTGTGATAGAAGAGCGGACAGGGGCAGATATTCCCTGGATCTTTGATATGGAAGGTGAGGAGGGATTTCGCGAGCGCGAGACTGCAGTTTTGATGGAATTAATTAATGAGCGCGATGTTGTTATCGCTACGGGCGGTGGCATAGTATTGCGCGCGCAAAATCGCGATTTGATGAAAGGTTCAGGCTATGTCTGTTATCTAACGGCCTCTATCGATCAATTGGTTGAGCGCACGGCGCGCGATAAGAAAAGACCTTTGTTGCAAGTTGATAACCCTCGTCAAAAGATTATTGATCTGCTCGCTTTGCGTGATCCTCTCTACCGTGATGCCGCCGATTTCGTAGTAAATACAGATCGTCGCTCTCCCAAGTCAGTAGCCCAGGAAATTGCCTCGTTAGTTCAAGAGGCTTAGGTTTCCCGAGCATTTTTGAAAGTATGCACTAATTTTCTCCTTCAACTGATTCGCTTTACTGCGGAACTTCCCATCCCTGATATCAGCTCGTGCTTTATGATAAAGTGCGGCTGATTTCGTTTGTCTTGGCAAAAGGCTTTTATATGCAGGTTTTAACCGTTGATTTGGGCGATCGCAGCTATCCGATTTATATCGGCGAAAAATTATTGTTGCAGACAGAGTTGATTCGTCAACATATTCGTGGACGTCAGGTTTGTGTGGTTACTAATGAAACTGTTGCACCATTGTATCTTGATGTGCTTTGCAATCTTCTCAGCGGCTATCAAGTGGATAGTGTGGTATTACCCGATGGGGAAAGTCATAAAACCATTGATGTTTGGGCAAGTATTTTTGACAAGTTGCTTGGCGCGCGTCACAACCGCACCACTACTTTAATCGCCTTGGGTGGCGGTGTAGTGGGGGATATGACCGGCTTTGCGGCTGCTTGTTACCAGCGCGGCGTTGATTTTATTCAAATTCCCACAACATTGTTATCGATGGTTGATTCGTCTGTCGGTGGTAAAACCGGCGTGAACCATCCACTCGGTAAGAATATGATTGGCGCTTTTTATCAGCCACTCTGTGTGCTTGCAGATACATCATTGCTAGTGACTTTACCGCCGCGTGAACTATCCGCAGGCATCGCCGAGATTGTTAAATACGGTTTGATTTCTGACTACGATTTTTTTGTCTGGTTAGAAAGTAATATGGATGATTTGCTCGCTAGTGACATGGCAGCGCTTGCCTACGCAGTCAAGCGCTCTTGCGAAAATAAAGCCGCTGTTGTGGCGCAAGATGAGCGCGAAGGTGGGTTGCGTGCGATTTTAAATTTGGGTCACACTTTCGGACATGCAATTGAAACTGCACAAGGTTACGGCAACTGGTTGCACGGAGAAGCTGTTGCAGCAGGCATGGTGATGGCGGCAGATTTGTCGTGGCGTCGGGGTGCCATTAGCACGGAAGAGTTGGCACGGGTCATTCATCTATTGGCGCGCGCCAATTTGCCGGTAAAAGCGCCGGCCGATATGTCCCCGTCGCAATTTATGGAATTAATGGGTGTCGACAAAAAGGTACTGGATGGGCGCCTGCGGTTGGTGCTGCTGGAGTCCATGGGCAAAGCTATTATCACCAGCGATATTGATGCTCGAATGCTGCAAGATACATTTGATGCTTGCAAGGCGAGTTAACGAAACAGGTTACGAGAGAGTCACATCATGACGAGAGAGTCACCGCTGCGTGCGCAGAAGGACAGTCGCCTACTCGATCACGGCGATTCACAGCAGGGTTATTTGTTTAGTGAGCCGGATGATGATCAGGTAGAAGACCAGCTATTGGCTGATTATCGCCAGCGCTACGGCCTGTCAGAGGATCCTTTCGCGCATGATTATTCGTTCCCCTTGTTCACGGGCGCCGGTCGTCGGCAGTTGCTCGATCAGTTATTGCATTTGTGTCAATTCAGTAACAGTGTGCTCGCGGTTTTGGGTGACTACGGTGTTGGCAAGACTCGCATTGCTCACGCGTTTATGGATTCGCTGTCGGATCACGACCAAATCTGTTTTTTAAGTTTGCGCTCCGGCCAGAGCCTCGAACAAATTTTATTATCGATTATCCAATCGTTTGGAGTTAGTGCTGGTGATGTGCCGTCAACCGAGAATCTGTTGGCGAGTCTTGAAGCCTTTATCGCCGAAGAGGCGGTCTCGGACAATGACGGTTTGGCGGTAGTGGTATTGGACAATGCACATTTACTGGATGATAAATCCATATCGGTATTGACCTCCCTGCTCAACTCATTTCCACAACAAAATCGACTTCATCTGGCGCTCTTTGGTGAGCCGCAGTTAATGCCGCGCCTGGAGCGCATTAGTCCGGAGAGTTTATTAATCAATGATTTTCATCTGCAGGGCTTCGGCTTATTAGAAACGGTAGATTATTTAAATTT
Organism: uncultured Cellvibrionaceae bacterium; assembly: GCA_964499225.1. Taxonomy (GTDB): domain Bacteria; phylum Pseudomonadota; class Gammaproteobacteria; order Pseudomonadales; family Cellvibrionaceae; genus Cellvibrio. The sequence goes on along the minus strand of CAZCJR010000063.1, from coordinate 13,968 downwards.
CCGTATGGAAATGGCGGATTACCTTGGGCCAGAAATTTTTACCGAATCTTTGGTTGAACCCTGGTGGCGTCAGTCGCCGGGGCAATTAAATGTATTGCAGGGATTGGCTGAAGAGCATCTGTTGCAGTCGGTAACCCCCAAACCTGTATTGCACAAGCGGCCATTACCCGTGGTTCATATCATCGCAATTTCTGTGTTGATTGCGGTGGTAGGCGTGGTGTTTTTGTATATGGGGGATGATAAAAATCCCGCACCGACCAACCCATCGCTAGCTAATTCGACGGGTGTTCAGACGGCGATAACACCAGTTTCTTCTGTTCAATCCGCACCTGAATCATCGGTAAGTGCAAATAGCACCTTGGCGTTGACCTCGACCGAGACACCAGTACAGCCTTTGCTGCAGACGCTACCACAACCTTTGCAGCCTAACCAGCAGGTGCAGCCGGCACAAATTGCGCAGCCGGTTGATGCTGCGAGCGCCCCCAGTAGTGACTTGCCCCAAGAGGCAGTCGTTCCTCTGGCGCAGTTGCCCACTTCGCAGCCGAAACAAGTCGAGTTATTGCCGGAACCTGTGCCGATTATTCCCACAGAATCTGTCGCTGCGGTGTCGCAGCCTGTCTCACAACCGGAGGTGAAAACCACTCCCAAAACTGAAATTGCTAAGCCGGCAGTAAAAACAATCTCAACGGCGGCTATAGGTGCGAACGAACATGAACGCACTATTTTGGCGTGGAAGCCGAGTGAATACACGATTCAGTTATTGGGCGTTAGTAGTGAAAAAGCGGCGCGGGATTTTGTTGCTGCCCAGACAAATAAAAAAGATTTATTGATATTCAAAAGCAAGCGTCAAGGTAGGGATTGGTTCGTAGTGATTACTGGTCGTTACGCAAGTTCAGCACAAGCGCGTCAGGCTATTACCCTATTGCCCAACGTTCAGCGCGATGCAGGTCCCTGGCCGCGGGATATAAAAACGATTCACAGTGAGATTAAGTCGGCGATGTAAATCTGCTTGAAAAATTCGGGTAATAAAAAACGCGGTTCATTGACCGCGTTTTTTATGGATGGCGAAAATTAGAAATTTATTCATCGCTTTCCAATAGTTCGCGATATTCGCTCGCATCTAGCGCTTCATCGAGCTCAGCCAAATCGTCGGGCTTAACGCGGAAGAACCAACCGTCATCGTAAGGTGAGCTGTTCACGGTTTCGGGGGCATCTTGCAGCGCTTCGTTTACGGCAACAACCTCACCGGAAACCAGCGAGTAAATATCGGATGCTGCTTTGACGGATTCCACTACGCCCGCTTCTTCACCCAGTGCAACTCGGGTGCCGACTTCGGGGGTTTCCACATAGACAACATCACCCAGCGCATCCTGTGCGTGATCGGTAATGCCGATGGTGACAGTGCCGTCTTCTTCAACACGCGCCCACTCGTGGCTGCTCAAATATTTCAGTTCTTTGCGAATATCACTCATGGTCTTGTTCCTGTGGTAGTTCCAATAAGAATTTTTTAACGATCAACGTTATGTTCAGATAACGGCTTTGCCGTTACGTACAAAACTGGTGGCCACTACTTCAACCGTCACTTGCTTGCCGCGCATTTCCACTTGGCAGTGAGTTCCGATACTGCGAGGAACGCGCGCCAAAGCAATAGAATAGCCCAAGCTGGGTGAAAATGTCCCGCTGGTGACCACGCCTTTTTCATCGCTTCCTTCCACTGTTACAACCTGTTCAGCACGCAATACGCCGCGTTCGCGCAGCACCAATCCCACCAGTTTGTGAGTGGACATAACTGCTTTTTGCGCTTCCAAAGCGGTACGTCCGATAAAATCGCGCGCGCTTGGTTGCCATGCAATAGTCCAGCCCATATTGGCGGCGAGGGGCGATATGGTTTCGTCCATCTCATGGCCATAAAGATTCATCCCTGCCTCAAGGCGCAAGGTGTCGCGCGCGCCCAAACCACAGGGGGCGACACCTGCTTCTGCCAGTGCTTGCCAGAAGCCTGCGGATGCTTCGTTGGGCAGCATGATTTCCAAACCATCTTCGCCGGTATAACCGGTGCGACCAATGAAAAAATCACCCGCGAGTAAGCCCTGGAATACTTGCAGGCTTCCTATTGCTGATGCCTGTTCTGCGTTAACAAGCGATGAGGCGATACGAATTGCCTCCGGACCTTGCACAGCGATCATCGCTAACTCGGAGCGTTCGGTTATTGCGACAGAAAATTTTTCCGCGACTTTATTCATCCAGACGAGATCTTTTTCACGGGTGCTGCAATTGACGACTACGCGGTACCAATCACCCAGGTTGTACACGATCAGATCATCAATTACCCCACCTTCGTGATTCAGCATGCCGCTATAAAGCGCTTTGCCGTAAAGCGAATCCAGCTTGGCGACGTCGTTGGCAAGCAGGTATTGCAGGTAAGCTTTTGCATCGGTGCCGGTCACATCCACCACGGTCATATGGGAGACATCAAACATCCCCGCCGATTGGCGCACCTTGTGGTGTTCCTCGATTTGCGAGCCGTAATGCAGTGGCATGTCCCAGCCGCCAAAGTCCACGAGTTTGCCGCCCATGGCTTGATGGGTGGCATAAAGAGCGGTTTTGTTGCCCATTGAAATACCTGCGCAGAAGGGTGGGTTGGAAAAAGGGCGCCATTCTAGGCGCGCGGGCGGATACTGTCCAACGAATCGGCGTGGGCGATAAAAACGCCCGCGCCGATGCGGCGATTAGCGCCCGTAATAAGCGGTAAAGCTGGATTGACCAATGCGATTGGCGTTAATCATGTAGCCGATCAATGCGGCGGTAGCATCGGCGGGTACTTCGATTTTCTCGGTTTTAAGTGCGTGCAGGGTAAAGATATAGCGATGCGGTTTATCGCCTACTGGCGGGCATGCGCCGCCGAAACCCGGTGAGCCAAAATCAGTGCGGCCTTGCAGGCTACCTGCGGGTAGTTTTTTGCCGTCTGCCGTGCCTACACCTGCTGCTAATTTGGTCGTGGTCGCGGGCAGGTTGTAAACTACCCAGTGCCACCAGCCGGAACCCGTAGGTGCATCAGGATCGTAAACGGTTAAGGCAAAACTCTTGGTACCTTCAGGCGCATTCGCCCACACCAATTCGGGTGAAATATTGTTGCCAGTACACCCAAAGCCACTAAACACCTGATCGGCACCCAGCGTTGATTCTGGTTTGATCGTCGGGCTGGATAATTTAAAATCGGCCGCCGCTGCAAGGCTGTTCAGCGCCAATGCACCTAATAATCCCAACGCGACTTTTACACTCTGTTTTTTTAGCATGATTTGCTCCTTTGTCAGTTCTGTTGTTGCTGTTCAGGTTTTTCAGGTTCTACCGGAGTATCAGCCGGTGCTTCGGGTTCTGTCGCATCTTCGTTGCCTTCCTCAGTGCTCTCTTTTGCAGCGCTATCTTTTTCGGCTTTGTCTTTCTCGGTATTGTCTTTGCGCTCCCCATCGACTTTTTCTTTCAGACCTTGCATGTCCGCCATAAATTCTTCCAGGCTGTGATCGCGACTAATACGCACAGCGGGAGGATAAATGCGGCTCATATAAAGTTCGTCGGATAAATGATTGCTCGCCTGATATTCTTTGGTCATGGTGATAGCGGAACCCAGCAGTGCGATTGTAGCCAGATAGATTTTTAACCGATGTGGGTTTTTATTTCCCGCCGTCAGGAAATGGAAATACAGCACAACTGCACAAATATAAATTATCGGATGCACGCTAAATGTTTGCAGCGCTTCCAAACTAAATGCATAAGCGACCAAGCCGCTGAGATGCTCCCATAATTCCAGAAGCGCCAACCCTGCACTGGCGATAAATAAATGACGACCAAATCGAGCGTGACCGGTAAAAAGTTTACCAAACAGCGCCCAGATACCACTCCAGCCAATCGCAAACCCAAACACGCTCACTAGCTCCAACAAGTATTTGCTGAGCGTACCTTGGTTGAGATCGGCGAGCCAAGTACTCACTAGTCCAGTTATTAGCAGTATTGCCAAACCGGTAAGCGCAGGTAATAAACCCTCCCAGCGATGATTGGTTGAATCCGTTACTTCAGCGGCTACTTGATAATCGGCCGTGCGAATACGCAAACGCGTATGGCCGAGACGATAAATTTTTTCGCCGCCCACAACAAAAAAATTCTCACGGGTATTGTCGTAAGTGATGCCGTTGTAGCTGCCCAAATCAGCAATGATCAGCTCGTCCAGTTGGTTTAATTCAATCTGGGCGTGATGCGCAGCGGTGTGTGGGTCGTCGAGAATAATATCGTTGTCATAGGCACGGCCAATTGTAATCGGCAGGTGCGTAACTTTAGTGCGATGTAAAACTTCGCCATCAGGAGTTAATTGCTCAACAAAAATGGAATGGCTCATTGTGTGGCCTCCATTGTGTTAGATTTATTTTTTGTTGATTCAATGTCAGTTGTACCACTCTCGTCAGGTTTGAAGGTGTCATCGAGTACGGGTTTTATTTCATTCTCGGTTTTTGTAGTGCGATCAATCCCCTGCAAGAATTGGCTGATCAATTTCATGCCGTTGCTATAAGAAACGCCTTGGATATTGATCATGCTTTGCAAACTTTTTTCGCTGTCGTCAGTGCTGGCGGTGATCAGGGTGAAATCGTAAAGCTCCTTAAATTTGTGATAAGCCTCGGCGCACACCAGTGCACGCAGCGAAATATTATTGTGTTTGATAAAGTCTTCAGTGCAGGCGGCTGGCGTTATCGTTTCGCTTTTTGCCGTACTAAATACCTGACCGTTAAACATGTTGGTAGCGAGCTGCGCAAACTGCATGGTATTCAGTTTTTTATTGTGCGCGTATTTGTGATGCATGCTGATATGACCGGTTTGCATTTCACCCGACACAAAAATCGCTGACTCCATAGAGCAGTTAATGCTAGCGATGGTGTAAGCTTTTTTCGCTGAGCTATCGGTATTACCCCAGCAGCGCACTTGCTCGGATTCGCGAACAGGAACGCGATAAGGGCCGAGATCTTTAATGCTAAAGGGCTTTTCCAATAATTTATCCACCATCACCGCTTGATGTTCGAGCAACTGTTCGCCGATTACAGGTTTGAAATCGGTGGGCGGCGTCATGTCGGCCGTCACGCGCGCGAGTAGCGCTTGCACATAGCGCACCGGTACCAAAAAACTCACCAATTCGCCATCGCGCCGATGCGCGACATTCACGCCTGCTACCTGTCCGTCCGCTGTTACATTGGGGCCGCCACTCATACCTGCATTGACTGGGCCGGTAAACATAAGTTGATCGGAAAAACCACGCGCGCTAATACCGTTGTATGTGCCTTCGGAAATGGTAAAGCCCAGATCGAGTGGATTGCCGAGCGAATATAAATGTTGCCCCTGATTTAACTTCACCAGCGCCGGTTGTTCGCTACCAGCGACAGCGTGCGGTACTTTGAAAAAACCACTGCCGTTACGCGCAATGCGCACCACGGCCAGATCGTGCAATACATCTACCGCGAGTAGTTCAATCGCGCCGCTCTCGCCGCTGGTGTCTTTGTACTCACCGAAATAGGTCTCCGGTTCCAGCGCAATTTGCGAAATCACATGGAAGTTGGTGACGACCAAATTGGAATTGCCAATTAAAAATCCCGAACCCACTGAAGACTGGCTGTTGCCATTTTTCAGCAATACGCGCAGTTGCAGCAGATCCTGCTGGGCAGAGGCGTAAAGCTGCTGGGCTGCAGATGATGGAAGTGGTGGGGTGGTTTCAGCCAAAGCGGGCAGACTCAAACTGACGGCCAATGCAATGGCGTGGGTCAGCAGGCGATAAGAAAAGCTCATGAAAATCCTTGCAGCAATTAGGGTAGAAATAAAAGAGTAATCGTAAATGGCCATTGGCGGTAAAAGAATAGTCGCCGTTAAGAGATAGTGGCAGTAAAACGATAGTAGCGGCTATTTCTGGGCTGAGATAGAGCGATTTGTTCTGCTTGCCGCGAATGTGCTTAGCGCACAGGACAATACGCCCTCGTGTCTGCTCCGGTTCAATCTGGTGTGTGCTCAGTGATCCGGTGTACGTGCCAATGCCCAAATATCCACCTGTTTGGCGCCGGCTTTAATCAATAGTTCACTCAATGTACGCGCCGTGGCCGTGGTGGTGACCACATCATCCAGCAACGCAATCTTTGCGTTGCGGATTTTTAACTGATATGCGGGTTTTATGCTGAATGACTGGCGTAAATTTTTTAACCGCTCCGCGCGGCTCAGCCCCTTTTGCGAGTGATGATAATGCTCTTGCTGGCAGGCGGACAGCACCGGAATATCCAGTTGTTTGCCCACCCAATAGGCCATTAGCTCACTCTGGTTAAAACCGCGTTGCCAGCGTTTGCGCCAGTGGATGGGCACCGGCACCAAAAAATCCGGGCGTTCACTTTGTTTGCAGGTATCGGCCAGTAAGCGCGCTAGCAGCTTGCCGCTGCTCAGTTGGCGCCGGTATTTAAACTGGTGAATCAAATGGTCAAGCGGATGTTCGTAGCGAAAGGCGATGCTCGATTGGCTAAACGCGGGTGGTTTTTGTAGGCACTTACCGCAGAATGAAGCATCGCTGGTGAGCGGCAAAGCGCAGCAGTGACATAAAAAGGGTTCCAGATTCAAACGTGGCAGTGATTTATCGCATTCGGGGCAGAGCAGTTGGTAGTCGGCACTGGCGAGCCCACACATCAAGCATGGGGCGGGCAGTAGTTGGTCGAGCAGTTTGGTTGTGGTCAAGCGCAGCATACGCAGCATAAAAATCCCTATCAGATGCATCCTTGGTGGCGGCATTGTCGATATTGCGGTTAGCTTTGTCAAAAGCGAGTTGTAAACCTGATTCCTCTTTTTGGGTTGACAGCTTTTTTGGCTCGGTTAAGATGCGGCCATAGCACGAAAAAGTAAGCCCCAGAAAACTTATGGAATACGTTTATGAACGCCAGCTTTGCTCCAACGATTAGACATGATTGGACCCGCGCCGAAATCACCGCTCTGTTTGCCCTGCCTTTCAGTGACCTGATGTTCCAGGCGCAAAGCGTGCACCGCGCCCATTTCAATCCTAACGAAGTACAAGTCAGCACGCTCTGCTCGATCAAAACCGGCGCCTGCCCGGAAGATTGTGCCTATTGCCCGCAATCGGCCCGTTACGACACTGGCCTTGAGCGTGAAAAGTTGATGGCAGTGGAAAAGGTGATCGAAGAAGCCAAAGCGGCCAAAGCGTCCGGTGCCACCCGTTTCTGTATGGGCGCTGCCTGGCGCTCACCAAAAAACAAAGATATGCCCTACGTAACCACCATGGTGCAGGGTGTAAAAGCCTTGGGTCTGGAAACCTGCATGACGCTCGGTATGCTCGACGAGTCGCAAGCGCAGGAACTCGCCGACGCGGGTCTGGATTACTACAACCACAACCTCGACACCTCGCCCGAATACTACGGCGAAATCATCACTACCCGCACCTATCAAGACCGTTTGGAAACCCTCGCCAATGTGCGCAAAGCGGGCATGAAAGTCTGCTGCGGCGGTATCGTTGGAATGGGCGAAGAGGAAAATGATCGCGCCGGTCTGTTGCAGCAACTTGCTAACATGGCGGAGCATCCCGAATCTGTGCCTATTAATATGTTGGTAAAAGTCGGCGGTACACCGCTGGAAAACGAAGCCGATCTCGACCCTTTTGATTTTCTCCGCACTATCGCTGTCGCCCGTATTTTAATGCCGCAATCCCATGTGCGTCTGTCCGCCGGTCGCGAGCAAATGAATGAGCAAACCCAAGCGATGGCATTCCTCGCTGGCGCCAATTCTATTTTCTACGGCGAAAAATTGCTGACCACACCCAATCCTGAAGCCAACAAAGATATGCAGTTGTTCAAAAAGCTCGGCATCAAACCCGAAGCTTACGAAGTGCATGAAGATGAAAGCGAACAGGAAGCGTCGATAGTGCACCAGTTGCAAGAAGCAGCAATGGATTCGATATTTTACAATGCCGTTAAATAAGGCGGCAAAATAATTTTCCCTTTGTGATTGTCCCTACGGCGGCTTGCTGCGCGAAGCCGCCCTACATGTGCCTCACCAATGTCTTCTCATCTCGATCAAACACTCGCTACCGCTCTGGCTGAACGTCGCGCTGCGCATTTGTATCGCACACGCAAATTGTTGCAGTCACCGCAAACACCGCAAGTCACGGTTGATGGAAAAAACTATCTCGCGTTCTGCAGCAATGATTATTTAGGTTTGGCCAATCACCCTGATGTTATTGCTGCATTGCAAAAGGCAGCGGAAAAATTTGGTGTCGGCAGTGGTGCGTCGCATTTGGTGGCAGGGCATTCAAGCGAACATCACGCATTGGAAGAAGAGCTGGCTGAATTTACCGGTCGCGAACGAGCGTTATTATTTTCCACTGGTTACATGGCTAATATGGGCGCAATTACGGCGTTGGTTGGTCAAGGCGATGCGGTATTTGAAGATCGCTTAAATCACGCGAGTTTATTGGATGCAGGCTTATTAAGTGGCGCGCGCTTCCAGCGGTTTTTGCACAATGATCTGGAAAATTTGCAGAGCCGTTTAGATAAAACTAATTCACAACGAAAATTAATTGTGGTCGATGGTGTGTTCAGTATGGATGGCGATTGTGCGCCGCTGGCTGAGCTCGCTGTACTCGCACAAAAAAATAATGCCTGGTTGATGGTAGATGATGCGCACGGTTTTGGATGTCTTGGAAAAACGGGCGCAGGCAGTGCGGAGCATTTTGGTTTAACGCAAGACCAATTGCCGATTTTGATGGGAACACTCGGTAAAGCTGCTGGCAGCTTCGGCGCTTTTATCTCCGGTAGTGAAACGCTGATCGAAACGCTGATCCAATTTTCGCGCCCTTATATTTACACCACCGCTATGCCTCCAGCGGTTGCTGCCGCTACGCGCGCGAGCTTGCGTCTTATCAACACCGAGTACTGGCGACGCGAACATCTCAATAAATTGATTGCGCATTTCCGCGCGGGCGCACAGGCGCTGAATTTGCAATTAATGGATTCATTCTCGCCCATTCAACCGATTGTGATTGGCGATGAAGCTAAAGCCTTGTTGATATCGCAACAGCTTGCCGAGCGCGGTATTTTAATTATTGCGATTCGCCCGCCCACAGTTCCTGTTGGCAGCTCGCGTTTGCGCATTACCTTTTCTGCAGAACACAGCATTGCGCAAGTGGATCAGCTGTTAACGGCGTTAGCGGACGTTATGCAGGAAATTGGGCATGAGGTTTGCTCATGATTAATCTGGTATTGATTCACGGCTGGGGCTGCGATAGCCGTACGTGGCAGCCGGTGCTGGAGTCTTTGCGATCATTTGCTTCCATTACCTTGATTGATTTGCCCGGCTTTGGCGAAAGTCCGGTTGTGTCAGAGTTTTCACTCAATGCGGTGCTCGATAAAATCGCTGCACAATTGCCGCGCGAAGCGGTGATCATGGGTTGGTCGCTCGGTGGAATGCTTGTAGTGCAATTAGCTAGCCGATTTCCAGAGCGTATCCGCGGAGTGATTACGCTGGCCACCAATCTTAAATTTGTTGCTGCAGCGGATTATCCTGCCGCTATGCCGAGTGCAATCAATCGTCAATTTAATCAGGGATTTGCGCAAGATCCGCGGGCGACATTAAAACTTTTTAGTGGCTTATTGGTTCAGGGAGATGAACAGGAGCGGATGTTGCTTAAACAATTGCGTCGCCGCGAAACTGTCGATATTAATCACAATTGGTTGCAGGCTCTGGAACTGTTGGCGCAGTTGGATAATCGGGCAGCGTTTGCGCAGCTAAGTTTGCCGGGTTTGCATTTGCTCGCTGAAAATGACGCTTTGGTGCCTGTCGCGGCCGTTGAATTGATGCAGCAAATTAATCCACAACAAGAAATCAAAATAGTTCAAAATACTGCCCACGCATTGCATTGGAGTAAACCGCAAGCTGTGGTTGAATCCGTCGCCTGTTTTTTAAAAAATAATATTGCAGTTGGGGTGGAATTAAATCCTGTCCGGGATACGGGGCTGAATAAAAAGAAGGTTGCCCAGTCATTTAGTCGCGCCGCTGCAACTTACGATTCGGTTGCGCAATTACAGCGCGATATAGGTAAACAATTATTTGCGCAGTTGCCCGATAATTTACCTGCACAATCATCGGTACTGGATTTAGGTTCAGGTACTGGTTTTTTTACACGGCAGTTAGCCGCAAAATATCCTGAATCACAGATCATGGGTCTGGATATTGCGGAAGGGATGTTGCGCTATGCCGCAGAGCAGAGCGATGAAATAAGTTGGCTGTGTTCCGATGCTGAGTTACTACCAATTGCTGATAATAGCGTCGATATTATTTTTTCCAGTCTCGCAATTCAGTGGTGCAACAATTTATTACAGCTAATTGCTGAATTGTCTCGTGTGCTGAAACCTAATGGGCGATTACATATTGCAACGCTCGGGTCGCAGACCTTGCATGAATTAAAATCCGCCTGGCAGCAAGTAGATAATTATGTGCATGTGAATCGCTTTCAGTCGCAGCAAGCGCTTGTTGCAGCCATTAACTCTTCGCAACTAATTTTGGATGATATTCAGCAGGCAAACCGAATCCTCTATTATGATCATTTAAACGAATTAACCCGCGAGCTAAAAGCGCTGGGCGCACACAATATTAACTCAGGAAAAGCAGAGGGTTTAACTGGGCGCTCGCGCTTGCTCGCGTTTAAGGTTGCCTATGAATCATTTCGCTCTCCGCAGGGTTTGCCTGCAACCTATGATGTTATCTATTTGCAAGCATCTAAAATTAACTCCATTTCACACTGACGGCATCCGCACATCATGGCTAGAAAAACATTTTTCATTGCAGGTACGGATACCAACGTTGGTAAAACGTTAGTCGCAGCAGGTTTGTTGGTCGCAGCAAAAAATCACGGTTTAACAACAGCAGCATTGAAACCATTAGCGGCAGGCTGCGAAAAAACTGACGCTGGGTTGCGCAATGCCGATGCATTATTGCTGCAATCGGTTATTACCGAGCCATTGGTCTACGAGCAAATAAATCCGATTGCATTGGAGGCGGCCATTGCACCGCATATCGCCGCGCAACAGGAAAAACGTGTGCTCTCGGCAGATCGTCTTGCCGGATTTTGTCGCGGTAGCTTGAATCTGGCTGACTTCACACTCGTAGAAGGTGCGGGTGGTTGGCGTGTGCCATTGAATCCGCAAGAGACACTTGCTGATGTTGCAAAAATTTTACGTGTCCCGGTGATTTTGGTGGTGGGGGTGCGCTTGGGTTGCATCAACCATGCTCTGCTAACGGCTGAAGCAATTCGTAATGACGGTTTGCAATTAGTGGGTTGGATTGCCAATTGCATCGATCCGGATATGCCAGTGTTGCAAGAAAATATTCATAGCTTGGCGGCGCGTATCCCTGCACCCTGTTTAGGTGTTGTGCCCTGGTTGGAAAATGCGGCGCCCGAGTCTGTTGCGGGAGCGCTTGATCCCGAGTCGCTAGCCCACTTTTTCTCCATGTAAGCTGCCAATAATTATGCATATTATTGTTCGGAGTTTTGCGGTCTGGTTTTTTATCCTGTGTGCGCTCACGGGCTGTACTTCTTTGCCGGCCAAACAAAAAATTCCAACAGCCAATACCGAGCATACGATTTATTTTATTTACCGTGAATGGCATACGAGTATTTTAATTGATGCAAAAACAGTCGCGTTGCATAGCCGATACTTACAGCAAGAAGCCGCCAATCAACGCTATATCCGTATCGGCTGGGGCGATGGCAATTACTTCACCGGCAAACGAAAAACCTTCGGTTCGGCGACCAAGGCGTTGATCGCATCCAGCCATTCGGCACTGCAGGTGATTGCCTATGCACAGCCGCCGTTTGCATCCATCCCACTGGAAACCCGCGCTCCCATCGCCATCACTGATAAGGGAATGCGCAAGTTAATTCGTTATCTGGATAAATCTTTTGCGCTGGATGAAATGGGGCAGGTGATCCCATTGCAGGCTTATGTAACTAATGCGGGTAATTTCTATCAGGCGAGCGGCCATTACAGTTTGTTCAGCAACTGCAATACATGGAGCGGGCGGGCATTGCAGGCGGCAAATTTACCGGTGCGCAGCAGTTTGCGGTTGACCGCGCAAAGTGTATTTGAGCAGGCGAAATACATATCCGACTACCAGCAAAGCCTTGGTTTATCTACGTCCTCCAATGGAAAAAGCGACTAACCAGTGGTTCGAATAATCACCGGTTATAGTAGGGCGCTTTTTACATCAAACTCGTCTTAAAAGCCCGCTTGTCTCCGGCAAAGTCGCCTGTTTTTTAGTCGTTTCGAGGCGTAAACTATTCCATAGGGTCGGGAAAGTGTTTCTCGCTATTTCCTGATGGTCTAATTCTTGATAACCAATTAAAGAGGACAAGCTAATGGACGTAGGTTCGGTAGTCAACCAAGGTCTGATTGGTATGCAAAAAAGCCAGTCATCGATGCTGCAATCGGCACAGCAAATTGCGCAGGCGGGCACCACCCAGCGCGATAATCCGCAGGCAAATGATATTGCTGAGCCGCTGATTAATATCAAAGCCCAGAGTCAGGTGTTTGATAGTTCTGCCAAAGTGGTTAGAGCTGCTGATGAAACTATCGGTACTTTATTGGATGTTAAAGCTTAGTTTTGGCATCAATGTCTAGTAAAAACGAATTTTTCGAGTCCTGTGAGGTGATTTGATTGATCAACAATATCCCGTCTAACTTCGCCAATACCGTAGCGCCGTTTGCGCCTATGGGACGTGCGCCTGTTGGTCAGGAGTCTACCGATCTTAAGTCGTCTACTTTTCGCCCTACCGAGCAGTTGGCCGAGTCGGGGCGAGGGCAAAATCGCCGCTTACCGGATGAGCGCCCTAACGATGATGTTGAGCGGGATCGTGTTGAGCGCGGCGCCCAGCGTGTTGATCGGGGCGGCGATCAGGCGGCGCAAGATGCGGCAGTAAAGCGTCGCGTTGAGCAGGAGCGCCAGCAAGCTGAGCGCGAGCAAGTTCAGGTATTTTCCGCGCGCGATCGCGAAGTGCGGGCCCATGAACAGGCGCATGCGGCGGCAGCTGGCCAGTACGGTAGCAGCCCGACTTACTCGTTTGTGCGCGGCCCGGATGGAGTTAGCTACGCCGTGGGCGGTGAGGTTCAAATTGATATAAGCCCGATTCCCGGCGACCCTGAAGCGACTCTGCGCAAAGCGCAACAGTTGCGTCGTGCCGCCAATGCGCCTGCCGAGCCGTCCGCACAGGATGGCCGTGTCGCCGCGCAAGCAGCGCAAATGGAGCAGCAAGCGCGAACTGAGTTATCGGCACGTCAGGCAGAGGAGGCTGCGCAGCGTCGTGAAAGTATTGTTAGCGACGAATCAGGGGATAGTGTTGGTTTGGGCCAAGACGGCGCTGGAGAGGTTGCGCAAACTGATACTCGTGCGGCTGCTGAAGAGGAGCGTGAAAGGCAGCGTATTGCCGATGAAGAGGCTCGACTGCAGGCAGATCAGGAGCGTTTTGAGGCAGAGCAACGTTTATTGGATCAACGACAGGCGCGTGCGGAGTTGTTTAATGAGAGCACCAAGCGCAATATCGATATTAATCGTCGGTTAATCGAGATCGGGGTTTTCAATTCTGATGTTGGAATTGGCAGTTTTCTAAATAAAACGGTTTAGACCTTCATTAAATCGTCATCTGCAGCGGTTAGTTTTGAGAAGTTTGCGAGCAAGTGCTTTGTTATTGATCGCATCGTGCAATAAAGCGACCGGATTTCTTTTTGTTAGGTTTAGGTGTTTATTTCTCTTGACCGTATCTGGTTGCCTCCCTATAATTCGCGGCCTCACTTGAGCAGTTGGCAAATGTGAGTTTCAGTCGCGGGGTGGAGCAGCTTGGTAGCTCGTCGGGCTCATAACCCGAAGGTCGTAGGTTCAAATCCTGCCCCCGCAACC
>CAZCJR010000062.1:0-28449 GCA_964499225.1 uncultured Cellvibrionaceae bacterium | reverse complement strand
GGGCGTTGCTCCAAGTCAACCAATTGCTGGCTAAGGCGCTCAAGGATTTCTCCCGCCTCTACCAGAAAATCCTGGAGAATATCCTCGTCATCACCAAAACTCATTCAACATTCCTCGCGTGATCCGCAGATCCAAACTTTTTAATCATTAAAAAAATTAAAACCCAAGACTCGACAATAAATCATCTACATCATCTTGCCCGGAAACTACATCTGCACGCTCTTTATTAATTTGTGGACCTTCGGCTTCCGTTTTACGTTTGTGCATAATTTCTGCGTCGTGCTCAAGAGTTTCACTGTCAACCGCGAGGCCAGCAATCTCTTCAACTTGACCAGCAATACGGACCAAACTAACCAGATCTTTTTCAACATCGTTAATTAGACCAATCACGCGTTTTAATACTTGGCCGGTTAAGTCCTGAAAGCCTTGCTCCAACACAATGTCTTGCAAATTCTTACTGATCTGCTCAGTGCCAGTAACCATTTGCCCGAGAAAAATATCCATCCGCTCATAGAGCTCACGAAATTCATCTGGCCCCATTTCACGGCGTTTAAGTCGCGCCCATTCAGTGCGTAAACTGCTCGCTTCCTGCCCCAGGTTCATCGCAATGGGCGCTGCTTCATCAACCACATCCATGGTTTTTTCCGCAGCCTTCTGGGTTAGGTCAATAACGTAGTTCAAGCGATTGGATGCGTCGTGAATATCGGAGTTAGCGATCTTCGGTGGCTCTTTGGCTAAATCAGCATCCACGTTGAAATTGACAATGGCATTGTGCAGCCCTCGCGTCAAACGCCCGACTGATTGGAAAATATGCCGGTCGCGCGCGCGGGTGATGGAGTGAATCAACACTGATGCCTCTTCGAATTGATTGCTTTGCAATTTCTCCGTGAGCAACTTGGCGCATTCTTTCAATTCGACAACAAATTCTTCGTTAAAAGATGTTTGAGGTTCAGATGCCATGACAACGCCTTATTTATTATTTGATCGGGTTATGTTTAGCCTACGCGATCAAAAATTTTCTCGATTTTTTCCTTGAGTGCTTGCGCGGTAAAGGGTTTAACAACATAACCATTCACACCCGCTTGTGCCGCCTCAATAATCTGATCGCGCTTGGCTTCTGCCGTGACCATTAACACCGGCAAAGTGCGCAGCTTGTCGTCCGCACGCACGGCTTTTAGGAGATCAATACCCGTCATGCCGGGCATATTCCAATCGGTAACCAGAAATTGGAAATCACCACTTTTCAGCATCGGCAGTGCTGTAACGCCATCGTCCGCTTCATGGGTATTGGAAAAACCCAAGTCCCGCAGCAGGTTTTTAATAATCCGTCGCATTGTTGAAAAGTCATCAACAATTAAGATTTTCATGTTCTTATCCAACGCAACCTCCACTCACCCTGACGGGATTTTCATTTAATCATAGTCTAGTAGGAGTTGAAGCTTCAGCCAGTTCCGGCGCGGAAATCTTCAACTTTTAATTCGAATCATAGTCCAAATCGCTGAAAGTACAGGGTTTTTAACAGTCTCCTTGCACATGAGCAGCACCTTTTGCTCGATTCGTTTGTTATTTAAACAGCCATTAACCCGATTGCCAATCGGCTAACTTGTGGCGCAGCCGCGCTGCAGCCTGACTGTGGATCTGGCTTACGCGGGATTCACTGACCCCCAGCACCAGACCAATCTCTTTCAGATTTAATTCTTGATCGTAGTAGAGCGCCAACACCATCCGCTCGCGCTCAGGTAATAGGCCGATAGCATTCATCAGCGCTTTTTTTAAGCCGTCGCGCTGAATACCGTCGAGCGGGCTGACAAACGCGCTACTGTGCTCCGACGCATCGATATTGCTGTCTTCTTCACCGAAGGTTTCTTCGTAACTAAATAAGCGGCTGCCATTGGAGTCTTGCAGCATTTCAAAATACTCTGCCAACTCTACGCCCAGCTCTGCAGCAACCTGGCTGTCCGTTGCGTCACGACCAGTGCGCGCTTCGACGGCAGCGACGGCTCGGGAAATACGCCGCGCATTGCGATGCACTGAACGCGGCACCCAATCGCCACGACGCATTTCATCGACAATCGCACCGCGAATGCGGATACCCGCATAGGTTTCAAAACTCGCGCCACGAGAGGCATCGTATTTTTGTGAAGCTTCGATAAGGCCGATCATGCCGGCCTGGATAAGATCATCTACCTGCACACTGGCAGGCATTCGCATCATCATGTGATAGGCAATACGCTTTACCAAAGGCGCGTAGTCTTCAATATTGATTTGTACATCAAGTAAGGTTTTTTTATCGTACATGGCTAAACCATTGACTACGGCCATTGAGCACCTTCTTTTCAGTAACAACCCGGTGTTTTGCCAACGAGGGTGCGGCACAAACTCTTACACCAGCGGTCTTTTCTGTAAAACGCTGCGGCTTAACGCGCATTAGCAGCCTGCAGCAAACGCTCGACAAAAAACTCCAAACGGCCAGTGGGTGAATTGGGCAATGGCCATTTGTCCACGACTTGTGCAAGCGCACGTATAGCGATAGCTGCTTTGGATGTGGGTGCAAATTCCAACAAGGCTTTTTGTTTTTGTACCGCTTTACGCACGTTTTCGTCGAACGGGACCTGACCAACAAACTGCAAAGTCACATCCAGAAAACGGTCACACACGGTATTGAGTTTGTTAAACATATTGATGCCTTCCTGAGGGGTCCGCGTCATATTCGCGACCACACGGAAGCGCTGCATTCCGTATTCTTTGTTGAGTAGTTTGATTAGTGCGTAAGAATCAGTAATAGATGAAGGCTCGTCACATACAACGATGATGACTTCGTTAGCAGCACGCACAAAACTCACCACCGTATCGGAGATACCCGCGGCGGTGTCGATAACCAGAATATCAACCTGATCAGAAAGATCATTGAACGCGTTGATCAATCCGGCATGCTCGGCGGCGCTCAATTCCGCCATACGTTGTACACCGGACGAGGCTGGCACAATTTTTACACCGGCAGGCCCGGTGACCAACACATCCGTCAAACTGTGTGTTCCGGCAAGAACGTCTGCCAGCGTATGTGTCGCACGGATACCGAGCAACACATCGACATTCGCTAGCCCAAGATCCGCATCCAGCAGGACAACCCGACGACGCAATTCTGCCAATGCGATACTGAGGTTAACGGAAATATTGCTCTTACCTACTCCGCCCTTGCCGCCGGATACAGCGATCACTTGTACTGGTCGCATTTGGCTCATCTACGCATAACTCCAAACCTATTTCTTCGAGTTGACCCTGACGTTATACGCTGATTTTTCCTAACGTCGCCAAGGGCACACTAATGGTGATCTGAGTATAGATAGGGATTGGAATTTCATCCGACTAATTTCAGTTTCACCGACAAATTCCCGTGGTTATAACTGTTACTGTTTAACCTTCACGGTTTACGATACTGCCGTCGTTGGATTGGATTTAAGCAAGGCGACGGCTTTTGATACAAGTTGATGTGCACGTGCCACATCCAGGTTTTTGGGAATGTCTTGCCCGTCGGTGGTGTAGGCAATCGACAAGCGGTTTTGGATGGCAACACCCAAGGCTTCACCGATACTCGCCGTCTCATCCAGCTTGGTGAGAATGCAACCTTGCAGACGCGCTGCGCCGTAAGCATGAATCGATGCTTTGAGCATCTGCACCTGGCTGTTGCAGGACATCACCAAATAGGTCTTTACAAGCTGTTGATCCGCCAATGCTTTAAGTTGTGCTTTCAAATGTGGGTCGCCATGACGGAAACCGGCGGTATCGATTAACACCAAAGAACAATGGCGCAAGCTACGCAGCACTGAATCCAAAGGATTAGCTTCATCCACCACACGCACAGGTACACGCAAAATACGCGCTAGTGAACGCAACTGGTCATGCGCGGCGATGCGGTAGGTATCGGTGGTGATCAACGCAACTTTATCCGCGCCATGCTGCAATACATAACGCGCCGCTAACTTACCGATGGTGGTGGTTTTGCCCACACCGGTGGGGCCGACAAACGCAAACACACCACCCTGCTCGATAATATCGCGCCCGTTAATCGGTAACTGATGAGCAAGGTTGGCGAGCGCATCCGGCCAGGCATCACTCAAGGTTTTGGTTTTAGTACAGGCACTGATAACGCTGCTGATAACATCTTTAGGCAAATTCAAACGCTCAAGACGGCGCGCCACGCTGGCCAAAATCGGCGAACTAATCGGGGTCGACTGTTGACCAGTCAGACGATCCAGTTGCTGCTCCAACAAAAAGCGCATATCGGCGATTTCGGCTTGCAGATCGGTAAGTTGCGAGGACTGATCAATGCTTTCGCTGGCCGGATTTTCAGCGTTGAACGATTCCTGCAGGCGCCCCTCTTTCAGTAAGGTCTCGCGAAATGAGATCGCCTCTTTACTCAGTGTTGAAGTTGAATGTGAAGATGACTGTGAGACGGAAGCCGAAACCGGGGCTGCTACAGGAGCCGCATCGACCAACGGATATCTTTCGGCGGCACTCATACCAACCAAGGGTTTCTGCACTGGTGCCGGCGTGTTGCGCGGAATACCGGCATTCACGACGGTATTTCTGCCTACTAAAAATTCTTTGGCCGAGTCCTCGGCTTTGCGCGCAGCGAGCATGCGCAGACGGGCTTTTTCTATATCATCGGCCAACTGGACTCCACTTTTACCGGCATTAGGATGGGCGGCACTCCGCTGGTCAGCGACCTGGCTAATCACCGGCGCGGCGCGGCGCGGTTGTGCATTCGCCAAAGCGCGCGGAGAGATATCACCGTCACTTAACAGAGGCTCACTGGGCGCAAATGTGGATTCGGCAAAGGGGCGATTTTGCAATTGCTTGAGCTCGTAATCCGAGCCCATGGTGGTCAGCAATTCCACCCCTTCCGGGATACGATTGCTGGAGAGAATAATGGCATCTGGCCCCAGTTCCTGACGAACCAATTCCAACGCACGACGCATATCAGCCGCTACAAAACGTTTGACTTGCATATTCAACTCCTAACACTTGGGCTACTTTTTATCAGCGCCGACACTCGCATCGATACTGATCTGTTTGTTATCCGGTACTTCGGTGTAAGCCAGCACCCGCATATCGGGGACGCTGTGGCGAACAAAGCGCGACAGCATCGATCTGAGCGGTGCGGCCACCAATAACACCAGTGGTTTACCCGCCAGCTCCTGCTTCTGTGCCGCGTTAATCAGCGACTGCTGCAGGCGATCGGCCAACCCGGGCTCAATAAAGGCGCTGTCATCGGCGCCAGCTTTTTGTGCCTGTTGCACGGTATTTAGCAACAACTGTTCCAACGTCGGCTCAAGCGTGATAACAGGCAGGTTTCGCTCGTTGCCAATGATGTTTTGGACAATTTGGCGACACAAGGCCACCCGCGCCAAGGCGGTAAGAGCGGCGGGATCTTGACTCTTGATACCCGCACCTGCCAAGGCTTCGGCGATCGAGCGAATATCGCGAATGGGTACCCGCTCACGCAGCAAGTTCTGCAACACTTTCAGCAACACGTTAATGCCCATCGTATTGGGGACCAGCTCCTCTACTAATTTGGGCGATGTTTTGGCCAGCATATCCAGCAGCTTTTGTACGTCTTCGTGGCCGAGCAATTCAAAAGTGTGCTGTTGCAGAATTTGGTTGAGATGAGTCGCCACCACAGTGCTCGGATCGACTACGGTGTAACCCAAGGTCTGCGCCTGCTCGCGCTGGTTGGGGCTGATCCAGATGGCATCCAAACCGAAGGCTGGATCTTTGGTTTTAATCCCTTCGAGCGTACCGAATACTTGCCCCGGATTAATCGCCAACTCACGGTCGGGATAGACGTCGGCCTCGGCCATGGAAACGCCCATCAAGCTCAGGCGATAGCCCGTAGGGTTCAAATCCAGATTGTCGCGGATGTGTACCGACGGAATTAAAAAGCCCATCTCTTGCGAGAGCTTCTTACGCACACCTTTGATACGACCAAGCAGCTCGCCCCCCTGATTTTTATCGACCATCGGAATCAGGCGATAGCCCACTTCCAGGCCGATAACATCGACCGGTTGCACATCATCCCAGCCCAACTCGGGCGATTCAGGTGTACCGGGGGGCAAGGCGGGCATTGAGCGCTGCGGCGCGATACTGGCACCACCAGAGGATTGCTGCTCACTCGCCGAACGAGTGCCCGCCGGAATGTATGCGTTATCTTCCACTACCGCTGGCTGCTGTTTGCGCCATTGAATGTAGTAGGCCAAACCGGCACACAATACCCCCAACCCCAGAAACGCGATATGAGGCATACCGGGAACAGAACCCATAATAATCAACATGATGGCAGCCACAGCTAATGCTTTAGGTGAGGTGAACATCTGGCTCATCACCATTTTGCCCATGTCTTCCGAGCTGTTAACGCGGGTCACCAAAATGGCGGAGGCAACCGAAAGCAGCAGACCGGGGATTTGTGCGACCAAGCCATCGCCAATGGTCAGGATGGTGTATTTTTCGAAGGCATCGCCAAATTCCAAGCTGTGCTGGGACATCCCAATCGCCAATCCACCGATGATGTTGATGACCATAATCATGATGCCCGCGACCGCATCGCCGCGTACAAACTTGCTGGCACCGTCCATCGCGCCGTAAAAGTCCGCTTCAGATGAGACTTCCTGGCGGCGGGTACGCGCTTGGTCCTGATCGATCAATCCTGCGTTCAAATCGGCGTCGATGGCCATTTGTTTACCCGGCATCGCATCCAGGGTAAACCGCGCGCTCACTTCCGAAATGCGCCCGGCACCCTTGGTGATTACGACGAAGTTGATGATCATCAAAATAATAAACACCACGATACCGACAGCGAGGTTGCCACCAATCACCACGTTGCCAAAGGCCTCAATCACCTTACCCGCCGCATCCCCCCCTTGATGACCTTCAAGCAAGACCACGCGGGTGGAGGCAACGTTCAAACCCAACCGCAGCAAGGTGGCGATCAACAGAATCGTCGGGAAGGCCGCAAAATCGAGTGGGCGCATGGCATAGACAGAAACCAGCAACACCACCAACGAAAGCGCGATATTGAAGGTGAAGAAGGCATCGAGTAACAACGGCGGAATCGGCAAGATGATCATTGCCAGTAGCATCATCAACAAAACGGGAATACCCAAATTGCCGCGCCCCATCCCGCGCAGGGAACCCAGCGCGGCTTTGCCATTGATGCTATTTAGTTGGTTGAACGACGGTAAGGCCATAAGCACGGATTCTTGACAGTTAGGTCATTTTTCCGTGATATCGCAAGAAGCGTACCGATTTAAACAATCGTCACAACACAGATGAAAAGCTGATTATTATTTGATCTTATATAAAAATGCGCATAATCTATGCGCACCACCAGCAAACACTGATGTTGAGCATTAATCATGAACAATATATATGACCTTAGCGCACCCAAGAAACCCACAAATGTGAGTATTAACAGTGAGTTACTGCGCAAAGCTAAAGAGTTTGAGATCAACCTCTCTGCCACGCTTGAGCAGGCGTTGGTGGAAAAAGTAAAGCAACGCCAACAAGAGTTGTGGCTATCCGCCAACAAAAGCGCCATTGACGAGTACAATCAGTACGCCGAACAAAACGGCGGACTCACTGACCCACAGCGGAGTTTTTAATGAGCCAATTCCGCGCCTACAAAAACCACAAACAGGATAATCCCCACATCCCCTACCTGCTTGATGTGCAAAATGATCTGCTCGAAGGTCTGGAGACGCGCATGGTGATCCCACTCATTC
Source organism: uncultured Cellvibrionaceae bacterium (assembly GCA_964499225.1). Taxonomy (GTDB): domain Bacteria; phylum Pseudomonadota; class Gammaproteobacteria; order Pseudomonadales; family Cellvibrionaceae; genus Cellvibrio. Next base: position 20,671 of record CAZCJR010000062.1, on the reverse strand, counting down.
GCGAGTCCAGCTTTAACGGAAGCGGCATCACCACCCTGACCCCCAAGCTCATTATCAACGGCGAAGTATTTCTCCTGTTAACACCCCAAATGGCAGGCATCAGCAGGCATTTGTTGACTGAAGAAGTCAGCAATTTGGAAGACTTTCGCTATGAAATCTTGGCGGCGATTAATTTGTTAATTGAGGGGTTTTAAACTCAATCGACCTTACCCGTAGCGTCATAACGCAGATCACGCGGTACATTGATATTGCGAGGATAGGTGGGTTTGTCGCCCTTGCCTTTGCGGAAATTGCGTAGCTGGAATACGTAGGCCAGAATCTGCGCTACTGCCAAATATAAACCTGACGGAATTTCCTGATCCACTTCAGTGGTATAAAAAATCGCGCGCGCTAGTACGGGTGATTGGATAATTTCGATTTTGTGGGCGTTGGCGATTTCGCGTATTTTCATTGCGGTGTGATCACCGCCTTTCGCAATCATCAGCGGCGTGTCCATTTTTTCCGGATCGTATTTCAATGCAACCGAAAAGTGTTCCGGGTTGGTGATGACAACGTCCGCTTGGGGCACGTTGGACATCATGCGGCGCTGCGCCATTTCCCGTTGCAATTGGCGAATCCGGCCTTTTACTTCCGGTTTACCATCGGTATCTTTCGATTCGTCTTTTTGATCCTGCCGCGACATCTTTAATTTTTTGTTGTATTCGTAAATTTGCAGTGGGATATCAATGGCGGCAATTAAAATTGTGGTTGCCGAGAGTGCAATGGTTGCGAAAATAGAAATCTCCAGCGAGTGGATAATCGCATTGCCAACACTTTCATCCACCATGCGAAACATGTCCTGCGCATAGAACTTTAATAGCCATATGGTCGCACCTAAAATGATTAGCACCTTGCCGAGGGCTTTTAATAATTCAATCAGGGATTTAACCGAAAACATGCGCTTGAGCCCAGCCAGTGGGTCCATGCGGCTTAATTTTGGTTCAATCGCTTTGCCACTCATATTCCAACCGCCCAAAGCGATAGGCCCGACAATCGAGGCAATAAGCAATAGCGCCATCAAGGGTGCAATACTCATTAGGCCATCGTAAATCGCGCTGGCCAAATGGGCGATCATGGCGTTGGGATCAAAAATAGTAGCGCGATTGAGCACGAAATTTTCGCGTGTAAGGCCAATCAATTTGCTGCCGATAAAATCAGCAAAAATATAAATACCGATAGAGGCAATCATTAATATTGCAGTGGTAGTGAGTTCGCGGGAACGGGGAACCTGGCCCTCTTCACGCGCTTTTTCAACCTTGCGCGAACTGGCCTCTTCCGTCTTTTCCTGACTGCTGTCGTCTTCTTCAGCCATCGCTACAACCTAGGGTGTCAATGCCAAAGTACGCAGCACACCAATGCCCTCTTCCATAATCTCAAAATAGACCAGTAGGAAGTTGGCAAGGGTAAACCACATGAGGATAAAACCGAAAATAAGTGTAATAGGGAAACCCACGGTAAACACGTTCATTTGCGGGGCCGAACGGCTCATCACACCGAATGACATATTCACGATCATCAACGAGGTAAACAGTGGCAAAGTAATTAGTAGCGCTGCACTGAATAACCAGGAACCGAGATCAACAATAGTCGAAAAGTGAGCGCTATTCATCCCTGCCCCACCAATTGGAAAGGTCGTAAAACTATCAATCATTAATTGCAGCACTACCAAGTGGCCATTGCTACTCAAAAATAATAAGGTGGATAACAATAGATAAAATTGCGACAAAATTGTCACACTTACACCGCTCGATGGATCATTCATAGCGGCAAAGCCCAAACCCATTTTCATCGCCATAAATTGTCCAGCGAGCACAAAGACATGCAGCACTACTTGCATGGCAAAACCGAGCGCAAGGCCAATCAACACCTCTTGAATGACCATCATAAAACCCTGCGCCGATAAAAATGAAACTATGGGCGCAGGTGGCAATACCGGAGCGATCATGATGGCGGTAAACAGAGTGAGGATAATACGAACACGAGCAGGAACAGTGCGCGCACCAATCACCGGCACCGCGAAATAAAACGCGCTAATACGCAATAGCGGCCAGAGATACTGGCCGATAAATTGCGAGAGTTGTTCTTCACTGATAATGAGTTCTTGCATTGCTCTGACCTACCCGATGAGGCCCTGTTTTACCCAATAAGAGAAGGCACACTCGAAAACAAGCGATTAAACAAATCCATAAATTTGGTTAACAGCCAGGGGCCAGCAATCATGATGGTAATTAGCGTGACGATAAGTCGCGGCAAAAAACTGAGTGTCTGTTCGTTAATCTGGGTCGCTGCTTGAAACATACTCACGATTAACCCGACGATCAAGCCCGGGCCGATAATCACCAGCAACATCAATATCACCAAAAAAAATGCTTCAGCGAATAAATCCATAACGACTTCGGGTGTCATCATATAGCCTCCGTCATATTCCATAGCTGGCAGCGAGGGTGCCTACAATCATCGCCCAGCCATCTACGAGCACAAACAACATAATTTTAAACGGCAGGGAAATAATCAGTGGCGATAGCATCATCATACCCATGGCCATGAGCACACTGGACACCACAATATCAATCACCAAAAAGGGAATGAAAATAATAAAACCAATTTGGAATGCCGTTTTCAATTCGCTGATAATAAACGCGGGCACCAAAATGCTAAACGGCGTCTCTTCGGGCGTTGCGATGGGTGGATGCTTGGCGATGCCCACAAACAAAGCGATATCGGATTCGCGCGTTTGGGCAATCATAAATGCATGAAATGGCGCCGCGGTTTTTGCCAGAGCATCTTGCGCACTGATTTGCTGATTAATATAGGGTTGCAGCGCGTCTTGATTCACCTGATTCAATACCGGCTGCATAATAAACAGGGTTAAAAATAGCGCAAGGCCAATCAAAATCTGGTTCGATGGCGACTGCTGCAAGCCCAATGCCTGACGCAAAATTGAAAATACAATAATGATGCGCGTGAAAGATGTCATCATCATTAGTAGCGCTGGCAAGAACGTCAGCGCGGTCATAATGGCGAGAATTTGCAGGGTTACCGTATATTCCTGCGTACCGTCAGGATTGGTTTTTACGGTTAGCGCTGGCAATCCAGGAATTGCGGGCAAACTGCCAAGGTTGGATGGAACAGTTTGAGTAAGCGGTAAACTATTGGCAGTAGGGTCAGCAACATTCGGGGTATTGGTTTGTGCAAATGAAAACCCTGCACTCAGCACCAAAATAGCCAGAACCAGTGCACGCAAAAGAAGGCACCCTTTAACTACTACTAAATTCATCATAATTATTCCTGCGGAGCAGAATTATTGTTGTTATTAGACGAAGGACTGGGCGACTTCTGCTGCAAAATTGCCATTAATTTTTGACTAAAATCCGATTGAGCCTCGGGTTTGTTATCCACTACTATCGGATCTGAAAATACGTGCAAGGTATTGATGTTGGTCGGTGTGATGCCTAATAACAATTGTTGGCCACCCGCATCGATTAACACAATTCGCTCCCGTGTACCCAGCGGCATGGACGATATAATTTTAAGGTGCGTATTCGCTGAAAAAGTCCCTGAGCCAAAGCGCCTCACAAATAACGATAACGCAAAGATTAAACCGATAATGGCCATCAGTCCCAATGTGACATTGAGTAGATGGCTGCCACTACCTACCTTTGGCGTGGGTTTACCAGCGGTTTGTGGAGAGTTCGACTTTTCATAAAATGGAACCACCGGTTCTGCAGTCGCCTGAGGCTCAAGCGCAACTGACGAATCCGTTGCGACTCGTTCCACTGACTGCGTAGTAGAAATATTTTCCTTGGCAGATGAAGCATCGGTGAAACCAGGGCAAGCCGAAAACACTAAGCCTGCAAGGCATAGCCAGCGGAATTTAGCGCGATAAGCCGAAACCATTGATCTTGAAAATAGCATTCCCTATTCCTAACGCAATTTTTTAATGCGTTCAGCAGGGCTGATCACATCCGTCATGCGGATACCAAATTTTTCATTGACCACAACCACTTCGCCGTGAGCGATTAGCGTGCCGTTGACCAATACATCCAGCGGTTCACCGGCAAGACGATCAAGCTCAATTACGGAGCCTTGATTGAGTTGCAATAAGTTGCGGATCGTAATGGAGGTGCGCCCTACTTCCATTGAAATGGAAACAGGAATATCCAGAATCACATCCAGATCGGGGCTACCCGGCGGTTGCTTGAGCACTTCACTTTTTAATTCATCAAACGACACCGTGCTGGCCATAGCCTCATCAACATCGGCCTGCTCGGCCATAGCAGCAGCCCAATCGTCAGCCATTGCACCTTGATCAACGTCATCATCACTTGCCATTTTTTCCACCTTTAGCTGCGGTCACGCCTTCATCTTTGGTTGTAGTGTTTTCAGCCATCTTCGCGCTATCACCTTTCGTACCGGTGATGTTGTAAGCGCTGCGACGGTCAATAAATTCGCGAATTTTCAAACTCAAAAAACCATTGGATTGCCCCAATTGTGTTCTGAACATGGGAACGCCATTTGCCGTTAATACGTGATAATCAGGGAATTCAATCGGAATAATGTCGCCCGCTTTTAATTCAACAATGTCGCGCAAGGTAATATCGCGCCGAACAATATCGCACTCCATATCAACACTTGCTGAGAGCACATCTTCACGCAATGCTTTTTCCCAGCGCTCATCGTGTTCATCGCTGTCGCTTTGCAAGCCAGCGTCAAGCACTTCGCGAATCGGTTCAATCATTGAGTAGGGAACGGTGATATGCATTTCACCGCCGCCGCCATCCAATTCAATATGAAACGTACTTACCACCACCACTTCGCTGGGGCTGACGATGTTGGCAAGCGAGGGGTTTACCTCCGAATGGACGTATTCAAAAGTGATGGGGAAAACCGCTTTCCACGCCTCTGTTAAATCGATAAACGCCTGATTTAACACCATCTGCACCACGCGCAGTTCCGTGGGGGTAAATTCGCGGCCTTCAATTTTTGCGTGACGACCATCGCCACCAAAAAAATTATCCACTAATTTAAATACCAGACGCGCATCGAGAATAATTAATGCTGTACCGCGCAATGGACGAAATTTCACCATATTCAAACTGGTGGGCACATAAAGCGTATGAACATACTCACCAAATTTTTGGATTTGCACACCGCCGACTGAGACATCTGCCGTTCGGCGCAATAAGTTAAACATACTAATGCGGGTATAGCGGGCAAAACGTTCGTTGATCATTTCAAGCGTGGGCATACGCCCGCGCACAATACGATCCTGACTGGTGAGGTCATAGTTTCTAACCGTACCGGGTTCTGCATCGCCCTCGGTTTCTATGTCACCATCATCGACGCCATGGAGGAGCGCGTCGATTTCGTCTTGCGAGAGTAAATCTTGCACAGCGGTTTCCTTATTGCATTACAAAGTGGGTAAACAACACTTGTTCAACATTTGCAGGGGAAACTTTTTCACCTGCGCCGCTTGCAATAAGTGCGTCTCGCTCTTTCTGCAATTGGCTCTGAACAATTTCCAATGCTTCTTCGCGCAACGCTTCCTTACCTTCTGCAGTTTGTAACTCTTCGAAATTTTTGGCGCTTAGCAACATAACCAAACCATTTCGAATCGCTGGCATATGCAGCTTTAATAACTCCTCCAACAGCGGGTCGCGGTACAACAAGGCGATTGTCGCTTGCAAATAACGCTGACGGCCATTCACATTGAAATTGATGGTGAAGTTTGGGGTCATTTCGAAATAAACGGCGGGCGCCAATAGTGAGACTGCTGGCCCTGTGGCGGCAACTGCCTCGCCTTCAGGCGGTGGGGGCGATAGCATTTTCAATGCGACTACGGTTCCACCAATGGAAATAGCAATCAGAGCTACCGCTATACCAATCATCATGAACAGTTTCTTTTTAGAACCTGACTCAGCATTGCCTGCATCTTTTTTTGCTTTTGGGGCCGCGGCCATGTCAAAACTCCGTCACTTTCAAAGGCTAAAAGGGTTTGAGCAATACCTATGCCAGCATCGCCCTTGAAAGCTTAGCAGCGGATAAAAGGTTTGCGAGGAAGATTGGGAGAAATAGAAAATAAAAACGATACAAAACAAAGATGTAGAGAACCTGATCAAAGTGATCAGGTTCTCTACAAAAAATGTTTAACCACGGGGGCGGAACCTTATAAATATTAAGCGTAATGATCCACAAGGCGCATTGAAATCGCCTGGGTAATTCCAACTGGCGTTAACTCTTCGTCATCCGGCTCCGCAGTAGTTTGTTGTTTTGCTGACTCACCCTGTTCCCGTTCCCGCTGGGCAAAGGATTTATCGGACACGTCAACGTTTACTAAATTTAAACCCTGTTCGGAAAACATTTCGCGCAGGCGGTTTAACTGCTGATCCAATGCTTCACGCACGGCGGCGTGCGGGCTGGTGAAGGTTATGCTGGCTTGATCCTGATTAACGCTAACCTTAATCTGCATAGGGCCGAGCTCCGGCGGATCCAAACGTATTTCCGCAGAACTCACATTTTGCGCTGCTAGCCATAGTACTTTATCGCCCACCGCCTGACTCCATTGTGGAGTGCCAACGGGTACCGGGACGCCCGTTTGAACGACAAACGCACGTGCAGAGGGGGATTGCGCTTCAGTCATTCGAGTAAGGGTTTCAACTGCCGCGCTAATGGCCGCCGGTTTCGCCACATCCGCGTAAGCGGTTTTATCTAGCGTGGGCCCAGTCATCGTACTTTCCGTTAATTTATTCAGAGCGGCTTTGGAGTTTAGCAACAGAAAATCAGGATTCTCCCCGGCATCGACTTCGATATCAGGGCCCGCCAGTAACTCGGTCTCTACATCGCCTGCTACAAGTTCCTCTGCTAACTCACTTGTCAACGCCCCGCTCGCTGCTTGAATAGCCGCTGACTGTGCCTCGGCAATCGAGCCCGCAGCCGCAAGCCCGGGCACAACCTGGTTGAGGGCGGTTTGCGTGAGAGTAGCCTGACTATTTACAACCAAAGGCGATAGACCAAGGTCGTCCGTTTCCATGGATAAACTCGCCCCTGCCGATAACTCTGGCGTTGCGGGAACCAAAACAGGCTCCATAGCCAGACGCTCAGAATCAAGAAGCGTTGAGGCAACAATGCCAGTCTCGCGGTGAATTAGCGCCAGCTCTGTCTCACCCTCATTTGCAAGATCACTCAAAGCCACCAGTGGCAGACTCAAAGGATTAAGCAGATTAGCGGGTGATTCCGGAGCCTCATCCGCTTCGTCCCCGATAAGGAGAGCGGGATCTACCAGAAACAAAGGGTCGGTCGCGATGAGGGCTTCGTCTGCCGATTGCTCCGCCACTCCGTCCTCATTCTGGTGAGGCCCTCCAGCGCGCGTTTGCTGTTGGGTGTCGTCAACAGCCTGCTCTTTGTTTTCATGCTCAACTGCCCGATCGCTTTCAGCGGTATCGCGTGCCGATACCTGTGGCCGCTCCACCGATTTATTTGCTACATCCTGCTTATTGTCTCGTGCTCTTGATGCGGCATCAGCTCTGTTTGCCTCTTGCGGTGAGGTGCGTTGTGCTGCTGATTTTGGCGCTGCACGTGTAGCGCTGGAATTATCAGCTCGAGGGATTTCTTTGCGGACAACCGGTTTACGGGCGGCAACCTCTGGCCGCACCTGCTCCAAGGCTTGCTGGAATTTTTCCGTCGATTCGGCCCGCGCTTTTGTGACCGAGGCTTTCGTCGCCGCCGGGTTTGCGCTGGTTATGCCCAGTAGGCTGGATAAGGGATTACCATTGTTCATCTGCTGCTCCTACTTTTGATCACGGCAAGGGTTTGCCGCTTGATCAGCTAACAATTCGGTTCAGGAGATACTTTGCAAGCCAGGTGCCAATTCCACTGACTCACAGCCAGCACGACCAATCGTGTGGTGCGCAAAGGTCACGTTGTGAAAATTTTGTCCTTCAAATTCGCACCTGTGGCACTGCAGATATCTTTTGTCTTTATTTGAGGGTGGACAGGGTATTTATTGGCTGGTTAACTTTTTAAACCACTAACGAATAAAATTTTTTATCGTTTGTGGACCACAACTGAACCACATCTTAAAAAAACTTTTAGCGTTATAAGGAAATGATTTAATGATTCGAGAAATAAAACAAACCTTACGTATTCTTCCCCTCTCCTGTATGTGCGTATTGGGAATGAACAACGCCTTTGCTTTCGATTTGGATACTGGTGTTGCTCTGATTGAAGTCGCTCTTCCCAATATTGTGCCGCTGCTCGCGGAGGATGTCTCAATCTCCGGTGCAGACGCAACATTGGTACTACGACATACAACGCTTCTTTCCAACGCCTGGTTCGACGCAGTTGCTCCCTACCATCCAACTCAAGTCGGTGTCTATTCACACATTCCTGTGCGACACACAGAAGCGACATTCCGCGGGAAAAATATTGCAGTGCTGTACTCTACGCATCGGGTGTTGAGTAGTCTTGCCCCACATCGTCAGGCGCAGTGGGACGCAATGCTCGAAGACGTTGGCTTGGATCCAAACGACAACAGCATGGACACTAACACTGCGGTTGGTATTGGCAACGTTGCCGGGTATGGCATTGTGAATGCGCGTGTTCGTGACGGTATGAATCAGCTGGGTGATGAAGGTGGTGTTATTTACAACCGGAAACCCTATAAGGATTATACCGGCTACGTCCCCGCGAATAGTTTTTATGAGCTCTTGGATCCTTCGCGATGGCAGCCCGCAGCTGGCACCAATGGTTTTGGTAAATTTGTTGTGCAGCAGTATGTAACTCCGCAAATGGCATTGGTGAAGCCCTATTCTTTCAAAAAACCTGCATCTTTTAATGTCGAACCGCCTCGCAAAAGTGACTTCAGAAATTACAGCGCTTATAAAAAGCAGGTCGATATAGTGCTGGAAATCTCGGCCAATCTTACCGATGAGCAGAAGTTAATCGCTGAACTCTTTGATTACAAGCTGCGTAGCTTGGGCGACTCTACTGAATTTGCCATCATTCAAAATCAACTGGGTTATATCGAGGCGATTCAGTTAGATTTCCTGGCAAACGTTGCTGCATTCGATGCGTCCATTGCGGTTTGGCACCAAAAAACCAAGTACGATGCGGTTCGCCCATGGACTGCGATTAGTTATGTATATGGTGACCAAAAAGTAACGGCTTGGGGTGGGCCTGGCATGGGTACCGTGAGCGATCTTCCCGCTAATCAGTGGACCAGTTACTTGCCCGTAGCAGACCACCCGGAATACCCCTCAGGTTCAGCCGCTTTTTGCGCGGCGCATGCTTATGTGATGCAAAAATGGTTTAACAGTGACGAGCTAAATTGGTCGGTGTCTATTCCTAAAGGAGCATCAACTTACGAACGAGGCTTTACCCCACAATACGACACCCAACTTTATTTTTCCACCTGGTCAAAGTTGAAGGAAGAATGTGGCAATAGTCGTCTTTACGGTGGCGTGCACTTTCCCGATTCTATTGCAGCGGGGTTTAGCATTGGTGATCGAGTGGGTAAGAGAGCGCATAAATTTGTTCAGCGTCATATCGAAGGAAAGAGGTGATGCAACCGGGATAGTGCTCGCTTCTTAGGCATTGGTGCAAAATATAGCGCGCGTCTGTGTTTCACAGTCGCGCGCTACAAATTATCACCGAAAATTCTTTTCCATAGCAGCCCGATAGATCAATAGCGGGCTCTAATCGGTCTGGGCGTTCGGCAGTTTTTCTATGTTTTTGAGCAGGGTTCTATAGCAGGCAATATGCGTAGGGGTTGTAAAAAATGATCATCAGGAATAAGTGCGCAATAAAATAAGCACCTGCGCAAACTCGTGCTCGATAGCATCGAGGTCGCTGTCCAAGTCTTCAAGGCAGTTTTCCAAGGCCTTTTTTTCCAACGCAAAACACAAGGCAGCTAATTGGGGAGCGCCAATATTACTGCTGCTACCTTTAAAGCTATGGGCTGCGCGGCGGATCAAATCAGAATCAACACCGGTAATGACGTTACGCAAGGTACTGATACGATCAGTAGAATCCTGCACAAAGGTATCTATCAACAAAGCAAAATCATCTTCCATGACCTGCTTAAGCGTATTTAAGGTGTCGTAGTCCAGATGTTCCATCGGCCAGCATCTCATTTGTATTGAGGGATGGTCACAGTTGACCCAACTCGCGCTAATCAATCATCACTAGTCCATGAAAAAGCGACTTCGACGATATTACCGCATCCCAGATAGGTTACGGTACCACAAAGTTTCTCCACCAGCGCAATACCACGCCCGCTGTAGCCGAAGGTTGATAAGTTATCGGTCGAGCGCTGTTGGTGATCAAACCCATCACCACTGTCTTCAATACGGACTTTTAATAGCCCACCATCTTCATTAGTTTTATGGGATATGTTGATTCGCACAAAGCCTTCAGTAACCTGATTAATTCGCTGCTCGCGCAGCTCATAATAATCCGAGAAACCGTCGGGTGTGGTTTTAAGTTCAGAGTCCAATTTTAATACGCCATGCTCCAGGGCATTGGTGTATAACTCCGCGAGAATGGTATACAACGTACTGCTAAACCCGCGCAAGCTCGGCACTTCCATCAAGACATTCAATAACATCGGCAGTGGATCAAATACTTTGAAGCTGGTGGGCTTTACCTCAAAACCCATAATCCATTCAATTTCTGAATTGCCGAACTTGTCGCTGGCTTCTTTAGCAAAACTATTCACCCGCGCCGGTTCGTCCATACGAATTTCAAGCAGCGACAAGTCATCATCTTTTTCGCCGCTGCCAACAAACTGCTGCACACGCTCAATAATGTCATTAAATAAAAGTTCGGGGTTGTGATTGCCACTAAACACTTCCATCAATCGCTCTTCACCAAACATATCGCCATCAGCATTGCGCGCCTCATGAATCCCGTCCGACCAAACAAAAATGCGATCTTCTTTCTCCAGCTCAAAATATTCGCAGTCATCTTTAAATGCGCGGTTTGATAACACACCCAGCGGCAAGTGAGTCGATTTAACCGGCGTGATATTTGCGGCTTTGTGATGATAGACAAAACAGTCTGGCAGACCACCATTCCAGATTTTCAAACGCTTTTTGCGAAAGTTGATATCCATCATGGTGGCACAGCAAAAAATACCGACCGGCAGAATATTTTTTAATTTCCCATTAATCTCGCGCAAAATATCGGTCATGGAAAAGCCTTTCGGCACCATACCGTAAAAAGTGGACGCCAGGGGCATAGCGCCAATCGCTGCGGGTAAACCGTGTCCGGTGAAATCGCCGAGCAACACCATCATGCTGCCGTTGGGGCGCATGGCCGCCACCAATACGTCGCCATTAAAAACAGCGAGCGATGATAAAAAGTAACGAACGTTGCTGGCATTCAAACAACCGCTGTGCGCAACGTTATCGAACACATGCTTGGCTACCATTTGCTCTTGCAACAATCGATTGTTGTACTGCACGATTTGGTTGCGCTGCGCGAGCATGGTGCTATGCATTTCGCGCATGCGGTTGAAGGATTTTATTTTGGCTTGCAGGATAATACGGTTGTAGGGTTTGGAAAGAAAATCATCGCCACCCGCGTCCAGACACTGCACCAGCGACTCTGTATCAGACAGGGAGGTAAGAAAAATAATAGGGACTAATTCGTCGCCCGCCAATTCTTTAATTTTGCGCGCAGCACCAAAACCATCGAGTTCTGGCATCAACGCATCGAGTAAAACAATATCGGGTTTTTCAGCGGAGTAGACTTGGATTGCTTCAAGCCCATTACATGCGGAAACTACGTGATGGCCTTCTTTACGTACAATACTTTCAAGGATAAGCCGGTCAGTGTCGGTATCATCGGCAACCAGAATTTTCAAACGACGTACTTCACTCATAAAATCGCTTCCATACATCACTCAGCACGCAATCTGAACATGCAGGGTCACCTACTGGATATCAAACAGTTGCTCAAAGTTGGAGATTAACAAAATCTTTTTCACATCGGGCGCACAATTCACAATCTGGATATTGGATTGTTCGCCACCTGCGTAATCACGCAGCAGCAGCAACATGCCTAGGGCAGAACTATCCAAATAAGAAGTACCCTGCAAGTCAACACGGTAGTGAATGGGTGCTTGGGCGAGCTTTTCGTAAGCACCGCGGAATTCCTGGTGGGAACTAAAATCGAAGCGGCCTTGGATATAAATAGTGACTTGATTGCCGTCAGGGGAAACTGTTGACGTGATCGCCATGTCTTACCTCATCAAAAAACGCTGAACATTCCTATTGCGAGTAAGTCTGGGGCTGCCCCCCTTACTCCAGCACAACCTAAGGATAGCCTAAAAATGGCAGGTGCTGCGGACTTGGTGCAATAAAATCAGTAGGCAACAAAAATACCCGAAATGGCCAACTTCCAAAAAACTATAAACCAAAATTCGGGTTACTGGTCGCTGCTTAATTGACGCTGCAACTGCTGCGAGCTTAATTCATCCATTTCTTTCTGCAAGCGTTTATCGAGCAGAATATTATCTTCCTGTTGCAGACGAGTGATTAGATCTTCGATGGATTTGCGCTTTTGATGTTTCACGCGCCACTGCTGCTGTAAAGATTCAAGCAGGGTTTTGTAGCGCTCTACTTTAGTTTCTTGCTCGCGACAGGCTTCATTCAAACGATTGATAAAACTGCTGTAATTGATCAACTCATGAGCGAGAACTCCTTGCCGCAACTCACCCTGCGCATGTAGGTACTGGGCTGCATAGTCACGCAGCTCGGCAAGTTGTCGTTCCTCTTGCGTCAGTTGTTCGCGAAATTGGCTGACTTTTTTGGCGGCCTCATCCTCTTGGCGGACCGCCAGTGTCAACACCACCTGCATACGTTTCGCGCGGGATTCAGCCATGTCTATGCCTCACTGCAACCACGTGATTACTCACCTCTGCCGGTGTTGCTGCGCCAGCGGGCTATTGGCTTTGGTATTTGCGGGTGGTTTAAGCAGTACTTTGAGATTGGCGATAGATTCCGGCAGCCGCACGCCCTGCTTGAGGCCCTGCTGGATAAAGGCGCGCAAATGCGGGAAGCGTTCGATTGCCGCATCGGTATCCGGGTCGGCACCAGGCGTGTAGGCGCCGATCGCAATCAAATCGCGATTTTGTTGGTAGCGGGCCAATAATTGTTTGAACCTTTGCATCAATCTCAAATGTTCATCATCAACAATATTTTGCATTGCCCGGCTGATGGACGCTTCTACATCAATCGCCGGATAAACCCCCTCTTCCGCCAACCGGCGCGACAGCACCACGTGGCCATCAAGAATCGCCCGCGCTGAGTCAGCAATGGGGTCTTGCAAGTCATCGCCCTCAGTTAGTACGGTATAAAATGCGGTAATAGAGCCCCCGCCCTCTGCCGCATTACCCGCGCGTTCCACTAGCTGCGGAATTTTGGCAAACACCGACGGCGGATAACCTTTGGTCGCTGGCGGTTCGCCAATCGCCAGCGCAATTTCACGCTGCGCTTGAGCAAACCGCGTAAGCGAATCCATTAGTAAAAGAACATTTAATCCTTGATCACGATAATATTCGGCGATGCGGCTCGACAGCTGCGATGCGCGCAAGCGCATTAAGGGCGCATCATCTGCTGGCGATGCAACAACCACCGCACGGCGCAAACCTTCCTCGCCAAGAATATGATCGATAAATTCTTTTACTTCCCGACCCCGTTCACCGATCAAGCCCACGACAACAACATCAGCCGTCGTAAAACGGGTCATCATGCCCATCAACACACTTTTACCCACACCGGAGCCTGCGAATAACCCGAGCCGTTGACCGCGACCGACCGTAATTAATGCATTGATTGCACGCACACCTACATCTAAAGGTTCGCTGATGGGGTGACGTTGCAGGGGATTAATTTCACGCGGGGTAAAATCGAGGAATTCATCGCCAATGAGTGGGCCCTTGCCATCCAGCGGCTGGCCGATACCATTCACAACGCGGCCTAATAAATGCGGGCCGACACGCATGCCCATTTGCGTGGCGACGGGAATAACGCGCGCGCCGGGTTGCAAACCTTCGACCCGTTTGATCGGCATTAAAAAAACTTTATCGCCAGAAAATCCAACCACCTCGGCTTCGATCCGGCGGTTGTCGCTATTGATAATTTCACACTGCCGACCCACGGACACATTCAAGCCAACAGCTTCCAAAGTCAAACCAACCGAACGAGTAATGCGCCCTTCCGCCTGGGGTTCAACCACCACTAATTTGCGCGGTGCGTAAGTGCGCAGACGTGAACCAATTGATTGGCGCTCTGACATGTTTATTCCTCGTCCTGCGGATCAGAATTCACGCCAGATTTTTTTTCAGGTTCTTTCTCGTTGCCAAGCTCTGTTTTTGCCAGATTGCCAAGCGCTACCTTGGGCGGTAAATCGGTCTGAGCGAAGGGTTCATCCTCCTCGTCATCATCGCTATCACCACTCGCCAACTGTTTGGAAATAAACTGCTCCAACACCGTTTGCAAACGCGAAGACACCGAAAAATCCACTCGACTTTCGGGCGTTTCAATTCGGCAACCGCCGGGTAACAATTCGCCATCGCCAAAAAAATGCCAGCCCAATTGTTGTTCTGCAGCATAGGTTTCAACAGCGGCGAGATCATCGGGATTTAAACAGACACGAATATTTTTACTGCCAATTGGCAATACCTGTACCGCACTTTTTACGAGGGAAACAATATGCGATGAATCAGTCAGTAATTCGCGCTGCACAACGCTTTGGGTGAGCGTGCAAATCACGTCTAGCAACAAAAGTTCAACTTCGTTATCTTGCGAATTAATCGGATCAATCAGTGCATTGGCGAGTTTATGAAAACGCTGCTGCTCGGCAACCAACTGCGCGCGCATTTCCATTAATCCCTGCTGGCGCCCGGCCTCGTAACCTTCAGCGTTACCTTTGTTAAAGCCTTCTTTATGCCCCTGTTCAAAACCGTCTTTTTCGGCTGTATCAAAAATTGCCTGCATTTCTTCTGCAGTCATGCCCAATTGCGGCGGTGTTTCCGGCTCGGGAATTTCAACGGTTTCAATCGTTTCTTTTTCACGGCGCAATAAACGCTCGCGCCGCTCACGCGCCTCTTTTTCTGCAGACGACAAAATTTTGCCGTGTTCAGTGATGGGAGGAATCACCCAGGTCGTGGCATTTTCGACCGCGTCTGCGGGAATACGATTTTGCAAACTGTTATCCGACATGGACGTTGTATCTCATTAAAGCGTCAGGCTTTATTTACACCATTGCATCGCCGCTATTAAACCATTGCGTCGCCGCTGCCACCCAACATGATCTCGCCAGCATCGGCCATACGGCGCGCGGTAATAAGAATTTCTTTTTGCGCCGCTTCCACATCCGCCAAACGCATGGGTGGTTTGGTTTCCAAATCGTCGCGCAGCAATTCGGCGGCGCGTTTGGACATATTTTTGAAGATTTTTTCTTTGAGTTCGTCGTCTGCGCCTTTGAGTGCAACTACCAATACATCGGAAGATACTTCGCGCAACAGCGCCTGAATACCGCGATCATCCACTTCTTTAAGATTATCAAAGACAAACATAAGGTCTTGAATTTGATTGCCCATATCCTCGTCGATTTCTTTAATGCCTTCCATCAACTCCGCTTCAATAGAACCATCCAAATTGTTCATGATTTCCGCCGCCACTTTGTATCCGCCCATGGTTTTGGTTTGCGAAGCGGCATTACCGGAAAATTGTTTTTCCAGAATATCGTTTAGTTCTTGCAGAGCACTGGGCTGTACTGTATCGAGCGAGGCAACGCGCATCATAATATCGAGGCGCACTTTTTCTGGAAAATAGGCAAGAATTTCAGCGGACTGATCTGAATCCAAATAGGCGATAACAATCGCCTGAATTTGCGGGTGTTCATTGCGGATAATATCGGCGACGGAACGTGGATCCATCCATTTCAGGGTATCCAAACCGGTGGTATTACCACCAATCAAAATACGGTCGATCAAACTGTTGGCTTTATCTTCACCCAAAGCCGTAACGAGCATTTTGCGAATGTAATTGTCGGCACCTACGCCCAAGCCAGTGAGCGTACGCACCTCATCTAAAAAGTTTCCCAATACAGCATGCACGTCTGACTGCTGCACATTTTGCAGTTGCGTCATGGCGCCACCAATGCGCTGCACTTCTTTTGGCCCCATGTGCTTAAGGATTTCTGCCGCATCAGCCTCACCCAGCGACATTAATAAAATAGCCGCCTGATCTACATAGCGCATCTTAAGTTTGGGTTTATCGACAGCTTTGTCGTTAGCATCAGTCATCGCGATTTATCCACTGTTTAACCACCTGCGCCACACGGCCCGGGTCATCGGCAATCAAGCCTTTAATTGCATTAAGTTGCGCTTCGTAACCTTCCTCCGGGCTCGGCAACAAGAGCGCTGAGCCACCGGTAAGCGTCACGGTTTCATCTGACATTCCATCTAGTCCGCCCGCCGCTTCCAACGCCGCCAATTGACGTGCTTCCTCTTGCTCAGCCAGTGCGACGCCTTGTTTGGATAAGCCTTTAAACATCGGGCGCAACAGACCAAATATAATCAACAACATAATCAATACGCTGGCGATGTGTTTTATGTGGGGCATAATCCACACTTCCCACCAAGGCAGCTCCAGCCCCAGATTCGGGTCAACCACGCGATTGGCAAACGCTGAGTTCAATACGTTGACGCTATCGCCGCGAACCGCACTGAATCCCACCGCGTCCCTTACCAGTATAGACAAGCGTTCCAATTCGTTTTCAGTCCAGGGCAACGTTGTTTCGGTGCCATCGGCATTTTTAACAACTTTATCGTCTACCACCACGGCAACCGTCAGGCGTTTCAGAGTTCCCTGTTGATGTTTGGTGTAACTGATGGTGCGATCCAGCTCATAGTTGCGGGTGGCCTGTTCGCGATTGTTGGTCGGTGTCGCAGGGGGAACGGGTTGGCCAGTCGCCGGATCAATTTGCTCCGGTGCCTCTGCCGTACCCGGTGGTTGATTAGTCAGTGCGCCGGGAATCCCTGCCGCAACGTCACCGGCACGACGGGTCTCGTTTAGGGTTTGCTCGGAACGAATGGCAGGCAGATCGGGGTTAAAGGTTTCAGCCGCTTGCTCCACCGCCGTAAAGTCCACATCGGCGCTCACTTCTGCGCGGAATTTACCACCGCCAACCACCGGCTCCAAAATACCGTTTATGCGTTTAATTATGCTGTTTTCCACTTCTTTGGAATATTGGTGTTGCTTCGCGGCCATCAACAGATCGGCACTTTCTTCACCGGTCGAAATTAAATTGCCATGCTGATCCACCACCGTCACATCCGCCATTTTCATCCCGGGGACTGAAGATGCCACCAAATTCATAATGGCTTTTACCTGCGATGGCTCCACGCCCCTGCCCGCAAAAACCTCTACAAAAACTGATGCAGTTGGGTTGGTGACGTCGCGCACAAACACGGTTTTTTTCGGAATGGCCAAGTGCACGCGCGCGCTGCGAATACTGGTGATGCTGGTAATGGTGCGGGCTAATTCACCTTCAATACTGCGTTGGTAGCGGGTGTTTTCTACAAACTGGCTGGTGCCCAAGGGCTGCTCTTTATCCATCAATTCAAAGCCCTGGCTCGGGCTGGATGGCAAACCGAATTCCGCTAATTTCAACCGCGCCATATGCACATCTTCACTGGCGACTAAAATTGCACCGCTATTTTGATCGACTTTGAAATGGATTTGATTTTGTTCAAGCACATCCACCACATTGGCCGCATCAAGGTTGTCCATGCGGCCGTAAAGCGGGCGGTAATCATCACCCTGCATCCACATCACAATCGCAAAACCAATCGCGACACTGGCGGCAAGCGTGATCATCAAACCTATTTGGCGTAACAAATTGAGGTTGCTCAGACCCTCCAAAAAATCGCCGCCCAGTTTAGGCTGCGCGGGTAAATTTTCAGATTCGGGAGCGGCAGAAGTAGCCATAATCTCAACACCTTAAACAAATTTTTAAACACGATTATTTGTGCGTGTAACGCTTAAAAAGCCGCCACTAAATCGGCATATTCATTACATCGCGATAGGCATCAACCAACTTATTACGCACCTGCACCATCGCCTGAAAAGACACAGACGCTTTTTGCGAGGCGATCATCACATCGGTAATATCCACACCCGCCACCCCACGCTCGTAAGCGTCAGCCATCGAGCTGGATGTCTTCTGCACATCATTCACTTTGTTAACGGCCTGCGTCATTAAATCGCCGAAGCTGGGCGCTTTGGTCGTCCCTTCAACGGGCAAAGCGCCGAGGTTGCGCATACCTTGCGGGGTATCGCCAACACCCTGCGGGCGCTGAAACACCTGGGTTTGCGCCTTCAAACTACGCATATCGCCCAATAACCGGTTGATATCTACGCGATCAGTCATGGTGTGCCTCTCTCCGCAACAAGCTCAAAACAATTTCATTCACACAATTCACAGTGACAATAATTTGGCATTACCGCCGCCAAATCCGTCTTTGCAAGGGATTTTGCACAAAGCAGGCCAACCTTTGCCGCACGGCAAATACTTGCCCCAGGTAGTTCAGGCGTTAATCAATTTGTCGCAGATCCTTAACCGATTTGTCATTCAGCGCGACTAACATCGGGCTGCAATTCAACCCATCAAGGAGTGTTTTTCATGAGTGATATGAACGTGTTGAGCGATCTGGAGCTAATCGAAAATGCGATGGCAATTTTTATCGCCGATGTGGTGGTATCAAGAGGTAAAAAACAACAAATACGCCGCAACATGGAATGTCGGCGCAAGTTAGAAGAAAAGTGGGAAGAGAAAAAATTACAGCGGGAAACGTGCGAGTATGAGTTTGAATATTTGCATTAATTTACAAAAGCCTTGATCCAAATTCTCGGGTCAAGGCTTTATGTTCGCTCAGTAACTATTTTGTTTTCCGAGCGTACTGCTCAGCGACGCTTTCATTTTCTGCGCCGCGCCCACCATTGCCTGGCTGAGCGAATCAGAAATATGCATAACCGCCACCGGCTGCCGCCCCTCAATCCGCGCTTCTAATAAACAGCGTTTGTCGTTACCACCGCCTTTTTGTCGGCTGTTTTCATCACTCAGATGAACTTCAACACGGGTAATCTGCGATTGAAAATGCTTCAGACTGTTCTGCACAGTCGCTTCAGCTTCAGCAATAAGAACTTCACGGCCATGGATGTTGCTATCGGTATTGACTTGAATTTTCATCATCACTCCTCGAATAGACTTTTTGGTTTGACATACAGACCAAGGAAATTCATTGGTCTGTAATGTGACCACAGAGGGGGCGATTGGTTTTATTTAATTTGAAGTTATGCTATTCGCCCCTTTCGGTCGCGGGGCACATCACCATATTCCCGGACTCGGCAATAGGGTGGTCGGATCATTTTTCTCTGGCAATACATCTACCATTTCCGAGGCTAACGCCATCGAATTTGACGGGTTTAAACCCTAGTCGCCTCCTCCGCCACAACCGCTACCTCCATCGCTACCGCAACCGCCACTTGAACCACTACAACCACCACCGCAACCGATGTGGCTCGCACAAAAACCACCACCAGAATCATCGCCCTTTTTCTGGCAATCCAACGAGTAACGAAAACCACCAGGAATCGACAACAGCGAATCCAATACGAAAATTAGTGGCAATCGCACTGGACTTTGGGGGTCAATATGTTCGAGTGCACACGCCAAGCGCCACGCACGCTTAATACCATCTTGCGCTCGCGTTTTATGGCTCATAGCTTCCGCAGGCACATGGTCCAAGTAGCGCCCGAAGGCACCCTTACAAAAATCGCGATAGGCTTTGGTATTCAAAATAAACTCATGCCAAAAATCATCAACCGCTTGTGACGGCATGGCCACCATGCGCTTATTGGCATTCAAACACATTAAAAAATATTGCCGCATTCCCTTTTGCACAACAGACAATTGAGTGTGGTTAAGATGCGGGTGCTTTTGCCCAAGTTTTTCTTGTATGTAGCGGGGAAATTGGTAGCTAGTTATGTAAGCAGTACGCTTCTGGCCTTTGGCGCCCAATAAGAAAAGTGATGCTGTAAAAAGCAACACCGTTCCAAGAATTAAATAAATCATTACGACCCCTAACCGATAAGTTACGCGCCCAATCTGCCAAAAGACAAAATAACAAGCAAGGTTTATTCAGTTAGAGGCAGTCAGCCAATCGCCTTGATTATTTCAAAAAATACATTCGGTTGACCAAATTAACCACGCCCATCAACGCCCCATCGAAATGAACCAAACAACATGATCAGATGTAGGGGCGCTGCTTGCCGCGCCCAGGGTTTTCTTTTTAATGTATCGTTGGATTGAATAATTGACTTTTTAAAGGCTGCAATCAGCCAGGAACTAGCCTCCGCACTCACCGTAGGTTGCTGGTGAGGAACGAACCGCAACATGACATTGCTTCCGATTGCGATTTAAAGCCCTCACGTCACTGATTGATAAAAAACTAAAATTTTAATTAAAGATGCGATGCGTAAAGCAAGCCCCCGAACTTCGCATTTCGGCCGAGACTGTGTCAAAACGCGCCCACAGCTCAAAACTATTTGTGCAGTAATTT
>CAZCJR010000061.1:0-29132 GCA_964499225.1 uncultured Cellvibrionaceae bacterium | reverse complement strand
TCATCAGGTAATCAACAGCGGGGATTGCCTGTTGGTTTGGTGCAGCACCGGTGTAGAACACGTTGCGCGAAGATTCTTCACCTTCGTATTGCACCGGGTAAAAAAGTACGCCATTCAATTCTTCGATTACCGGCAATACCGATTTGCGCGAAACTGAGGTCCAGCAACCAAAGATTGCTGCGACTTTATCTTTAGTTAACAGCTCGCGGGTTTTTTCGGCAAACAGTGGCCAGTTTGACGCCGGGTCAACCACAACGGCTTCCAGTTTTTTACCGAGCAGACCGCCTTTTTTGTTTTGCTCTTCAATCAACATCAGCACCGTATCTTTTAGCGTTGTTTCTGAAATTGCCATAGTGCCTGACAGCGAGTGAAGAACACCTACTTTGATTGTCTCAGCAGCAGCGGCGCTAAATGATGCGATGGTTAGGCCGCAGGCGATACCGAGTGCCCCGACATGTTTTGCTATCTTCTTCAGCTTCATGGGTCTTTCTCCTAGATGGTTTTAATAACTCAGTGGTTTAATGTGTGGTGTTATTAATTTATATAAGCACCATTTTCCGGTAACGCTGTAAACGCTAATCGTGGGTGACAGGCTTTTCTTCCTTAATCATTTTTTATGTGCTTCAGGCATAAAAAATGTTGCCACTCTGTTTTTGAAATTTTTGCAACTAACTCGGATTCTGTTGTTGTGCCTCGTAGAGCATATGTAAGGTAATCTTGCGCACCTCGGCCTTGCTCGCTTCAATATGCGTTTTTAAATAACTTTTTACATCCTCTGCGCGTCTTTCAATAATGGTGCGGAGAATTTTTGCATGTTCATCGTAAGTGGCTTCAACGCGCTTTTTTTGGGTAAAGTCGATCCGGCGGATAATGCGCAGGCGCTCGCTGATATCGTGATGGATGCGCGCCATTTCCGTATTGCCGGTAGCTTCAACCAATTGCTCGTGAAAGCGTTCATCCAGTGCGCCCACCGTTGGACCATCTTCAATTCGCTCTTCTGGTGTAACCAGCCAGATTTTTTTTAAATCCTCCAGATTGGGCGCCGGTTCCATCTCACACAATTTTTTTACTGCCGCTAATTCCAGTACGATGCGTACGTCGTAAAGCTGTTCAAATTGGTTAAAGTCAAAAGGTTTAACTTGCCAGCCACTGCGAAAAGAAACATCCACAAAACCTTCTCGCTGTAAACGCGCTAGCGCTTCACGCACTGGCGTGCGGCTCGCTGCTACGCGTTCAGCAATTTCGTTTTCACTAAATCTGTCGCCGGGTAGCAGACGAAAGGAAAAAATATCATCCTTAATAGTTCGATAAATCCGCTCGGTTAAATTGGTGCGCGGTTCTTCGGCTTTCTTTTTGGTTTTGTCGTGTTTGATTAATTTCATTTCTCTACCGTAGGTTGGTGGTGAGCTTGCGAACCCCAACATGACAATGTTCAACATTTCGGCGTTGCTTGTGTTGGGGTTCGTTCCTCACCGCCAACCTACTTGCGTGTTTGTAAATTAGTCTTCTTCAAGCACCAACAACAAATCGCCCGCATTCACTTGTTTACCTGGTTTACAATGAATCGACCCAATTTTTGCCGAGCGATCTGCATAAACTGAGAATTCCATCTTCATTGCTTCAACAATTAATAGTGGTTGATCAACTTCTACCATCTCGCCGGGTTTAACCAACAGTTTCCAAATATTGCCGCTGATATCTGCTGTGACGGCATGGCCATCTACTTCAATTCCATCAGAAAGCGCGCCGATCGAGACTTTGACTTGCAGTGCTGCATCAATTTGTTTCTCTTCATCGGCTTGCCAAAGCGCAACTTCTTTAGTGAAAGCGGCTTGTTGTTTGGTTTTAAATTCGGCAATGCTCGCTGCGTTGTCTTGCAGGAATTGTTCATGTTCGGCAAGGCTGAAATAATCTTCTTCAATCCGCAGGCTTAAACGGCCTTCGCGAAATGCTTCACGCTGTTCAGTCAATTCGGCTTCGGTCACTTCGTAATAGCGCACGCGGTCAAAGAATTTTAATAACCATGGCTCGCCATCTTTGAAGATTGGATTTTTGAGGAATTTATTCCAGATGGGTAGGGTGCGCCCGACGAGTTGGTAGCCACCGGGAGAATCCATGCCGTAAATACACATGTAGACGCCGCCAATTCCCACAGTGCCTTCTGCGGTATAAGTGCGTGCCGGATTGTATTTTGAGGTGAGCAAGCGGTGGCGCGGATCAACGGGTACGGCGCAAGGTGCACCGAGATACACATCACCTAAACCCAACACCATATAGCTTGTTTCAAACAGAATTTGTTTTACTTGATCTACAGAATCCAAGCCATTAATTCGACGCATAAATTCGGTGTTGCTTGGTAACCAGGGCGCAGTGTCGCGTACGGATTGGCGATAGCGCGATACAGCATCAAGCGTTGCCGAGTCCTCAAATGCCATCGGCATATAAACAACCCGGCTCGGTACTTTAATGTCGCGTGCATTGCCGAGCGTTTCTTCAATCACCAACAATTGATTAATTAAATCCCGTTGATGAACGACGCGGCTGTCATAATTGATTTGCAGCGAGCGTACACCGGGTGATAATTCGATCAGGCCATTAATGGGTGATGCTTTCAATGCTTCCATCAGCGCATACACACGCAGGCGCAAACTCAATTCAAGAATGTTATCGCCGTATTCAAGCAGAATATACTTATCACCTGCTTGACGATAACTCACCAGTGGGCGGCTGCCCTCGGGTGGCAATGCGGCGACTATACAATCGGAAATGGTATTTTCTGGTTTGACGATAGGCGCGAACAATACTTTCGGTTGCGCGCTCAGGTTTTCAATGGCGCGGTCAGCAGATAATTCCAACGCGAGTGCTGCATCGAAACTCAAGCGTTTGAAACGAATTTTGTCGCCGGGTTTTACCTGGCCGACTTTCCACAATTCAGCTTTTACGATTGTCACCGGGCAAACGAACCCGCCGAGACTGGGGCCATCTTTGGTCAATATCACGGGCATATCGCCAGTGAAATTAATTGAGCCAATTGCGTATTCAGTATCGTGAATATTAGATGGGTGCAGACCGGCTTCGCCGCCGTCGCTGCGTGTCCAGGTTGGTTTTGGTCCATTCAAGCGAATGCCCAAGCGGTTCGAGTTGTAGTGCACTTCCCATGCGGTTGAAAAAAACATGTCAATCGCATCTTCAGTGAAAAAATCCGGCGCGCCGTGTGGGCCGTAGAGCACACCGATTTCCCACTCATTCGGATAGCTTGGAATTAATTCACATGGTGCGGCCGCTGCTTCATAAATTGGCGCTGGTGTGGTGCAAGCAGCAATTGCCGGATTGCTAATCGGCAACATATCTGTCGCACGCAGTGTGCGACCCGCGTGACCACCAAATTGGCCCAGTGCAAATGTAGAGCGACTGTCTAAATATACCGGCACATCAAACCCGTTGCGCACCGCGAGATAACCGCGACAGCCTTGGTCGGCTTTGCCCACTTCCAGAATTTGTCCGGCTTTAATGGCAACCGGTTGCCAGAATGGAATTAATTTGCCATCAATTTTTGCGGGCGATGTAGCACCAGTGAGCGCAATGGTTGCATCGCGATGGAATTTTAATTTCGGTCCGATAATCGTGTATTCAAGCGCGGCGGCACTTTCATGGTTGCCGACGATACGGTTGGCCAAACGAAACGCGTAATCATCCATCGGGCCTGAGGGCGGTACACCGATGCTCCACAAACCGACGCGACCGGGGTAATCCTGCACGCTGGTGTAAGTACCAGGTTGCAGTACTTCAACGACCGGCGCTTTGTATTCAAAGCTGGCCAATTTGTTAGTCGCTACATCGCCACTGCCAAAAAAATCGGTTGCGATAATTTGGCGTAGGTAATCTAAGTTGGTTGCAATACCTGCGGCGCGAGTTTCATTAAGTGCGGTTTTCATTTTGCTGATCGCATCGACTCGATCTTTACCGTACACAATAATTTTAGCGATCATCGGATCGTAATAGGGTGATACTTCAGTGCCGGTTGAAACCCAGGTATCGATACGAGCCGATTCAGAAAATGATACGTCTGTTAACACACCCGGTGACGGCTGGAAATCGCGCACTGGATCTTCTGCATACAAACGCACTTCAATCGCAGCGCCTTTAGGATTAATTTCAATATCCAGTTTTGGTGGCGTGCCAGCGGCGGTGAGAATCATCCACTCAACCAGATCCACACCGGTGCAGGCTTCAGTAATTGGGTGTTCTACTTGCAGGCGAGTGTTCACCTCCAAAAAGTAAAACGCATCACGCGCGGCATCGTAAATATATTCAATGGTACCGGCTGAACGATAATTAACAGCTTCGCCCAAACTTTTTGAGGCCGCCAATAATTTATCGCGCGTTGCGGCAGGTAAATTCGGAGCAGGAGTTTCTTCAACCACTTTTTGGTTGCGCCGTTGCAGTGAACAATCGCGTTCGCCCAATGCGAGTACGTTGCCCTTGCCATCACCAAAAATTTGTACTTCTACATGACGGGCGTTATCCACGAAGCGCTCGAGAAATACACCACTATCGCTGAAAAAGTTTTGACCAAGACGTTTTACCGTTTCATAAGCAGCAATTAATTCTGCTTCGTTGTTGCAGCGAGTCAAGCCGATGCCACCACCACCGGCGGTGCTTTTCAGCATTACCGGATAGCCCAGTTGCGCAGCCGACTCGACGGCTTCATCAACTGAATCCAGTAAGCCAGTTCCGGGTGTGAGCGGCACACCGGCTTTTTCCGCAATTTCACGTGAGGTGTGCTTTAAGCCAAATTCGCGAATTTGAGCTGGCGTAGGGCCACAGAAAGCGATGCCTTCTGCTTCGCACTGCTCACAAAATTTAGCGTTCTCCGAGAGAAAACCGTAGCCGGGAATAATCGCCTGCGCACCAGTTGCTTTCGCGGCGGCGAGAATTAAATCGGATTTCAAATAACTTTCTGCCGCCGTATTAC
The DNA here is from genome assembly GCA_964499225.1 of uncultured Cellvibrionaceae bacterium. Taxonomy (GTDB): domain Bacteria; phylum Pseudomonadota; class Gammaproteobacteria; order Pseudomonadales; family Cellvibrionaceae; genus Cellvibrio. The sequence continues at coordinate 24,157 of CAZCJR010000061.1, read as the reverse complement.
CACCAAGGCAAATTGCTTTATCGCAGGCAGTCACGTGCGCCGAATTGCGATCCGCATCGGAATACACAGCGATGGACTCGATGCCCATTTTCTTCAGCGTTTTAGCAATGCGCACCGCGATTTCTCCGCGGTTGGCGATAAGTACAGTCTTTAACACAAATCTTCTCCGGCTTTATTTCTGTTTTTAAATCCCTCCCCAGCCCTCCCTTTTTCAAAAGGAGGGAGTTACTCCCCTACGAAAAAGCTCAAGAGAGTAGCTCCTCCCCTTTGAAACGCGGCGCGTAGCCAGGGGAGGCTGGGAGGGGATTATTTTTGTAATGACTTTATATAAGCCCGCCATCCACCTAAATGAGTAATATCTGTCGCGCCTTTCACGGCCGCGCCTTCACAAATAAATCCTTTCACCTCACGGCCATCGTGCAAGCTCAATGTGCCTATACCGAGGGGTGCGGGAATTAATGCAACAAAACTACCGAACTGCTGTACGGGTACATCCCACAATTCCACAATGATTTCTGCTCCTTCTGTTGAGCGAATCAAACCAGGTTTTGGTGGTGTGGTATTCGGTAATGCAAATAAACGGTAATTGTTGGCGGTGTAAGTGCTCTCTACAAAAAGTGCTTTGCGTTCTAGCAACTGCACATTGAGCGGCATTCCGGTCAAATGTGCGCCCACTACTGCAAGGCGAACATAACCCGTCGGTGCAGTATTTTTTGCTGTGATTGCAGGCATTGATTGCGTGGTGGCACCCAGCGATAAATTAACGCTGCTGTGCCATTTTTTTCCGAAGGCAGCGAGTGCTGCGTCTTGCCACGCGGGCGCGATTAGCGTGATGCCAAACGGCAATCCATCTGCTCGCAAAGTGGCGGGTAAGGCAAGTGCTGAACAGTCAGCAAGATTTACGAAATTGGTGTAAGTGCCGAGTTGGCTGTTAACGCCGACTGGATCGGCCGCGACTTCAGCAATGGTTGGGTGGCGCGGCGATGTCGGTACCAATAGTGCATCGACATCTTTCATTAATAGTTGTATTTCACGGGCGAGATCAGCGCGACGATATTCAGCACGGTAGGCATCTGTCGCGGAAAAATTAATTGCGTTGTCAACAATAGACCGCACGACATCATTCATGTCGGCAGCGTGTTCTTCCATAAATTCGGCAATTGCTGCATGTCGCTCTGCAACCCAAGGGCCGCCGTATAACAGTTGTGCGAGAGTAAACATGGGTGTGAAATCGATGGTGACTAATTCGGCACCAAAGGCAGAAATGTTTTCTAAGGTTTCCAACCAAGCGGCTTCGGCTTGGGTATCGCCAAACCAATTGGGTGATGCGGGAATACCAAAGCGCGGCTTGGTAGAAAAATAGGTTGCCGCTGCAGGTGCAACGCGCGAGTAACCGTCAGCTATATCAAAACTTTCCATAACGCCAGCAACGGTTTCTGCATCATCCACGGTGAGCGCAAATACAGAAATGCAATCGAGGCTGCGGCATGCGGGTACAACACCGGTTGTACTGAAGCGACCTTTAGTCGGCTTTAATCCAACGATGTTGTTAAATCCTGCGGGCACACGGCCAGAGCCAGCAGTATCAGTTCCCAAACTAAACGGTACTAGTCCGCGCGCAACAGTGGTTGCAGAACCGGAACTGGAGCCGCCAGAAACGTGCTCAGGTTTAAATGAATTAGGTACTGCTCCGTAAGGTGAGCGGGTGCCGACCAAACCAGTGGCAAATTGGTCGAGATTGGTTTTACCGAGCACAATCGCGCCAGCTTGTTTAAGGCGCGCTACTGCAGTGGCATCGGCTTCGGGAATGTAGGTGAATGCAGGACAGGCGGCGGTGGTAGGAATACCTGCGACATCGATATTGTCTTTTACAGCGAAGGGCACGCCATAGAGGGGCAGGCTGCGAACGTTGTCCAGACTTTCTAATACATCGAGCTGTGTATCTAACTCGGCAGCTGAGACGATATAAATCCACGCGTTATCATTGGCTTTGAGCTGCGCGCGCAATACATGCAGCAGATCACGGGCAACCAAGCCTTCGCTGCGGTAGGCGGCAAGCCATTTATCAATAGTCCAGCCTGTGGTCACAAAATCTGGGGACTGCATCGTTATTGTTCCTGCGTAACTTTCTTAAGTTCGATCTCAAGCCTAAATACAATCTTGGATACAAGTTTGTATTCAGCAGAAACTGTGCCAATTGAAATTTGATAGCCAAATCCTCTCGCAGCACAAGCACAAAAACGTTGTTATTCAATGAGTTAAATGACGTAGAAAAACGGGTTTGGAAGTAATGGAAGTGGGTTTTTGCAAAGGATTGAATGCGCTGAAGTTGTGCGCGGGATTTTTGAGGGGGAACCAAATTGGTGCGATTCTTAAAGCGTTATATGTATAAATTATCGGATTGTAAGGTTTAGTTGTTGTGCATCCTTTAGAATCTCATCTGCAAAAATGATTGAATGGAGTTGTTATGAGATTGGCTAAGTGTTTTTTTGTAGGCATGTTTTTGGCGTTAACTGCTTGCGGTGGCGGTGGCGGTGGCGGTGGCGGGAATACTGGGGGTAATAATCAAAGTTTACCGAATGCTAATAGTTCGGCTGTGTCTTTGAGCGCACATTCCAGTTCAGCGGCTATTTCTTCTATCGAATTACAAAGGCTAACGCGGACTAATACCCCATTGTTGGCGGGTGGTTTGGTAGATTTAATTGGTTTTTCTAAAGCCATCCCTGATCAAGTTATGAATAGCTTTGCTGACATCTATAATTTACAAGACGGTAAATACAATGTTGCTTGCGACAATGCCAAAAGCAGCTATACCGCGACAATCTCAAAATCAGGTAAAAAACTCGAAGAAGATTTTACGGCATGTGTTTTTGATGGGACTCACTACTCAGGCTCCCGTACCATTGAAATTGATACTCAGAAATCTTCTGCTACAGCGGTGGTCAATTTTAGCTGGATCGATTTTAAAGTCTATGATGTTGCCACGCCTGCAGAGTTTGAGAGCCTGAAAGGCACTCTGAATTATGAAGGTCGTGGCCCTCTCTATATTGATAATGATAATAATTTTTTGCTGAGGCTCAATCTTGAGGTTCACAGCTCAACGGAAGGTGCTCTGGTAATAAAACAGGGTTTATTCAATCTGACTTACCCAAACCCATCGGGTTGGGATAGGTATGATTATTATTTTTCAGATGGGCAGGCTCTTTCGGGGACTTTATCTCTATCTGGCGTAGGCGCTGTCAGTTTCTCGGCGATAGAACAATCCCGAGTTATTACTTTAGTGGGATCAGAAAACACAAAGGCCTACCTTGACCCGGCTATATCTGCTTTGGAAATATCTTTGGATGAAAATGGCGATGGGCGTAGAGAGTCTAACGTTAACGTATTACCTCAAGATTTTGGTTATTATGTTGGCCTATCTGATCTTGCTCACCGCAGCGAAAATAAAATAATTTTACGCACCGATGTAAAGAGCCCGATACCTGCATCCAAAGAGTTAATTATGGGGCGGGGTGGTAATCTGCAAATTGATATCAGCAAGCAGTTTGTACATTCCTCTGTGGAGCTGCTCGACTATGATTTACGTATCGATAATTTTACTGATTCTACTGGAAATTGGACTCAAATAAATTTGGGTATTTTTGACCTGACGTTTTCCGGGAATACGATTGATGAAACTTATCGATTAACGTTTATAGCAAAAGATCAACAGGGTGAAAAATATGAACTTCCGGTTAATCTTTTTGTGGGAGCAGATTTTGATCGCGATAACATTCCTGACGCGAGAGACACGGATGACGACAATGATGGTGTGCACGATAGCTCGGACAAATTTCCGTTGGATGCGTCGGATTGGCGGGATTTTGATAACGATGGGATCGGTGATAATCGAGATGATGATAGTGATAATGACGGCGCGCTGAATCTAGTTGACACCTATCCTTTCGATGCAAATTGTTCGGCTGCGTCTGCTGGTGATGGTGAGCGGTGTTATTCAAGCTACACCGATGAGTTTTGGTTTGTGGATGCAGCCGGTATTCTTTATTCCGAGCTCTATCGCAACTCGGAACGCGCCGGCTGGATGTCCAATCGGTGGGATTCAGCGACCGGTGAATTTCTTGCGCCGCTGGAATTTGCAACCTATTACGGCAATACGTACCTTGCTAAGCAAAACTCGGTAATTAGCCTACTGGAAACCTCGATTTTAAGGTTGGATCTTGGAACTGGTGTACGCGAGCCACTGCTACAATTGCCCGGAAAATTCACCTTTGAGTATTTTACCGATAATCATTTTGTCATCACACGCAGTCAAACCAGCGGAGTCACTACAATTCAGGTCGTTGAGTCTTATGATATGCAAGGTAATCTCATAGACTCAGTGGAAATGTTCGCCGTGGATGGAAGAGATGCTCCAGTAGACGAATACCGACGAGTGCGCCGCTGTGCAACCTACATATCTACCAATGCTGATGGAAAGTTGTTAACACAGAAAGGAACCAGACAGACGGCGAGCTGTGTATTTTCGCTGTTTGGCGCAATTACTGATTCTCCTGATAGAACTCGCTACTGGTCATCAATTACTGCCTTCAACGAGAAGGTGGGGGTGTACAGCGCGAACGACGAGTTTATTTTTGCGATTAATACCGCGAGCTACACTCACGCGTTATGGACCTTGTCAGGACTGGTTATCGCCTCAGAGGGAAGTCTTTTTCTCTACAGCCCTACAGGGGAGGCAGAATTGAAATTTTCAATTCCTGCTGGCGAGGAGCTTGTGGGCATTCTCAATAATAATTCCGGACTAGTGTTGATAACCCGTGATCCAAATTCGTATGAAAAATCAGAGCGAGTCAAAGTTTTTGATCAAGATTTAAATTTGGTCGCTGAGAGGGTTTACTAGCATTATGAGTATGAACTGGAACCAATTGCTCTGCGCCGACCGCCTGGGCAATCGCACAGCAAAACACGAGGAAGGGCGTTCGCCGTTTCACTCGGATCACGACAAAATTATTTTCTCTGGCGCTTTTCGTCGTCTTGCGCGTAAAACGCAAGTGCATCCAATGGCTACCAATGATCATATCCACAATCGTATGACACACAGTTTGGAAGTGGCTTGTGTGGGGCGTACGCTCGGTATTCGTGTAGGGCAAGCATTAAAAGATAAAGGCGATTTGCCGGCACATATTTGGCCAACGGATATTGGCGACATAGTGCAAGCCACCTGTTTAGCGCACGATATTGGCAACCCTCCATTCGGGCACACCGGTGAAGATGCCATCCGCAATTGGTTTCAAAAAGAAGGCGCGGAATTCTTAAACGATTTATCACCTTCTGAGCGAGATGATATACGGGTGTTTGAAGGTAATGCGCAGGGTTTGCGTGTATTGACCACATCCGAGTATCACCAATTTCACGATGGTATGCGTTTAACTTATGCGACTCTGGCGTCATCGATTAAATATCCCTGGACTTCGTCGCCAACCGTTTTAGGTCAGCGCCCAAAAGATGCCAAATACGGGATTTTCCAGTCCGAGCTCGAACACTTCCATGAAATAGCTAATAAAACTGGCCTGATTGAGTTGGGTCCCGATTGGTATTGCCGCCATCCACTCGTGTATTTAATGGAAGCGGCAGACGATTTTTGCTACGGCATTATCGATCTGGAAGACGGTTTGGAAATGGGCATTCTCAATTGGAATGAAATTTATGAATTATTGCATCCGGTGATTGCTGATTCATCGCAGTTGCCAGAATTGGAGCGGTTGCTTAAAAAAGTTAACGATGGTCGCAAGCCAGCATTGGTGCGCGGCAAAGTAATCGATGCGTTTATCAATGCCGGAACGGCGGCATTTATTGAGCATCAGGATGCATTTTTGCGCGGTGAGGTGCAGGGAGATTTGATTTCACTCTGCGATCCAAAAGTAAAAAATGCAGTGCAAGCGGCGAAAGATCTGGCCAAGCGAAAAATATTTAATCACTCGCGTCGGGTTGAATTGGAAATTGGTGCTTATACGGTGATAGGAACTTTGTTAAACACAATTTGCTCAGCAGTTTATGCATCGCTTGGCGATGCGTCGCAAATGACTTACAAAGATAATCGGGTGATGGCATTAATTGGCGAGAATAATTTTCACCCGGACGTAAGCAAGCGTGGTGAAAATTATAAATATCTGGCATTGATGGCGGTGATCGATTATATCAGCGGCATGACAGACAACTATGCAACCAATCTTGCCAAACAATTTAATGGTATGGGTTATTCGCAGTATTAAGGAGATGTCCCGGTATTAATAAATTGACGTTGTATGAAGTCATCGAGAAATCCCCGATTCATAGTGAACCGGGGATTTTTTATTGGTAGTGATTATCTTTTTGTGGGAAATGCAAAAAACACTTTGGTCGCCGCTACGCCTATGCCTTTGCCCGGCTCCGCACCGGTTTCATCAAAACCAGTGGTTTCGTAAGTAGTGCCCGTTATCACTAAACCATCAGTAGATATTGCCTGCCAAGCCTGCGCTTCTTGTTCGCGATCCAGCAGTGCTTTTTCTAATGACAAGTCATGAATTTCGCTCGAGTAATTACTGTTAATTAGTGCCGCTTTAAAATAAGGGCAGGGAGTAGTGATACAGACTATGCCGGTGCTGGAAATTTTCAGGTACGGCCCGACCGGTGTGTTTTTATTCGCACCTACCCAGGCTCCGTTAGCGACTAGAGTTTTGCTGCGGGTGGTCACTCTGCCTGAAATAGGTGAGTTAATCACGGTACCGCGCAGCAGTGCCTGCTCACTATGAATTGCACTGTCCAGCTCGGCAATTTGTTTTTCTGTTAAACCCAAACGTTTGTAATTAATGTAGGCAACGTAAATGCTATTAGGCAATAATGCAGCGCTTTGATAGGCCTCATCCTCGGTCTGTAACTGTACGGTATATTGATTTACCGGGGTTAGAAACCAGCCGCCGCACATCGGGAACGCGCATTTACGGTAATCGGGCTTCACTATATAGGTGGTGCCCTTAGTTTCGGGGCTAATAATTGTTTGAGCATGTGCACCCAGGCTAAGAACGGCAGCGAGGAGCGTTACTAGACCCGCGCTGCGGTTCATAACACGCGTGATGAAGGAATTGATAGTGTTCATAATGGTAAGTCCTGTTATTAGATTGAATTGTTCAAAGGCATGGAAAAAGATGAAAGTATCCTATGGAAAAATAATAGGATTCCTGCGCGTCTTTACTAGCCCGTGCACGCTTTATACTAAACCTTACAGACAGTTAGTCATTGCTGATTGCTAAGATAGGTGCCAGCCTTTTGTAATAAATTGTTTTTTTGTGATTATTTACCTGTGATCATCTACGTGTGATTGGTTGGGTGTGATGGAGTTATTTTGAAAGCGAGTCTTCCTTCGTGGTTGTCGGGATTATTCATATTAATAGTCACGCCGTTATTTTTTATAGGTGGGCCGGATGCGGCTTCGCCCTTTTTGTTAAAAACCCTATGGAATTTTGGCCATATTGTTTTTTTTGCAGTACTCATGTTGTTGATTCAATCGCGCAAGCCCATAGTCGGTTGGCGCCAATGGTTATTATTGACACTTGTCGCAGTTGTGATTGGGATTACAATTGAATTTATCCAACATTTTGTCGGTCGAAATTTCAGCCTCGACGATGTTCTACATAATCTATTTGGTGTATGGCTGGGTTTGTTTTGGGGGCAAAAACCAACTCGCGTGATTTGGTTGCTGCGGTTTTTCTGTGTGTTGTTAATTGCGCCCGCACTGTGGTTGGTTATTGATTCGGGGGCCGCCCATCTCACTCTGCGCAATCAGTTTCCGCAGTTGAACAGTTTTGAGTCGCGCCATGAGTTGCAACAATTGCAAGCGAACAATGTGCAGATAAAAATTTATCAGACTCAACTGTTGCATACCCACGGCATGCATGCCGCGAAAATCACCTTAGCGTCGCTTCCATATTCTGGTGTAAGTTTGGTCGGAAATTACGGCGATTGGAGCAGTTACGCTACGCTGGTGATGGACTTGCATAATCCCGATAGCGAACCCTTGACGCTGGTAGTAAGAATTTCAGATTCCCAGCATGATCGAGGAGAAAATAAATTTGATGATCGGTTTAACCGGGGCATAGTGTTGAGGCAAGGCTGGAATAAGCTGCGTATCGATTTGGTGGATGTTCGCACTGCGCCGCGCGGCCGCGTTATGCAAATGGATGCGATTGGTAATGTGACAATTTTCGCAGCGCAGTTGACCGAGCCGCGTGAGTTTTATTTGGACAACATCAAGTTGCAGTAACTACGCGGTTGCGCCCGGCGGCTTTTGCCTGATAGAGGGCTGTATCTGCAGCTTTAAATAGTTGCTCAAGATTTCCATTGGTTTTTAAGGTGGCGACGCCAAAGCTCGCGGTGATGTGAATGTCTTTGTGCAAGGTTTGATGAGCAATTAATTCGCGAAGTTTATCGGCAATCGCACAGGCGCTTTCAATATCGGTGTCGCGACAGACGAGGACAAATTCCTCGCCGCCCCAGCGGGCAAATAAATCCTGCGTGCGTGTATGTTGCTGCACCATAGTGGAGAGATTACTTAACACTGCATCGCCAGTGTCGTGTCCATATTGATCATTCACCTGTTTAAAGTGGTCTATATCGATCATTACCAGCGATAGCGGTTTGCGGTATCGGTGCCATTCCTGCAAACCCAAGCTGATCGCTTCTTCGATTCCCAGGCGATTAAATGCTCCGGTGAGTGGATCGGTTTTGGCTCTTATTTCAAGAGCTTTACTGCGTGTATCGAGTACTTCATTAATTTCAAGCAATTCCGATTCACGTTTGCGTTGAATAACCACTTCATCTTTTAATTTGACAATACGATAGGCCAGGAAGGATAAAATAATCCCGAGCCAAAACATCATAATTGCAAGGTACCAATCCGCCGTACTTAGTGCTTGGCCAATAAATTCTACTTTGTGCAGACGAAATTGATGTTTGCCAAGTGGTCTTCCCGAACCGGTTTGCACTTCAAAAATGGTGACGTTATCAAATTGTGGATGGCTCAGCTGTGGCGGAATTTTATTTTCCAACACCCACCAGTTGGCCACAAAAAAATCCTTGAGGGAAAATTCAGCAACACCATTCAGCAGGCCAACATTGAACTCAATTTGATTGTACTTGGTGCTCTGCAGAATTTCTTTTTTGCTGTAAAGCGGGTCGAAGTTGCGCAGTGAAATACGCACAGTTTGACTAGGGCCGTTGTAATCCAGCCAGAGGCGAATTTTGTTGTAGTGACGCAGGTCGACGCCGTTGGTGCGCTCTTTATCGAACAAAACTTCAAAACCGCAATGTGGATATGAGTAACTCTCGCGCAATATGCAATGCCATTGCATATTTTTTTCATCTTCCAGATGGATACTTGAGTTGCCGCCGTTTTCCTTGTCGTCGTACACATTGAGCGCCATGCCGCTGCTGGCATCGATAACCAAACGTTCTTCCAGTATTTGCTCTTCACCGGTAATGGCGAAAATAGTGCATATGACCAGCAGGCCAAGAATGATCTCAAAATACAAACGGTGTGTGGGCGGGCGTTGCATACAATAGTGGCTCCAGCGGCGGGGGCATTTGTGCTCCCATCAACTATTTTTATTTTCGCTGTGTTTGGAACTGCGATGTTGGGTGTTGTGTCGATCAAACCCGCCTTGGAGAGACTATCCGGAAGATACAATTGGTGGCTTGTATCCAAGCTAATTACAGACCGATCATAGAAGTTAATCGTTTACACGGCAATAGCGCACTGAACGACGATAGGTAAAGATATGAAACGGTATGATAAAAAACAGCCGCCAATAAACTGGCGGCTGTCAATATTGTTATAGGTACTGACCGAATACCTGAAGTTCAGGTTTGTAAATTGCCCAAGGTTGGTAAATTAGCGAGTCTGGTAAATTACCATCAAGGGTAAGTTAAAAGTCCAGATCGGAAATATCGTCGTAACCCAGTTGATCTTTGATCCGGCGGCGCTCCAAACGGTCTTCGATTTTGCGGCGCATCTCCAAAGTATGCTGACTGGCTTCTTTACCGGTAAGCTTTGGGGTTGCCTCTTCATCATCGGTTTCGATGGTAACATCACTGATCAGATCGGTATCTGGTGACTCTACATCAACTGACATAAGACTACTCCAACATTGACAGAGAGAGGGGTTGCGTCGGTTCTCCCCGAGGGAAAATTTGACCCGCGCTATTTACCATAGCCCATTAAAAAACAAAAGAAAAATCGCTTTTCAGTAATAAAATTTTTCTTTGTACCTTGGCCCCGAACTGGGGTACAAAGCGCGCCTGATGTGCTGCGCTTTCCCTGAATCAACCCATCCGTTAAATCATGTCAGTAAACAGAGGACTTTCGGCAGTGACAAAAAAACAACCCGAGGTGATTGGCTGGCGCGAGTGGTTAGGTTTGCCGGATTTAGGTATTCCCGCCATTAAGGCCAAAGTCGATACTGGCGCGCGAACCAGCGCGTTACACGCTTACTACGTTACGCCTTTTGATAAAGATGGCAAGCCATGGGTGAGGTTTGGCTTGCATCCGCTGCAACAGGACAGCCTGACCTGTATTGAGTGCGAAGAGCCTGTTAAGGATGTGCGCCGGGTTACCGATTCGGGTGGACACAGTGAGCAACGGGTGGTGATAGACACGACGCTGCTCATCAATGGGATCAGCATGACAATCGAGGTTACGCTCACTGACCGGGAGAATATGCGTTTCCGTATGCTGCTAGGGCGCAGTGCCCTCAAACAGGGGTTTTGGGTCGATAGCAGCAAATCGTTTTTACTGGGTGGTAACAAAAACCAGCCAGCGATGGCATCGCTCTAGCGATTAGCCACTTTTCTTTTTCATCTGATCAGGTTCTTTATGAAAATCGCTATTTTGTCGCGTAATCGCCGTCTCTATTCCACTCGTCGTCTGGTGGAGGCTTGCACTAAGCGCGGCCACGAAGTTCGCGTTATCGACATCCTTAAATGTTATATCGACATCGCCTCCGACAGCCCGGCCATCTGGTATATGGGTGAACAGCTAGAGGATTTTGATGCGGTGATCCCGCGTATCGGTGCGTCAGTGACTCACTATGGTCTGGCGGTGATTCGCCAGTTCGAAATGATGGGCTCTTACTGCCTCACTGAGTCCATCGCTTTGGGGCGCTCGCGGGACAAGTTGCGCGCGCTGCAGCTGCTGTCCCGCAAGGGCATCGGCCTACCTAAAACCAGCTTCGCCTACAACGTGCATGATGCCAAAGAGCTGATCAAGCTGGTTGGCGGCACTCCGCTGGTGCTTAAGCTATGCGAAGGCACCCAAGGGCGCGGGATCGTGCTCGCCGAAACCCAAAAGGCGGCAGAGAGCGTGATCGAAGCGTTCCGCGAGCTGCGCGCCGAGTTTTTAGTGCAAGAATTTATCAAAGAGGCCAATGGCAGCGATGTGCGCTGTTTTGTGATCGGCGATAAAGTGGTCGCTTCTATGGAGCGCACCGCGCAAGAGGGCGAATTCCGCTCTAATCTGCACCGCGGCGGCACCGCAAAAGTCACCAAACTCACCCCAACCGAACGGCGCACCGCGATCAAGGCGGCGCAGACCATGGGGTTGCAAGTGGCCGGCGTAGATCTGCTGCGCTCCAGCCGCGGGCCATTGGTAATGGAAGTAAATTCGTCGCCAGGCCTGGAAGGGATCGAAGGAGCGACTCACAAGGATATCGCGGAAGCGATTGTGATGTTTGTGGAAGAAAATGCGCGGCCCAATGCCAATAAAACCCGAGGTAAGGGCTAACAGAAAATCCCTCCCTGCCTCCCTTTACAAAGGGAGGTGCTATATCACACCCCCTTTGTAAAGAGGGGTGGGGGGAGATTGTTATTAGGCCCCCATTTTCAAATGCGCCTCTAGCCGCACGATAGTGCCATCGAAATAAAACCGGCCATTGCGAAAATGGTTTTCCAGTTGTTTGGCGGTCATGGGTTTGGCGTAGAGGAAGCCCTGTGCCTGATCGCAACCTTTATCGCGTAGCCATTCCGCTTGCTGTTCGTTCTCTACACCTTCTGCCACAACGCGCATTTGCATATTGTGTGCAAGACCAATAATCGATTTGGCAATCGCAGCATCGTTGTCGTCGTCGTGGATATCGTTAACAAAACTGCGGTCAATCTTGAGCTTCTGAATCGGGAAGCGCTGTAGATACGCGAGCGATGAATAGCCGGTACCAAAGTCATCAATCGCGAGAAACATACCCATTTCATTCAGTTGATTGAGTTGATTGATCGTCTCGCCTGCATGTTCCATGGCGCAACTTTCGGTGATCTCCAACTCCAGATATTTTGCTTCCAAGCCTATCTCGGTGAGGATCGACTCAACCTTGCCGGGAAAATTTTTCTGGCGGAACTGACGCGGCGACAGATTCACTGCAATCTTGCCGACAAACTTGCCCGCATCCAGCCAGATTCTTTGTTGGCGACATGCCTCGCGCAGCACCCACTCGCCAATCGGCACAATCAAGCCAGTTTCTTCCGCAAGCGGAATAAAATGCGCCGGCGATATAAGACCCCGGTCTGGATGTTGCCAGCGCACCAGCGCCTCCACACCCATCATCTCGCCAGTTCTTAAGTCGACTTGCGGCTGGTAGTAAAGCACCAGTTGTTGTTGCTCCACCGCGCGGCGTAAATCGTTCTCCAGCAGCAAATAATTCACCGCAGTCGCGTTCATACCCTTAGCGTAAAACTGGCAATTGTTTTTGCCCGCTTCTTTGGCCTTGTACATGGCGATGTCGGCATTTTTTAATAATTCATCGGTATCGCCACCGTCGTCGGGAAACAAGCTGACACCGATGCTGACGGTAGTTGAAATGCTATGACCGCTTATTTCCAGCGGGCGGGATAAGGTGGTGAGCAGTTTATTGGCGACAAACACCACATCGTCGAGATCGTGAATACCTTCGAGCACCACCACAAATTCATCGCCGCCCAAGCGCGCAACGGTGTCCATGTCGCGCACGCCTTCGTTCAAGCGCATGGCGATGGCTTTTAGCAGAACGTCGCCCGCATCGTGGCCGAGGCTGTCATTGATATTTTTGAAGCGGTCGATATCCAACAACATCAACGCCACTTTGGAATTGCCACGTCTTGCGCGCGCGAGTCCATGATAAATACGGTCGTAAAAGAGTGAGCGGTTGGGCAGGGAGGTGAGCGAGTCGTGGAAGGCCATGTAATTAAGGCGCGACTGTTGTTCACGCAGCGCATTTTCCGCGAGTTTTCGCTCAGAAATATCGGTGCCAATTGTGCACACACCAAACACATTATTCTCTTTATTGCGCAGCGGAAACTTCACCATTAAATAGGTGTGCTGGCTGCCGTCTTTGTGCATCAAATCCAGCTCGACTTCATAGGTTTGCTGTTTGGTTTTGGTGGCGACGTCAATTTCCCACATCGACTGGGCGACGTCTTTTGGGTAGACATCAAACACATTTTTTCCAACATAGCCGGTGTCGTCAATGTTGGCCATTTGTTTGTAATGCTCGCTCGCGAGCACGACATTGCCATCCAGATCTTTTACCGAAATCAGCGCGGGCGAATAACGCAAAATCGCATTCAAATAGGTTTCGCTCGCCCAGAGCGCCTGCTCGGCGAGGCGAAAGCGCTCGGCTTGCTCCTCGTGGTGCCACATATCAATCACTTGCCGAATAAGTAGTGAACTAAATGTCCAGACAGTATCCAGCTCATTCACCGCTTTTTGTAGTTGCGGTAATTCGTGCGTGGACTCCATATAAAATACGGCGATAGTTTTATTTTTTTCTTGAATAGGATGCAAATAACACGAGTGGGTGCCTTTCTGGATAAGCAATGCGCCGAGCTTGCTAATGGTTTGTTGGTCCAACGTGCAAGCGCGACCGGAATCAAAAACCTGATGAATATATTGATGGGGTAAATAATTCAAGCGGCTGAGTGATGTTGCTAAGCCGTTGACGAAGGGTTCGTCAGTACCGGAAGAGGCGATAGCTTCAACGTAAAGATGGCTGTCGCGTTCAACAATTAACACCGCGCGGCTGATGGTTTGTTTGGTAATAACCAATTTCACCAAACGCTCGGCAATCTGTTTGTGATTTAAATCGGTAAAAAGTTGTTGAAACTTTTTGATTAATTCGATGGCAGTATTCTTTGGCTGCCCAGCTTCACTATTTTGCATAATCGCTCAATTTGGGTGATTGCTCAATCGGGTAATTGTCTCGCCATCTGGCGCATTGCACCTTTGAGTACACCTTATTGAAGGTGGCGAAAGACTATCGTTTAAACCCTAACCAGTGGCCACTCCTCCGGGGCCTGCGTTTCCCAAATTTCTACATCGCCTCGGCACTTTACAACAAAAAAGCTTATATGAGATTTTTTTTATGATAAAAAACTTGGGAGATTTTCGCTGTTGGACAGGCGCTGGCGTTAGTCGCAGCCACATTCAATCGAGAAGTGTTCCCAAAATTCCCAACTGGAAAGCATTATTTGTAAAAGATGAAATGTGTGCCAATAATAGAGTTTGATAAGGGCGTGCTCAATGCCTGTAGTGATCGCTGTGGGTGCGTCCAACTCATCTGTTCGGACTGGAAAGATGAGCGGATGCCTTGTGTGACGACTCGCATTTGCTAGTACCTGAACTAAAATCAGTGTAATTATTAATGGCCTTTCTGGAGTGCTGCATGCGCCATCATGTTCCTTTCGTGGGTGAACGCAAAGTTGTTCGCGCCGATGACGAGCAGGCGCGCGCAAAACGCACGGGTGGTCGGGTGATTGACGATATCGTCGGCGACGGAAAAATAGAAAGCAGTTGGGACGACGTAGTTCCCGATGACTGGCTCGATAAATCCAACCCCAAGCCGCTAAAACCACCTACCGTCAGCGCGTCGGTCGCTATGCCCCGTGCGCATGTGCCGATTAAACCGGGCTCCAAATCGGCCAGTACAAGTCCCGCTAAAAAGGCACCATCATCCAAGCCGTCCAGTTTGGCGAGTGCTATCAGCTTTTCCGATTCAGCCAGCATGGATTGGGTGCAAATTAATAATGGCCGCGGTTTGCGTGTAAGCATCCACGGCAATATTGATAATGATTTGCGCAAGGAGTGGAGCCGATTGCTAAACGATGCTGATTCAGCGCACATCAAAGAGTTTGAATTTAATCTGAGCGAAACACCGGCATTGAGTTTAACCGGCTTGGGTATGCTGCTGTTGTTCAAGGAGCGTAAAGGTTCAAAGCGCGATGACATCCGCTTGTGTAATTGCAATAAAGAGGTGACACAACTATTGCAGTGGACGGGCATGGATAAATATTTTGCTATCGAGAATACGCAAATTTCCGATGCGAAATGAATGGGCGTGTGGCTGCGGTAAAAAATTCCAATAAAAAAGCCCGAGTCAAAAACTCGGGCTTTTTTATTGGATTGGCTTTTTCAGAGCCGATGCGGATTCGCGGAAAACGTTAAAGCGTTTTTAACACTGCGATCATCGCCTGCATTTCTGCATCGGTACCGATAGTAATACGCAGAAACTGATTGATACGCGGTTTGTTAAAGTAGCGCACCAAAATTTTATGGTCGCGCAAATACTGCGCGACTTCCGCTGCATTTTTACCTACAGGCTCGGTGAATACAAAATTGGCTTGCGATGGCAAACTCTTGAAGCCGAGTTTATCCAGTTCGCTAACCGTCCAATCCCGCGTGGCAATAATTTTAGCGCGACAGCTTATGAAATAAGCATCATCTTCGAAGGCAACCACAGTCGCTGCTTCCGCCAAACGATCAAGCGGGTAGGAGTTGAACGAATTTTTCACGCGATCAAGCGCATCGATCAAATCCTTATTGCCAACTGCAAAACCCACGCGCATGCCCGCTAGCGAGCGAGATTTCGACAAGGTTTGCACGACTAATAAATTCGGATATTTATCCACTAACGCAATCGCCGTTTCCGCACCAAAATCCACGTAGGCCTCATCGACGACCACGACGGATTCAGTATTGCGTTGCAGCAGCGCTTCTATCTCCGCCAGCGGTTTGCCAATCGCCGTAGGTGCGTTGGGGTTAGGGAAAATAATCCCGCCGTTGGCTGCCGGATAACCTGCAAAATCAATGGTGTAGTCATCGCGCAGTGGAATGGTTTGCGCGTCTATGCCAAACAACTTGCAGTAGACCGGATAAAAGCTGTAGCTGATGTCCGGAAAAAGCAGTGGCTTATCCTGCTGGAAAAAGGCCATAAACAACAGCGCCAGCACTTCATCCGAACCGTTGCCGACAAACACTTGCTCTGCCGTTACCTTGTAATATTGGGCAATAGCATTTTTCAGCTTTTTGGAATTCGGATCGGGGTAAAGGCGCAAGCGGTCGATGGCGTCATGGGTCATCATCTCGATCACTTTGGGCGAGGGCGGATAGGGGCTCTCGTTAGTGTTCAATTTGATCAAACCATCAATTTGCGGCTGCTCACCGGGCACATAAGGCTCCAACTCGCGCACCACCTGACTCCAAAACTTCGACATGCCTGCTCCTCAACTGTTGCAGCAAAAAAGAGTGCGCAGTATACGCTCTGCTAGCGGCCGTTCCTATCCTTGGGGTTGGGCCAGATCGTTAGATGAAGCTTTTTCGACGACGTCGGTTTTGATGTTTACGCAGCCATAGGTGTTTTCGTGGAATGTTTATTGCTGGCTACATACAGGGCTATAGTTGCTACGTTAGTGTTAGATTCTGGGTCAGTAGAGGAGTCATCTGTGAAGCGCATCCCTGAATTGATCATGCTGGACCTTGATGGCACTCTTTATGTTGGCAAGCAACCAGTTCCCGGTGCTATAGCCTGCATTAAGCAGCTGCGTAAGCGCGGTATAAAATTGCGTTTCCTGACCAATACCACGACGAAATCTCAAAGTGAATTGGTTGCTCAATTACGTATGATGGGTTTTACGGTGCAAGAGGATGAATTGATCAGTGCGCCTATTGGTGCAAAGCTTGAGCTGGTGAATTTGCAGCACCAATTAGGTCGCGCGTTACGTATATGGCCAGTAGTGGCTGACAGCATTAAACCCGATTTTGCGGATTTCTTCTGGGATGAATACACACCGGATTATGTGGTTCTGGGTGATATAGGCGACACATGGGATCTGACCTTGATCAATCGTTTGTTTAATGTGATGCACTCCGGTGCAGAATTAATTGCGTTGCATAAAAATCGGTTCTGGCAAACAGAAGACGGGCTAAAAGCGGATATAGGTTTTTTTGTGGCGGGCCTTGAATATGTCTGTAGTAAAAACGCGCGCGTGATGGGCAAGCCCAACCGCGATTTTTTTAAGCAAGTGTTGGATTCAGCCGGTGTTGATACTATGGATGCATTAATGGTTGGCGATGATATAGATAGTGATGTCGGCGGCGCCCAGCAAATGGGTATCAGAGGGTGTTTAGTACGCACTGGAAAATACCGTGCTGCTTATGCAGAGCAATCGACCGTGCAGCCGAATTACATTTTGGATTCGGTAGCCGAATTAACTGAATTTGTGCGATGAAAAATTAGCTAAGGGTCTAATGATGATAAAAACCAGCGATGATTTTCTTGGCCATCCCAAAGGGCTGTATGTGTGTTTCGCAACCGAGTTGTGGGAGCGATTTTCGTTTTACGGGATGAAATACATCCTGCTGCTATACATCACCAAATACCATTTGTTCTCTGACGGCGCCGGTCTGGATATTCTTGGTGCTTATGCCGGTTTGGTGTATGCAACCCCGGTGATTGGTGGTTTGCTGGCTGACCGGTATTTGGGCACGCGCCGCGCTGTTTTATTTGGCGGAACGCTGTTGTGTATCGGCCATTTTTTAATGGCGTTTGAAGGGCAGCAGGCTGTGTATTATCCCGCCGGTACGGTGTTGGTTGAGGCCTTAACGTTAACAACGGGCGAGGTTCTTGCGGCGGGTACGGTGCTTACCACTGAGATCACCAAACAAGATACTGCAGCGTTGAAAATTTTTTATTTGGCGATTGCATTTATTGTCATTGGCGTCGGTTTTTTGAAACCTAATATCTCAGTGATCGTTGGCAAGCTTTATTCGGACAATGATCCGCGTCGCGATTCGGGTTTTACCCTGTTTTATATGGGCATTAATGTCGGCTCACTGGTGGCAATTTTGTTGTGCGGTTGGTTGGGTGAAACATACGGCTGGAAATACGGTTTTGGTCTTGCCGGTGTGGGCATGATTTTCGGGATGTTTACATTTGTGTATGGTCAGCGTTATTTGAAGGGCTATGCGGAATCACCCTGTGTCGATTGGTTAAACTCAACGCGTGTGGGCATCAAAAAGGAGTGGTGGATTTATATTGCAAGTTTAACTGCGTTGCCAGTGATTTGGTGGCTGGTGCAGAGTGAGCCGGTAGTTCACGTCACACAAAATATTTTTCTACTATTCGGGATTGTCGGAATTCTCGCCTATTCGATGATCTACACAAAATCCTGGCAATCACAAAAAGCTTTTTTGATTCTCGTCGCTATGGTTCTGTTCATTGGCGTCGGTAGCGTGCTTACACAAAACCACGTCATTCAGCTCTCTGATGATGCGACCGAATACTGGCTTTATGCCGCGCTACTCGCGTTGATGGCGTTTGTTGCTTACGGCTTTGTTTATCACCGGAGTGTAGAATTCACACGCACCCTGGTGCTGATGGTGATGATTATTTTCACCATCGTATTTTGGTCGCTCTTCGAGCAATCAGCCGCGTCCATGACATTGTTTGCCGACCGCGTATTAGAGCGGGATGTGTTTGGTACCACTATAGTCGCCAGCCAATTTGCCGCACTTAACCCGGCATTCATTATGCTCTTGGCAATTCCATTTGCATTGCTTTGGCCCTGGCTGGCTACGCGCGGCTTGAACCCCTCAACGCCGGTAAAATTTTCCATCGGCATTATGTTGGCCGGGTTGGGTTTTGGAGCATTGGTGCTCGGCGCCCAATTTCCCAATGACGCGGGAAAAGTAGCGGTTGTATGGATGGTGCTCGCTTATCTCCTTCACAGCACTGGCGAATTATGTTTATCACCAATTGGCTTGTCTGCTGTTACCACATTGTCAATTCCACGTGTTGTCGGTGTGAGTATGGGCACCTGGTTTGTGGCAACAGGATTGTCAGAAACCCTCGCAACCCGTTTATCCAAATTGGCGGCAATCGATACGTCGGAAAAAGCCGATATTCCTGCAATGCTCGCCACTTACACGAATTTATTTGAATATATGACCGTGCTAGGCGTAGGTGCAGGTATATTGCTGCTACTAATTTCGCCACTGCTTAAACGTGGTATGGGCGGAATTAATTAATTATTCACAGGATAATGTTATGAGCAAACCAATTAACCTGCGCGGCATTTTATTATCCAGCATCGCGGTCTGTTGTTTGGGCGCATGCAGCAAGGCGCCTTCAGGCGACGAGGCGGCGAGCGCTGCACCGGTAAAATCGGTCGACGAATTTATTGCCAGTGTGAACAAAACCTATCTCGACAATTATCGCGAATATAACGCGGCGCAGTGGGTGTATGTCACTTATCTCAATGATGATTCTGCTTTGCTGGCTGCCAAGGCCAACGAAAAATGGATGGCGATGGAAAAGGAGTTGCTGTCAGAGGCGCGTCTTTACAAAGACGCTCCTATGTCGGCTGAAACCAAAAAAGCTTACATCAACATGACTCAAGGCAAAACATTATTGCCACCCGATACGCCGGAAGCACGCGCCGAACTTGCACGCCTTGGTACGCACATGGAAGGTGTCTACGGCGCAGGAAAATATTGCAAACCCGAGGGTGATAACACGAGCGATGAAAAAAATTGCCGCGATTTAAACCAGCTCTCCGACGTGCTCGCCAAAAGTCGCGACTATAACGAACTGGTCGATGCCTGGACGGGTTGGCATAGCATTGCGCGCGCTTATCGCAAGGACTACCAACGCTTTGTTGAGATAGCGAATAGCGGCGCCCAAGCTTATGGTTTTAGTAATTTAGGAGCATCTTGGAAATCCGGCTACGATATGCCCGCGAGTGACTTTGAAATCGAGGTGGAGCGTTTATGGCAGCAAGTGGAACCTCTGTATAAAGCGCTGCATTGCAAAGTACGCACGGATCTCGCCGAAAAATACGGCGTTGATAAGGTGCCGCTGGATAAACCCATTCCCGCGCATCTACTCGGTAATATGTGGAGTCAGCAGTGGGATAGCATTTATGATTTGGTAGCGCCTTATCCCGGTGTTGGCGATCTTGATATCACCAGCGCGTTGGTTAAACAAAAGAAAGATGCTATTGCGGTAACCAAAATTTCTGAAAACTTTTTTACTTCACTAGGTTTGCGTTCACTGCCAGATAGTTTCTGGAAAAACTCAATGCTTACCAAACCGCGCGACCGCGAAGTAGTTTGCCATGCGAGCGCATGGTCGATGGATGCCAAAGAAGATGTGCGTATTAAGCAATGTGTGGAGCCCACTGAAACTGAATTTGAGACAATGCACCACGAACTGGGACATATTTATTATTATCTGGCACACAACGACAAGCCGCTATTATTTCAAGGCGGCGCTAACGACGGCTTTCACGAAGCCATCGGCGATACGATTGTCTTATCCATTACACCCGGTTATTTAAATGCGATAGGATTAATTGAAAGTACCGAAACCAGCGAGCAAACTGTCATCAATCAACAAATGAAATTGGCGCTCGGAAAAATTGCCTTTTTGCCTTTTGGTAAGTTAATGGACCAGTGGCGGTGGAAAGTATTTTCCGGTGAAATTAAACCGGAAGATTACAACAAAGCCTGGTGGGAATTGCGCACGCAATACCAAGGTATCAGCGCGCCCGTTGAACGCACGGAGCAAGATTTTGATGCGGGCGCAAAATACCATATAGCGGCGAATGTTCCTTATACCCGTTATTTCATCGCACACATTTTGCAATTCCAATTCCATAAAGCCCTGTGCGACGCCGCCGGTTTTAAAGGTTCTTTGCATGAATGCTCCATCTATAACAGCAAAGAAGCCGGTGCGAAATTACAAACCATGCTCGCCGCTGGTTCCAGCAAACCTTGGCCCGATGTATTAGAAGAAGCAATAGGAACCCGACAAATGGACGGCTCTGCCATCATCGATTATTTCGCACCCTTAATGCAGTGGTTGGCGAAAGAAAACGAAGGGCAGGTGTGTGGTTGGTAAAAAAGGTTGAGTCAAATAGAAAACGGCTGGCAATTTGTCAGCCGTTTTTTTATGCGGAGGAAAATAAGTTAATTACTCAAATGCAACTTTTTGCAGGTGCGGATTTTCCACTTCAACTTCTAAAACTCTAATTTCTTCCAAAACTACCAACTGCTCAGAACCTTCTATATCAATCTTTATACATTCATCGCGCTCGTCATTGCGCTGTGTATCCAGCGCAATTCCGCGAATAGTGTCGCCCGATTTTAGTGTGAGTGTAATCGGGTAGTGGTACATACAAACGATTTCAATAAAGTCGTGTTGATTGCAGCTGATCATTTTACTGGCTATTGCTGGGTTCGGAGTTAACTGCGAATTAATGGCTTGAATAAACCGTAGCGCCAGTTACGGACTGCCATCACTAGCGTTACGCCATTGCGTTTATCGAGGGGTAGCGCAGCATCCTGATTGTTGAGGTCATCGAATTCGCGTGCAATTTTTTTTAGTTTGCGCTGAAACTCACCATTACTTTGTGATGAGAGCATGCCATTGAGCACCAGCAGGCATTCGTCATCATCATTAAATCGTGTTTTGAAATATTCCTGCGCAATTTTCTCCTGAAAGAAATTTTGGATAGGGCCATCGTCTCGCCAACTAAAATTGGTCGCTACCAGTAATTTAATTTTATTTTTCGGTAGTAGTTCAATGATTTTCAGTTTGTCGAGACGTGCGAGTTTTTGTATGCATACGGGCTCGCTCAAGTTGTAAAACGAAACAATATCGTCAAGACTCCACCGGTTTAGCACACAGACTGTGATTAATAATAAAACCAAATCCCGCGTTATTTCTTCTTCCTGATCTGCAGTAAGTTGCTGTAAGCGCGGCTGTTGCTCATTCATCATTTGCACTAGATCGGAAATTTCCATCTCCATAATTTGGCAAATTTGCTCAAGCCGCGCGAGTGATATTGCTTGCTCGGAGAACAGCCGTTTCACACTGGCTTCGGTCAAATCGAGTTTGGGCGCTATATCTGCATAAGTGAGCCCGTGTGCTTTTAGCGCCTTTTTCAAGGTGTTTAGCAGAGAATTGACTTGCGGCACAGTGTTCTCCTTATATCCATAACGTAGACGGTTCAGCGGCAGGCGACTTTTCTATCGCGCCACTTTTATACCGAGCAGGCCAAGCACTTGGGCGCCGGGAAATCCATCAGCGATCATACCTTGCTGGTGTTGGAACTCACCAATGGCACGGCGCGTTGCTGGGCCGAGGATGCCATCAGGGGTGCCGAGGTTAAAGCCTTTGCTGATGAGTTGTTGTTGCAATACTATCACCTGATCGCGATGTAAACGCGGTGCATCCGCAGGTGGTGGTTGCAACAATTTTCCACCGCCAGCAATTTGATCTGCGAGTTGGCCGACGGCAATCGCGTAAAATTCAGAGCGGTTCCAGCGCATAATCACGTTGAAATTATCGTACACCAAAAACGCCGGACCTTCGTGGCCAGAAGGCACTAGCAGTGAAGCGTTCATATCCACTTGTGGTAGTGGTGTGTTGTCGGCGCGTTTAACGCCGAGTTTGGTCCATTCGGTAATCGGTTTGTTATTTTTTAAACCAGCTTCAAGGAAGGGAAAATCTTTAGGTAATTTAACTTCGCGGCCCCAACGGCCTTCGGCTTGCCAGCCGAGATTTTTTAAAAAATTAGCGCCCGATGCCATTGCATCGGGCGTGCTGTTCCATAAGTCACGTTTGTGGTCGCCATCAAAATCCACGGCATTTTTTAAGAATGACGATGGCATAAATTGTACATGACCCATAGCGCCCGCCCAGGAGCCTTTCATCTTGTCAGGTGCAATCGCGCCTTCATCCAGAATACGCAGCGCATTAATTAATTCGATGGTAAAAAAAGTACTGCGGCGTGTATCGCAGGCAAGTGTGGCGAGTGAATCGATCACTGGAATATTGCCAAAGTAACTGCCGTAGTTGGTTTCCAATCCCCAAAATGAAACAAGGTAAGCGGCGGGCACACCGTACGCTTGTTCAACTTGCGCTAGTAAATCCTTATGTTTAACCAGCAGTGCGCGGCCTTGTGCAACACGCTGCTCGGTAACACGGCGATTAAAATAATCGGCAAAGCTGGTAGTGAATTCTGGTTGCTTGCGGTCAAGTTGTAGCACTTGCGTGTTGAGTTTTGCTTTGGAGAGGCTGTTGTTAATGGTGTTTTGTGAAATGCCTTCTGCTTTGGCTTTGGCAGAAAATGCAGTTAAACACGCGGAAAATTCCTTTTGCGTCAGCATGGGTGCGTTAACCGTAACCGGTGCTGTGCCAGCAACTGGTTGAGTATTGGCTACTATTTGTGTTGGTATGCTTTGAGTGTTTTGTGGTGCGCTCTGCGCGTCAATTTTGTTGGGTTCGGCAACCTGAGCACAGGCAACCAGGCTCATGCCACAAATAACAGGAAATAAATTCCGCAGGTTTTTCATAGTAACTCCGGTATCTAAGCAGCTTTGAATTCTGCTTATGGATACCCGCGTTCGCGGGTATGACGAATGTGTATTTTTAGCCTTTCCCGAAAGTGTATTTCAGGGATTCCGAACGGCAATTTTTAAGGCGCCGCAAAACTTACTGGCCTAAATCTGAACATTCGCAAGGTAAGTAGAATTGCTGCGCAGGTCAATCCGGCTATTAATGCCATCCAAAAACCGGGTGCACCCATAGGGGCGGTGATCCAGTCTTTAAATGTCAGTGCATAACCGAGCGGTAAACAAATTCCCCAGAATGACAGCAGCATAATCAACATGGGGAGTTTAGTGTCTTTGTAGCCGCGCTGTACATTAATCATTGTCACTTGAATAACATCGACAATTTGGAACAGTGCCGCAAGCATAAATAATTTTGTGGCGACTTGTTGAATATTAGGATCCGATGTATATAAACCGGCGAGCCATTCGCGC
>CAZCJR010000060.1:0-29323 GCA_964499225.1 uncultured Cellvibrionaceae bacterium | reverse complement strand
GCGCCTCCCAGGCGTTACCTGGCACTCTGCCCTATGGAGCCCGGACTTTCCTCCCCGATGCACCAAACAACACTCAAGAGAGTTTTTCAGTTAACACCAGAGCGACTGTCGGGCCGACTCCGTGGCGGCACATTACTCGTCGACATCGGCAAGTGCAAGCTCAGGATTTGTTCGCTCCTCGTTTTTTTGCGAACTCGCTCACTAAAAGTGTCCGCCTTATTCCCACTTTGGAGCAAAGCTCGCCATTAACTGGTATTTTTGCCACTTTACGCTATTAATTAACAAGTATTTATTGCCCCAATTTGGACGAACCCTTTCCTCCACGACCAAACTTTACAATAAAAGCTCAGGAGACTCTCCCGTGAAAGTGCACAAATACAACCTTCTCGCCGCTGCTATAGCCGCCCTATCTCTGACTGCACCCGCAATTGCGCAGGATAGCCCAGCGCTTGAAGAGGTAATGGTAACCGCACAAAAACGTCCGCAAAGCCTGCGCGATGTACCTTTGTCGGTAAATGCCCTGTCGGGAGAAAAAATTGACTCCTCGGGCATCACCAACATTGAAACCATGGCGGACTACATTCCCAGCTTCAATATGACCCAGACCGGTATAGGTACCAATATCGCCATTCGCGGTATTAGCTCCGGAGTCAATCAGGGCTTTGAACAATCAGCAGCACAATTTATCGATGGTGTTCACTTCGGCCGCGCACAATTATCACGTGCACCTTTTCTCGATATTGAACGGGTTGAAGTTCTGCGCGGCCCCCAAAGTATTCTCTTTGGCAAAAACTCTACCGCCGGTGCGATCAGTATTACTACCGCAAAACCAGGTGACGAACTCGAAGGTAAATTAACCGCACTCTACGAGCCGGAGCATGGGGAACAAGACGTTCGCTTGGTGCTGTCGGGCCCGATCAGCGATACCGTCGGTGGCCGCCTTGCGATCTTGCAGAGCAGCATCGATGGCTATATGGAAAACACCACGCTCAACCGCGACGAATCCGGTGATAAAAATCGCGTAATCCGCGCTACTTTGCAGTGGCAACCGAGCGACTTGTGGGACATCACGCTTAAGATGGAAGATGGTTCGTTTGATAGTGATGGGCGCAATATTGAAGCAGTTAATTTAATTAACATACCGAATGAAAACGGGACTTTTGACGCGTATGACACTTTGCTGAAACACCTCACGGCAGGCCCTAATGTATATCTCTTGGACACAACTCACGATTGGAAGCGGCAATCAAATGGAGATTTCAGCTACAACGATACGGACAATGTGACCTTATCTATTGAGCGGGAACTGGGCGAGCACACGGTCACTTCCGTAACGGGCTACAACGCTTACAATTACGATGAACTTTGCGATTGCGATTTTACTGGAGCACCGGGATTTAATATTCTATCGAGAGAGGAATACGACCAAGTCAGTCAGGAATTCCGCCTAACCTCTCCCGAAGATGAGGCCATCAGCTACATAGCCGGGGTTTTCTTTCAAACAAGTAATCTCAAGTTCCATGATGATATTAATGTCCCAACAGATAGTTTCATTCCCACCGCCCTCACTAGAAGACTTGGCGCAACTGCCGCAAATCTGCTACGCGGAGCTTCCACACAGAGGGATTTCGAGCAAGAAACCGATCTTTACGCGGCCTTTGGCCAAGTAACATGGAATATTACTGACTCATTCCGAACAATTCTGGGCGGCCGATACACTACTGAGGAAAAAGAGGCTAGCCGACGCCAATATCATGTATCGCCCTTTGGTGCCGTCTTACCGCTCGGCACCCCCACCTCACCATACAACGGACTTTGGGGAGTTTTTAATGTTGAACCCTATGAACCTATCCTCGGCAACCGTGATGAGTCCTCTTTCACGCCATCGGTCATCATTCAACAGGACGTCAATGGCACCGACATGATCTACGCAAGTTTCACTACCGGATTCAAATCTGGAGGCTTCGATGTTCGGGCGAATTCACATCCAGATCCTGCGGTTAATAATGCTTACAACCCAAGCGCCAGCGATCCGAGAATTCAAGGCACTTTCGAATTTGAAGAGGAAGAGGTCACCAATTATGAAGTTGGTGGAAAGTTTGTATTGGCCGGAGGAGCAGCTGAACTTAACGTGGCGCTCTTTCGCTCCGAATTTACCAATATGCAAACCAGCCAATTTGATGGCGGCGTAAGCTTTAACGTAACTAACGCTGGCGAAGCTACGGTGCAGGGCTTGGAAGTGGATGGCCGCTGGGCAGCAAGCGAAAGCATTCTACTTCGCGGCGGATTTGCCTTTATCGACTTTGAATATACGGACTTCAAAAACTCACAATGCTATTTCGGCCAAGAAGACCCTGACGACGACAATATTTGCGATGCAACTGGCAAACGCAGGGAGTTTACGCCAGAGCTGCAAGGTAACGCCGGTATTGATCACACAATAGAATTCAGCAATGGATTAAAAGTGGTTAGCACATTTGATCTAATTTACAGTGCTGATTACCTTACAACGCCATCTCTGGACCCAAAATTCAAACAGGACGCCTACACCAAAATAAATGCTCGAATTGCGCTTAGTGGCAATGATGACAAATGGGAGCTGGCATTGATCGGTAAAAACCTGACTGATGAATCTGTGGTCACCTACGCAAACGGTTTGCCCGTTGCCACAACTCTCACTGATGATACAAGCTCTGCCTACTACGCCTTCTATGAACGCCCAAGAAGCATTGCAGTTCAAGGTACGATCCGCTTCTAACCTTCATGCAGCAAACACTGCAGCGACCACCAAACCCCAGCCCAGCGCTGGGGTTTGGCATTTATAATCCCAGCCATGACCCTGGCGCTCGCAAAGTGATTGGAAAAAATGAATTCAGAAACTCACACCAAAAAAGACGTATGGCTCGTGTACGACGGTGAATGTCCCGTGTGCAAAACCTACTGCAAATATATTCGCATCCGCGAGGCGGTTGGCAATTTACATTTAATCGATGCGCGCCAACCCGGCGAGTTGATGGACGAAATTACCCGGCTCGGGCTAGATATAGATCAGGGGATGGTGTTGATATTTAAAGACGCTATTTATTACGGCGCCGATGCGATACATATGCTCACACTACTCAGCACACCGTCCGGGATTTTTAATCGCATTAATTATTATGTGTTTAGCACCAAGTTAGGTGCAAAATTTTTCTATCCAATCGGCAAAGCGTTTCGCACGCTTCTCCTGAAATTGCTCGGGATTCTCTATATTGAAAATTTGAGGAAGAACTCGAACATCCCAACTCCATAAAAAACAATCCCGCACGCGGCGGGATTGTTAGACAGCAGAAGTTATTGTGCTGATGTTAGAACTTAAATCTCACACCCACATCGATACTGCGCTCAGTACCCACATAGATACCCTGGCGCAAGCTGGCTATATAGCGCTCATCGGTCAGGTTTTTGGCGCTGGCGCTCAGACTCAGGTCTTTACTGAATTCATACACCGCATTCAAATCCAACAGCGTGTAGCTATCGAGTTGCCCGGTGAAAAAGCCCGATGTACTTTCAGTGATAGCTTTGGTGTTCTGCACATCAGTAAACTGCTCGCCCGTGTAGTGCAAGCTGAGTGCAGTGCGTAGTTTACCGGTTTTGTATTCCAGGCTCAGGTTGGTCACCCACTCAGGTACATAGGTCACGCGGTTACCATCCGGCGTAGTGACGTTGCCGTTAGCGTCAAGGCGCGCGCCAACAAACTCTGCATCTGGAATGTAAGTGGCGCTGGTGTTCAGGGTAAAACCTGCGCCCAACTCCCAACCTAACGCCGCTTCAAGGCCTTGGTGCACTGTTTCGCCGCCATTGGTGCGCTGGAACTGGCTATTGGAGTTGGCGGGGATAATCTGGTTGTCAAAATCCATACGAAAGAAGGTCAACTCGTAGGTCAACTGCTCACGTGCCCCGCGCAGACCCGCCTCGATATTCACCGAACGCTCCGCATCCAACTGCTGGTCCTCCAGACCATTTAGCGCGTCGCTATTAAGGGCGGGAGAAAAGGCTTTGTACACACTGGTGAATGCTTGCAGCGCGGGGTTAATTTGATAAGTCGCTCCCAAACCAGGCAAGACTTCAGTGTTGGAGGTATCCGCTTTATTGTCGGTCGCAGCGCGTTTGTTTTCGCTGCTCTGCTCGTAACTCTCGGCACGCAAACCTGCCGTCACCGCAAAACGGTCAGACACCGCAAAGCGGTTTTGCGCAAAAAAGGCGAGACTGTCTGCAGATTCCACGGCATCTTTGCTGAGAGTGCCGCTACGCGGAGTGGCGCGGGTGGCAACGACGGTCACATCATCCATAGATTCATTCATCAAACGCACACCAATTTCAGCCTCGTTCGCTATGCCGAATAATTGATGTTGCAGCTTGAGTCGACTATCAACACCAAAACGCTCAAAACTGCGATTGTTCCCATTCAAGCTGTCGGTGTAAACCCAACGACCTGCAGCGGTTGACGCGGCATTATTGGTACCGTAACGCCAATAGTCGCGGTAGGTTTCACTGCCGTACACCAGCGTGGTCAATTTGGCAGTTGCATTAATATCCCACTCGTGGTTCAGATCAAGTGCGCGGCGGCCGCTGATAAAATAGTCGTCTGGCGCAGGGTTGTAATCAGCGCCGTCTTCGTAAGCCTGCAGAAAAATTCCGCGATAGGAAATGTTGGCGTTGCTGTCGTAATCGCTGTATTTCAAGCTCAGCCATTGGTTGTCGCCCAGAGCCATGCCTGTTTTGATCATCACATCGGTCATGTCATAACCCTTATCCATAAAACCATCACTGCTGGCATGGGTAATGAACGCGCCAAATTGTGCCTCTTGCGATGGGCTGGAGCCGCCCATTTCCAGGGTTGCTTCGCGGCTGTTGAAGGAACCGGCGCGCGCCTCTACTTGCACACCGTCTTCAGGCTGTTTGGTGATGTAGTTGATCACTCCGCCGATAGTGCTGGGGCCATAGCGTAAAGAGGCGGCACCTTTGAGAACTTCAATACTTTCCATACGCTGGATACGCGGGTTGTAGTAGCGGCCATTGCCCACAAACAAACCCGGTGCGATGGGCACACCGTCTTCCAGAATCAGGGTTTTGTAATCGGCAGAACTCAGGCCGCGAATCCCGATGTTAGCAACAATCGCACTTTCTTCTTCAGGCTTGATGGCCACGCCAGGCACAGAACGCAGGGCCTCTTCAGTGGAACGCGGCTGACGAATACGCAGCTCCTCTTCAGTCACAATCGCAACCGAACCGGGTTGACGCTCTACATCGCCCTCTTCAGTACCTACCACCACGATTTTCGGCAGTGCCTTGGTTTCGGTTTCAGCGATGGCAGGAATTGCCAGAAAAGCACCGCCACTCAAAACCATTGCTATGCCAATAGCCAGTGGCTTCTGTAAAAAATTAACTGCGCGAGTAGCAGGAATGACGGAATGACACATGGGAGTTCCTTCGGTTATCAGTGGTTGAAATTGGGTAAACACTATTTGTAGCAAGTGATTATTGCAATCAATTGCGTACAGCAGGGTTTTTCATGTGCGCCACTATAACAAATAGGAAAGATTTACATCAAATATCCGTTGGAAATTTTGTGAGTGCGGTATTCCAAAACGACTAATCACTTTGCTGCAGCGCCCAATCGTAAAGAAAATTCTTTTTAAGGCCGGTAAGCTTTGCGCCTATCGCTGCCGCTTGTTTCACTGGTAACTCGTCCAGCAATACTTTCATAATATGCATTTGCTCGGGGGTCATGGCTTCGTTTTCGGGCTTGGGCGCGCCGTGTACCAGCAGCACAATTTCGCCGCGCTGTTGATTGCTATCGCTCTCCACCCATGCTGCTAACTCGCTGACTTTATTACCTTTTATCGTCTCAAAGGTTTTTGTCAGTTCGCGCGCCATCACCACCTCGCGGTCATCACCAAACACCTGCGCCATATCTTGTAAGGTTTCCAGAATGCGGTGGGGTGCTTCGTAAAAAATCAGTGTGCGCGGGTCGGCAGCGAGTGATTTTAACTGGGCGCAACGGGCGACTTGTTTGGCGGGGAGAAAACCTTCAAACGCAAAGCGGTCCGATGGTAAACCCGCCGCACTTAATGCCGCGATCATCGCACAAGCGCCAGGGATGGGAACCACCTGGATGCCCGCTCGGCGAGCAGAACGCACCAACCGGTAGCCGGGATCGGATACCAACGGCGTACCCGCGTCGGAAATCAGCGCGACCGAATCGCCCGCCTGCATACGGGCGATCAGCTGATCTACGCGAGTGTCATCACTGTGATCGTGATAGGCAATACAGGGGGTTTTGATATCAAAATGGGCCAGCAGACGGGAACTGTGTCGCGTATCTTCGGCCGCAATCACCGCTACCGTTTGTAGTGTTTCCACTGCTCGCGGTACCATATCGCCCAAATTACCAATCGGGGTCGCCACGACATAAAGAATGCCTGGATTGAAGGCTACTGTTGTCATATCGGACTCCGGAAAAGGGTAGAATCCAAACCAGTTTTTCTGGCTCAGAATGTTGAATATTCACTGCAGGTTTTCACCGAGGTTTTCATGCCGATACGGCCCTTTTCGTGCACCTTATCGACCAAGTTGCGCAACTTATCGACTAACGCCCTATCCACCTTGCTCATTTCCACGCTGATTCTCAGCCTGGTCAGTTGTAGCAGCACCTCTCCCCAGCCCGACCAACGCAAACCGCCAGCCAAGACGCAACCGGCCAAGCCAAGCGCCGCCAAGTTGTTGAATCAAGCAAATCAGGCGCAGTCGCCCGAACGGGAGAGATTGTTGCTGGAAGCGGCTCAAGCCTATATCAATGCACGCCAATTCAATCGTGCGCGGGATCTATTGGTCGATATGAACTCTGATGCACTGCCCGATCTGGACTATATCAAGCATACCGATTTACTCAGTACAGTCGCCTTGCATCAGGGTTCCAACTTTTTGGCGCACGGCATTCTAACCAAGCCGCGTCTGGAACAACAATGGTCCGACATGGATCCGCAAACCGAGGTGTCACTGCGAGAGAAGCGTGCGCAGGTATTTGCACTCTTGGGTGAGGCGCAAAATAGCGTTGCCGAACGTATTCAGTTAAGTGGGTTGATCGACAATAAAAGCCAACGCCAAGCCAATCAAGACGTACTCTGGCAGAACTTGATGAGCATCCCTTTTGCCGAGCTACAACAGCTAAGCCAGGACGAAAATGGCCAAGCCGCGCGCGGCTGGTATAGCCTCGCCGCCATCAATAAAAACAATCAAATAGATTTGGAGCAACAACGCGAACAATTGCAGCAGTGGTTGAGCGTGTGGCGCCAACATCCCGCACATGACAACTTGCCCAATGATTTGCGCCTGCTGCAAAGCCTGATTGAACAACAGCCACAGCAAGTTGCTCTGCTGTTGCCCATGCAAGGCAAACTTGCCGAAGCAGGCGAAGCCGTGCGCGATGGTTTTTTTGCCGCCTATTTTGAGGCGCTAGCCAATGGCAGACACACGCCGGAAGTCCGCCAATACGACAGCAGTGGTGACGCACTTGCAGCCTATCAACAAGCTATCGCCGACGGCGCGGATCTGGTAATCGGCCCCATCGATAAGGAAAAAGTGACAGAAATAAGTTTGATGCCGTCGCTGGAAGTACCGGTGTTATCGCTGAATTATCCCGACACACCACCCGCTGAACCACTCAAAGGTTTTTATCAATTTGGTTTGGCAGTAGAAGATGAAGCGCGGCAGGTTGCGCGGCAGGCATTTTTGGAAGGGCATCGCCAGGCGATGGTCATTATTCCATCACAAGAGTGGAGTGAACGCAGCGCGCGCGCCTTCACCGCCGAGTGGGAAAAACTCGGCGGCGTAGTGGTAAATCGCACACAATTTCAACCCGGCGCAAATTATTCCGGCTTGGTAAAAGACGCGATGCTGATTGAGCAGAGCCAAATTCGCACGCGCGAAATGCAGGAATTATTGGGTATTCCTTTGCAGTCATCACCGCGCAGTCGCAGCGATGTAGATATGATTTTTTTAATCGCCGATCCAGCACAAGCACGCCAAATCAAACCGACGTTTGCATTTCATTATGCGGGAAAAATTCCGGTGTATTCCACCAGCCAAGTCTATTCCGGCCAACCCAACCCTAAAGCGGATCGCGATTTAAATGGCATTCGTTTTAATACTATGCCTTGGTTATTTGACACCACCAGCCGCGAAAAACAAGCTGTTGCACAACATACAAAATCGGCTGCGGTTTATGGTCGGTTGCATGCACTGGGTGCGGATGCGTTTCGCCTCTACGCACGCTTGCCGCAATTGGAGCAAGTGCCCGACATGCGCATTTACGGCGCGACCGGAGCGCTACATATGTTGAGTGACCGACGTATCGAACGCGAGCAAATGTGGGTGAGATTCCGCAACGGCGAAGCGCAACCGCTGCCAATGGTGATCAACGAAAACGACCTTCAATATTAAGGATTAATTATGTTCAAGCGCGACAAGGATGATACCGCCACGGCGACGAATACCGAGAACAACAACAGCATTCACAACACCATCAGCATAGGTGCACAAGCTGAAGCGCAAGCTGAAGCTTTTTTGCACCAGCAGGGATTAGTCACACGCACCAAAAATTATCGCTGCAAACTCGGCGAAATTGATCTGATCATGTTGCAAAAAACTGCGCGCGGAACCTGTTTTGTATTTGTTGAGGTGCGCCTGCGCACCAATAAGCGTTTTGCGCCGGCGATTGAAACTGTGGATTATCGCAAGCAGCAAAAAATTATCCGTACCGCCACCCGGTTTTTACAAGAGCATCGGCTGTTTGACAAAGTCGCCTGTCGTTTTGATGTGATAGCATTGGATCAAACCGGCACAGCGCCACCCATTCAATGGATCCAAAATGCATTTGGAGCTTGATTTCAAATCGCCCGAATCAGTCGTTTTATTCAGCCGCGCAACTGCACACAACTACACACAACTACGCTACGCACAACAAGTAGAATTATTATGGATCAACGCGTTATCACTCTGTTTCACGAAAGTATCGAAGCGAAAATGCATGCAGGTGAAGAGCTTGCTCCACTGATTGCACAAGCTAGCCAGATAATCGTACACGCACTGCTGAGCGAAAGAAAAATCCTCACCTGCGGCAATGGCATTTCCGCCGCACAAGCGCAAATTTTTACCGCCAGCTTGATCAATCGTTTTGAACAAGAGCGGCCGAGTTTGCCCTCATTCAACTTGGGCGCTGATCTCACTACCCAAACGGCGATTGGTAGCGACTACAGTTTTAACGATATCTACGCAAAACAAATTCGCTCACTCGGCCACGCGGGCGATGTGTTATTGCTACTCACCAGCACGGGCAAAGCGAGCAATTTATTGCAGGCCATTAGCGCCGCGCACGACAAAGAGATGCAAGTGATTGCACTCACAGCAGGCGATGGCGGCGATGTTGCCGCCCTGCTCGACCGCCGCGATTTGGAACTTCGCGTTCCTTCTGTGGCCAAACCCCGTATCCACGAAGTTCACTTGCTCAGTATTTTTTGCCTGTGCGACCTTATTGATCAGCAATTGTTTGGAGGCTTTTAATGTTTATTGCCAGCACTATCATCCCCGGCGTTCTCCGCGTGGGCCGAGTAGTGGCAATGATATTGGTACTAATCGCTACGCTTACTGGCTGCGCCAAAATTATTACCGTTACTACCAGCGAACCGATTCAAATCAGCACCAACAAGCGCACATTGGGCACCAAAATTAATGATCAACAGTTAAGAACTATCGCACGGGTTAATCTCAACAAGGCGAGTGAACAGCTCGAAGATGCGCACATTAATATTGATAGTTTTAACGGTCTGCTGCTTTTAACCGGTCAAGTCCCTAACGAACAACTCAGGAACTTGGCTGGTGATACCCTGGGGAAAATAAATTCCGTGCGTCAGGTACACAATGAGCTAACCATCGGCGCGCCAACCACATTTCAAGAACGCAGCAAAGACAGCTGGATCACCACCAAAATCAAAACCAAACTCATCGCCAGCAGTATTCAAAGTCGCCGGATTTTGATTCTCACCGAAGCACAAACGGTATTTTTGATGGGCCTTGTATCACGCTACGAGGCGGATCGAATTACCAAAGTTGCACAAAACATCAGTGGCGTAAAACAGGTAATTAAGGTCTTCGAATACGTCGATTAAGTACCGATTTTTATTCCAACACCTTTTATCACCTCTTTATTGACGATTGTCACCCCGCCAGCCCAACCTCTAGCATTCTTTTCACATCCTGCTAGTATCATGCGCACCGCAGATCCTATTTTATAAAGTATTAGGTCGATAATGTTGCGGCAGAGTTATTTCATCCCTCACGTAAAGGAAACCCCACTATGATCTCTAACATCATTTTTCTTGTGATTATTGCCGCACTGGTGTTCTACGTGATCGGGATCTACAACCAGCTGGTAGCGCTGAAAAATCGGTTTGAAAATGCCTTTTCACAAATTGAAGTGCAGTTGAAACGTCGTTATGACTTGATTCCCAACCTGGTCGAAACTGCCAAGGGCTATATCAAACATGAACGCGAAACTTTAGAAGCGGTAATTAGTGCACGCAATCAGGCAATGAATGGTTTGCAAGCGGCAGCAGCCAACCCCGGTAGCGCTATTGCTATGAGCGATCTTGCTGGTGCTGAGAGTTTACTGACCAGTGCAATGGGGCGCTTGAATGTGGTGATGGAAGCCTATCCGGATTTGAAAGCCTCGCAAAATATGATGCAGGTATCGGAAGAATTGACCAGCACTGAGAATAAAGTCGCCTTCGCACGTCAGGCATTTAACGATGCAGTCACTTCGTACAACACGTACAAACAAAGTTTCCCTCCTGTCGTCTTTGCCAAAAGTTTTGGCCATGTCGAAGACGCAAGTCTGTTGGTGTTTGCCGATAGCGCCGAGATTCAAGCAGCACCGAAAGTACAGTTTTAGCAACACACCGTAAAAGTCTTCCTTCTATATATAGAAGGAAGACTTTTTATACTGGTGCCTACCGTCAAGTCTTCCTTCTTTATATAGAGTCATTACTCACTTTTCATTGAAAGGTTGCGCGCATGAATTTCTTTGAACACCAGGATCGCGCCAGACGCAAAACCAATCACCTGATTTTGCTGCTAATGCTTGCAGTACTTTCGTTAGTTGCCATTACCACATTGTTATTTGCGGCATTTGTCTACTTTGGTCAGGAACACAACTCTGCCAATACAGGCGCACCACTTAGCGTGTGGCAAGGAATTATTCAGGCACTCAGTTTCGAAACATTTCTCTGGATCGCACTGGGTGTCAGCAGTGTTGTAGCGCTAGGCAGTTTATTTCGTTTTTTCCAATTGCGCGCGGGCGGCAAAGCTATCGCGGAAGCAATGGGCGGCCGCTTGTTATCGGGCAATACGGGCGATGCCGACGAGCGCAAAATTCTCAACGTTGTTGAAGAAATGGCGATTGCATCCGGCACAGCTGTGCCGCCGGTCTATTTAATTGAAGACGATGCGATTAATGCGTTTGCTGCAGGTTACCACCCCCAGGATGCCGTGATTGGAATTACACGCGGCTGCATACACGCCTTGAGTCGCGACGAATTGCAGGGCGTGATCGCCCATGAATTCAGCCATATTTTTCACGGCGACATGCGTATCAATATGCGCTTGATCTCACTCTTGCACGGCATTTTAGTCATTGGTTTGATTGGCGAGTTTTTAATGCGCACGGCTGGCAATCGCAGCATGCGCCGCTCTAATAAAGATAATTCTCCAGTCGCGATATTGGCGTTAGGTTTGGGCCTGTTAGTCATTGGCTACAGCGGGATTTTTTTTGGCAACTTGATCAAAGCGGCAGTGAGTCGCCAACGGGAATTTCTCGCCGACGCATCGGCGGTGCAATTTACTCGTAACCCTGAGGGCATCGCCGGTGCGCTTAAAAAAATCGGCGGCAGCAGCCATGGGTCGCAATTACAAAATGAACATGCCGCAGAGTTTAGCCATATGTATTTTGGCCAGGGCGTAAAATCGTTTTTCACGTTAATGGCAACTCATCCACCACTTGAAGACAGGATCAAGCGTATTCAACCCAATTGGAATGGCGAATTTTCACAAGCTACTTATATAAGAGGCAAGACTTCGGTTGATGATTCCGGAGTGATGGGATTTAGCGCGCGAGCAGCTTCTGTTAATGATGCGCGCGCTAGTGCTGCTATTGATATTGATGCTACCTTGAATCAAATTGCACAACCTACTCAACCCCAAGTCTCCTATGCGCGCAAATGCATCACCGAAATTCCCGCACTATTAAAAGAAGCAGCACAGGAACCCTTTAGTGCACGAGGTCTGGTGTTTGGATTATTGCTGGATCGCAATCGCGAGATGCGCAATCAGCAACTCGTCTTGCTCAGCGAGCAATTGCCCACCACCGATATTAACGAGCTAAATGAAATCATCACTACTGCTGCCGATATTGATGCAAGCCTGCGTTTGCCGCTGATTGAATTGTGTTTGAGTTCACTGAAGCAGTTATCAGCCGATCAGCAGCAGGCATTTATCAATTGCCTGAATGTATTAATCAGTGCCGACAATAAAGTCAGCCTGATGGAGTGGGCAATTTATCGCATAGTGCTACACAACACCCCCATACATAACAAGCATGTACGCAATCGCAACCTGCATGACATGAAAACAGAGTGTCAATTACTGTTGTCGCTGCTGGCCTACGCCGGCGCACGTAGCGAAGAAGACGCACGTGCCGCGTTTGCGCAAGCACAGACGACATTGAATTTTTCTACTATCACAATTTTGCCACGCACCAGCATTAAATTGGCCGAAGCTGATAAAGCACTGGAGCAACTCAACCTCACCAAACCACTGCAAAAACCGCAATTGCTAAAAGCGCTAAGCCAATGCATTTTGCATGATGGCGAAGTGACCATTACCGAAACGGAACTGTTCCGCGCGATTGCCGATAGTCTCGACTGCCCGATACCGCCGCTCATTACCAAGATGAACAACTAAGCTTCCGCTTGCAGCCAAACGCTCTACAACAATTGGTGTGCGAGCAGGTATAATGCGCCCCACTTTAGCTTGCTAATTGAAAAATTCCGCCAACCACCTTGAGGTACTCACCTTGCAACTGGATAACGCATCTGTAGCGCAACTGCGCGAATGGGAAAGCCAACTGACCGAACAGTATCAGGCTATCCTCGCCAAAAAACTCAACCTCGATTTAACCCGCGGCAAGCCTTCGGCAGAACAGTTGAACCTGTCGGATGAACTGGATGGTTTGCTCAAGGGCAACTACATCGCTGCCGACGGCACCGATACCCGCAACTACGGCGGTCTTGACGGCCTGCCTGAAGCCAAACAGCTGGGCGCGAATATCATGGGCGTCGAGCCAGCTAATGTTTTGGTAGGCGGCAGCTCCAGCTTGACGCTGATGTTCCAGATGATGCTGACGGCCCATCAATTTGGCTTGAAAGATGCTGCCAGCGCTTGGAAAAATGAAGGTGAAGTGAAATTCATCTGCCCGGTTCCTGGCTATGACCGTCACTACACCGTGTGCGAGCAACTCGGCATCAAGATGATCAATGTGCCCATGACTTCAACTGGCCCGGATATGGATGCCGTTGAATCATTGCTCAAAGCCGATAAATCTATCAAAGGCATGTGGTGCGTCCCGAAGTACTCCAACCCTACTGGTGTGGTGTATAGCGATGAGACTGTTGAGCGCATCGCTAAACTTGGCCAAATCGCCAGCGCCAATTTCCGCGTATTTTGGGATAACGCTTACTCGGTACACGACTTGACCGCCAACGCGCCGCAGCTCGCCAGCATTCTCGATGCGACCCGTCGCAACGACACTGAAGATTCGGTAGTACAATTTGCGTCGACTTCAAAAATTACTCACGCCGGTTCGGGCGTTGCGTTTGTTGCTGCCAGCGCTGCAAACCTCGCTGGCTTCAAAAAGTTTTTGAATAGCTGCACCATCGGGCCAGACAAAGTAAATCAAATCCGCCATACCCGCTTCTTGCCAAACAAAGATGCATTGATGGCACATATGGGCAAACACGCTGCACTGTTAAATCCACGTTTTGATGCTGTGTTAACCGGTTTAAGCAAAGCGTTTGAGGGCACCGATTTAGGCGCGTGGGAAAAACCGGTCGGCGGCTACTTCGTTTCATTTGATACCCGCAAAAACTGCGCAAAGGAAACCGTTCGCCTCGCCGCAGAAGCCGGTGTGAAATTAACACCAGCAGGCGCAACTTATCCCTACGGTAAAGATCCTGAAGATCGCAACATCCGCATCGCACCTTCAGTACCCACCGTACCGGAAGTGGTTGGCGCTATGGAAGTGTTTGTAACCTGTGTGAAATTGGCATCAGTAAAACAACAACTGGCAAGTATCAGCTAAACACCTGCCCATCTGTTCGCCAAATAACAAAAAGCCGCTTTTACAGCGGCTTTTTGCATTATTGCGCCTAAGTTATCTACCCCCCAATAAATAGTCTCTTGGTCCATCAATAAAAAACCGCATCCAGTCTCACAACCAACTGTTCTAACAGATCAGGACTAATTCCAAAACACTTGGCGCTTTTTTTTGAATCCTTTCTATACTCCAGTTAGCAACTGGTTAATTGCTAACTGCTCTATCAAACTAATCCTTTAACTATTAATAGATTTCTTACGTATCAATTGCTGAAAATGTTTTTTGTAGACAAGAATAACGTTCAACCCTTTCTCTGCGCGTTTCGCCATAGGAGCTATTTTTATGGGTGTTGCTGCAACTGTAGAAAAGTATTTAAAAGCAAAACAAATCGATTTCACGCTATTGGAGCATGACTACTGTGAGGGCTCTTACAACACCGCGCGCGTCGCGCGCATTGACGATCACTGCCTTGCCAAAGGCGTATTGTTACGCGATGAAGATTTTCATTACACGCTCTGTATATTACCAACCCGCAATAAAATTCTTCGCCACACGCTGAACCAAATTTTTGATCGCCACATGGAGTTGGTCGAAGAAGAGGAGCTGACTGAAATATTCAAAGACTGTGTGGAAGGAGCAATACCAGCATTGGGGGAAGCCTATGGCCTCGATGTGATATGGGATGAAGAGCTGATGGGTGTTGAGGAGGTTTATATCGAAGCAGGTGACCATCGCCATCTAATCCGCCTAAAGCAACCCGAGTTTGCGCAGCTTATGCAAGACAAACTGCACGATCACTTTAGCGCCGAACGCAACCGGCACAGCACCTTGCCTAAGAAGTACATCCGCCACGAATACGAACTCTAATATTCAATCTTCGACCCTAAACAACAGGCATAAAAAAACCGCCATGGTATATGGCGGTTTTCTAATTTCGATCTACTGTTGTCAATCTATCGGTTAATCTTTGTCCATTGGCACCAGAACGACAGTAGGTGCTTTGGCTTCGCGCGCGGCGTCTGCCACAGCAACATACGTTCCCGTATCAGCCTTACCGCTAGCTTGAATAATTACAGCGGCCTTAGGAAACTCTGCGCGCAAACGCTCGATATTTGAACGCACTGCACGGCTATCCACACGACGTTCGCCTTCTTTCTCCAATAACCAGATCTGGTTGTCCGCCGAGATGCGGACCAGAATGTTAGGTTCTGCATTTTCTGGGGGAGGATTGTTGTTTGGCTCTGGAACGTTCGGATTGATCCCCACCTCTTTCACAAAGGATGCGGTCACAATAAAGAAAATCAACATGATGAACACCACGTCGAGCATGGGCGTCAGGTCAATCTCGTTGCTATCGTCGCCGGCACGGCCTTTTTTTCTGCGGCTCACTGTGGGTACTCCTCGTGTTATTTGGAACGTTAGTTATAGTAAGTCTGGGGTAAAACGCCAATTCTAGCAGTTTTGCCAAAACAAAAACCAACCCTTTACCGACTCCCGCCGTGAATTTACGCGAAATATTCACGCAGTCCAAGACGCCTGGTTATTTATTGACCGCGAGCCAACTTCCCTCATGACGGCTCGCTGTGGTGTCAAAAATCGGGCACCGCCACCTCAGGTTGCTCGTAGGCCCCAGGGACGACAGATGGGGCTGCACGCATATTACAAACCAGACAGGGGATACTAACGAAGGAATCAGACAGAAACTCCATCAACTCATAAGAACGTCAATCCTGGTCCTACAAGCCCAATCGTCGCACGCAACTACCAATAACACCGGCACTATTAACTTTCTCAACAATCACCGTGCTATCTCTCGTCGTGCTGGGCATTTGGATCTTCTTCCAAACTTTTCAGTAACCCCGTCGATTTTACGAATTTTGGACCCGCAAAGCGGTTTGCTATCCGGTTGTGTTCGCCCGAAAACAATAAGCGCACAGATAAGTAACATTTGAGGCCGGCTCAATCTGCGCCCAAAAAAATTCAAACAGCCTTTTTAAAATTTATTCCATTCGAACGGAGGGGTTTAGGTCGCAGAGCCAACCGATATCACACACCCCAATGTTAACATTGGGAGCATCAACAAGCGTTGGAGTTAATTGAACGACGCGAGACTAATTACCACATTATCGCATCCAACCAAAAACAACGTGTCCCCTCTTCCATTTGATAAAGCGGGAACTCGTTTGCCAGCTTAAGAGCTGAGCATTAGGTTTGAATCGTCTCAAATAAATTCTTTTTTGCTGTACGAGCCAAATACAAAAACAGTATCTAACCACCTTCGTAATTTAGAGAGCTACTACATCACCATCGACGAAGCGGGCGATGGATGAATTCAACCAAAGCGTTTCATGAATGCGGGAGAATTGTCTCCCAGTAAATCCTATTATCAATAATCTTGCTGTCACGACAACACCTGCAAGTGCAGTCAACGGCGACTCGAAACCAACTTAAACGATACCGAAACCATAACTCGCCCTCAATGCAAGCTTCTTTTGCCGCACACCGAGGCAACCATCTTTCTGGAAACACTTCCACACGACTCTCAATAATGACTTCGCCGATTGAAAAGTCCGTGAAGACACCGTCGATT
Source organism: uncultured Cellvibrionaceae bacterium (assembly GCA_964499225.1). Classification (GTDB taxonomy): domain Bacteria; phylum Pseudomonadota; class Gammaproteobacteria; order Pseudomonadales; family Cellvibrionaceae; genus Cellvibrio. The sequence continues at coordinate 12,266 of CAZCJR010000060.1, read as the reverse complement.
GTGACGATGTCAAAAGCATAGTTTCAACAGGACAACAGTTTTATCAATCGGCACGGGCTGACACAAACCAACTGAAACAATACAACCGTGCACCTGCATTAGCGAAACAGGATTGCTGAAAGCCATTTGTTTTAGTTGTTTGCAATCGATATGAGCCGCCGATTACAACCTCGACCACCCTCCAAATTTCTCAATCGGCTTAACGGTGAATTATGAATACGTCAGAAATCGACCATTAGAAATCCAGCTGACGAGTTTTAAACAAATCCAAAATAGCTATTTTCAACCCGAGTACACCCGGCAAAACGGATGAAAAATATAGCTAAAAAATAATTTAAAGGTAGTGCAGCGACAAAAATTCGAACATTGCATCGCTTCTTTTTTTCTTGCACAAAGGGCGACATAAAGAAAAAATTTCCTGAAAATTAAGAAAAACACATTTTTTTACTAAAAATCATCAAAAAAACGCATTTTTATTGACTATTTAGCGCAAAAAACTTGAATTTTTTTAATAAAGTTTTAACTTATACATGTTGTACTTTTTAATCCATTTATCGACTTGTCGAAAACTATAAAGGAAGCACACCATGGCTGCACGTAAACAAACCGCTGTTAATACTGTTGCAAGTTTGGAACAGCAATTGGCTCAACTGAAAACTCAACTGGCAAAAGCTCGCGCGGCTCAAGCTGTTGATGCTGGTAAAGCTGTTGCTGGTTTGGCAAAAGATGCTGCGAAAGCAACTGCCGCATTGAAAGCCGCACAAAGCAAATTGGCCGCCGCTGCTAAAAAGAAAACCCCAGGTTCAGCGAAACAAGTTTCTGCCGCTAAAGCTGTTGTTGCTTCTGTTAAAAAAGAAGCCACTGCAGCTAAAGCCAAAGTTGCTGCCGCCAAGAAAGAAGCTGCTGCCGCTAAAGCTGCCGCTAAACTGGCTGCCGCTCACGACAAAGCAGTTGCTAAAGCAGAAGCTGCTGTAGCTAAGCGTTTGAAAGCATCAGCTAAAAAAGCCGCAGCGAAAAGCAAAGTTGCAGAGAAGAAAGCAGCTGCCAGAGCTAAATTAGCTGCTAAGAAATCGGCTGCTAAAGCTAAATTAGCTGCCAAGAAACAAGCTGTAAAAGCCAAAGCTGCTGCCAAGAAAGCTGCATTGAAGAAAAAAGTTGCCGAGAAGAAAGCAGCCACTAAAGCTAAAGTTGCAGCAAAAAAAGCAGCCGCAAAAGCTAAAGTAGCTGCGAAGAAGATTGCCGCTAAAGCTAAAGTTGCCGCCAAAAAGCCTGCAGCTAAAGCTGTAGCCAAGAAGCCTGCCGTAGCGAAAAAAGCGCCGGTTAAAAAGGCGGTAGCGAAAAAGGCCCCTGCTAAAAAAGCAGTAGCTAAGAAACCTGCAGTGAAAAAAGCTGTTGTTAAAAAGCCTGTAGCGAAAAAAGCTCCTGCAGCTAAAAAGCCAGCTGGTGCCGCACCCGCCAAACGTGGTCGTAAGCCAAAAGCTGCTGTTCCTGCTGCTTAATTACAACCGCATCAATAAAAAAGGCACCCTCGGGTGCCTTTTTTATTTACTCCAGCTACGAGATAGATATTAGTGACCGCTATGCAGCTGAATTCTCCTGCAATGCCATTTGATTAAATACATAAGCATACATCACTAATCGTTGTTCATCTGGTTGGTTCGCAAATTCCAGCCCGTAGCTAACTAATACGCCCTCACCCAAGTTATCCGTAGGGTCAACCCGCGATCGAATCACTCCCGTCAACATCAACTCCCTTTTCACATCACGAATAACTATTTGTGCACGGAGTTCAAGCATATCGCCAATTTCAGCGATATCGTCACTCAATTCAATACGAGTGCCGCTGATGCTCATGTCCGATATAAATCCAGAGGCTTTAATTTTACTTTCTAAACTGATATTGGTAACTTCAATTTTTTCGCGCACAGCCACACGTGTTGCGCCTCTTATTCCTTTGAAGGTCACTGCTTCGGGGTAACTGAGGTGTAATATGGGATAAGGGTCTTGGGTTTGACTTTCGACAATACCAGCAAAAATACCGATACCATTATCGATCATCAAGCGGACCACTATTTTCTGTCCTGCCCTGAACTTCACCAGCTTGCCGGCTTGCTTTGGTACTGACAATAAAATGCTTCGCCCCGGTAAACAACCGATTAACCGACAAGAAAAACGCTCAGCCTGCCCTGCCACTGTGGCAGTTTGCAACTGCAATGGATAACCGTAGGTGAGTTTTAGCTCTTCAAATTTCATTGACGCTACTACACTAATTATTGGGTTGTTATTTTAGTGAGTGTAGCAGTAGAAAATACAATTGCTGCAAGAGGGGGGAATGCGCCGAAGTTGCGCCTACGACTCGCGCTCTGCGACATGGCGATTCTGGGCTAAGGTCTCCGCCGATAGAGCGCCGAACTCTTTATTCCATTCCAGAAGCAACAGCGCCAGTGCTTGGGATTGCTCATGCAGCGAAACCAACTCTTCATGCGTGTCTTTAGGGCCGAGATACAATTTTATTTGACGATGCTTATTGGCCAACTCATGCTGAAGATGTTGCGACCGATAAACTTCCAATTTCCAACGTAAGTTATGTGCGGTGTTACGATAGTAGGATAGCTTGGTTTGCCTGGATATCGGATTTACTGAATTTAGGGGACCAAACACATTAAAGTCCAGCGCCAGAACCATCGATTCTTTCGCTGCGGGATCAGCAATTACCGTTGCTGTTCGCGCCTGCCCCATCAACTGTGCCAAATCCCCAAATACTTCACCCGGAGTAACATAATTGACGAGGTCGCCCTGTAAAGCCTGATCCACATAAACTGCCAATTTGCCTTTGAGCAAGAAATAGAGCCAATTGCCGGAATCGCCCTTCTGCAGAACAATTTCGCCAGGAAGATAAGAGACAACGCGCGATGCCTGTAGCAGCAATTCAAATTGTTTCAGATCCTGCTGTCTGACTACTTTAAAAAATGGTATTCCCGACAGTAGATGCTCTAATGTCTCTCTCGGTAACTTGTGCAGAGGTTTCGTTTCCATCATCTACCCGTAATATAAGTTTTTTATCGTTTATTCGCCGCGAATCAAACCAGAGTGACTAATCCCACTGTAAAGCTCCCTAGATACGCATGATACTACTGAAAATAGTTAGAACAACTATAGTCAAACTATCTCTTAGGTACGCTACCGTGCTTTTTTTCTATATCATAGCTCTGTTTCCCTACTAATATTTAGCTTATGGCAAATGGGCAACAACTTAAATCGACTATAAAGTCCCTAAAAATAGAGAGTAGCAAGACTATGCGCTTCAACCATCTATTACGCGTTCTCATCAGTATTTCGCTATTAATGCTCTGCCAGCTAACCCGCGCTGAGCCTATGCTAAATGGTATAGGTGTACATCAAGAATTAGGCCAGGAAATGTTTATCGGTGCACTTTATTCCGAATCCCTTAGCAATGATGCCGACACACTCATCAATAATAACCAGCCCATGCGCATGGAGTTGAAAATAGTTGCCCCGGATGGATTAACAACTCGCCGCTTCAGTCGCCTGTGGATTGAAGGTATGGCAGTTAACAGCCGGGCTGATGCGCTCACTGCGCAAGCGGATAATATGGTGAAATTTGACGGATTATTTAGGGGCCGATTTCTGAAAAATGATTTCATTGTCTTCAAAAATACACCCGGCAAGGGGGTCGATATAGCGGTTAACGGAGTGGCGCTCGGCAATATCAACGACAACACCTTTTTTTCCATGTTACTGTCAACTTGGATCGGGAAAATCCCTCTATCGTCAGACTACCGCGATAGCTTACTTAAGGTGGGCGACGTGGATGCAGGTTTACGCGGCCGCTTCGGTGTGATTATGCCAACGGCAGCACGCTCATCGGAAATCAAAGGGTGGACTGGTATCCAAGTCGAAGTTAAAGAAACCAAAACAGCACAAGCCACTTCATCCAAAGCATCGACTGACTTAAAAGTCGATGCAGTAGTGATAGCGAAGACCGAGTTACCGAAACTGGATGTACCCACCATCGAAAAACCTGCATTGGACATACCTGCTCCTATCACACAAGCTGAAAAACCAGCTCCGGTGGTTTCCACCACCGCGGCTAGTACCGCAGCCGTCGCAGCTGCTACTACAGAGGACGACGAAGACGAGGGGCCAGCACTGACAGCGCAAAGCCTGTTGGCCCGTCAATTTTATGTATCTGATGCGATCAAAAAAATCCGCAGCAAAACCAGATATCCGCAACGCGCGCTAGACCGGGGACAAGCAGGCAGTGTGCGTGTTGCGATTGTGATAGATCGCCAAGGCAATATTCTCAGCACAAACCTTCTTGAGACAAGCAAGTTTGAATTGCTAAATAAAGAAGCACTTGAGGCAATAAAACGCTCAGCTCCCTTTCCCGAGTTACCAGCGGAAATGACTGGAGCTCGCTTTGAGTTTTCTGTGCCAATGCGCTGGACGTTACCATCTGCATAAAAACTCACAATCGCCACTAATAAAAAAGCCACCCAATGCGGTGGCTTTTTTATTAGCTTTGCGTTCTTTAAACCCGATGACTAACTCAGTTGCCGCAAACGCTGCTCAATCACTTTATGAATACCACTACGCTCCAAATTGGAGTGTTCAGTCAAGCGATCCAAATGTATTGCATGCAGATGTAAGCATGGAGTTGATGCATCTAACTCGCGCAAGTCCCCCTTCATCAACACGGGCAGAAAAGGTTTGTGCGGTGGCAGTTTTTGCCGAACTATATTCAATCCCATCTGTAAGGGCACGGAGCGATATTTAACAGTACCGCTACGAAAAGGAATACGCAAAAACAAGCAAGGACGGGATTGATAAACGCCAGGGATAATTTCCATTCCCGTCGGCGTAACGGCATTCGTCGCAATGCCATTAAAGGTATCGTGCGGCATGTAAGGATTAGGCAAGATCACCAACTTACGCTCTTCCTCCTTGGGAAAGAAGATATTGTAGTTAGTGTAAAGCTGATCAACCGAACTGGAATAGACACAGAGTTTATTTTCAAACCCCATAACAAAATCCACCGCGCGCTGGCGCTGGTTAAAGGCATCCAAGTCCCAAATAAGATCCTTGTTGTCCGAGTTTGTTGTCAAGATCAATCCTGCTTGGGCTGTGAAGATGGTTGATGATAAAAATGGACTGAGTATAAACGAGTGTAGACCGGCTAACACGCAGATTAGCAGTCCAGTGACTCCACCTTCTCCAAAATCCAACGAACTTGTGCTAAACCAGTTTCGCTCAACAAAAACCCCGCCCGAGTATGGCCCAGATATTCTTTTTCATCAATCGCTGCGCAGGCATCGCGAAAGGGTTCCAATTCAGGGCAATGGCGAAAAGACGAGGATAAAAAAATCGCCCAATCGTTTTCACTTGCCTGCCCGACTAATACCTTTTGCAAGAGCAGGATCAAATCCGCTTTTGTCATTTGGTAGCGCGGCGTTTTTACCCAGAGCAACACACCAATAACACTCAGGAAAACCGCCAGCGTGATGACAAAAACGATCATAGCGATTAATGCTCGCGCGTCGCACGGAAGACAACCTCAGGATGCCGCTCTTGAGTGAGCGACAAATTTACCCGCGAAGGTGCGAGATAAGTGAGATGTCCACCACCATCCAACGCGAGGTTATCGGCGCATTTGCGATTAAACTCTTCCAACTTCTTCGGATCGGTGCAATCGCACCAACGCGCAGTAGTCACATTCACCGGTTCGTAAATCGCTTCGACTTTGTATTCATCTTTCAAACGATAGGTTACTACTTCAAATTGCAGAACACCCACCGCGCCCACCACAATATCGTTATTGTTGATGGGGAAAAATACTTGCGTGGAGCCCTCTTCTGACAACTGTTGCAAACCTTTTTGCAGCTGTTTCATTTTAAGTGGATCTTTCAAGCGGATGCGACGAAATAACTCCGGTGCAAAGTGAGGAATGCCGGTGAATTTCAAGTTTTCGCCTTCAGTAAACGTATCACCGATTTGAATAGTACCGTGGTTGTGCAAACCGATAATATCGCCCGCAATCGCTTCTTCAACTGCGCTGCGATCACCCGCCATAAAGGTCACAGCGTCCGCAATTTTAATCTCTTTGCCCAACCGCACGTGCTTCATTTTCATGCCCTGCGAGTAGGTCCCAGAACAGATACGCATAAACGCAATGCGATCGCGGTGCTTAGGATCCATATTCGCCTGGATCTTGAAAATAAAGCCACTGAATTTTTCTTCGCCCGGCTCGACTACACGCTCGTGAGTTGCGCGCGCGCGCGGCGTGGGTGCCCACTCGACAAAACCATCCAGCATTTCGCGCACACCAAAGTTACCCAGAGCAGTACCAAAAAAAACCGGTGTCATGCGGCCAGCGAGATACTCTTCCAAATCAAATTGGTTAGTCGCACCACGCACAAACTCAATTTGATCACGCACGTCCTGCGCGTAGGCGCCCAGCAATCTAGTGGCCTCAGCACTATCCAGACCTTTGATTTGAATATCATCGGGAATCGTATGCCCCATACCCTGTTGGTAGACATGAATCACATCGGTATAAAAATTATAAACGCCAACAAATTCTTTACCGCTACCCAAGGGCCAGTTAATAGGTGCTGCAGTAATTTTTAAGACGTTTTCAATTTCATCAAGTAGCTCAACTGCATCGCGACTTTCACGATCCATTTTGTTGATGAAAGTTAAAATCGGTGTATCACGCAGCCGACACACTTCCATTAATTTGATAGTACGATCTTCTACGCCTTTTGCGCCGTCAATCATCATCAACACGGAGTCCACCGCAGTGAGTGTGCGATAAGTATCTTCCGAGAAATCTTCGTGCCCGGGAGTATCAAGCAAGTTGACAATGCGGTCTTTATAAGGAAATTGCATCACCGATGAGGTCACGGAAATTCCGCGCTCCTGCTCCATGGTCATCCAATCCGATTTAGCATGTGGGCCGCGCTTACCTTTGACCGAACCCGCTAGCTGAATGGCATTACCCCAGAGCAATAATTTTTCAGTCACCGTTGTTTTACCGGCATCGGGGTGGGAAATAATCGCGAAGGTACGGCGCTTGGCGAGTTCAGCAGTTAAATTAATCATAAAAATATCGCGTTAAAAGATAAAGAATAAAAAGATACGAAGAAGAGTGCGGGAATTATACCCTGCGAGCCACTTATTGGTGAGAAGAGCTGAGGAACAATTGCAACGTCGCTATGGCTCAGCGGGAGCCGTCTGTTGGTGAATATGTTTTTTTAGCCAAAGCCACGCCCATAGACCGAGCAAAAGATTGGCAAGCGCGGTCGCGATAAAAAGCCCCGTCATTCCCCACCAATGTTGGCCCAACCAAGCGAGTGGCAAGTAGACGTAAAGTACACGACCAGCAGAAATTATCATCGCGGGCCAAGGGCGACCTAGTCCATTGAAGGCGGCGTTGACAGCCATCACCAAGCCATAGGCACCGTAACTCATCGGCACAATCATTAAATAGGTGGCAGTGATAGTAACGACTTCGGCGTGATCGCCAAATAAACCCGCGATCTCAGCACCGAAAATTCCTAATATCAACGCCAGCAGCACACCAAAAACCAAACAAAAAATGGTGAGTACACGCAATGCTTCATATAAACGCTCCAGTTTGCCTGCACCAAGGTTCTGCCCGAAAAAAGGACCCACTACGCCGGAAAGCGCGTAAAAAACGATCAGCGCCAATGGTTCGATACGCATCGCAATTCCCATCGCTGCAACCGCATCAGTACCGTAGGCTGCGACCATCGCGATAACAATCGCGCTCGCAAACGGAATAATGACATTGGCGACCATCGCTGGCGCACCGACTTCGACAATCTTCATCCAGGATTTTTTCAGTTTTTCCCAAGGCAAAAAGGGATTAACCAACATGTGCACGCGCGCGTGCAAAATATAAAGTGCGACTATCAACATTAATGCGCGGGTAATCAGGGTAGCCAATGCAGCGCCTTGCAGCCCCAGCGCCGGGGCACCGAACAAGCCAAAGATCAAAATAGGGTCAAGCAATACATTGAACAGCGCGGCTCCGCCCATCAAATATCCCTGCACCTGACTCATACCCATCGCACGCAGCGCCGAGAGGCACACCATAGGCACCATCAAACAAGGCGCGCTGAAATACCAGATCGACATGTAGGAACGGATCAAGGGAATCAAATCCGTAGTCGCACCCAAGGCGAGAAACATCGGCTCAAGCGTGAGCCAGCCCAATAAGCAGACGCTTGCCGAGATGATAAATGTGAGGCTCATCGCATCGGTGGCAAGCCGCCGCGCTTTACTGGAGTCGCCCTCACCAATTGCGCGAGCTACGGCGGATGATGTACCAGCGCCCAAGCCAATCCCCAAACTGGTGAGCACCATAATAATCGGGAAGGTAAAACTGAGCGCCGCCAGCGGTTCACGCCCCAATTGGGCGATGAAAAAGGTTTCTATCGCATTGAACGACATAGTTGCCATCAACCCCCAAACCAGAGGCAATGCCAGAGTTTTTAGCTGTTCAGAGACCCGTCCTTCGGTAAGAGTTGCTTGTAAGGGGGTTGCCATAAACACTGCCGGATGATGGGATCAACAATACGATCAAAAAATGACGTGCAGTATACACCAGTGTCCTTGTGGCGCCTCGCCTCGGGAGAATCGGGGCGCGACAAAGTGTCGCATTACAGATTTGTTTGTTTAACAGTTTGCACAGTATCAGTTCGCTATAATCAAAATCCGATACCTGCTTACCGACCCCTTGCCAATGCCTCAGACACCGTTCACAAATGCGCCCTTCACTCTCGCTGGCCACGCGCAACACTTGGGCTACTGGGTGATTATTCGTACGTTGATTTTGATCTGCCTCGGGGTTGCGGCAGTTATGTTCTTATGGGATGGCACAGTTAATCTACCGTTTACAGAAATACTCACCGCGCTGGTAATTCTGACCGGAGTTAATCTGCTCACCTTCGTACGCTTGCGCAAACCGCTGCCAGTTGCTCAAGTGGAATTTTTTATCCAGCTGTTGGTAGATTTAATTTGCTTAAGTACAGTGTTCTACTATAGCGGCGGAGCCAACAATCCCTTCGTCTCCTATTTTTTAGTCCCCATCTGCATTAGCGCAGCAACTTTAAGCGGTACCTATACGATAGCAATTGCCAGTTTGAGTGTGCTGAGTTATTCACTATTATTATTTTTTCATGTTCCCTTGCCAATACTCTCACCGCACCACCATCAAGCGGATAACTCAATCAATTTGCATGTGATGGGCATGTGGTTGAATTTTTTTATTAGCGCGTGTTTGATTACCTATTTTATTGTGAAAATGGCACGCGACCTACGCGCTCAAGAAGCGCAATTAAATCGCTGGCGTGAAGACCAATTGCGCGATGAACAAGTGATGGCCGTCGCCACACTCGCTGCAGGCACTGCCCATGAGCTAGGCACTCCATTATCGACTATGAAACTCTTGCTCAGCGAATTACGTACAGAATATAGAGAGATCAAACCGCTACAAAAAGATTTGCAAGTACTGCAAGAACAGGTCAACCAATGTGCCAATACTCTGCGCGAATTGGTTGCCACCGCTGAGCAAACTAAAGACGGTCAATTACCAAATGAAGACGTTAGTGAATACTGCAACGCATTAATCGAACGCTGGAAAATTATGCGTCCAGATATCATTGCTACAATCAATATTGCGCCCAATCAACCAGAAATTACTGCTCAATTTCATCCAACGATTGCTCAAGCAATTATTAATTTATTGAATAATGCTGCCGATGCCAGCCCCAAGGATATTGAAATTGATATTCACTGGAGCACGCAAAAAATGCAGTGGATAATTAAGGACAGTGGAGCTGGGATTGCGGAAGAAGTGACTGCACATTTGGGGAAATCTTTTATTTCAACTAAAGCTAAGGGGCTCGGAATTGGCTTGCTGCTAACACAAGCTACGATTAATCGTTACGGAGGGACTGTATCGATTCGCAATCGAGCTCCACACGGCACTATTACCCAGCTAGAGTTGCCCATCACACTTGTGTCACCTACAGAGCTACACGCAATATGAGTGCAATCAAAACTGATTTTTTAATCGTAGATGATGATCCCACATTGGCGGGAATGCTTGAACGCGTATTGCAAAGACGCGGATTTTCAACAACATCGGCAAGCAATGCGGCGCAGGCATTGCAACTAACGAGCAACATTAATTTTGAGCGGGCGATTGTCGATTTAAAACTGGGGAGCGATTCAGGCCTGCAATTAATTCGCGAATTGAAATTGTGTCAACCTGAAATAGCGATAGTGATGTTGACCGGCTATTCAAGCATTTCAACCGCCGTCGAGGCAGTAAAACTAGGTGCAGTTAATTATTTGTGCAAGCCAGCGGATGCTGATGAAATCCTTGCTGCTTTTGGTGAGCAAAAACAGCAACTATCAACCGAACCGACTTATACACCACTTTCAGTTGACCGATTGGAGTGGGAACACATCCAAAAAATATTGCAGGAGAATGATGGCAACATCTCAGCAACCGCAAGGGCACTAGGTATGCATCGGCGCACCTTACAACGCAAGTTGCACAAGCGCCCGGTAAAACAGTAAATTCACTAAATAGTGTTATAAAAGCTGCCGTGCCATCAAGAGCGCATCCTCATGTCCATTGATAGTTGGATAATAGTTTTTGCGCTGACCAACCTCGAAAAAATCCTCTCGTTCATAGAGTGCGATAGCCTTACGATTGGACATGCGCACCTCTAAAAACAACATGTCAGCCTTTTCTTTAACGCAATTCACCGCATGGGCCAATAAGCAATGCCCTATTCCTTTACGCTGGTAAGCAGGGGAAACTGAAATATTCAACAATTCTGCATCGCCACCGCCATGAGTGACGACCACATATCCCACTAAAATCCCCTTATGCTCTGCAAGCCAGCATTTTTGCCGGCCATTTAAACAGTCTTCAAAACTGGATTGTCGCCAGGGGTGGGAGTGAGCGCTGCGCTCCAGTGCCATTACGTGAGGAATATCATCCGCAGCAATTAAACGGAATTGCAGTACTAAGCCAGTGTAAGTTTCGCACACAAGAGAAAGTTCTTCGGGCATCGTTTAAATTTCAGAGTAGGTAGCAATGGAACCGCGATAAATTACGGCATGCAAGCCCATAATCTGGACTTTTGTGCAGGGTGTTGGAGCAATTGATTCAGACTCGGCAATATCAGCGCCTGCAACGACGAATCCTTGATTGGCTGGATTGTCCAGCATGTTGCCGACCAATCGCTTTCCGGATCCAACCAATAGCGTGCTGCGCTTTCACCCATTAACCACAACGCGTGAATAGGGCGTAATTCATTTTCTACCGCCAGCCAAGTCTGCAACTCATTGCGAGCATCACCCTCCGTGCGCGATACAAATCGGTTCTCAATCATCGGCCAGCGTAACACCTCTTCGCCAAGCGCAAACTGCATGTTTTGAAAGTGCGCTCGCAAAAGATTATTCAGCAACACCTCTGTCGGTAATGCCAACGTGGTGTTACGCGAATCTATAATTAAAAAGCCAGGTTGTGGTCGATAAACAGTTAGTGAAAAAGGCTGAACAACCGGTGCCTTTTTTTCTTCCAATTGTTGCAGAATCTCTGCCGCATTGACGGCAAGAAGTGCCTTTTTTTGCTCCGCCAAATCGGCAATTGTCGTTAACAAATTGGGGGCAAGAGTATTACTTTCACTGTGCGAATTCATCGCTGCCGCAACAAAAGCCGCTGGCGAAGTTTCGGCTATTGCGACGGGAATATCAAACAGCGGCACAACACAAGCAAGTGAAACAGGAGCAGATGGCAGCAGCCAGCGCGGGGCATAATTTTCTATGCCGAGCGCCGATAAATAGGCTTGCCGTAGCAATTCATTCATGGTCAGATCTAATTCCATCGTGCTGCAAAGTACACCAACAAATATCTCGATGATGAAAAGTGACACCAACAAGACCAGCTCATCTTTTCAAAAGTTGTATTTTGATCTTAAAAAATCTGGGGAATTATAAGTCAACGAGGCATCAAATAAGCATCATATTGTCATTGATCTGCGTCCGTACATCGTTCTTCCCTAAAAAAAACTGTCACAAATTAAATTCAGAGCAAAAGCCGGGCATAAAAAAAGCGCCCTGCAGGAATCTGAAGGGCGCTTTTAGTATTAGAAGCTTGACGATGACCTACTCTCACATGGGGAGACCCCACACTACCATCG